>JAIYAP010000031.1 GCA_027488935.1 Saprospiraceae bacterium | reverse complement strand
GTTACCAATGTGGCCCAATGTACCGGCGTGGCCAGTGTGGTTGTGCATCCAGCGCCAACGGTTACACTTACAGGATCGTCGAATATTGTTTGTATCGGGGATCAAATCACCTTGCTCTCCACGCCAGGCAGCGGCTCGGCACCCTACACTTTTGCATGGAGCGGCCCGAATAGTTACACTTCCACCCAGGAAGATCCAACGCCTTTTGCTGCGGCTGCCGGGACCGGCGGAAACTACCAACTTACGGTCACCGATAACAAGGGCTGTACCGTCACCAGGACGCAGGCAGTGGTTTTTAAATCAGAAGCCAAACCAACCCTGGTTGCAACCGCCAGCACGCCCGTTTGCGTCGGCTCACCCATAACACTTACCGTAACGGCTACGGGTGGGACAACACCTTATAATTATGCCTGGACGGGCCCCAATAATTTCAATGCCAGCGTACAGAATCCTGCCAGCTTCAACGCCACGGTAGCAGCCGCAGGAAATTACCTCATAAGCGTCACTTCCAACGGCGGCTGCGTATCCACATCCACCAAAACGGTGGCGGTAAATGCGGGTCCGACCATCACCGCAAACGGCGCAACCCCCGTTTGTCAGGGAAGCAATGTAACCCTTACTTCCAGCACAACGGGCGGAACCGCGCCGTACACCTATTTGTGGAACGGCCCCAATAATTTTACGGCTACCCTTGCTAACCCGATTCCGTTCCCGGGATCGGCTGCGGCAACGGGTACTTATACCGTTACCGTTACAGACGGCAATGGCTGTACCGCCACCGCCTCCAGGGCCATCGTGGTTTCCACCGTCAATGTGGCTCCCACGGTTGTAACCACCGGCAACAGCCCGGTTTGTGTGGGCACTAATATTCTACTTACATCCTCCCCAACTGGAGGAACCGCACCCTACACCTTTAACTGGGCTGGTCCACTCAATTTTACCTCCGCAGCCCAAAATCCTGCACCCTTTGCGGCCATTTCCAGTGCTGCAGGCACCTACACGGTTACCGTAACTGCTGCCAATGGTTGTGCAACGGTGGCCACCCGCATCATTCAGGTGAATGCCAAACCATCCGTCACAGCCGCTTCGAATACTCCGGTGTGCATAGGTACACCTGTATTGCTCACGTCAACACCCCAGGGTGGAAACGGAAACTATACCTTTTCATGGCAAGGTCCAAACAGCTTTACCGCTGCTGTGGAGGATCCGGCAGGATTTAATGCCGTATCTGCTTCCGCTGGCACGTACACCGTGACGGTTACAGACGGCAACAGCTGCTCCGGTACTGCTACCACTAGTGTAACAGTTCGTCCGACGTCTTCCATAACGATTACCACAGGGCCCACTTGTTTGAACAACAACCTGGCCTTTAATGCCACACCATCCGGCGGAAATCCGCCCTATACCACCTTTGCCTGGTCGGGTCCGAATGGATTTACTTCTGCGCTGGAAGATCCCACGCCTTTTATGCTCACCACCGCAGCAGAAGGCATTTATACGCTTACGGTAACCGATAATTCCGGGTGTAGCGCAACGGCGAGTAAAACCGTTACAGGTTTCAGCAATCCGACCATAACGGCGTCCAATTCAGGCCCCACCTGTCAGGGCAGTTTGTTAACCCTCACTGCTTTGCCCCAGGGCGGCACCGGTACCTATGCTTTTTTATGGACAGGCCCTGCGGGTTCTGGTTATTCGGCGACTTTCCAAAATCCTTTTCCGTTTACAACCAGTACGTTTTCTAACGGCGTGTACACCATTAAAGTAACCGATACAAATGGTTGTACCGGAACTGCTGTTACCACGGCCGTCATAAAACCTTTGCCAACTGTCACGGCGGCCAATAACGGTCCCTTGTGTTTTGGCGCAACGGCCTTGCTTACCTCCAATACTACGGGTGGTTCGGGATCGTACACAGGATATACCTGGAATGGACCCCTCGGTTACGCTTCTACGCAGGCAAATCCAACTGGTTTTGTGGCGAATTCAGCCAGTCAGGGCGGTATCTACAACCTGGTGGTTACCGATGCCAATGGTTGCACCTCGACCGCCTCCACCAGCATGTCGGTGTCCAACAACAGTGCACCGAGTGTGGCTATTTCCAGCAATACACCCGTTTGTGCATCTGGTACCCTTAATTTATTCGCCAATGCATCAGGCGGTTCCGGCGCTTATGCCGGGTATAGCTGGGCAGGTCCGGGTAATTATACGTCCAATACCCAGAACCCAACCATCGCCGGACTTACCACGGCACAAGCCGGCAATTATACCGTAACGGTTACAGATGTGGGCGGATGTTCGGCGTCTGCGACAGCAAATATTTCCGTAGTTGGTGCCACCGTCACGATGTCTAAAACGGACGTAGTGTGTGCAGGGGGCAATACTGGCACGGCAACGGTGAGCCACACGGGTGGCGTACCACCTTATTCCTATTTATGGAGCAATGGCGGCACATCGCCCACCATTACCGGGCTCGCAGCGGGTGTTTATACCGTCACCCTGACGCCACAAGGTTCCAGTACCTGCGAGCAAACCGCCAGTGTACAGGTGAACCAGGCAAACAACCTGCAAGTATCCATCACTTCCTTTACTGCTGCATGCAGTGGATCTTCGGGGACTGCAACAGTAGGTGCAACAGGCGGCACACCGCCTTATACGTACCAATGGCCAGCCTCCGCCGGAAACCAAACCACCACCACGGCCACCAACCTGGGAACAGGTACTTACACGGTTACGGTGACAGACAATGCCAATTGTACAGGTACTGCCGCTGCTTCGATTGTGACCGGCATTGGTACGACGATCAATGCAATTGCAAACAAAGGACCGATTTGTCCAGGCAAACCCGTAAGCGCTACGCCTTTGGCATCTACGCCAAGCAATGCCGCAACGGTATTCAGCTGGACGGGTGGTGCCTTAGCAGGCCTGGCCAATGGAACCAGCACTGGCTCCGGCGCTGTTATTCCGGCATTTACCGCCGGTTTGACAGAAGGCACCTACACCGTGACGGTTTCGGCCACCTTGAATGGTTGTGTTTCCACGACCACTTTTACCAGCACAACACAAGACGATACGGCCCCCGTTATTTCAAACTGCCCAAGCAACCAGACCTTCAACAATACCCCCGGATTGTGCACGGGCGTTGTTTCCTGGTCTATTCCAACGGCCAGCGACAATTGCGGTTCGGCAACGGTCACCCAAAATGGCGGACCAGCCCCGGGCAGCGCACTGGCGGTTGGCAATACCCAAACGATTTCCTACACGGCCAACGATTTTGGCGGAAACAATGCGACCTGTTCCTTTACGGTAACGGTGGTCGACAACGAACTACCCGCAATCACTTGCCCAACGATTCCGGTAACCCTCGGGACCAACCTGGGTAATTGCAGCTATACCATCGCCGGAACAGGATTTAACGCCTTTGCTTCCGATAATTGCGGGTTAAAAGCAGGTGCCGCCGGTTTGTCTTTTACCGCTACCGGCGCTTATTCGGGCACGGGTACGCAGTTGAATACCGTTGTTTTACCCAAAGGAAGCACCGCCATCACCTGGAGTGCAACTGATGTAAACAACAACAACAGGACCTGCGTGATGAACGTAAATGTGGTGGATGATGACGCGCCCATCATTACCGTTTGTCCACCCAACCAAACGATGCTTACGTCCAGCAACGGCCTGGGCGATTGTGCGGGTGCAGTACCGAATTTCATCGGTGCGCTTGCGGCCACCGACAACTGTACGTCTTTTGCCAACCTGATTAAAACCCAGTCGCCGGCAGTGGGCGCGACGTTCTCCGGCAACCACGGCGACAGCGAAGTGGTGGTGATGACGGTGGTAGATGAGGCCGGTAATTCGACCTTCTGTACAGCCGTGGTGACGATTGTAGATGATGAAGTGCCCATTTATGTCAATTGCCCGGATACCATTGTGCTGAACAACGACGTAGACAACTGCGGGGCCAATGTGTTCTTTACCCCGCCAGGTGCTACAGATAATTGCAGTGGACAGGTAGTGATCACCCAAATCAGCGGCCCGGTTCCGGGTACCTATGTTCCGGTAAATGTGGTGCAATCCGTTACGTTCAAAGCCCAGGATGGTGCAGGCAATGTATCGCTCTGCCAGGCTTCCCTGATCGTGCGGGATGCCCAATCGCCTAAACTGGTTTGTCCGGCCGGTGTGCAGGATTTCGATGCCAGCGCCAATTGCAACTTTATCGGTACCCTGCCATTGAATGCCTCCGCCACCGACAATTGTGCCTTGGCTACGCTGCAAAACAGTGTAAACAATACCAATTCGGTGATTGGACAGGTATTCCCATTGGGTAATACCGTCGTGGCCTGGACCGCAACGGACATTTATGGAAACACGGCTACTTGTTCATATACGATTCAAATCACGGATCAAACCGCACCGATCATCAGTGTTTGTCCACCGAGTCGGGTCATTAATACGAACTCTAATGGCGCGGGTGATTGTACGGGTTTAGTCCCCAACCTTTTGGCCGAATTGGTGGTGGCCGATAACTGCACGAACGGCGCAAATTTGGTCAAAGTGCAAACGCCTGCGGCAAATTCCAGCTTCGGTACAGCACACAATTCTGTGCAGGTAGTGCAATACACCGTTACCGATGAAGCGGGGAACATCAGTTCCTGTACCACGAGTTTGACTTTAAACGACAACGAAAATCCGTTAGTGACCAACTGTCCACCCAACTTAACGGCCAGTACCACCGACCAATACCCTTGTTACGCCACACGCACCTGGATACACCCGGGCGCGACCGACAACTGCCAGATCGGCCAATACGATTTCCGCATTCTGAATCCGAACAATGCCGTGTACGGTCCGGTAAACATTGATCCGTTGAATGCGTCCTATTCCTTCGAAGTAGGCACATCTGTGGTAAGTTACCAGTTATCCGATTTGAAAGGCAACACCGCCACGTGCTCCTTCTCTGTGGTGGTTACCACGGTGAAATCGCTGGTGGGCGATAAAATTTGGCACGATCAAAACGGCAACGGCATACAGGATCCGGGCGAACCGGGTATTTCCGGCGTTTCCGTAACCCTGCAAGGAACAAAACTGTGCGATGCTGCTCCCGTCACCCAAACTGTAAGTTCAGGCGCAAACGGCGATTACCAATTTACCAATGTAGACCCCGGTACCTACACCGTGCTGTTCGGCATTCCAGCTGGTTACATTCCAACAGCGCCAAGTAAAGGCACGGAAGAAGCCTTGGATTCCGATTATGGTGCCCTGGGATTCAGCGATCCCTTCGATATCCTGGTGGCGGATACCCTGCGTACCCTCGATGCGGGGTATTATATTCCGACCCGCATCGGTAATCTGGTGTGGGATGACTTAAACGGAAACGGCCTTATTGACATCGGAGAACCGGGCATTTCAGGTGCATTGGTGCTCCTCACGGGAACAAGCGGCGACGGATCCCAGGTGAGTATGAGTACCACCACCGATGCCAATGGCCAATTTGTATTTGGTGCAACCAGCTCCGGCTCCACCACACTCGTGCCTGGTAGCTACCAACTCTCTTTTGTTACTCCCGCAGGTTACGTACGCACCAACGCAAATGACCCCGATGGTACCGACGAAAATGATTCCGATGCCGACTTGAATACGGGTGCTACCGTGTTTGAAGTGCTCGTTTCCGAAGAAAACAACATTTCTTACGACGCCGGTTTCTACCGTCCGCCCAGCATCGGTGACTATGTGTGGGAAGACATCAACGCCAACGGTATCCAGGAAAACAACGAACCTGCCATCGGCAACGCTTCAGTGACGCTCACGGGCACGGATGGCCAGGGCAATGCAGTGAACCAAACCATCCTGACCGACATTTACGGCCATTATTTGTTTGATAACCTCATTCCAGGTACGTATAAACTGACGTTCCCAATCCCAAGCGGCTTCAATGCGGTAACGTATGTAAATGAAAATGCCGACGATACCAAAGACAGCGACGCATTTACCGGCAACAACACCACCACCAATGAAGTGCTGGTTTCCGGTGAAAACAACGAGACCTACGATGCCGGTTTCTACCGGTATGCACGAATCGGCGACAGAGTATGGGACGATTATAATGCCAACGGGGAACAAAATCCGGGTGAAGCAGGTAAATCGGGCGTGCAACTTACCTTGAATGGTCAAACCGGAAATGGAACCCCTGTTTCGGGCTCCGCAACCACCGGTTCAGATGGCAGTTATATCTTCGGAAACCTGATTCCAGGTACCTACACCTTGACCTTTACCACGCCGAACGGTTTCCTCATTACCCAGGCCAATACGGCAGGCGGCAACGATGATGCCGACTCCGACATTGACCCAACGGGTAAGGCACCCATCAACCAACTCCTTTCCGGCGAAGAAGATTTGTCGGTAGATGCCGGTTATTATGCAACGGATTACGGCGATTTGGCCAACTCCTACGCTACCCAGAACGGTCCGGCCAACGGCGCTTACCATATTTTAAATCCAAACCTGTACCTCGGTACTTGTGTGGATGGTGAACTCAATGGCGGCGACGATGCGCAACAAGGCACGCCGAAATACGGCACCTGCCCAACCGGCGATGACGAAAACGGAATCACCTTTGTAACACCTCTGGTACAGGGTATTGAGGCTTGTATCAATGTAAATGCGGTAAATACCACCGGCAGCACGGCCGTCTTGCAAGGCTGGATTGATTTCAACGGCGACGGTGATTTCCTCGATGCCGGTGAATTAATCACCCTGAGCAACGGCGGTATTATTCCAACAGGCGGCGTAAGCAATGCGCTGTATTGTTTCCCGGTTCCGGCGGATGCTACCTTCCAGGGCGGCAGCGCCAATGCCCGTTTCCGTTTGACCCATACCGGTGGATACCCATCCTACGGCATGGCAATCGGCGGTGAAATGGAAGATTATCCGGTAAAAGTGAGCCGTTTGGGCAACCTGGTTTGGAACGATGTGAATTTTAATGGTACACAAGATGCAGGGGAGCCTGGTATTGCAAACGTACCGGTTGAACTCACCTGGGCTGGTCCGGACAACGACTTGAATACTGGAGGCGATAACCGCGTGTACGAAACCCAAACCAATCTGGGTGGTTTATACTACTTCGCAGGCATTTTACAAGGTACCTACCGTTTGAAAGTGATCGCGCCAGCCATGGCCACACCTGGCAACAACGGGCTTTCTAACGAAGATACAGACAGCGATGGCGAAATTTCCGGTGGCGATTTGTCGGTCGTTACCCAAGTATTTACGATTGCCGATCCTTTAAACCTGCCAACAGGTGAAACAGGCATCGGCGACGTGGGCATTGGCGCTGGTTTTGCCGATGCACAATCGGATGAAACCCACGACTTTGCGTTCGGCTTCCTCGATTATGGCGATTTGCCCGAAAATGGATCGGCTTTCAATACTACGTTAGCCGCCGATGCTGCCGCACACGCCACCTATCCGAAACTAACCCTCGGTTCCTGCGTAGACGCAGAACGCGATGGCACGCCGGATGACGATGCCGGGGTGTATGACCAATTGACCACGGACAGTGGTGATGGCGATGATGGCATCAATACCCTCAGCATCGACCAGCAAAATTGCGTCGGTGATCCTTTGGGTGTCGTTTCAGCTGCCTCTTTCCTGTGTGAAAACAAATTGATCCTGAAACGCATCAATACCGCCGGACAGCTTGAGTTTTTGATTGTAAATGGCGATTTCTCACCCCAGATTAATGCTGCGGGCGGATTTGCTGCCGTGTTGGGCAGCCAGGTAATTGTGAGCGGAACGCCTGCAATTGGGGCTTACACAGGCAATGCCAATTCCTTGATTTCCTGTTTGGCCCAACAAGAAGGCCTTGCGCTCGAATTGGTGAAAATTGCAGGTACGGTGACCATCAACTTCCAGTGTTTTGATAAAAATACAACTTGCAACGACGACGAAAACGGCATTGTATTCGAAACACCTTTGGTGCCTTCCTTCGATGCCTGCATTCGGGTAACGGCCCAAAATGCCACCAATTCCGCTGCAGTACTGCAAGGCTGGATCGACTGGGACGGCAACGGCGCACTCGATGCTTCCGAAGCCCTGCAATGGAGCAACAGCGGCGCGATCCCGGTGGGGGGTGTTGCTAATGCGCAATTCTGTTTCCCGGTACCCGCCAATGCCAAATTCAATGCAGGCAAGGTGTATGCGCGTTTCCGTCTGTCTCCAAACGGCGGACTGCAAGCCGATGGCCCGGGCACTTTCAGCGGTGCCGAATTGCCGCTCGGTGAGGTGGAAGATTATATCCTCGAAGTAGGTATGGTCGGCAACCGCATTTGGGAAGACCGCAATTATGATGGCATTCAAAACGATCCGGCCAACGAACCCGGCTTGAACGGTGTAGCGGTTGCGCTTACCTGGGCGGGTCCCGATGGCGACCTGACCACGCTTGCCGATAACCGCTTATACACCCAAACGACCGGCGTCAAAAATGGCAACCCGGGCATGTATTATTTCTTTGGCCTGATCAACGGCAAATACATGCTCAAAGCCGACGGCCCAGCCGACTTTATCCCGACCTTGTTCAACCAGGGCAACAACGACCAGCTCGACGCCGACGATTTTGTCAATGGCGACGTATTTACCTGGCCTGATGTAACCAACCTGATCACCGGTGAAGCGGGTGTACACGACCTGCCTGGTCAGATTCCGAATTTCCCGGATAAGCATGACGATCAAACCCACGACATGGGCTTTGTAGCCGTTGATTTGGGCGACAACCCGAATACCTACGCTACGTTGACGGCCAACAATGGCGCACGTGCAACCATCGTTCCTGGCTTGTTCCTGGGTACCGGGATTGACAGCGAATCCGATGGACAACCTGATCCACAATCGGGCAACGACCCAACAGGTGGCGACGACAATGACCCAAGTACCTACAATGTAGGCTCGGTTCCTGCCAGCGGCGATGATGAAGATGGCTTTAATTTGCTAACACCCATCATTCCCGGCTTCGAAGCCTGTGCAAGCATCCAGACAACGGTGCCAGGCGCGCCTTACACACCTGCATACGTGAGTGTGTGGCTCGATTTGAATGGGAACGCGGCATTTGACCTGAATGAAAAACTGACCTTTACCTCCATCGATGGCGCAACCGTCAATACCGCAGCGCCGCAATTGCCGCAGGGGCAGGCGACCCGCCGGTATTGCTTCCAGGTGCCTACCGATGCGGTGTACAACAACGGCAATGCTTATTTCCGCATCCGTTTGAATACCACTGCCGATATTCCGCCAACCGGAACCGTTCCGTTCGGCGAGGTGGAAGACTATTGGAAACCCGTTGCACGTTCAGGCAACTTTGTGTGGATGGACAGCGATATCGAAGGCGATCAGGATGTGTCGGAAATGCCCCTCGCAGGTGTAACCATGGTGTTGCGCTGGGCTGGTGAAGACCAAAACTTCAACACCGCCGACGACCGCACTTATGGCAATTTGACGGATGCTAACGGCCGCTACGGCTGGCTGGGCCTGATTTCCGGCCCATACCGGATTGCCCCGCTCAAATACCTGGGCGGCTCTAACCCGGTCAATGGTATTGCGCCGAACGGCAAAATTTTGACCATTCCGAACCTGGCGCCGGCCAACGACTTCAACGACAGCGACGCCGCTCCGTTTATGGCTTTGGCGGTACCGGATATGCTGACCAACTTTTTGGTCACCGGCGAAGATGGCTTGTACGACAACAATGGCCAACTCAGTTTCCCCGACAATCAGGAAGACAACTCGCTGGACGCCGGATTCATCGATGAGCCCAAAATCGCCTCCGCCTTGCAAATCAGCGGTATTGAAAAAGCAACCAGCGGTACTTGCGGGCATTTTGATGTGATCATGACGCTTTGCATCCAAAATTCGGGCAAAGTGCCTGTCAATAACCTGGAAGCAACCCTCGATCTTGGCGGTTCTAACGCATTCGGCAGCATGTTCTCGGGCTTTGTTCCGAACGGTGCACCAGCCATTTCCAGCAGCGATGCCCAACAAAATCCTGGTTTAGCAGCCAATTACGACGGTACAACCAATATTGCGCTGTTCAACGGCAACTCCGGCTTGCTTTGGCCCAATCAGAAAGTATGCGTACGCATGCGTTTTGAACTAAATCCAACAGCACCCGGCGCACCCAGCGCACCCGATGTGCAGGCTTTGGTAAAAGGTTTTGCGGTCAACTTCCAGAATGTGCCGATTCCTGACTTTATCAACGGCGGCCAATATATGGTCAATGACCTGAGCGATGACGGCGATGATCCATTGACCACCAACCTGCTGGCACCAGGCGATAATGGCACGGCCGATGACCCTACCCCGCTGACCGATTGCTGGAAAATCGCTTCGCCTTTGGTCGCCAATGATGTTGTGCATGTTTCTATGGACTCTACTTGCCTGGCCCTCATCGAGGCATCGATGATCCTCGAAGGGGAAGCCGATGATTGCACCGACTTCAATTATCCATTGGGCGGCTATTATAAGGTCACTTTACGCGACCTGAATACCAACCAGATCATTCCAAATCCGCTTACCCCCGACAAGCTCGGTCAAACCATTGTAGTGGAAATCGAGCACAAGGTTTCTTGCAATAAAACCTGGGGCAAATTGATTTTGGAAGATAAACTGGCACCCAAGATTACTTGTCCGCCCAACATTACCATCGCCTGCAGCCAACCTTTGGCGCCGTCTACGACCGGTAATGTGAGCATCCAGGATTGTTCGCCCACCACCACTCAGATTGCTGAATCGGTGCAAGACAACGGTGAATGTGGTACCCCACGCCTGGAAATGCAGCGGACCTTTATCGTGACCGACTCTTGGAACAACCAGACGACCTGTTCCCATTTGATCACGGTACTGCCGTTCAATTTGCCGGAAATTGTGATGCCTGCGGATGTTACGGTCGATTGTGAAACGGCCTACCTGAATCCGAATGCCACGGCACCGATCGTTACCGGCCAGCCCAGCATCAACGGATCACCAGTAGGAGCAAGTTTGTGTAGCGCCACCCTCGGCTATACCGATGTGGTAACGTACGGTTGCTCCGGCAATTACGACATCTTCCGTACCTGGGTCGTGTCGAACAGTTGCTTACCCACCGGGCCAGGCAACCCAATCGAATACCTGCAACGCATCCGCGTGAAAGACTTCGGTGGTCCGGTATTTACCTGTCCGGGCAATATCACCGTTTCGACCGATCCGTTTACTTGTTGCGCAACCGCGCCGTTACCCGATGTGGTGATTTCGGAAGGTTGTTCGCAGATCATCAACCTCGAAGCGCGGGTGACCGGTGTAGATCCTTCCTCTGGAAACATCACCACCTTCACCATACCGGGTACGTACAGCGATTTCCCTGGCAACAACTACTGGAAACCGGATACCCTGGCGGTGTTTGCCTTTACCCAGTGTTTGCCAGAAGGCAATACGTATACGGTGAAATATTCGGCTTCTGACAATTGTGCCAACGTATCGAGCTGTGAGTTCCTGCTTACCGTGGAGGATTTGGTACTGCCCGTTTCCACTTGTGACGCCTTTACCCAGGTCGGCCTTGGAAATGATGGAATAGCAGTCATTGATGCGGCTACCTTCGATGACGGTAGTAAAGACTATTGCCATCCGGTCACATTCCGTGTGCGGCCCATGTTGAGCAGTATCTGCCAGTCAAATGCCCAGTTCGAACCGGCCATAACCTTCTGCTGCGATGACATCGGTGACAGCGTGTTGGTTCAGTTCCGGGTGTATGATGTGCCTGTACTCAACGACAGTGTTGGTATCGACGAATACGAAGGCCATTTCAACGATTGTATGGTAACCGTTTTGGTGGAAGATAAAATCAAACCGAATTGCAACGCACCGGCCAATGTGACGGTTTCGTGCGAAAACTTTGATCCGTCTTTAACTGCGTACGGTTTGCCTGAAATCCTCGACAACTGCTGCCTCGACTCCACCAAGGTGTTCCAGGGACAAATCGGGTTGAGCCAAACCCTCAATCTGAGCCTCTTCGATTCCTTGTGCAATAAAGGCACCATCACCCGTACTTTCAGGGCCTTCGACTGTGGCGGCAACAGCAGCCAATGTACCCAGCGCATTGTGGTCAACTACGAACAGGATTATTATGTGAAGTTCCCGAACGACGTAATCGTCACCTCCTGCGATGGCACCGGCGATTTCGGCAAGCCAACGTTTGTCGGAAAAGATTGCGAAGCCTTGGGAATCACCTTTGAAGATCAAATATTCACCGTCGTGCCCGACGCCTGCTTTGAGATTCAGCGGACCTGGAAAATCATCAACTGGTGTACGTACAATCCTAATTTGCCGTACACCATCGTTCCGAACCCGAATCCAAACAGCAACAGCACCAGCAGCCAAAACTTGCCAGGCCCCATTGTGTCGCCTGCCGGTACGCCTGCACCCTGGGCACCCACGGTGGTCAAACTGCTGCCAACTGACCCAACATCGACCGATTTCTCCAGCTTCTGGACAGCCAATGTGAATGGTTACCAGTACGTGCAAATCATCAAGGTGCAGGATGGACAAGACCCTGCTATCAGCAATTGCCCCGATAGCACGGTGGTGTTTGCCGATCAAACGGTCAACGAAAAATACCATTGGAACGAAACCTACTGGTGGGACAACGCCCTGGGCATCCATGACTTGTGCGAAGGTCCGACCGACCTGAACATCACGGCCATCGACTCCTGTTCCGGCGCAGACCTGAAAATCAGTTACTTGCTGTTTTTGGATCTGGACAACGACAACGTACAGGAAACCGTCATCAGCAGCGATCAGACCGGCTTGGGAGGCTTGGGATGGAACAAAGTGCCCTTTGGCAATGCGGGTAATCCGAACTACAGCGGCGGCACCTTGCGTGCCTTTGACCAACGTCCGGGCGCAGCCAACTTCAAATATGGATTTGCCCTCGAAACCGTTGTAGCAGGAAACACCCGCATTGGTCGGGTGCGCTGGAACACCCAGGCAAACCAGAACACCTATGTGGTGCCCGAACTGCCTTACGGCAAACACCGCATTTTGTGGATTGTGGAAGATGGTTGTGGCAACGAAAAAACCTGCGAATACAGTTTTGAGGTAAAAGACGGAAAAGCACCCACCGTTGTTTGTCTGAACGGCCTGACCACCAACTTAGGCGCGGTCGGCATTTCCCAAACCTTGTGGGCCAGCGACTTCTTGCAGTACACCGAAGACAATTGCACGCCAGTCGCGCAATTGGTAACCGGCATCCGCAAAAAAGGCACCGACACCGGATTCCCGTACAACCCGGATGGCACGCCGCAAACCAGCGTGTCCTACAGTTGTACCGAACTCGGCACCCAAATCGTGGAATTATGGTCGGTCGACAAAGCCGGCAACGCAGGATACTGTGAAACCTACATCATCATTCAAGACAATGACGGGGTGTGTCCGAGCGATTCCAACAGCGCCAAAGTAGCGGGTTTCCTGCTTACGGAAGCCGCCAACGGCCTGGAAGAGGGTAGTGTGGAAATTACCGGCACCGGCAACGCCATTCCGAGTTTCACGTTCAGTAACCTGACCGGAGCCAGTGGCAAATACCTGTTCAACTCGATCCCCTTGTCGTCCAATTCAACCGTCACCCCTTTGAAAGACGACAACCACTTAAACGGGGTATCCACGTACGACCTGGTATTGATCAGCCGCCATATCCTGGGCATCGACACCCTGGACAGTCCGTACAAAATCATCGCGGCCGATGCCAACAACAGCGAGTCCGTCACCAACTTTGATATTGTAGAGTTGCGGCGCCTCATCCTCGGCATCACCATCGAACTGGGCAGCAATACCAGTTGGCGTTTTGTCGACAAAGCATTCGTGTTCCCCGATCCCTTGCAGCCGTTCCTAACCAACTTCCCGGAGTTTAAATCGATCCTTAGCCTCAGCGGCAACCGCCTGGAAGAAGACTTTGTAGCGATTAAAGTAGGCGACGTCAACACCAACGCCATTGCGAATGCGCTGATGAGCAGCGACGACCGTTCCAACGGAACCTTGTTGTTCGACCTGGAAGACCGGCAAATTGCGGCAGGAGAAACCTTTACCGTTGCGTTGAAAGCGTCTGAAGTCACGACAGCCTACCAGTTTACCCTACAGTTCCCTGGTTTGGAAGTCGTGGATATCCTTCCGGGTGTGGGTATGCGCGCTGAAAACTTTGGTGTGTTTGCCAACGCGATCACCACTTCGTACGACGGTCCATTGGCAGGAGAGTTTGCGATCCGTTTCCGCGCCTTAAAAGCCGGCAGATTAAGTTCGTTGTTGAGCGTATCCAGCCGCATCACCAAAGCCGAGGCCTACCAAAACGGTACCTTGCTGGATGTGGCCTTGCGTTTCAACCAAGGCACCAACCAAACCGTTGCGGGCGTCGGATTCGAGTTGTATCAAAACCAGCCCAATCCGTTTGTGCATAAAACGATGATTCCGTTCAACCTGCCAGAAGCAAGCAGCGCCGTACTGAGTATTTACGACGAAACCGGCCGCTTGGTGCACCGCCAGAAAGGCAACTTTGCCAAAGGCTACAACACCGTTGCCCTGGATTTAAGTGCGATGAATACAAGCGGCTTGTTGTATTACAAGTTAGAGACGGACCGCGATGCTGCTACGCAGAAAATGGTGCAGATGAAGTAAAATTCTGATATTTGATTTAAGTACAAGAAGCCACGCTCTCCTTTTCCAAGGAAGCGTGGCTTGTTTTATTGGGGAGGCCAGGCTGGGGGCATAAATCCGAAATCCCTCCAAGTCTCGCCTAAAGTAAGGACGCCATCACATCTAACATCTTGTTACGCCCGAATTCTATTCGGGCGCCAAAGCGTACACTACCCATCACATCTATCATCTTTGCAAAAGCGTGTATTATTCTCAACGCATCTGATCGGAAATCCTAATACGCAACTTGCCTACATCCACCCGGCGTACGGACAAGTCGCGACTTGTCCCTGCATGTCCCTGCTATACCAAAAACAGCTCCATCGATTCCGACCAGCCGCTCATCCGTTGCAGCGTGCCAATCGAGCGTAAGCGAATCAGCACCGCTTTCCGGGCAGGCAATCCTTTCACCTTCATCACCGACCCCGAGCTATAGGTGCCGTTTGTCCAGGTTTCGCCGTTATCCGTGGAGAATTCCAGGCCCGTGTTGCGCACCGCTTTCGGGTCCGGCAATTCATACCGCAGTTCCAGTTCGCCCGAAACCGTTTGGGGGATAGCCCGGATATTGGTAGGCGGCTGCATCGATCCGAGTTTGGTACCCGTCCGAGGATCGACCGCCGAAAAACCAGCATTGGTCACCCAACTTTCTGGCCCCGTGTGGAAGTAGTTGAGGCCGTCGGCCAATTCATTGAGGGTGCGTACCAAGGCCGCCTGCGATTCCCCTTTCAGGGTAATACGGTCGGCCCCACCTTGTGCGCTATCCGCCAGCGCAGCGATAAAAGCATCCGTTTGTTGTTTAAGCACAAGTACCTGGTCTGCGAAGGCCGCGTACTCCGGACGTTCCGTCATCCGATTGGTTACGTTTGTTGCAAAAGCCACCAGACCCGCCTGGCGTAATGATTGGAAAGCTGTTTTTTTAACTTTCAGTTTCATAGTGAAAAAATTAAAAAGTGAACAATAAGTCAGCAGCCTTCGTGGCTACTGATGCAGCAAATGTGCACTAAGCCCACCCAGAAAAAAACGTACAAATTTTCGGAAGTTTTCCACCGCATTTTGGCCAATTTTGGGACTCGAAAAATTTGGCATGTGGATTTTGAGTGGTTTTTGGCCCAAAAACCGCCAAAACATTCGGGAAAAGTCATATTTTTTTCCACATATATGAAAGAGTTTTCCACGAAAGCGCCTTTTTGGGCCTCAAATTTTAACACTTTTAGCGCTTTTTAGGCGGGGAAAAGGCTTCGGATGAGCTTGGAGAATGTTCGGACGGGCGTAAAGAAGCTTCGGACGGGCTTGGAGAATGTTCGGACGGGCTTGGAGAATGTTCGGACGGGCTTGGAGAATGTTCGGACGGGCTTGGAGAATGTTCGGATGGGCTTGGAGAATGTTCGGACGGGCGTAAAGAATGTTCGGATGGCCTTGGAGAATGTTCGAATGGGCTTGGAGAAGCTTCGGATGAGCGTAAAGAATCTTCGGATGGGCTTGGAGAATCTTCGGATGGGCGTAAAGGAGGATCGGATGCGCGTAGTGACATTGACCATACCTAAAAAACTATATTCCGGTTTTAGGTTGACATTTTAAAATCACCTTTCCATTTTTGTGGACATTTTTGAGCGGTATTCCTACAGGTCTTTTACAGGCTTAGTGCGTATTCCGGTATGGGTTGACAGTTGCTGTTCCAATACCGGTTATGACTTGACACGTGTTGTATTTATTACTAAGTCTCAACGATTGTTTGGCTTCCTTCGTTCTTCCAAGTTAAAATTCATCGCGGCCCAACGATCTTTTCTACAGATTCCTTGAGTGAGGTGGGCTTTATTACGCATAAATCATTTCCATACCGAACAAGTTCATTGACTAACTCCTGATTCAAAATCACGGTCAAAGAAAACCTATATCGATCATTTTCCTGATGAACAAGATGCTGAGAAGCATGAATCGGCCTCGTCTCGATATAACGAGAAGAAAGATAAGAAGTCTCAAATTGAACCTCAACGGGTTGGGCATTGTTGGGTTTGGTTACTCCAATAATATCATTGAACCAGGTTTCAGGATTAAAAAGATCATTTTCTATGTATTGGACCTGCTCAGCTATTTTAATTTTTTGAATTCTATCCAAGGCCAAATTCCAAAGTTGATCTTGGGAGTTTCTACCAAAAATATACCAACGATTACGCCATTCCTTCAATAGGTATGGGTGCAATAAAATTTCTAAAGGATCATTTGTAAAAGGATGATACGCAATTTGTAGTACTTGTTGTTCTATGATTGATTTATATATGGTTCCCAGCCATTCTAGGCCATGGACATATAAGTTTGATTCAAACTGAATCGAAGTTGATGATAACGTATTTAAATTGTTACCGACATCCACTCGCTTCAGTAGCATTTGTAAGGCAGGAAGTTGAGGCAATCCTGGCAAGAGCCGAAGCAAACCAATTGCTGATCGTAAAATGTCTAACTCATCCTTAGACAAAGCACTTTTTTCAATGGTATAGGTTGGATCGCTATAAAAATAGTAACCGGCTTCACAAACAATTGGAGCGTCAAAGCCACGAGGCTTTGCACTGCGCATGATATTAATATCTCCTTGAATCGTGCGTTGACTTACCGTTATATCAGACCCAAAATCTTCTTGCAGATGATGGGAAACATGCTGTACAAGTTCTTCCAACGTCCATTTTCTGTGGCCCCGGTTTGAAAAACACCCATTGAGTGTGCGATACCTAAAAGACGCATGTTTATTGGTTGGCATAATATTTAAAAAAATAAAATTTAAAAATGCAAATAGGCTGCATATCACGTATACATCTTTGCATCATTAACAAATAAATTCAAAAAAATGGCATAAGAATTGTCATGTTTGGATTATTAATAAACCATAAACAGCAACCGGTAAACAAAAGTAATTGAAAGCCTCATATCCGTCTCTATTCTTGGTTAGATTATTAGATTAATCTGTCCTAGAGAGACTGTATTGATGTTTGTTTGCCTTAAATTAAACATTATGCAGTATATTGATCGTACTCAAGCAGCATTATTATATGAAAATATCGATCATGTTCTCCGTACAGAAGGCTTGACTGAAAAAGAACGAATTCCTAAGTATCGAACAATACTTGAATCTCTTTTTCGGGAACTAGTCAGCGATGAAAAACGCTATCTGGATAATCTTAATGCCCGCATTGTGTTTATTACAACGGAATATAAAGTACCATTGACAATTAAAAATCTCGCACATCACTTGCGAAGATTTGCAAACACGGTTGTGCATGAGGCAAATTTCTTGACAACTCCAGCCGATGATGCCCGCTGCCTTTATGCCTTAACTTCTGTCATCGCTCATTTCTCTTATACTGAGATTCCTGAACAAATTCGTCAATCATTTGAGCCATTTCAGCGCGGTTTCGAAGCTGAATTGCAGCCTTCCAAATCCAAACTACCTACGCATAGCTTTCATGCAATTGTCCGCGATATTCATGTTCCTGTGGAGACGCATACCATTAAACATTGTGCCATAGTGTGCGACACAGATGAAATGGGGACCATTACCATTAAATTTTGGGATAACAAAAAAGAGGATGGCTTTGGATCTGATCTTAGTGGAGTTCACGAATTCCTATGGCCGTATTGCACCATATACATTACAGAGGTAAAACCATACGCCAACCGTGATGGCGAATACCATGCAACAGACAAAACCCTGCTGGTATTAGAACCTGATTACCTTCTAGAGGCAAAGGAACTGGCTGATTGTTGTCAGATTCAAGGCGATAACCCTTTGTTGCACTTACTCAATCGCTTCAGTAAAGGGGAGATAACTGACAAAATGATGGTTGGTAATATTTCCGGGCAAATGCTCGACGATCTTGCCACTGAACCAAAATACAGTTATGAAGCTAGCTTTGCTAAGGTCATGCGTATAAACTCTTTTGGGATGCTCTGCATGGCACACCAGGAAGGGCAATACCGCAGGGAAGCCATTAAATCGGTATTTGAAACAGGAAAACAACTGGAGACAACGATCCGATACGCGCTTGATTCATTTAAAAACAAACAGTTGGTCATTGAGCCTACTTTTATTTCTGCCAAATATGGTATTCAAGGTCGCCTCGACGTATTGCTTGAAAACCCCGAAGACCCGCAGTTCAAGGAAATTGTTGAAATGAAAGCAGGGAATTACCATGCAACGGAACTTTACCCCAATCATGAAGCACAGGCTTTGGCCTATAGTTTGATGCTGGAGTCCACCTTTCCGGGCCGAACAGGACATAGCACTATATTATATGCCAAAGCGCGCCCATCTGAAAAACCTTTGCGTGCAGTGCGTGATGACAGCCATCTCCGTAAACAGAAAATTTTGCTATTGCGAAATCGAATCGTCGCAAATGAACTAAGAATATCTGCTGGAGATACAACTGTGTTAAATCGTATACATCCAGATACATTTGGCCCTGCTCCAGTATTTAAAACGGGTGAAATTGCCAGTTTTCATCAAACTTTAAATGGATTATCCCCTTTACTCCGCGCCTGGTTTTTTGGCTTTACCAAATTTGTTTTCAGCGAAATGCAAACCGCGAAAACAGGCAACCCGAATAATCCGGACGATTCCGGAGGCTTTTCCGCGCTCTGGCGCGCGACCAAGAGCGAAAAAGTGGAGAGCTACAATGCCCTGACATACCTACGACTTCAAAAAGAGGGAGTAACAGACAATTTCCATATCACCCTTCAGATTGACACCAATCTATTTTCTTCTAGCGTCACCAATTTTCGCGAAGGAGAAGTAGCCATATTATACCCGACTCCTGATCCGGAAAATCCTAACCCTTTAGGACAGCAGATTCTTAAATGCACAATCCTTTCACTGACTCCTGACCAGGTGGTGGTTAGTTTAGCCAATAAACAACTCGATAAATCCTACTTCAAAGGCCGCAAATTCTGGGCCATTGAAAGAGACTTCCGGGAATCCGGCTACCGCACGATGCTCCACCTTCTATTTCGTTTCCTTCGGTCAGACTCCAGCAGTCAAGAGCGAATACTCGGATTGAAACAGCCCACGTTTCAAGGAATCAATGAACAAAAGGGCGCTTCAGAATCAATTGGCCATGCTCAAGGAAATGCATTAAATCCCAACCAATTGGATATCGTTCAGCGTGCCCTGTCGGCACAAGATTATTTCCTTGTTCAGGGCCCTCCTGGCACAGGTAAAACCAGTACAATATTGCGGGAACTAGTGCGCCAAATGGCCGAAGAAGGGCTCACCGTCATGGTAATCGCCTTTACCAATCAGGCTGTGAAAGTTATATGTGAAAAGCTGAATGATCTGGGAATTGAATTCATTCGCCTTGGTCGTGGAGAAGAGCCTTATTGCTGGCAGTCGTTATCGGGCCAACTCAAACTCAACGAACTATACGATCGAGTGTCCCACACAAAGGTATTTGTATCTACCCAAGCAACCTTTGCTGGTAGCTTGGATCTGCTGCATTTTAAAAAATTCCATACGCTTGTCATCGATGAAGCATCTCAATTGCTCGAACCTCAACTGGCTGGAATATTGCCACACTTCGAGCGCTTTTTGATGATTGGCGATGACAACCAACTTCCGGCTGTGGTGCTTCAAGGAGAGGCATTTACCAGGGCAGAGGCACCCGAACTAAAGGAAATCGGTCTGTTCAACTTTCGGGAATCACTCTTCTCTCGCCTTTTGTACAACGCAAAGACTAAGGGTTGGAATGATTGCTATGGCATGCTGGAATATCATTACCGCATGCACGCTGACATTGCAGCGTTTCCCAACCAGCATTTCTATGGCGGGCTGCTTAAAACTGGACTTCCCGACCAAAATGCCCCATTGTCTTTTCCAAATAATGAGCACCCACTTCATGCACTCTTTACCCAACGAGTAGCATTTGTACCTACCCGCCGCGATATACGCCCAAAAGTTAACGACGTTGAAGCACACTTAGTCATTGATCTAATCACTCACATTCACGAACTATACGGCGATCGCTTTGATCCGACTAGTACCGTTGGAATCATAACTCCTTTCCGCGCACAGATTGCCAACATTCGACAAAAATTGCCTGCTCAATATCAATCCGTAACAATAGACACCGTGGAACGTTTCCAGGGCTCAGAGCGGGATGTAATTATCGTGTCGTTTGCTGTGAAAACCCCGATGCAGTTAAGGGCCATACAGTCGATCAATGCTGCAGGGGTAGATCGAAAGTTAAATGTCATGCTGACCCGTGCCCGACAACATCTACTGTTACTGGGAAATGCTGAAGTATTGAAAGTATCTCCTCTATATGCAGAATTGTTGGATAATACGCCGACCATTATAATATCAGAACCTGCAATAAAAAGTGTCAATTAAAAAAGCAAACTTAAAATCCAAACATAACAATCATGGAAAACCTAGTCCAACGCCTGATCAAATTCATTGATATTGAGTACGATACCGAGAATAAAAAAACAGATGAAATATGGAAAATGCCCTTAGATGAGCGAATTGCCAAAGGAGAAGCCATTAGCAATTTGAGCGCACATTTTGATGGCATTGAAAATGGACCCTCGTATGTCGCGTTAAAGGTACGTTTTGATTGCCCTGATAATATTTCCAAATTTAGAGAAGGTACACCGGTAAATGTTTCCGGCCATGGTATACAATTTAAGGGTGAAATCAGTAATGATTCGGGGAAATCCATTGAAATTGTGACAGATCGTTGGTCTGGGTTTGCGACAATTCCCAAAAACCTGATCAATAGTACTGGCTGGACCATTGATCGTACCAAAACGGATATCCGGCATATCCTCCAAGAGCCGATATTAAATTTAAAACTTCACCCTGACAAACTGCGTCGTATTGATGGGATTTTGTCCGGTACAATTTTACCGACATTGAAAGAATCAGAACGTGCCGTTAGGGTTCAACAAGCGGAAACTTTGACATTGGATGCCTCACAAAAAATAGCATTTGTTGAGGCAATGATTGCAGAAAACTATTACCTCATTCAAGGTCCTCCCGGGACCGGCAAAACTTGGGTATTAGCCTATTTAGCCACTGAATTAGCTAAAGAAGGGAAGAATGTACTTATAACCGCATTCACGCATACCGGGATTAACAATGCCCTCCAAAAAATCAATCGGGTTACCGGGTATCCCCATGTAGTGAAAATGGGGAAAAAGCACCAAATGGATGGCCTCGATTACGATGACACCACTATAAAAAATACGGACAGTGGGATCAACAGTGCAGGATATGGCCCTCAGTCCCGTGGCGTAATTGTGGGCGCAACTGCATTTGCATTGCATACCAAACGATTAAAGGGATTTCCATTTGATGTAATAATCTTTGATGAGGCCTCACAAATGACGGTTCCGATGGCTGTATCTGCAATGACTGCGGGCATTAAATGTATTTTTATTGGAGATCACAAACAACTTCCTCCCATCATAGATCAAGCGCAAACCGATCAAGAACTTGCTCGGTCCATATTTGAACATTTATTCCAATTTGCTCCCGGTACTATGTTGCAGACGACTTATCGAATGCATCAGAATATCAATGCATTCTCCAGTCAAAACTTTTATAATGGGCAACTGAAGCCAGACATAACTGCTGCTACCAGAACGATTTCCTACTTAACACCTCCACAGCAGCATTTTGATATCTTGCGCGCTGATGCGCCAGAAATATTTGTCGATTTGAAGCATATTGGTCTCGGAATGCGTAGCCCGGAAGAAGCTGATCTCATAGCGGAACTGGTCGAAGAGTTGATGCGTTGCGGTATTAGAGCCAAAGATATCGGAATTTTAACCCCATTTAGAGCCCAGGTACGCTTGATTAAATCTGCCTTGGAGGCACGGATTTCGGATGATAAAATTCTGAAAAAGATTTTTGTAGATACTGTTGAACGTATCCAGGGCCAAGAACGTGATGTTGTATTAATATCACTGGCCATGAGCGACCTTAAGATGGCAGTTGAAAAAGCTGACTTCTTTTTTAAGCCCGAGCGATTGAATGTTGCCATTACGCGGGCGAAGATGAAACGGATTACGGTGGGCAGTTCCAATCTTTTCAAAGCACGTTCCGAAAACCCTGAAATGCAAAAGTATATTAATTTATTCCAAGCATTTTATGAGGGTTCAACGGTCGTTTCATTCAATACTACCACAGATATTGATCTGTTTTAGTTACAAATGTTGATTTCAAAGGCAAATGGCAATTCGTTAATTCAAAATCAAAACAAACAAACTTAATATACTTTTCATTATGCCTACATATACCTCCAACCAACAAGAGGCCATCAATACGCTCGACCAAAACCTTCAAATTATAGCTTGTGCTGGCTCTGGGAAAACACAGGTTATTTCTGAACGTATCATTAATTTATTAAAAAGGGGGACTCCACCTGCCCGGATCATTGCATTCACTTATACAAATAAGGCCGCTGGAGAACTTCAAGCCCGAATCCTAAAGTTATGCCGAGAGCAACTTCCCGAACAACCTGGCCTTGCGGATATGTACGTTGGGACCATCCATGCCTGGTGCCTAAAAGTGTTACAAGATTATAAATATGAGTACCAAAAATTCAGTTTGCTGGATGAAATAAAATTGAAACTCTTTGTTGAACGGAAATTCAAGCAGGTGGGTATGCAGCAGCTGAATATGGAGCGCTATAAGGATACTGGTCATTTTATTCAATTGATGGGGATTTTACGAGAAGCTGAGTTGGCACCCGGCGCTGTATTGCCCCAAAATTTGACAGAAGCCCTTGCTGACTATGAAGCTACGCTCCGACGCAGTTGCTTTCTGGATTTTACGATGATTATGCAACTGGTGCTCAGATATGCTGGCTCAGACCCTGCCTTTCGCCAACGTATTGGTAAAAATGCAGGCTATCTGATTGTAGATGAATATCAGGATGTCAATCCGATGCAGGAAAATATTGTTCGCACCTTGTATGAACTGGGTGCAAATGTCTGTGTCGTTGGCGACGATGATCAAACCATCTTTCAGTGGCGTGGTTCCGACATACGATTCATCCAGGAATTCAGCAAGCGATACGACAATGTACATTCTGTTACACTTGCGGATAACTTTCGGTCTGCACCATCTATTATAGATGTGGCGTTGAAATGTATCACGAACAACCAAAAACGCCTCCCTAAAAGTATGGTAGCGAAAGGCGCTCAACAGTACACGAAAGGAGATGTATTATACAATCGTTTTGCCAATGTTACCGAAGAAAACCAGTTCATAGTTGACAGCATTCGAAACCTTCACGGTGTCGAGTTTCAAGACAAACCTAATGAAGAACCACGCGGCCTAGACTATGGCGATATGGTGATCTTATTACGAAAATGGAAGAAGGCGATCAATATCGTTGAAGCATTGCAAGAAGCAGGGATTCCTTTTGTTGTTTCAGGAGTAAATAATCTATTTCAGCGTGCCGAGATCATGGCTGCCAAGGCCATTTTTCAGTATCTGGCGAATGAAATTGATGAAGATACCCTAAGTGAATATTGGCTTGCTACATCCGATGATTTTAATGAAGCCCTGCTTGCAGAAGCCATAAAATGGCTGGCCAGGCAAAAGCCAAAGCAAGATGGGTACTACGAATCTTTCAATTTACAATCGATTTTCTGGGAATTTCTTGATAGATCGGGGGTGCGAGAAGATGTATATGAAGACCCTGATGCTGAACATGCGCATGGCTACAATTACGAAGAAGTCATTTTTTACAACCTTGGCATGTTTAGCCAGATCATCAATGACTTTGAGGTCATCAATTTCATGACAGATCCGGGATGGAAACTCACAAGTTTTCTCAACTTCCTGCACTACTCTGCTGAAGGATATTACCCGGAAGGGTGGTTAAATAATGCATATCGTACCCCCAATGCAGTACAATTGATGACGGTTTACCAATCCAAAGGATTGGAATTCCCAGTTGTATTTGTTCCTGGTCTCAACCGTAATTATCTGCCAACCAGTAAACCAACTGGTAAACAAGTTTGGCATTTCTTCGATAAAAACTTGCTTGACGATCCTGATCGCTACATTTCCTCTGAAGAAGATGAACGCCGCTTGATGTATGTTGCCATTACCCGATCCAAAAAATTCCTCTTGATGTCGTCTGCGCCAGATGGTAGGCAACAAGTCTATGAATCTGTATTTGCGTCTGAGGTATCTCGTTCTGATTACACGATCATTGCTCCTAGGCGCAACTATTCCGAACGCGCCCGGCTCAAAGCGCAGATGTCTACCGAAATTGCGAATATTTCTCTCAATTTCTCCTTGCTTAAATCATTTTTTGATTGCCCCTATAGTTTCAAGTTTTTTTCTTTTTACGGTTTTCAACAACCTTTATCGGCGCGGATCGGGTTTGGAAGTAGCATCCACCATGCATTGATGGAACTACACAATGAATATTTGGAAGGGAATGAAATAAGTCGCACAGGACTGCCAGATCTTCTTGAACGCCATACTAATTTTCCGTATGCAACGGACACGATTAGCCAAGATATGGGTGCTCGAGCCAAGGATAGTATAGAAATCTACTACGATTCCAATGTTTCAGAGTTTCCACATATTCAATATGCGGAAAAACAAATACAACTAGATCTTGGCGATGGTATTCTTGTAAATGGCAAAATGGACCTCATAAAACGCAAAAACGTAGATGGAAGCGAAGAGAAAACAATTATAGATTTCAAAAGTACAAATGACGCGCAAGCATATAATGTCTCGCTCGACCAACTTAAACTTTATGCGTTGGGATACCACGCACTTACTGGTGAGCACGCGGACTTTCTTCAAATCTATAACCTTGACGAAAACCGCCCTTATAAAAACGAACTGGATGTTGCAGACCTTTCCGATATGAAAATACGTATTATTGCAGCAGCCAATAATATTCGCTCCAATAACCTCCACCAACAATGCAATAATGCCAATTGTGTGTGTAAATTCAAAAAATCGGGCCAGAATACTGGATCCCTTAAAAAAAGAAAAACCCGAAAATGAGTTCTATACCTGATACCCAACCAAGTGCGATATCCGTCTTGTTTGCTACAGATTATTGGTGGCATAAAGAAGTGCTACATCAAATGGTATTATCCTTATTATTTGACCATACTAATTTGGCACAATGTATTGGGGGGCCTTCTTGCCGACTTTCAGGGCCTTCAAAAGCAGAAGCCGTAGAACGACGCGCCTTCGATTTGCAACTACCCTTGGAAAACAACCGGAAAATAAACATCGAACTGAAACTTAATGCAGCACTCAGCGAACAACAGATCAAACGACAACTCTCGGCTGCAGACCCAGCAGATGCAATGTGGTATTTGCTATTAGGCGGCTCGGCACATTGTTGGTGGGAAGAACGCATTTATGAACATCATCCAAGTGCGAAACGCATTGATCTCCCTAAACTGCTTAACGCTTTGGAGAACTGTACCTTAAATAATGGCGCAGATCCAGGCATTGAGCAATTACTAACAGGATATATGGCTCGTTTAAAGCAACACGAGCAGTTAATCTATAAAAGTTATGAAGATAAGCCACTCGCTCAATGGGACTATTTTGCATGGGCTGCATTTTATGGCGCCATTCATCCGCGTGGATGGCAGATTCACAAAAGTATGGAAAGCGGTAATTTTTGGGTTTGTGGCCTAAATTGGATAAATATTGATGAAAATGTCGACATTGCGCTCGAACTTGAGCAAAATACTGGTTTGTGTTTTAAAATTAAGGTTAAAAAGACAGAACAACAAACGTACTTGCGCAATCTTTTCTTTGAATGTTTGCAAGAGGCTGATGGAGAAAAAATTCGACGCCCAAAACGCTTTGGAAAAGGTGGCTGGATGACCGGCGCGGTCTATCTTCATAACCTTGAATTAATCCGTCAAATTCCTGATGGCTTGGCTACTTTACAGCCATACGCTGTGGATTGGGATTATTTTTATATTGCCTGTGAGGATGCGGAGAAAATACTTCAAAAAGCTGCAAGTATCTTGCAAACAAAATTAAAATAATCACTTACTCTACAAAAATACTTACATCGTGGCTAAAACATACAAAGGTTCCCTTTCCCTGGAATGGTATAATAAACAAAAGTCTGTTCTTCTTCAAGCCAGTGCTGATGCGCAGCCTGCGGACATACCTGCTCCTCGACTTAACTGGGTAAACAAAGAAGAAGCGCTCTTTTACGAAATTGACGAAACCGAAGGCAAAGGCAAAACGCCTTATTGGGTGGATCGAAACGATATTCGCGTAAAAGAAGCCCGGCCATTGATGCTGCAAAAAGTATATAAAGCAGTGCCTGTTAACAAACCGGGCAGCCTGCCTGGTATGGACACTGCTTGGCGTATAGAGGAAAGTGAACAAGACGACTCCGATGTTGAAAACATCCTCATTAAAGGAGATAACCTGTTAGCGCTCAATACACTTAAAAAAATGTTTGATAATAAACCAGAAGAAGAAAAGATAAAGTGCATATATATAGACCCGCCATATAATACTCAAAATGCATTTCTTTCAGAATATTATGAAGATAATTTGGAGCACTCTGAGTGGCTGACACTCATGAGAGACAGGCTTACACAAATGAAAGAAATATTATCTGTTTTTGGGATAATTGTAGTTCAAATTTCAGATAAACAAGTCGGATATTTGCAAGTTTTACTGGACGAAATATATGGGCGATCGAACTTTATAAATAAAATTTCTATTCGTACAAAATCTCCATCCGGTTTCCAAACAGTAAATCTTGGAGTTTTTGAAACTGCTGAATATTTATTAATATATGGAAAAGACAAAACGCGTTTTACCTATATTCCGCAGTTTACTGAATGTGATTACGATACTAACTATGATAAAATAATTTTAAATAAAGATAATACACCAAGCACATGGAAATTTACAGACTTGTTAGATTTTGTTGCAATTGAAAATGGAATAAAAGATATAAAAGAGTTTAAAAAAAGTAATTCAAAACAAGAAATCGAAAGGATACTCGGTGACTATGCGATAAAATACGCTGACATGGTTTTTAGGCTAACTTCTATCAGCGATTCTGGGGCTGGAAAAGAAACCGTTGAGATTAAGCATATTTCAAAGAATAGTCCCAATAAGATTTTTGTACAGAAAAGAGAAGATTATCCTGATCGGTATATTCTAAACGGCCAAGAAATAGCATTTTATGCTAAAAAAATAAAGTTATTAAATGGGAAGAAGACACCTACGGTACCATTAACAAATATTTGGAATGATGTAGCGTGGGAAGGGATTTCAAGGGAAGGAGGGGTTGAATTTCCCAAATCAAAAAAACCAGAAAAACTTATTCAACGAATCCTCGAATTTTCTACAAAAATCGACGATTGCGTTTTGGACGTTTTTGGCGGCTCCGGCACAACATACGCAGTTGGACAAAAACTAAATCGAAAATGGATAGGAGTAGAAGTTGGTAATCATGCAGATTCCTTAATTCTAGAAAGGTTAAAATCCGTATTATCTGGAGAGGACCAATCTGGCGTAACAAAAACTGCCTCATGGCGTGGCGGCGGTTCCTTCAAATACTACCATCTTGGCGAAAGCATCATCAAAACGGGAGCGAATGGGCAAGGTGATTTCAACTGGTCGCTTGGTCGAAAGCATATCGAAGAAAGTTTCCTTTTTTCATACGATTATAAATTGGCAACCGATTTTCAGTCACCTCAAGTTGGTGAGTTACCTGCAATCGGCATTCAGCATGTAGGGAATGATATTCGGGTGGCTATTATTAGCCTATGTGGCCCAGAAGAACGAGGACGTGAAATGTTAGGGGAAGACGAATTAATGGGTCTCTATAAGGCCGTGAACGATCAATATAAGCCGCGCTATATCAATGTTTTTACAAATCGCGGTGTAGAATTGGCTTATGATGCCAAGCCAGATAAATTGGACGTGATAAAAGTACCGCACGCTATTTTCTCCGAACTTGAAAAATAATCCTATCCATGGCCAAAGCATCAGGAAAGTCCAGCCGAAATAAGCAGGACAAAAATCAGCCTTATTTTCAGCAACATCGGCGCACCCTGGAACGTGTTATTCGAGAGTATGAGGTCAATCGTGTTTCAGCCAATCTGTTTAATGATTTCGCTTTATTCAATAATATTGAGGAAGGTATCACTGCACATCGGTTGCGAGGGTACCAAATGGAAGCATTGTATTTGCTGGATTACTTGGTCAAATGCCCGGACAATAAACCCGAGAAAAAGGATTTACTCGATGATGTGGACAAAGATGCCAAACTCAAAGCACCTTTTTTGGGTTTCGAAATGGCCACAGGTTCCGGCAAAACCATGCTTATGGGTGCGAGTATCTATTTCCTGTACCAACGGTTTGGTATTCGCAACTTCCTGATTATCACGCCAGCCAGCACAGATATTTATCAAAAAACGATTCGTAATTTCCAGATTGGTAACTACGAATCTGTCTGGGCCCCAGACACCCCCTTTACTTTCAACCTCATCACTGGAGATAACTACGCTCAGAATCTATTTTTTGACGATTCTAAAGATGCTAATATTTTTGTATTCAATATTGCCAAGTTCGGCGCTAATGCCACTAATACGGACAAAACCTGGGAGAGCGCCGTATGGCGCGATGAACAAGGCAACACGATAGGCATACGTCAGTTTCTAAAAGACAAACCCCTGGTCATTATTACGGACGAAGCACACCATGCACAAACCACTACTGCTAAGCGTATTATCAGGAATTTTCATCCAAAATTAGTGCTTGAATTCACGGCAACAAGTACGGAAACTGACACAAAAACGGATAAAGCGCGGCAAACAAATGTTCATAAATACGACATCCGCCGATTCCTGGAAGATGGGCATGGTAAACTTGTACGCGCCCTTGCACTAAAGACTGAAGACCGAAAACGAAAAGACGAGGTGACCGACGGCGAAAAGCAAAAAGTCATAGCATTGGTGCTGGTACATCTATTGAAAAAAGAGGCGATTTTGCGTGATCCCAAAGCGCGAGGGCTGAAACCGCTTGCTTTTATAAAAGTCAAAAACGATACTGAATATACCCGCAAGGTTTTCAACTATCTACGCGAACAACTTGCTGATGATGTAGAGAATATTGATTTTGTGTTAGACAAAGTCTTTGAAGAAGATCGGGAAATCACATTGCTTTTGCGAGACCTGATCAATAATCAATTTAAAGGCAATCGGGATGCCCTGCGCACTACAATGGCAGAAGTTTGCCGCTTGGCCATATTTTACTATTCAGGCTGCGATAAAGAAACCGAAAAAAAATGGGCGGGCATTCGGAAAAACGAAGTCGAATTCGTGGTTTATATCAATCGCCTGGACGAGGGTATTGACTTACCCAATATTTTCTCCATGGCTGTCATCAACGATACTGATAGCGGAATGCTCACCAGTGTTAAGCAGATAATTGGTCGTGGCGTGCGCCTACACAAAGAAAGCCGGGAGTTTGATGACGAAGAACAAGACCGGTTGAAGGCTAATGCAGAAATGTTACATATTATTTGCGATAAGGGGAAAAATTTTGAAGGCGTTATCGAAGCCATTCAGAAAGAGTTCGGTCTGAATGACAAGTATCTAAGTTTTGATCAACCCAAAATCTACGTGACCAATAATGCTAAACGGGAATTATTGGAAGGGAAATATATCCCAAAAATTCGTGCAGACTTCCGGGTAAAAGAAGGAGTGGAACTTTATGGATTGATCGAAGATGTAGAAGCGATTGTAGGAAACTTTCTTGAAAACAACTGTTTCCGTTTAGAGGAAGGTGGTGAAAAATGTTGCTTGAAATATCATCCTGAAGGATACTTTACTGAAGTTAACCTTTTCGGTGATGAAGAGGAACTAAGACAGGCGATACAGCAAGGTGGGGGCACACCAAATTTACTTTTATTAACGGATCGCGAAAAAAAAGGCGTTTATAATATCGTCATTAAGCGACTTAACTGTCTGCCCGATCTTCCCCGAACACATAGGGCATTTGAGGCTTATTTTCAACGATTTAACCAAATTGGGTTGAAATATTCGCGGATAAGCACAGATAATGATACAGATGAACTGATGGCGAAAAATCTATTTATAAATGCTTTCGCGTTCTATTATCAAAACCACATTGAAAAGAACTATTTCAGTCTCGACATCCGCCGTATGCGCGATGATGATTCCTTTAACCTGTATCAACATTTCAAAGATGAGCAGATTAAAATACCAACTGGAGAGCAGCAAAATTCGAAGTGGTATGGAGAAAAGGATGAAACGAAACTCAAAAGCATGGTGGAAGAGCAACGGCAGTTTTATGGTTTCAAAAAATCTGTATTTGCTTATGACAAATTTGATTCGTTTACAGAATTTAAACTAGCACGCTTTTTTGACGAAAAGCTTCCAGGGCGCGCACTCATTAAGAAAGATAGTAATGGTATTGTGTCAGAATCTTATCCTGGTGAATGGAAACAGATGAACTTCTGGCTCCGTAACCAAAGGCAGGTGTTTTTCATGTATGGCACAAAGCGTTATTACCCGGATTTTATCGTGTATAAAGATGATATTTTATATCTGATAGAAACTAAAGGTGAGGTTTTCTCAGATTACCGAAAAAATGCATTATTACTAAAGTTGAATGATGTAGAAGGGATCGGTGACATAAAAAAATATAAATCAGTCATCGTTTTTTCTGAAAATCTCGATTTTGATATGAAAGAATCCGGTGACCTGGAAACCTTGATTCAACGATCCGAATTGACTCAATATCGGATGCAGGTACATAATGAAATGGTATCCGACCCGCCAGCAGAAGAGAAATACTCAAAATATATCCCGGTATATTCACCTGAGAAGGCCCATAAAAAATTTGCGAAAGGGCAAAAATCTGGCAAACCAGATGGTTGGTTTCCTTTTCCACTTGCACCCAAGCAAGAAAAGTTTCCAGAATCTGTATTCGCCACGCAGGTAAAAGGAACAGCGCTTGCTCCACGTTATGAGCATAATGAATGGATCGTTTTGGAATATCAAGATGATTTCAGCAAGGCAATTGATAAAATTGGTCTAGTATGGCATGAAGCAGTAAGTGATGAAGACTATGAGAAAGGATATACTATCCGCGAAATTAAACTGGAGGAATCAAAAACAAAAAAGAGTTTGTTTTCAAAATCTTTGAACTTAAAACCAATCAATGAGGATTACGACCCAATCATCATTTCTAATTTGGCTCGCGGGGATGAGATATCTGTGATTGGTATGGAATATATGTTCGAGAGTCCGTTTTAAATTAACTTTGGGAATTGTAGTCCCTATTTTCTGCAATTATCGAGCTTCTTTTGCAAGAATAAGGACAAAGTCTATTTTGCTTCAAATTTGCATAAAAAAATAAAATTATCATGAGAATAATTGTGCGCATTTCAGTTTGTTTTGCAATCGTCTTTCTATTTCAAAGTAGCTATACATACACTCAAAACGTATCATGTGAGCAACTTGTTAGAAGCGTTGAATCGGAAACAACTTTTTATGATGACATACTTTGGGTTAACTTGGTATACTCAGAGTTCCTGGAAGAAGTTAAAGCTTATCAATACAAAGATGGACTTTTTGTGATTGCAAAATTCAAACGGGAACCCACCGCAATATTTGGCAAAAAATATATATTTTGTGGAGTCCCCCCTTCAAACTGGAATGCTTTTAAAAATGGTATTGGAGACACTTATGGGAAACGTTTCCATAAATATATTATGGATTACTTATGTAATTGTAATTGAGTAAGATCTTATCTTATGCACGACCGCACCACAACAGCAGGCTATTTTAATTTCGCGCTTAAACAACTGTTACTTAGCCGCTATCCTGGAGGGGAGGCGGAGGTAATGCTACGTCATTTGTCCACTTTTCATATAGTTTCTAGTTTTAAACAGGAGCCGGAAATGGACTTTATGTCAGGAGAAATCGTTGTGTTGCATAATCTTGTCCAGCGAGGCCTGCCTACAAAAGCCAGTATTTTTATAGAACGAGCGCTGACTAACCTGGATTTTACACAAGATAAAGAAAGTGAATACGACTTCGACTTTCCGCTTCGAGAGAACCTGGAAAACGATGAAATCCTATTGAGAGACATATTCGTCGCACTACACGTTGTGGATAAACGTTTTACGCCTCAGTATTTAGGGATAATCGAAAGCAATTTTGAGGAAAATGTATTTCAAAAAGGCACTGAAGATTATCCCTATTTACGACAATTACTAACGCCCCAGGTTGAACTGAATACATTGATGCCTGGGCAAGAAGGATTCCATCAACAGCGGACTGATTTCGCCTTACCACTGATTTATCCACTTTCATCTGAAAAAAACGTGTCACTCATCAAGGGATACATCGTAGAAGTGGATGGCAAACCCTATCATAGCTCTTTCAAGCAACAGATACTCGACAAGCAGCGAGATGCGGCTACTCAGAATGCATCGTGGGAGACAAAACGTATCACAGAACGAGGCGCTGCACTTCGAGCATTTGGTGAAATTGCACAACAGCCGTTCATTCAACAAGTAGCACTGCATTATCAACGATCTTTTGATCCTCATTGGTTGAAGGTAATTCAGTTCACATTAACACCGTTTGCCATTGCACGTATTCAAAAAGTGATCCTTGATTCAGTTTTATCAGGTTTGTTAAAGATCGAGGAAAAACTGTGGGAAATAGTGGTCATTGAGCGCGATGTGCCTTGTGCTCGCTTGGCAGTGGAAGATTTGAACGAGTGGTTGGAAAAAATATTTATCCTGAGTGGGAAAGATAAGTTTCCGCGAATTGTATTGAAAAAAGTTTTTATTTCATCTGAATTTGCTCAGGCTGATCTTCGTGGAAATGAACCAGCATTTGTAGGTAATTATGATGGAACATCGTGCGATTTAGTGATTGATATATCTATGCTAAGGCGGTACGGTATGGAGTTGGGAATACAGTATCCATATCCCTATGCGGTGGTACGCACTGGACGTTGGCCCTGGGAAAACCGACAGTTTTTGACTATGAAGCCTATTCAGTATGGGGCATTCTTCAAAGAGAAAAACCAGGAACAAGAGGGGATAGAGGTATGGAATCCTATTCCGGAAAGAGAAAAAATATTGAACTACTTTCTTCGGAACATCTTTCGCAAAAAATCATTTAGACAGGGCCAAATTGCAATACTTAATAGGGCTTTAAACCAACAAACTGTCATTGGCCTTCTGCCTACCGGAGGCGGTAAATCGCTCACCTATCAATTGGCAGCGCTGTTACAGCCGGGAATTACATTGGTTATTGATCCACTCCGCTCACTTATGCAAGATCAAGTTGACAACTTGATTAAATCTGGCATAGATGCCTGTGGTTTAGCCAACTCAACGCAAAGCAGGGAGAAGAAACAATTTGCGCTTTATCAATTGAGGTCCGGCCAAACCCTGTTCTTTTTCGTATCGCCTGAGCGCATGATGATGGATGAGTTTCGCAAGTGCCTTGGTGAAATGCGTGGGCGTTACAGCTTTGCGTATTGTGTTATTGATGAAGTGCATTGCGTTTCTGAGTGGGGCCACGATTTTCGCCCTGCATACCTGGCGCTGGGCCGGAACGCCGTAGAGTATTTACCTTATGCTGTAGACGCAAAGAAAATACCCCTTTTCGGACTAACGGCAACGGCCTCTTACGATGTCTTAGCTGACGTGGAGAGAGAGTTGTTGTTGGAGGATGAGCCTGATGCTACTGTGAGTGCAGAGTATACCAGTCGGGATGAAATTTCTTACAAGGTTGTTGAAATCTTTGCTGCGTATTCAACTTATCTTTACAAAGTAGACGATGGTAAGCAGTTTCTTTTCACTGTAAATCCAGTATCAGTGTCGACATCTCAGGAATGGTCAATCAAAAAAATGGTTGCTGAGACCAAATTGAGCCATTTGAACACTATTCTTAAGGATATGCCTGGGTTATTTAATGATTTAAATAATGCTGCGGTCACGCAAACAATGCTAAAACTGACTTGGCAGGAAATGCTTGATGCTACTTTGCAGCAATCCAATCCGGAAAAGGAATGGATTGCTGAGAAATGGAAAAGAATTCAATATCCAGATTTTCAGCCTGATGAATTAATTTCTAAAAATGGAGGATTGATTTTTGTGCCGCACCGTTCATCGGTATTTGGTGTATCTGATAAGTTTAAAATTCAAGTAAAAGATGGTAAGCCCTTAGTTGGTGCCAATGGTAAGCCTGTTTTCCTAGAGCCCAAGAATCGAGTAGGGATTGCAGACAGGATAAATACTCCTTGGTTTAATGGTGCTGTTCCAATTGATTGCCAGGAAGACAAAGGAGCAGGCTATATCGGCACCTTTATAGGCTCTTCAGATGAGTCCCAGTACATCAGTGATTTAACAGACAAAGATAGCTTCCGTAACCAGGCTTGGTTTATTAACAACAGACTAAAGCTTATGGTGGCCACTAAGGCTTTTGGGATGGGCATCGATAAAAGTAATATAAGGTTTACAATACACTTCAACAGCCCGTCTTCTCCCGAATCGTTTGTACAAGAGGCCGGTCGTGCAGGTCGTGATGGCCGTTTGGCATTATCCATTGTGCTAATCAATCGTCAAAAGTTATACACTTTAAAGCCTACTCATTTTCGGTTGTTGCGAAGCGAGGGATTTAATATACCCATTCCCGATAATCGTCTTATTGGTAAATACTTTCTCGAATCGGAATTTAATACGCTACTTGAGTACCTTAAAGTCCCTACTCTGGAGGATTTGCGTAAATGGCCAAGGGAACGTAATCTTCCTTTGCCTTTTCAGGACTTAAATGTGGACAAAAGTATCCTGAATTTTTTTCAGGAAAGCGCTTTCAGGGGGGCAGACGTTGAACAACTATATTTAAATAGTATTTTGTTTGAACCAATAACTTTTTCAGGGTTATTAAAGGAACGGTGGGAGAAAGAAATAGAAGAAGAATTAGGCATAAAAGTTGACTTAAAATATTGGGAAAGAGATAATAACTGCCGAATCTACATCGAAGATGCGGACGAAGCATTGCCATTGGGCTATCTTGATGTTAAAAACGGTTGGATATCAAAAGAATGCGACAGTTCTTCTTCCCGGATTCATGAAGTACTTAAGGCCTTAATACTGAATCATAATGGAGGCTCTTTCCCCGATGATGCGACTATTAGGGCACAATTTAACTATTCTGTAGCTCAAAAGCATTTGCCCGGCGTATTAGAATATCTTGATAAGCCACATAAAAAAGGATTTCTTATTGGTTTTAGTAACCATTATAGTATATCCAAACATAAAGAAGATCTTCATAATTTTATCCAAGAATACATTAGTGAAAAGCTATCTGAGACAACCCACTCAATGATTTATGATGAGATAAAAAAAAGTAACCCAGGTTTTGAGGAATATATTGAAAGGTTATTGGAACATGAAGTGAATATTCTTGATTCTTCACATTATAATGATTTAAAAAAGATTTGGTATGCCCGACGTGCCAAATCGGATACTGACAAAATCATTTATCGGCTAACGTGCATTGGTATTGTGGAAGATTTCGAGGTTGATTATAGGAACGAATTGTATCATCTTGTAATCAATCCTAAGCCAGCGGGGGCATATGTATTGGCTTTGTACGTCTACTTACGCCGGTATTATTCCGACAGCCGGGTGAGACGTATGATAAAAGAAAATCTGAGTACAGTTGAACTTCCATTGCAAGAGCAGAATTACGAAATTGGTGCAATTGAATTAAGGCGGGATAAAAAGTTGGAAGATCTGTTTCGGGAATTAGTTTTATTCATTGTGGAATTTGCCTATCAGGAAATTGCCGCAAAACGTAAAACTGCGATTGGAGATATTTTTGCAGCTTATGATGAGTACCTGAACAACGAATCTAAAGAACCAGGCTCGGGAAACTTTCGTTTAAAGTCATATTTGCACCTTTATTTCAACTCAAAATACGCCCGGGAAGAGTATAAGGCAGATTTAGACGAACCGGTGCCTACAAATTATTCGCTTCGTGATGAAACGCAGGGTGGGCAGATCATGCCATTTGATAGAGTACTAGATTATATTCGGCTGATGGCAATAGATCGTTCAGGCAACGAAACCAATAATATCAAGCATTTACGCGGCGCATCCACACGTCTATTACGTTCAGATCCGAGCAATGCAAGTTTGCGTTTGTTGAAGGCGTTTTCCCTATTTACACTTTCCTGGCAGTTTGATGACTCATTTCAGGAGGCCTGCGATGATTGTGAGTTAGGTTTCATGGACTATATGCTCAGTGATGATGACAAAGAAACAATCACAATGGTTAATGCCTACACCGATGCCGTTTCGGTGTATCTGCCGCGGCGAAGTGCAAGAAATGTCAAAGATTATTTTGCGGAATTACGAAATACATTGTTGTTGAAGCGTAACCTGCAATGGCTAAAAAGGTTTAACCATCATTTTTTACAGGATTTTAAACATTAAAAGGACATCATGCCTATTAATACCGAACAATTGTTGACTGATTTCCGCTCCGAGCTGAATAAACTCAAACCAGCCATTGAATTGGTGGATGAAATGTCCGCTTATGTTATCTTAGTGAAAGAAAGGGCTGATGCCATTCACAGTGAGGCTGAGCGTCTTCTCAAGGATTTGGAAAAGGTTACCCAAAAAAGCATGGAAGATTCTCGAAAAGTTTTATCAGACTTCCGGGATTTGACGGTCAATACAATACAGGAACTTGAGGCGCTTTCAAAGCAGGCGATTGGCGATTTTGAGCGTAAAGCAGAAAAAGAGTTTTCCCAATTTGTTCAACAAGCCGAAGACAATTTTAAGCAAATTCAGGAAAGTGCAAGTCAATTACTTGCTACCATCCAACAAGAAATGGAGGCTTTGGCTTTGCGAATTGACGTCATGTTGGAGACGAAAGTAGATGCGCTGAAGGAGTCTATTGAAAGTCTAGTACAAAACCTACCCGGATTAATCGAACGACTATCCAAATTGATTGATTTTCTTGAAAGAACTGATTTGCCTGAACGACTACGTCGGATGGATGATTCTTTGGGTTCACTTAATACAGGTATTCAGAATCTATATAGCCGACTTGATTTTATGGAGTTGAATTTGCGAGAAGAACATAAAAAGGGCCAAGGAATAACAGAGTTAGTAAATGATAGAATAAGAGGTGTAAGAACAACAATGATAATATTTTTTATAGTGAATTTTATATTTATGTTTGGAATGTTGGTATTGTTTTATTTGAAGATGAAAGACTAAATAATTAAAGATTAGATAAACTTTTTTCATACTTGACGATCATTTTGTTTTTAGATAGTGCTCGTCTTTTGGTTGATAAATGTAATGCAATCAATTATATGTATTTTATTATATGGTATGTGATTTTTCGATATCAAAAGTCATTCTTCGGGTGTAACTCTTAGTTATATGTGTGACTTTGGTACGTATTTTGTTAAATGATTATTCAATAGCAAAAAAATGATTCTAAACCGCGTACAAATTGATATAAGATCATGGCAGAGCAAGAAAAAAATCTTTTTAGAATTGGTGATGTCGTTACCTTGAAAATGAACCCTGAATTTCGGGCTATAATTCAGTATTTTGGTAAGCCAAAAGGTAATGGTATGGATTATGAATCTATTAAATGTCTTGAGAAGGATCATCCTTTTCTTTGGGCACATATTTCAAGGCTTGAAGATGACGGTAAAATTCAAACATTAAACGTCCCTGTTGTTCATTTAAGGTCTTCGGAAGAAGGTGGTATTTAAATAGGTTCAATTTGTTTGTGAACGTTGCAGAAGTTTTCAGTAATGTCAGTTCTGAAAACGAAGGAGAGATGATGTTTTTAAAAATGCAATAGATAATGTAACAGTGAATAATGACCTGTAACGGTGCAAAGTGACCCACCTCGTAACCGCCTATACTTGACTAAAAAAGATTATCGCAAGAAATGGTTAAAAAATCTGGATGGGTATTGGAGATCATCCTAAGTGTTAAATAATTGATCATCATGAATGGCTAGAAGCCTTCGCAATTAATTTCATAGATATGATACAGTTTCTTAAAAGCATTATAGAACAAGAAATCAACTGGTGGGTTTTGGGGATTTGTGTCTTGTTGCCTTTGTTTATTTTAGTACGCTCCAGGTATAATTGGAGATCATCCGTCGTGCAATCCATACCCGGTTTATGTACTGGGATTGGAATATTATTCACCTTTGGAGTGATATATGACACCTTATACGTACAAAAGGAGCTTTTTTCAAGCCTAAGCGAAGAGGCTTTAAAGAATATAGTTTCAAAACTGGCAGCAAAATTCTCTTGTTCATTGATCGGCGTTTTTTGTAGCCTATCTTGGAACCTAATAATTAAAAGCGGTATAACAATTAGTGAATTAAGAGCAAAAAAAAGTAAAGAATGGCTGCAAAGGGATCCTGAAGAGATGCTTTGGTCTCTCAACCAAAACTTCTCTGAAATGATCAAAGAATACCGGCATAATACAGATTTTATTTCCAAGGCTATATATGATTCGTCTGATCACACTCAAGAAGTCCTTAAGAGCATGCTGAAACTACTTGAGGATTTTGATCAAAAAACAGGAGAGGTCCTCAAAAAAACTTTTGAGGACCTCAGAATTGCGCTTGCAAAGAATGTGGCAAATGTGAGTCAGGAAGCCATGAAGGATTTACAAGAAAGTATATCAGATGTCAATAAGGAGTTCCTGGAAAGAACCCAAGGCATGAATGCCGCAAATCAGGAGGAGTTTGGGAAAATGCTTGGAACTAGTATTGAAACGCTCTCAAAGACGCTGTCTAAATTGGATGAAATTGGTGACAATATTCGGATTGCCATGGAAAAAACACAGGAAAATGCAGAAAGTGGAACGAAGGCTGTGGCGAGTGGTTTTGAAACCAGCTCAGAAACGATAAAGGGGAGTGTTTCAGAACTTATGGATTCAATTAAAGGCCAGTTTGAACGCATAAATAAACGGTTTGAAGGTTTGGATGAACAGATTCAGCAAACAACGCAGGATATATTGAATAATAACCTCGAAAAGTTAGAAAAAGCGTTTGGTATACTCAGTGAAATTCAGGCAAATTCAATCAATCGGCTGGATGAGAGCACTAAGCAGTTTAATACTTCCATTCACAACTATGAAGCACTTCAGGATCACCAGTTTGGAGTATTAGAGCGGGTACAACACCAGATTGTCCTGCTGAAAAAGCTACAGGAGAAAGCTGACAACTTGTTAGAGCACTGGGATGGCCAGGAAGATCGAATGGTGGAGGTCCGAAATCGTGTAGCAGATATTGCCAATACGATTCATGAACTCCAAAATATTAAAGATAGTCTGGCTGCTATTGCTCCACGAAATTAAAAACCATCGCCATGTTCAACAAAAGAACGGATGAAGAAAATCCCTACTGGATCAGTTTTACAGATCTTATGTCAGGATTTATGGTCATTTTCATACTTGTATCGTTATTTCTTTTTGCAAAAGAAGAAAAAAAGGATCCTCTAAAAGGGAAATATGCTGAAATGGTAAGCGTATTTAAAGAGAAGTTCAACCACATCCCCGAGATCGAAGTTTCTGATGATGCCACCATTCGGTTTTTGATTACACAAGATAGTGCTACAATTCTGTTCATGGAGGGAGAGGAAGAACCAACTCCATACTGTCAAGATGTGCTTGATACTTTTATCCCCATTTTTTATCAGGAAGTATTAGCCCTTTTGGAAAATTCAAAAGACAGTTTTGACATCCGTGAAATCAGAATTGAAGGACACACCGATTCTAAAGGAGAATATCTTGATAATTTGAATTTGTCCAGCGGTAGGGCATTAAAGGTGCAGGAATACATTTTAAAAGGCCTGAGTAAGCGTTCCTACACGGTTAAATTTCAAGGATTTGTAAAAAGAAATTCGATAGCCTGTGGGTATTCCTCATCTCGGTTATTAGACAGTGCCAGCCATCATATTATCCAATCACACCTACCAGAGGATCGTGATAAATCGCGTCGAGTGGAATTTCGGGTTATTTTGGAATATAAAAAATTATAATGATGAAAGTTAGGGATCTGAAACAATATATAGGCATTCTGACCAACGGCAGAAGTGTGATTTCACCTTTAGGCAGTGAAGATGACTTATTATTAAAAGAATACGCTGGTAAGGTTGAAAATCTTGATCAGCATATTACCGACTTGCCCAATTTTGCTACGGATGCCCGCACGCAAATATTTTATGAACTCATGCAAAATGCTGAGGACGCTGAATCAGAATCACTACATTTTTTCTTTGACGATCATGCCATACTGGTATTGAATAACGGACTCCCATTTCTCACTGATTCAACTAAAAAAGGAGGGCAATTATTCGAGTTTCTGTTCAAAGGTAAAGGGCGAAAAGCCAATAATCCCAACCAGATTGGTGAGCACGGTCAGGGGTCTAAACTGCTTTATTCATTAATACTTCCCAATGAATATTTGGGCGATAAAAAAGAGGTTGTCAGAAAAACCTTGATTAATGATCTTATCGGTCCGATTTTATTCAGTTGGCAACGTGAATTGGATATAACTCAATTATGTGCTTGGAAAGATCAACCCTTTGAATATATTGGAAACTGTGAAGACTTGTACTTTCCCTTGCTAGCAAAAGTTATACTTACCTATTATCCAGCGGAATTGGACCAAGTTGCTACTCTTTATGATGGTCGTGAAAAAGAGTTGTTTTCAAAAACGGAAATGGCGTCCCTCGTAGCGTTTCTAAATAAAATCCGTTCTAAAGTTACCTGGACAGATTTCCGCCGAGGTACATTACTGTATATTCCTCTGGGCGAAGGCCAGGGGGAAAAAATGGTCAACAATTGGGGAGGGGCGTTGAGGCAAGGGATTTCCATCTCTCTGGATTTTCTAAAACACCTGAAATATGTATATGTAAACGGTGAACAGATTAGGCGTTCCGGTTTGCATGTAGTTCAATTGGCCAATTTGACCGGAGGGGAAAAGCCGGTGGCCCTCCAATTGGCAATACCAAAGGTTGGTGAGCGTTTACCGGATAAGGCGATCAATTTTTTCAAATTTTTTCCAATTGTTAAGGCCACATATGGCTTGAATTACTTGATAAATACAAAGGCATATGATGTAGGGGCCGCTAGGCAAGAGATTGACATTACTGATGATAATAACAAGCATATTTTGATGGATATATCCGTCAAGATTGTCGAATACATCCAAAAACTGCGGGAAGATGGTTATAGGGAAGAACTCATTCAGTTTTTGAGATGCGTCGTCCACAATGAACCCAAAGACCCGTTTTTTGGAGATCATTTCCACGCCAAATTATTACTAGCGTTTAAGGAAAATCTGCCGACTAAGAGCGGGTTTGCGGATTCGGCAACAAATGTGCGGATTAAAAAAATTGCGTTCCCAATTCAACCGGAAGACTTGGGTATTTCAGAATGGGAATGGTTGGACGAATCCTTATCTGACTTATATGACCAGATTGAAAGACAGTTAAATGTGTCGACTTACACATTGACGGGTTTGTTGGCAGCAGCTGCGGCGAATGAAAAATATAAAACGTGGATGGCAGGCTTATCCGACGAGTATTATCAACAATTACTGGAAGGGATACAAAATGAAGTAAAAGAGCCGTCCCAATTGCAAAATATCCGATGTTGGAGATTTTTCAATGGAGAGATATACACACTAAAGGAGATTACAGAAAAAGAATCATTGATACTGGTGTTGCCTGAGATGCAACCACTCGGTCTGTTTTTGGCCAGGGGCCAAGTGCTGGCAGGCGGATTTGAATTAGATCGTTTGAATGGCCTTGATCAACTTATCAGGCGTAGTATCGCTACCCTGCCCAATTTGATGTGGGACCGTATTACCGCAAACTTAGTGACACTCGAATCGCTTACCCGTGATGAAAAGTGGGCAATATTCCGAGTATATCATGGCAACCCTGTTGCTCAAAGTCATATAGCCAGCAAGTTGTCTATTTTCCTCAATACTAGAGGCGAAAAGAGAGCGCTTGGACAATTGTCAAACCAGACTGCCGAATGGGCGCCCAGCGGAGTTTTGGATATGCTTAATATACGGGCTTCTGAAATTATCCCAGAAATGCAGCAATATTTTATTAAAAAGGAAGGGGTCTGGTCCTACCTGCAACAAACTTGGCAGCAGGTGGAAGCGCTCCTATTGGCAGATGTAAGCAATTATAAGAACAAATTACTTGATTTAAATGGTATTCAATCAGCGAATAAAACGAATCAATTATTAAGCGACAGTAATCCATGGGTACTTCTTCCTTCTGGCGCATTGGCTCCCATTGCGGAGGTGTTTGCTCAGGATGCGCTAGTCTCGCTAAGTCCCGAACAATATGCCAGACTTAGTGATTTTATCATATCTAACTCAGACCTAAAATTAGTAGAAAGCCATTTATCTCCTGTGATCTGTTCTGTAACATTTGCCCCATTGCCTCATTCGGGATTTAGCTCATTGAAATCATCGCTCCGTGAAAGTAAAATAAAAATTAATCGTGACATATTGGAGATTTTACCTAAAATAGGGAAACAAGGAGAGGGTTTTTTTAAGTTTTTTACTATGCAAAGGAGTGATATTCCCACCCAATATATACTGAGTAAAAATGATAAAAATATTACCCAGTATTATACCAGAGATGAAAAAGTGGTTGAGTTTTTGGAACAACAAGAAGGCTATTGCCTTATTCCTAAAGAACTATTACATATATTTGAAGGTGATAGTACTCTTAAAAACGAAATAAAAGATGACGATTTTGTTTTGGACTTGTTAAATGAATTCGGAGCACAACGCGCTTTTATTGATATTGTACTTAACAGAGAAAATACGATCATCAAGGATCGTTATTTAGATAAGTTAACATTAATAAACCTTAGTTCAGGTATTGAGCCATCCACATACAATGGTACGTTTGAGTTTAAGACCGTAAAAATTATTGCAAGTCACGATCTATGGATAACAAAATATAAAAGCAAAGTACATATAGACGGGATTAGTATCACGGATTTTGAATATGCGACTGAAGTCAAGATTGACGCTGTAGAAAGGTCATATAATTTTAGTCTTGCACGCCTTTTGCCTACAGAATTTGGCGATATGAGTAGAAAACTTGATGCTGTCAAGATTAAAATGGGGGGTAGTAGCTTTACAAAATTGATTAAAGTGGATAAATATGATCCAAAAAAATTAGCTCCCAAAATTAAAGAACCTGATGCTTATCAGTTGGCTTTTCTGTTAGTCTATTACAATTATATATTGGAAAGCCCATCGCTCTGGACTGTTAGGTCTGTTTTATGGAATAAAGTTAATAAAGAAGACGCACTTCTTGAGTTTTATGATCGGGAAATGACTTTTTTTAGCTCCTTCGCCTTTCCAGAGGGTTGGTTTAATATCCACACCGCTTATGCAACAACTGAATATGACCTGTTACTTGAACAAGAAAAAGTATATCCCTGGATACTTGAATGGATGAAAAAGGGCGATGATGCCAGCAATAGAAAGCATTTTTTAACTAAGGCTGGGCTTCGTGGAGAATCTGATCCCACAATTGAAATCAGGAGGAAATTTAGAAACGAAGAGTCATTTTATGAGAAGGATCTTGAAAATGCGTTTTCAACTAATGTTGAAGGTTTGGTTGCAATAATGAATTGGATAAAGAATCGTTTTGATATTATTGAATTGAAAAGTAGTCGGGATATATCTTTTAGAAAAATTCTTGATTATTATTGGACTGCTAATAATGGATTGCCAGAAGTAGTCCCTTTATTAAAAAAAGATACCATTGGAAATAAAATTCACTTGCAATTCAATTCACCAGACTGGACAAAGGTCCGGTATATTACCTCTTTGGCCGGTGTGGAAGAACAGCTTTGGCTTGACATAATTGAGAGAGAAGAGTACGAGTTTTTATATACATCTGATTCGTATGGAAATAAATTCAGAGAGGGCCTTTCACTCAAAAAGAATATCCTAGAAGCTCGTTTGATTAAGTCCATTGATATTCCAGCCAATGAGTCCAAAGTATGGGACGAGAAGGTTTATAAAGTGTGGAAAGCAGAAGAGAAAGTTGATTTAAATATTTTCTTACTAGATCACCCAGTTCCTTTTTTATGCTACTTTGAAACAGGTAATGTCTCCGTTCCAATTGATTCTCACGAAAATGTAAAAGCAGACCGTGACTCTGATAATATTTATATACACCAAGAGTTTCCCAACGAGAACATATATCAGGTATTAAGCGATCAGCAGGAAGTGCTTTTTAAGAGCGATCCAGATAAATTAGTCCGATTATTGGCAAAAAAACTTTCTGCTAGTATAGAGGGGGATAGCTTGTTAACCGATGATCAGAAAGACAAAATCAGGAATAATCTAGAATTATATCAGCATATCATTGATCTGCCACAAGCTGACATTCAAATGCTTTCCCAAAATGCTGATAAAATATTGCCAATGCTGAAAGATGGCAATCTTCAGAATATCATAGTTGTTGAGGACGAAAACCTTCGGAATGCCATTTCCGAAAACTTATCAATTATCGGAGCATTAGCTGATAAAGACGCATTTGAAGTTATTGGTAAACTGCTGGAACGTGCTAGCAAAGAGCAACTGGAAAAACTTTTGGATATATGGGATGAAGTAGAGCAAGAGCTTGAAAAAGAACGCTCCAAGCCCAAACCTGTAGCCTTAATCGGTTATTTGGGTGAGCGGCTTGTTTACTTGTGGTTGCAAAACAAAGAATTGGATCCGAAAAATGTACAACATGTCGCTAAGATCGAACCTGCATTTGATGTGCTATTTAACCATAATGACCATCCATATTGTGTAGAGGTAAAAACAACTATAAAATCAGCTCTTGAGGCTGATAATGCTATACCTTTTTTCCTGCGGGCCAGCCAATATGATTTTATTCAAAAGAATCCAGATAAAGACTATATCGTCTTTCGTTTAAGCCTTCAGGATATTGGCTTAACTCATCTTTATGACAAGTATAAAGTTTTAGGTTCAGACTTAAATGCAATTCTTGAGAACAGCAAAGACGAAATTGATGAAGATCTTATGGCATATATCAATAATGAAAACAGTGTCAGAAGGTTTAAACATAATCGTATGGTGTTTAGAATGAATATTCCAAAGATTGATATGGAATTTTGGGAGTCTTTTTGAAGAGTTAGGCGAGAAGGGGTTTCGTTTGAATATAATGGCCCGTACTGACCCACCCGTAACGGTGCAAAGTGACCCACCTGAAGGGATTTGGATTTAATGCAAAAAGCGACGATGTTGCTGCCTACACACCGTAGACGCAGACATGTAGCCTAAGCGGGCCGAAACCCAATTCCAGTATAAGAAGGTTCAATTAAACCCTACAAACCTAATAATACACATTCGTTAAAATAATAAAGCCAAAACATACTTGACAAATAAAAAATATATATTTTTGCTTTGCATTTACAGGCTTTGCGGATATTGAATCGATCTTATTGAGATAGCAACTCATTTTTTTAACATTATCAGAGGTATGTTACAAGCGGATAAAGGAGTATTCGAACAAGTACGCGCGCTGATTGCAGTCGATGATTTACGCGCTGCTTTTTCCATGGCAAAATTATTGTTTGAGGGATCGGGCGAACGCGATCAGGTAATTCTGCTGGAAGGGCAATATAGCAACTGGGAACGGCTGCATCAGGTCGATCGGGATTACCCCAAAACGGATCGGAATCGCTTGTCTTATGCCTTGCTTACCCTGCTCACGGAAATGGAGCTGCGCATCAGTCCGGGCATCTTGAAGCAGAAACAAATGGAAATTGAAAGGATGCTGGAACGCTCTTTTAGCCAAATGGCCCTGCTCGAAAAACCATTTGCGCAAACCGATGAACTGCTCTGCAAACTACAAACCACCAGTCCCGCTTTATTCAACCAACTTAAAGGCTTGGCAGCGGAGTTGTACCGTACCAACGGTAAAATGGCCGATGCGGCCGCATTGATCCAGTTTTGGGTGCAATCTGTTGGGGCGACAGCGGCATTTAGCGCATCCGCCCTGCAGTTGTTTTCACATTTGCTCTCTTCCAATCCGGGTGCGTTGCTAAGTCTCATCAATGAAAGACGGCATAAGGAAAGTGAAATAAAGGTATTGGAGCAGCAAATTGCACAATACAAATTGCGCTATGAAAAAATCAAAACAGCAGGCGTTGCCGGGCTGGCTGGCATCTTCCTGGGTGCTGCCTTTTCAAGTTTGAGCGGACTTTCCATCTTTGGCAATCGGTATGACCAACATGGTTACGATCTCAAAGGGTTTGATGCCGATGGATTCAATAAATACGGTTTTAATGTACATGGTCATCATTTTATAGAAGGGTATAGCGTTTCGGATTTTGCCCATTTACTGCCCACCGATGTACTAATTCCTGATTTTGAGGATGACCATGCCGATGTATCGCATTAAGGTATCCTGGTTTCAGTTTATATCGCCTAATTCCAACTTATAAAATACCACAACCATGATTTACGCCCTGTTTCTACTTTCCATCGCACCATTTTTGTTTTGTGCGGCCTTTGTAAGCCATATCAAATATTTTCATGATCCTGAAACGGATTTTAAGGTATCGGATCTGTCCTATTCGCCCAAAAAGATGGGGCTGTTATTTTCTAAAACACCGAACTGGGTTTTACATAACAAAACGTTTGCTCTCCGTTTGCGAGCAGCTGAAATCGGTGTGTATTTGTTAGGTCCTTTCGTCGTTACCACCGGCTTTTATGCCTTTATGCAGTTGTATTTAAATGCGGTGGATAATGTTGATCTTCAGGAATCAACCATTTATCAAATGCACGGTGTAATCGTTGCCATAAAAGCCAGACTTGAACAACTGTTCTTTCTCCGAATGTGGCTGCTGCCTTTAGGAATCGCATCGCTGGTACTTACTTTGGTATTTCCATTGGTGCATCGCCTCAGTTTGGGTAAACGGTTTTCGAAGTTACAGGCTGGTATTTTTCGTACCTATTATTGTTTCACCATATTTACCATTTTTACCTTCTTTGGCGCCAATGAAGTGGCCCGCCAAAATAACGAAGTGACTGATTTGGCGGTACAAATAAAACAGGTCACTGCTCAAAATCAAAAAATACACAGGGAGGCAAAGAAAGTATTTGCCAAAGAAGTTGCCAAAAGTGTGGGGCAGGCTCCTGATCTAGAAAATATTTATAAAGAGGTAGCCGCTTTAAAAGAAAAAGTAAACCAAAAGAAACCAGCAGGGGATGATCAAGCGCGCGAAAAAGCAGCCAATCAATATAATGCGGTATTAGCAAGTTTGCCTAGTCCGGCAAGTTGGGCGGGCATCTTAGACCATGGTATTTACCTGGATAATCTTGATCCAGACCATATAAATGTTACCCCGCCATCTAATCCAAAGCCGCCTTCAGGCGGTAACGGGGCGGGTGGGCCAACACCCCAAAGCCCGGAGACGGGTAATGTTGGTGCTAATAAAGTTCCAACAGACATCAACGGTGCAAATGGCTCGGCACCGGACAACAGACCTTCCATCGAGCAAAAAGCACCGGTTTCTGAAGAGACTCCGAACGTTGAAGCTGTGCCGGAGGAAAATATTAAAGTGCCAGATGAACGTCCAATCGAGTCTTCCTTTAAACACGAAGATTATTTTCTGCCGAAAGAAAACAGCCTGGATAGAGCGATGAGTGCGAAAAAGGCGGAAACGATATTGGATGATTTGGCAAAAGCAAACGAAGTCTTGGATGTAGAGTTAAGCGCAAGCGAATCCGTCGCGCTTTCTGCCACCAAGAAAATTGCAAATGCCTTGGTCTTTGATATGTTTCATCAAATAAAAGCGGCTGTGGTAGCAGATCCGGTCCTTAGCGTCATTGCAGATGTTTTATATTTGAAGGCCTTAAAACCTCAATTGGATCAATTTGTCCAGGATGTATTTAAAGGTGGGATCAAAATGGCTCGGAGTAACCTGGAGGGATCGGAATCGGATAAACGTGCGTCCGTATCCTCGAAAATAAAGGAGAATAAGGACTTGAAGGATTTGCGTGCGCGTATGGTGGCGGCGGAAAAAACGGTTGATAAGGCTGAGGCTGAATATGCGGAAAACATAAAAAATATTGAGCACGCGGAACAACTCGAACAAGAGAAGATTAGGCTGGCTGAAATTAAAAGACAAGATGAAATAAGAGCAAAACAGGAATGGCAAGCATTTCTTGAAAGACAAGAGGAGGCGAAAATTGCGCAAGAGAATGATGCGTTAAGGGAAAAAATTAAAGAAAAGATTAATAATCTGAAAATTGAGGTAAACTCTACTGGAAATTTGGTTAAAGAGCTAAGGTTTCAATATCCTGGAGTCTCTGATTCTGAAATTGAGCAGGTTTTAAGAAAATTTGACAATAATTACTATTTAGGGAAAGGTATCGACAATTCAATTGTAAGATATCAGAAGGAACAATATGTTGAACTTTTGACAACTGTAGGGGAATATAATGTTTACAAAGAAAACGCTGCCCTTAAAGGAAATTTATCAAAACTTAGTTCAGTGAAATCTTGTACTGATTTGGCTGAACGTATTCAAAATTCGGTATTTTCAATCAAGGGGCTTGGGCCAATTTGCCCTCGCTGCGGGTTGCCTTTGTCTACACCGGTTTGTTTAGCGCGGTATTAAAAAATGGATTTCGAGCATTATGCTGTTTCGCAATCACGGAGGGTTTCGTTTGCAACTGCATGTCTTTGGCTAACGGGATGGTGATTATATTTTGTCGAGATTTTCGATCAGCGTGAAGCGGTTATGCCCCGCCCGTGTGGGTGTCATCCTGAGGCTTTTTACTTTCCCCGTTAGGATGTCAAATTATTATAAATCAATCGGGGAGCGTACGTAAAGACCCGCCTACGTTAAAACTTCGGCGGGTAAAGGGGAAGGATCTAGCCAAGGGTGAAACGCCATACCCCTGGCTAGATCCTTCCGTCCGGTGCTTCCCCTTTAACATGTCGCAAATGTTTGATTTTCAAAGGGGAAGCACCGGCCCTCAGACTTTATGTTTGCAGTGGGAAAGAGACCACAAAATTCGAGTGTATAAAAAACTTCGAGTGAAGAGTTATTTTTAGGTGTCAAATCTATTCAATAACTCATTCAACTCGAAGTAAAATGGAATCACAAGGTAGAATACTGGATTTTAGTGGGCAACAAATTTTTGTAGGAATAGATGTTCATCGGAAAAGTTGGCGGGTTAGTGTAATTGTTGGTGACATGCATCAAAAAACAATTCACTTGTCTCCCCCTGATCCGCAGGCACTGATTAGTTTTTTACATCGCTTTTTTCCTGGTGGAACGTATATGTGCGCTTATGAAGCCGGATTTTGTGGATTTTGGGCCCAACGAGAGTTAACGCAGGCAGGTATCAAGACAATTGTAGCACATGCGGCTGATATACCGACAACAGACAAAGAGCGTCAACAAAAGAATGATGTACGAGATAGTCGAAAGATAGCACGGTCATTAAGTAGCGGACAGTTGGAGGCCATTTATGTACCGAATGACAAACAACAAAGGGATCGGGCTTTGGTACGGCGCCGGTGGTCGATATCAACTAATCGCCGGCGTGCCATGAATCGAATTAAAATGCACATGCATTTTTTTAAGATTTATCCGCCTGGAGGTGTTTTGGTGGAATGGACATGGACAAAGGAATTTATAAAGTGGTTAAATGAACAAGGGAAAACCGATGACGTATTGAACTCGCTTCTTCAAGAATATGAGGCAGCCCGTGAAATGGAACGGAAAATTATGCGCCAAATAAGGCAGTTGTTCAAAACGGAACCTTACAATCCGATCATGAAACTGCTAACAAGTGTTCCTGGGGTGGGTCTACTAAGTGCAGTGCTTTTTTTGAGTGAAATCATTGATATCAATCGGTTCAAGAGTTTAGATGAACTTTGTTTTTACGTAGGATTAGTGCCTAAAACCGATAGTTCTGGAGATCAGGATCGTGTTGGGCATAGAACAAGTAGGGGGAACAAAAAACTACGGACAGCCTTGATTGAATGCGCATGGCGCTCTTTACAACAAGATACTGAAATGATGATGCATTATCTGAACTACAAAAAACGAATGGACGCTCAGCATGCCATCATAAAAATAGCCCGAAAACTGCTTAGTCGCATCCGATATGTGTGGCGTAATGGGAAACCATATGTTCACCTTGATTCAATAACATCCCAAACTGGATAAAATGCAATTAAAACCATCAGGTTAATATCTAAATCTCTTGAGAGGTCCAACGATTTGTCATCCTTACGGCTTTTATAGTCCGTTTCCCTCAGACTACGTCCTCTCATTTTGCTAACGTAATTCGAAGCCTTGCGGCATGTAAAATTCATGTCCGCTTATAGAAGATTAGTTGTGTTAAACCTGATGTTGCCCGAAAAACCATATAAGCCTGCTTTGCGTCACGGTGAAAGGTTACACTGGAAATACCGCGACTTTTTTGGGAAGGGGGACAATCATCCCCCTTTCTAAAAAGCCTGCTTTGCGCCAACGGATCAGGGTTGCCTAAAAATAACGCAAAAAACTGAAGAAAATCGCTCTTCGCTCTTGGTTTGCAACATAGAAGGATGACAGCCCACGTTGGGTTTGGGTTTTTGGTTTTTTTCTAGGCCAGGTAAGTGCGTTGGGTTTGGTCCATTTGGATTTGTTCACTGGTTTTTGATTTTGTGTAGGGCTTGTTGTATAGGGTTTGCTACGTTGGATTTATGTTTTATACCCTCCAAGCCGAAAAAAACGCACCAAAACCCCGAAGGGGTGTCAAGATTCTAGAAAATAGGCGATGATGGTTATTCAGAACCCCGAAGGGGTGACAGGATTATGAATGATTATATTGAATTTAACGCCCATACTGACCCACCTGTAACGGAGCAAAGTGACCCACCTTAAGGAAGTCATAATTAATGCAAAAAGCAACGATGTCACGGCTTGCGCCCAGCAATCGCAAACATGGCTGTTTTGCCCCGTTTTCAACTTCCATTCCCCCACAACAAGTTTAACATGATAAAAGTAGACGCTGGCCGAGGGGTATATGCCTGAAATGTTATCTTTGCTGCGCAGGTTGCCCGCGCACCTACAAAAGCCTAAAACTTATTTCTTATGCTCGTTTTTTTTCTATGATCCGTTAAATCCACTTTAATCTTGGTATAAACTTACTTTATTCGTTTTAACGGCAATAAGCAATGAAAAGCCAATTTAAGAAAGAACAAGACCTGCTCCATGCACTTCAAAGTAAGTCGCCCACGGTATACAATGCTGCGCTCAGGCATTTATATGACAGCGATTCGCTTAGAAATGCCGTTCGGAAGGAAATTTTTTTCCGGGGAGGAAATGAAGGAGACGTCTCGGCGGTTCTCAATGAAGCCTTATGTACCGTTTTTAATCAGGTGCAAAACGGCATTTATAACCCCGCTTTGAGTAAATTGACAACCTACATTGTGGGTGTTGCAAAACAACAGTTTTTCACCAAGCAGCGTTCTAAAAGTCGGCTTTCCGCAAAGCATCAACGTTCGGCAGAAGAGGAAAACGTGGAAACCAGTTTCAATTTGAGTGAAGAAATGGATCGCGCCGAACAAAAGGCTCTATTGGCCAAAGTATTAACCGACATTGATCCCAGGTGCCAGAAGCTCACGGAACTTCAATCGATTGGTTATTCGATGGCAGAGATCGCAGAGCAAATGGCGTATAAAAATCAAGATGTTGCTAAAATGGCGGCTAAAGATTGTCGGGAGAAGTTTCGAAAACATTTGGAAAAACGCCCGGATTTAGTGGCTGAAATACTCGGATTATGAATGAACAATATGATTACGACGACATCGTGGATTTTTTGGAGGATCGCATGAGTGAAGCAGACCGCATCGTTTTTGAGCAAGCGCTCGAAACGGATGCTGCGTTGGTTCAGCGCGTAAATGTGATCAGGGCGGAAGCCAAAGTACACCACATGCTGCGGGATGCACACATCATGCGCCAGTTTGAGGATTGGGATAAAGCAGCCGCTGAAAAAAAAACAGATTTTTCTACTTCCCGGCAGGGGAACTTTGATATCGTAGCGATACTCAAAAAAAACAGGGTCCTTTTTGGGATCGGTTTTTTATTGTTGATTTGCGTTGGGACCATTTTTTTTATTCGGCTAAAATCTGTTCCGGTGCTGCCCGTCCATCCACCAGATCAGCCTAATTTGATCGATACCACTTCGGTACAACCTGCATTGCCCAATGATGCGCCCGTTGCCCTTCAAGATACACCGTCGAAAACCCGGCAGGACCAAGGGGCAAATGTGGATGACGATGCTGCATTTTATGCCGCTTTGGCAAAGAATACCTACCGAGCGGGTAATTTTGGCGGCACCTTGATGGGTGGGGGAGATGGAAATAACCAAGCCGGACCCTATGATCAAGCGGTTCAATTATACCAGGAGAAAAAATACGATCAAGCTCTAAATCTATTGCTGCATCCAACGAAGGATCAGGAACCGGAATATCTTTATTTACGCGGCTATGTTTATTACCAGCTTGGGGCCTATCGAAAAGCCGAGCAGGATTTTCACGCATTTCGCGCCATGCAATTGTCGGATCACAAAATTGATGCCGTGTGGCGGGAGGTGTTTTGTATAGTAAAGCAGTTGCCCGGATCGCGCAAACGTTTGGATGCCGCTTTGGAAATGATTACGGCAGATCAAGAACATAATTATTATGAAGAAGCGGTGCAATTAAAAGCGGCGCTGAAGGGTAAAGATCGCCAACGCTAGGTGTTTATCAAGGATTTGTGGCAGTGTGTAAATTCTATTGGCGGGGTGACTGAAAAAGTCGCCCCGCCAATAGAATTACGGAATCTACCGAATTACCTGTAATTGCTGCACCCTCACCTGATCACCGGCGCACATGCGCACCAGGTACATGCCAGTAGGTAAACCATCCAAATTTATGTCAGCCTGGAAAACGCCTGCTTCTTGTTCCAATGCTTGCGCCTGAAGCACGCGACCGAGCAGATCCGAGGTCACAATTTGTACTTTACTTTTTGCTACCAAGGTGTAAGGGATGAATGCCTGATCGGTAGCGGGGTTTGGGGAAATCAGGCCAATTTGAGCGATGCCTGCATTTTCAAGCCCATCGAAACGATCGAGGTTTTCACGCTCGGACGCAACAACGGTTGCGCTTGATCCAGCTTCAACATCAAATTGTTCGATGGTCGATTGAGCCCGATCTTGTACCGTAGGGATGGACACGAATTCCGTGAATGTGCCCTCATCACCGCCTGGACCAAAGTTTGCCGTGCTATAATTGAGCGCACAAATACCCAATGTTCCCGATGCATTATCTTTGCCCCATATCCGAACCCAAAGTTGGGTACCTGCCTGGCCTGAAATAGCAATTACGGGCATGGAAGAACCGTTTCCATTGCTGTTGTTGTCTTCACAGGTAATGTAGGTTAAGCTACTGCAACTGCTCCCCCAGTAAACGGCCATCACCGCATCGGTCAGTGTACCTGCTGAAGTGCGGAAGGTGACTTTTCCGCTACTTGGAATAGAACACTTGAACCATATATCCTTCGGTGCCGTGGCGCCACAAGTGGTACCGCTCGAACTTGCAGTTGCGCCCGTAGTGTTTCCACTGGTATAGGCACAGCTGCTTCCGGCAGTAATTGGGGTTGGACTGCACACATTGTCATTAATAGGGGTAGCAACTTGGGTGGTAAAGGGTTTATTAGCCGACCAGATGCTCCAGGTATTGGAGTTGCATTTTACTGCTGCGGAGAATTCGTATTGGGTATTGGCGAGGAGACCTGTAATGTCGATGTAGTTGTTGGTGCCACCGGGCAAATCTGTCCAGCTGGTGACGCCTACTTTGCGGTAGCGGAAATCGTATGCCGACATACCGGAGACGGAACAATTGAGGCGTGCCGCAGTTCCAGTTATGTTGGTTGCGGATAGTTGGCTGGTAGAAGGAGCATTGCAGGTATTTGCGTTTTGCGCCGCAACACAGGCGGCTTGTGCGTTCACACGGCCGTAACCCATTTCATTGTTCCAGGTACCGTTGGGTTGGCTGCTGTTGGTGGAATAACTATAACCGCCTACTTTTTGGCAAGTGCTTTCAAGGATGGCACGGGCCTGCGCAGCCGTCAAATTGCTGTTTACCGACAAAATCAAAGCCACCACACCGGCTGCATTCGGGGTTGCAGAGGAGGTTCCATTGAAGGTATAATTATAGTCTCCTGAATTAGATCCTGCTGCACCGGCAACGTCGGTCGTGGCAATTTTTACACCCGGCGCAACGATGTCGAGGCCCGTTCCATAATTCGATCCCCACCAGTTTTCACCATCACAAGACGTAAAACTTTTGCGTTTGTCGCACATACTGGTAGCACCTACAGCAATCACATTCGTATTGCTGGCTGGGTTGCTGACGCCACTGACATTGTCATTTCCGGTTGCGAAAAGCACCGGAGCGCCTTTGCCGTTTCGGCCATTTGTTACAGCGTTTAAAATTGCGGAATTAATGGTAGAAGAGGAGGAGCCGACTCCCCAGGAGTTGCTCAATACGTCGGCTGCGCCTGTTTGCCAGGCCCAATTTATCCCGTTGGCTGCCCAGGTGTCAAAAAAAGTCCATTGTGATTGCCCAGTGGCTTTATATGCGATCCGAACGGGAACAATTTTGCAATTGTACGCATTCCCGGCAAGGCCGATCCCGTTATTGCCTTTTGCTGCTATAATGCCGGCACATGCGGTTCCGTGTTCATCGTTTCCAGAGGCGTTTCCGGCACTGCCAAATCCGGTCGCATCGAAACCCGGCAGCATATTGCCAATCAAATCCGGGTGATCAATGTCAACGCCGTCGTCAATAACAGCCACTTTTATGCTCGAGGAGCCGGTTGTTATTTGCCAGGCTCCCTGCACGTCCATATCTGCATCGACCAAGCCTACATTGATCCAATTATATCCGTCCCAATACTTACCGCTGTTTTCCTGTGCCCACTGTGCAATATTGATGGGGTCGTTGGTGTAAGGGGTAATCATTCTTAAAAAATTGACTTCTGCAAACGCAGGGATGCCTGTTTCGTACAACTGATTGGCTACATCAAATGCTTTTCCCATCCGGTTATCAGGTACGGTTATGTGAAAAACAAGTGGATCAAATTCATTGGGTACGGGTTGAAGGAGGTCTAATTTCCTGCAAGTGCTTTTAAGCCAATTTAAGTCTTCCTGACCGTTTAAGCCGACATTGATTTGATTCAAAATGCCCTGATGCGCATCTTTCCCAAACAGTAAAAATGGCGCGGCGTAGCTTAACTCCGGGCATTTATTTAATGCTTTAAGCAGGTTTTCCACTTGGGCCGCAGAAACGCCTGGTTTTACTTCAAGGGTTGTTGCCTGCACTTGAGGAACATCCAATTGGGCATTGTAAGCGGCAAGATCAGGGAATTTCCGGACCATCGCCGTGCGTTTTGATTCCGTTATTCCCGTTTTAAAAGAAACGAGGATCCGTGTCAAATCCAATTGAAAAGTTTGTGTCCCTTCCGGGCCTTTCGCAACGTAATTGCGCGATTGGGCAGAGAGGTTTACACTGAATAGCAGGCTGAAAATCAGCCCCAAGCAGGTAAAGCGAGCAAAATGCGTAAACATGGTGTGGTTCATTTAATAGTTGGATTGTTGAAAATGGTTATCCGCTGAAATCGGAATGGGTGTCATTCCTGTTTCTACTATTATTTGCCACCGTGTATCAGATGGTAAGGTTGGGTTTCAATATTTTTAGATTTTTATTCCAAGGCCCCCATGTCTCCCATCGGTACAAATGCCGCCCAGAAAAAAGGATGGCAGGCGCCAACATCCGATTGTTTCAGGTAATTTAATCGGGCCACCCGCAAGGCTTCATCTTTTGTTTTGCCTTGCATTAAAAGGCCGTAAAATAGTTGTGTTAACGTATTGGTATGTTCGTCGGCCACTTTCCAAAGAGTCGTCACCGTGCTTTTTGCGCCTGCATAAGCAAATGCGCGTGCAAGGCTGATGATCCCTTCTCCGCGTTGAAGTTGCCCTACGGCTGTTTCACACGATAAAAGCATGACCAGGTCTGCATTGATTCTAAGTTGGTAAATATCTTTCGCATAAAAACGGTCGCTACTACCTTGGGTACTGTTTTTAGCAAAAATCAGGTAAGAATAATCACCCGCCCTGTTATCTGCAATGCCATGCGCCTTGATCAGCAGAATTTGATATTGAGCGGCTATTTCTATAAAACGCGTAATCTGCGCATAAGCACCGGATACAAGGTCACCGTGTCTTAAATTGCTTTTATTCGCTTGCGTCGGATTTACTCGTTGCAGCTGCTCGACTTTTGGCTCCAACATGAACGTATCGTTGTTGTTAAAGGGCGCAAAGGTCAACAGCAGGCGTTCCGGTGGAACCTGATGTTGTTTTCGGCGCATATCCGATAACAAAGTTGCCGAATAGGCATAACTGATTTGGTAGCGCGTTAAAAGATACGGATAGGATTTGAAATTATTAATATCCTTGGGCGCCGCAGTTAACAAGGCATCAAAGGGTAGATATCCGAGTACACCGTCTGGTACCACCACGACCTGCTCTAGTAAAAATTCCCGAACCGGCGCAATCAGTTTTTCATAGAGTTTTGGCGCAAATTCCAGATAGGTATGCAGGCTTTTTTCATGCAGGCTGCTTGTACGTTTTGACTTTTCGGCGGTATAATAACCGTACAAACCCTGTCGGAATTCATCAATCCACGTATCCAGCGGAAAATCTTTTGGCACCGCTTTCACAAAAATCGTATCGGTGCGCACGACAAACAAAAAGATCATGCTATCCCCTACGAAATATTCAAGCAACGATTGTTTAGGGGTCAACATCTTGCGTGTTTCGGCCATTTGACTAATCCGATTGTCATATTTGGCCTTATAAAACGTTGCATCGCTTTTTTCCAGGGCTTGTAACCACGCTTCCTGTTGTTCTTGCGTGGCAATGAGTTTGTTCAAATAATTAGCCCGCTCTTTTACATCCTCCGTACTGGAATATAAATCATACCATTTCTTTTTTTCTGCAAACAAGGCATCAGCAAGCAAATGCAAACTATCGCCTGCCGCAGGTATATTCCAGGCATTGGCATTGCGGAATGCTTCGAGCAAGACCAAGCCCCGTGTCTTTTCGGCAAACTGCCAAGCCATGTTGAGGTTTTCATGCGGTGCCTGCGTGTACCACTGGATGGCCAATTCGGCTGCCTCCCGAAACTGGTAGGCAAAAAGCAATTTGGTTTCATTCCCCTGGTGACGCCGGCGTAGAAAGTCCAACAGTCTTAGTAATTCCGACCACCGTGCATCAATTTCTGTCTTGCGCGCCCGGGTTGGTTGTTCGTTGAAGAGCAGTATCAAGGTTCGGTTCCGATGGATCAGGTTTTCAAGGAGCTCGTTGGCGTGTACCACCGTGTCCAAATTACAACCCCAGGTATAACCATATGCGGCGAGCGATGCATCGTATAATTTTAGCGCATCCGCATATCTGCCCGACTTAAAGGTGATATTTGCATGGTTGGTTAAATAATTGGCGGTCAGGATATGTCTTTTTCCATAAATGGCCGCCACTTGGGAAACCGAAATGCGCATAATCGAATCAGCGGTATTGAATTCGCCTTTTTGCGCATAAGCCAGGGCGTAGTAGGAAATGTTGCTTGCCCGATCAAGACCATCGGTCACGCCCAATGTATCCAGTATGTTGCTACTTAATTGTGCATAATAGATAGCGGAGTCGGGGTTGATATTGAGATAGCTTACGCAGATTTGTTCGTAGCAATCGGCAACTTTATAAATATCAGCGTCTTCTGCCACCTGTAAAATTGCGAGTGCCTTTTTAATATTTTCAATTTGGACGGTGCGGTCTTTTAAGTCGCTGGCCACCAAGGCGAGGTTGTAATACACATCGGCGTTTTGAATACAATTGGGGCCGAACCGATTACTAAAATTCAAAATAGCCAATGCCGCAAATTGTTTGGATTTTTCATAATCCCCTAAGTCGTGGTACAAATTGGCCAGACTTTGGTACAAAGGCCCGGCCTTTTCCTGGTATTTTTCTGGTTCGCTACTTATAATTTGTTCGGCTTTGTTGTAATAGCTTAATGCATATGGATACAATCCTAGTTGTTTGTGTATGATGCCGAGGTTAATATAGGCCGTTACCAATTTAGGATTGGGCGAAATGCCGGCCTCCCGAATGGCGATGCCTTCTTTGCCATATTGCAAAGCCTTGCTTAACTCGCCCTTTTTAAAATACAGATTGGCGAGGTTCGAAATCTGAATGCCGATTTCGGGGGTGTCATTTCCCAGGATCTTTTTTTTGATGGCAATTGCGCTGCGGTAATTTGCTTCACATTCGGTAAACCGCCTTAACTCCATCAAGCTGCCCGCATAAATGTTTTTGAGGTCGGCTTCAATCAGCGAGTCGCGCATGCCTGCGGGATCCAGTAACGCCAAGGCGGCCTCCGCGAAAGTGATAACCTTGGCATTGTTCCGCAAGGAAGCATAGTTTTTAGCGATCAGGACTTTTGTGCGCAATGCTGGTTCGGCCGTGCCTGCCGCTTGAAAAATACTGTCGGCACTTAAAGCGGAGGCGAGGGATTTTTCATATTGCTTTTGGGTAAAAAGGTCGCTGGCTTGCTGGTATAAAAGTTCGGCGTTTTCAGTTTGGGAAAAGGCCAGCGTCGGAAAGGCGCTTAGGAGTAGTATAAACAGGTGCTTGATCATGTGGGTTAGATTTTTTGTAAAAATAGGGTAGGGTGTTTGAATATAGTTAATAATGGGTAGGAAATGAATGGGGAAAGTAGCGTTTTTAAAGATTAAAACAACCGATCGAATCTTACATCAATCGGTTGTTTTTGTGTGCTTATTGGATTGTTAAAGGTGCCGTTTGCCAAGTTGGTACTCCCAATGGTGGAGTTAGTCAACAATGACTAATTTATGCACCGATAAAACCTTGTTATTTTCAGTCAAACGGAGAAAATAAACGCCGCTTGGAAGGTTTTCACGTTGAAAAACAATGGTATTTCCTGAAATATCCTCTAGCCTTTTTACGATTTTTCCCTCCAGATTGCAGATTATCAGGGACGCGTTGTTAAAGGCATCGTCGCGCTGCAAAATAGTTTGCGCGCTGAAGGGATTCGGGAAAATGGCAATTTGGGATTTATTTGAGGCGTAATCATCCGTTCCGGAAATTATTACGGCGTAACAGGCCGACGTGTCGGTACAATTGTTCTGAGTTACAAGTACAGCATAACTTCCATTGGTCGCAGCGGTGAAGTTTTTATTGGTTGCTCCTGGTATGGCCGTAAACCCGTTGTTGCAATTTATCCATTGATAAGTAGCATCTGTTGCATTTGCCGTTAAGGTATTGTCTGTTTGCGATACAGAATTATCTACTGTATTCACCGTTATGGTGGCGGTGGCAGTGTTTTGGCAACTGGTAGCGGTATTGGTTCCGGTTAAGATATAAGTTGTTGTTCCCGATGGCACAAAAGGTACGCCGTTCATCACACCATCCGACCAGGCGTAAGTAGTCGCATTGCCGCTACCGGTTAAGGTTACATTTGAACCTGCGCAAATGTTATTGGTGGATGCATTGGCCACAACGGTAGGCAACGGATTCACGGTAATGGTCGTAGCGGCGGTGTTTTGGCAGCCGGTGGCGGTGTTTGTACCTGTTAGCGTATAAGTTGATGTTCCCAATGGCACAAAAGGCACGCCGTTCACCACACCATCCGACCAAGTATAAGTATTCCCATTGCCGCTTCCGGTTAAGGTTACATTTGAGCCAGCGCAAACGGTGAGTAGTGAAGCGCTCGCAAAAACGGTCGGTAATGGATTGACGATTACCGTAGCAGTTGCCGTATTTTGACAATTCGAACTGGTGTTGGTACCTGTAACAGTGTAGGTACTTGTGGTAGAAGGAATAAAAGAAGTCCCATTGGTTACGCCACCCGTCCAAGTGTAGTTATCGGCGTTTCCAGATCCTGTTAAACTTACACTGGTCCCAGCGCAAACAGTGCTTGCAGAAGCATTCGCCGTCACGGTTGGTAAAGGATTTACCGTAATTGTTGCGGTTGCTGTATTTTGGCAATTCGTGCTGGTGTTGGTACCAGTAACGGTGTAGGTAGTTGTTCCAGAAGGTACAAAAGCCGTTCCATTGATTACGCCGCCTGACCAAGTGTAGTTGTTGGCATTTCCAGATCCCGTTAAACTTACACTGGTGCCAGCGCACACAGTGCTTGCAGAAGCATTCGCCGTCACGGTTGGTAAAGGATTTACTGTAACTGTTGCGGTGGCCGTATTTTGGCAATTTGTACTGGTGTTGGTACCTGTAACGGTGTAGGTATTTGTGGTAGAAGGTGCAAAAGCAGTCCCATTGGTTACGCCACCTGTCCAAGTGTAGTTATCGGCGTTTCCAGATCCTGTTAAGGTTATGCTGGTCCCAGCGCACACAGTGCTTGCAGAAGCATTCGCCGTCACGGTTGGTAAAGGATTTACCGTAATTGTTGTGGTTGCTGTATTTTGGCAATTCGTGCTGGTGTTGGTACCTGTAACGGTATAGGTGCTTGTGGTAGAAGGTACAAAAGCCGTTCCATTGGTTACGCCACCCGACCATGCGTAGTTAGTGGCGTTACCAGATCCCGTCAAGGTTATGCTGGTCCCAGCGCACACTGTGCTTGCAGAAGCATTCGCCGTTACGGTTGGTAAAGGATTTACCGTAATTGTTGCGGTTGCTGTATTTTGACAATTCGTGCTGGTGTTGGTACCTGTAACCGTGTAGGTATTTGTGGCAGAAGGTACAAAAGCAGTCCCGTTGGTTACGCCACCCGACCATGTGTAGTTATTTGCATTCCCAGATCCTGTTAAGGTTATGCTGGTCCCGGTGCAAACGGCGTTTGCAGAAGCATTCGCCGCCACGGTCGGTAAAGGATTTACGCTGACAGTAACAGTTGCAGTGTTTTGGCAATTTGTGCTGGAATTTGTCCCTGTAACGGTGTAAGTGCTTGTTCCTGAAGGAATAAATGCAGATCCATTGGTTACACCGCCCGACCATGCGTAGTTATTTGCATTCCCAGATCCCGTCAAAGTTATGCTGGTCCCAGCGCAAACAGTGCTTGCAGATGTATTAGCCGTCACGGTAGGCAATGGGTTAACAGATACACTAATTGGAGACGAAATCGAAGAACAGCCCGCTCCGTCAGAGATGGTTACCGTATAATTCCCGGCTGTTGTTGCGTTGATATTTTGTGTAGTTGCACCGTTGCTCCATAAATATGAATTTGCAGGACTCGAAGTCAGAGGAACGCTTCCGCCCTGGCAAATATTTGTCGTACCGTTGACTGTAATGGCCGCTTGGCCAAGCGTCATTTCACAAATGGATCGTTTATACACGCCACCGCCGGCAGTTCCGACAAAAATATTTGTACCAATTATGGCCATAGAATACACATACTCATTTAATAGCCCGGTATTCTTCAATGTCCAGGTATCGCCATTATCTTGAGAGAGTAATACACCACCGTCAGTTCCTGCGAAAATATTTGTGCCGTTGGATGTAAATGATAATTCATAGACATTGGATAACTCGTTGTTAACCGGCGACCAAGAATCTCCATCATCAAAAGAAATGAACAACCCATCAAATGGTGAAATTGCATATATTCTTGTGCCACTTACTGCTAATTCTGAAATATAAGTATCTGTTAAACCATTATTTACGGCAGTCCAGGAACTTCCATTATTCGTTGATCGAAATACACCGTCACTTGTTCCGGCAAAAACAGATGAACCGTTTACCACCAGACTTTGAATAAAAGCTCCTGCTAAACCACTGTTTGCACTGGACCATGAATTTCCATTGTTAGAGGATCGGAAAAATCCATCATCTGTAACAGCAAAAATAAAAGTTCCTTTAACTGCTAATGCTGTAATATAGGTGTCTGTTAATCCACTATTCACAGCGGTCCAAGCACTGCCATTGTTGGTAGATCGGAAAATACCATTAGGGGTTCCTGCAAAAAGCGTAGTGCCATTCACAACCAATGATCGTATATCCGTATTGGTTAATCCACTGTTCACCGAGGTCCAGGTGTTTCCGTTGTTAGTGGATAAAAAGATACCATCGCTTGTGCCTGCAAACATGTTTGCTCCAATAACGACCAATGCTATTACATCGGTACCTACTATTCCGTTATTGGATCTTATCCAGGCAGTCCCGTTGTTTGTAGAGATATAAATTCCAGTACTTGTTCCAGCAATAATCGTTGTTCCTATAATTACCAGGGCCGTAACGTTGGTATTTGATAATCCGTTATTAACCGCATTCCAAGTGCTGCCAGAATTCGTAGAAAGAAACATGCCGATATCCGATCCGGCAAAATTATTAGCGCCATTTACCGCAAAAGTTAGAAAATTTGCATTTGCTAATGCGTTGGTGACATTTATCCAGGAACTCCCATTGTTGGTAGATCGGACGACACCAGCGCTACCTGATACATAAACATTGCTTCCGAAGGCTGAGATATTACTTGAATAACCATCAAAAGGATCGCCAGGAATACCGTTCGATACATCGGTCCAAGAACTTCCATTATTCGTGGACCTAAAAACGCCTTCATCCGTAGAAGCAAAAATAGTTGTACCACTCACTGCTAATGAGGATATTTCGAGGAGAAAACTAGCAGATAATCCGTTCGATACCTCGGTCCAAGAACCTCCATTATTTGTGGATCTAAAAACGCCATCATCCGTTCCCGCAAAAATAGTCGTGCCTATTACCGCGAGTTTATATACCGAATAGCCCGACATTCCATTATTTACCAGCAACCAAGAACTGCCATTGTTGGTGGAAAGGAAAACGCCGTCGCTGGTACCCGCGAAAATGTTGGTTCCAATAACCGCCAAAGTGTTTACAGATTTATTGGTTAAGCCATTGTTCACGGTAGTCCAGGAGTTTCCATTATTGGTGGAAATAAAGATACCTGCCCCATCTGTTGCGGCAAAAACATTTGCTCCGCTGGTAGCTAAGGCCTTAATGTTTGCTCCGGCAGGGCCGTTTGTTTGTACCCATTGGGCACTTAAAATGGCATAGTGAAAAAAGCAAAAAAAGAAGATTGAGAAAACGTTCAGAATTTTTTTCATGATGTTTAGTGCGTTTTAAATTTAAAGGTAGCTCCTCCTAAAGGGGGAAAGCTGCGCTGTTTTTTACTTTGTGGGTCATCAAGTCCATCGCTTGGTCCTACTATATTATTTGCCGCATTAACGATCATGGTAAGGGGGAAAGTAAAATATTATTCAAGGACAGGCCTTTAAGCAACCTATTCCTGGCCTACGAAAATCAAATCCAGCCAACCATTACTTGCAGGGAACTATCCACCATCTATAGGAGTTAGTAGAGCAACAACTTTCCAAACCATGCAACACACAACCACCCAAATATCCAAAACCATTTCCCATGCCCTGCGTCATGCCCCGGCGGAGTATGGGCTCACGCTCGACCCACAGGGGTGGGTGTTGATCGCCGACTTGTTGGCTGCCCTGCATGCAAGGGGTATGCAAGCCGATGAATCCATGCTGCACGCGATCTTGGCGCAATCGGAAAAAAAGCGCTTTGAAATGGTGGAGGACAAAATCCGGGCTTATTACGGCCATTCCACGGAGGAGAAGATTGTAAAACAGGTGGTTGAACCGCCCGAAATCCTGTACCACGGCACAGTGGCGGAAAATTTGGAAAGCATCCTCGAAAAAGGACTCCTGCCCATGGGACGGCAGTATGTGCATTTGTCGGCCGATGAAAAAACAGCCAAAATAGTGGGCAGCAGGCATGCAGGCAAGGTGGTGATCTTGCAGGTGCAAGCGCGGGAGGCCTATAATGCGGGTATTGCTTTTTACCAGGAAAATAACGGGGTTTGGTTGTCGGATGCGGTGCCGGGAGGGTATTTGGTTGGTGGGTGAAAACGACAATACTCCTTCCTGGCCTTGTCCAGCGAATAGCGCTTACAATATTAGGTGGTATACTTAATTTCTTTAGTTTAACATTAAATTAATAATGCAACTGTTGTAATTTTCCTTACATTTGCTTGACAGATTTATTTAACATAACCTATTAAGCATAAACCTATGGAAAAAATTATTCAAAGCCTAATGAATGATAGGGCACAATGTGAACACAACAATGAAATTATTACTTCGGTAGATTCAATCTTGTTGTTAGATATATGGCCCGACCAAAACGAACTTGAAAAATGCTGGATTGAAGGCATTTGGACAAAAAAATGTCGACGCTGCAGCCAAATTATTGATTATGATCCCCGCTTAAATGAGTTGAAAACAGCCATTTTTGAACTTTGTCGCGTTCAAAACGGACAAAACCTGATGTTGGGAATCAATAAAAGATATCCCAAAACGGTCAACGCAGAATTGCTGCGTCCCGAAGACCAATCCTTGAGCGAAACCGCCCGGTATGAGGCAACTACTCCACGTTTTTCCCTTGAAAAGGATGTGATTCTCTCTGCGGATACCCTAATGGATATTCAAAATGCGCTTACCAAACTTAAATATAGCAAAACCATTTACGAAGATTGGGGATTTAATACAGTAGATCCCGTAGGTAAAGGTGCTATTTTTAGTTTTTCCGGGCTTCCTGGTACGGGTAAAACGCGTACAGCCGAAGCGTTGGCAGGGGAGTTAGGGATGCCTTTTATCAATATAAATTATGGCGAACTCACCAGCCGCTTTATGGGGCAAACCTCCAAAAACATACGCTTGGCTTTTGAGGCAGCCCGTGATCAAAACGCGTTGCTGTTTTTTGATGAAGCAGACAACGTATTAAGTAAAAGGGGGCGCAATATCACTCAAAGTGCGGATTCTGAATCAAATCTCTCCAAATCCACAATGTTGAAGGAATTGGAACAATTTGATGGCGTTTGTGTATTTGCGACCAATTTCCCGGAAGTGTACGACCATGCCGTTGGTCGGCGTTTGGGCTTTGACATATTTTTTAGTCTGCCCGATTTGGAAGCGCGCAAAAGACTGTGGAATATGCACCTCGTACCCGGTATTCCATTGGGCTTCGACCGATTACCTGGAATTGATAAAATTGCAGCAGCATCCGATACGCTTTCAGGCGGTGAAATTTTAAAAGCCATGCGCATTGCATTACCCATGTGCCTAGGCGACGATTCCACTGCACCTCAATTGGCTATAGAGCACCTTGAGAAAGCAATTTCCAATGTAATTGAGGCTAGAAAAAGAAATAGTACCCCCTTAAGCGAGCGGCAACAAATGAGTAAATCAATGTTTGGATCTTAAAATATTATAATTATGTCTTGGTTTTCACGCGCAAAAGAAAAAGTAATCAACGCTGCCAGGTGGGTTGCCAATAAGGTAATCAAGCCCACTGCCAAAGTCATTAATAAGGCAGTCAACTGGGTAGAAGATAAAGTGGATTACGCCTACCGTACCGTAAAAGGATACATTGATACGGTTAAGGACGGGTTGGATTTATTCGGGCTTGGTGGCAAGAAAAGAGTCGAAATACCTACACATTATTACCCCCAGCCACAAGTTCAAAATGTTCAGCCCAATTACCCTTATAACGTGCCCCAAACTCCTTCGGCAATCGATCAGTATCCCCCCAACTGGATGAACGAAATGGCGAGTTCAATGCAATTAATTGAGCAACAGATCGGGGAAAAACGCGCACGGCTTTTACGGGAATTTGAGGAGGAAGAAGCCATTTTAAGAGCCCGCCAGGAACAACGGGCGCGGGAGATTCAAGCAAAGCATGAGCGTGAAATGGCGGAGGTTGAAAAAAAACTCCAAGACAGCCGACGCTTGCTGGAGTTTATCAATACCCTGCATGTATTGGCAGATCAAGCAAATTTGATTCGGACCCACGCTGATATGCAGGAATTTGAAAATTTCGCACGGCTGCATGTTTCCACCTTCTTTATCAAGGATCTTACGGACGACATCAAAACAACAGATGACCTCAATTCCCTGGAATTAGATAAAATCCAATTTTTAGAATACGTGCGTCAATTTGTTTCCAGAACCATCTCTGAAAACGATTACGCTAAATTTGATGAAATGGTTATGAAACTATATAAAAAAGACTTACTTGAATTTGGAACAGAAGCAATGTTGAAACATTACGACCTCCAATTTAAAGAGAAAGAGCAATTGGTACAATCTATCACAAGACAAAGTGCTGATTTGAAATTTCAATTGAAATCGATTACTAACGTTTTGATGGGTTTGGATAAAACTGAAGCCGAAAAGGCAGAGCTCAAAAAAAGGGCGGAGGTTCTGGAGAAATTACAAACTGAAACGGATTTTAATTTAAAAATTGCCATCAGTGAAAAAGACATTTGCGAAGAAATGTTTTTGTCTATGCAAACCTTCCTCGCGCTGGTTGACTCACAAGAAAAACTTACTGATCAGGAAATTGAATACATCATGGAAATTGGTGAAATTTTTATCAAACACCGCGATGAAGAGGTTCCTAAACTTGATCCATCAGAGGATGAAAAAATCTTTAAGTTTAACAATTGGGCATTGGCGAAAGGATTTATCTCAGAAACTTATGATAACGACCTTGAAATCGAAGGTTAACCTTTTCTAAATTTGTTATTATGTTCGAAGGTTTAAATTTACTCTTAATTATTTTTTCGCTGCTTGTTTTTGGGGTACTGTTCTACATCGGAATCGTACGCTTGAAAAAAATAAATGAAAAATGGAGGAATACGCAGGCAGATTTGGAGCAGTTCAAGGGCCAGGCGGAAACCAAGGGTTTAAACATTCAGGCGCAAGATATATTGCGGTTTCAAAATCGGTTGGTACTCGGCACCGAGGAGCATGTCGTAGAAGCGTTGCCTGGATATTTCCTGATTCTTGGTTTGTTGGGGACTTTTATCGGGTTATCTATTGCCTTGCAACATATGCAGGGCGATAATCAAGACAAAGTAGCGGTAATCCGGGCATTGGGCGTCAAGTTTGGATCCAGTATCCTGGGGATTTTGTGCAATGTAACGTTTCGGTATGTAAAAGACTATCGCTACGATTATCAAAAGATATTTAATCACTGCCTGGCGCTTTTCGAAGAAATAAAGCACCTGCGCGAAATGCAGGAAATGCGCCTCAACGCCCAAAATGAAGCCACTAAACAAAAACAGTTCCAAGCGTTTTTCAATGATTTATTAGAAGCGCATGCCCAGGATTTAAAAGCAGAGCGAAAAAGTTGGGGAGTGCGATATGAAACTATGGGTACGGACTTAAAATTAGCAATAAAAGAAGTTAATCAAACCCTTGCAACAAAGATTAATGGAGTACTCGAAGAGGTTAGAAAACAAGTTAAGGAAGATAACCTAAGCATCATTGAAAAGTTAAGTGCCTCTAATACCTTTCAAACTCGGGATTTGTTTCCCAAAGTAAAAAGCATCCATGAAAACCTGGCATTGCAAATTGAGCAAACCGAAAAGGTAAAGAAACAAATATTAGATTCCGGCTCGGCCATCATTCAGGCCTTAGGAACTGAACTGAAGACGCTATACAATCAAATACAACCGATTTTTGCCCAAATTACATTGTCCTTAAAAAGCATTAATGCCGATACAACCAGTTCAAAAGATAGCTTGCTGAACTTCTCCAATGCGGTTACCTCTTTAACCAAAACGTTGGGTGATACTACCTTGCAATTTACTACAGCAGCCAATGAATTTAAAAATGCAGTAACTAAGTTTGAATCCAAAACGGGAGAAGTGTTGCTCAAAATTGGGGGAATTGTAGATACAAGCGCCAAACAAATGGAGCAGTTTTCGAAGGATACTAAGGATATTTTCTCAGGCGATGACGGCGTGATTGCTATTTTGAATAGCCTAAAAGGCGAACTAACCCAGGTAATCAATGAATTTAAAATAAGCTTGACTGGAGAAATAAAGGAATTGAACCGTAACATGGAAAACCTGGAGACTATAAATGCTCAAATAAAAGAGTCTCAAGTGGATTTAAGTGCCGCACTGGAAATTTTGAACAAGGAAAATAGTAAATTGGAAAAAGTAATCCGGAGGACACAAGGCCAGGCTGATATTTTTCATACGAAAATGTTCGGCAGTGAAAACGAACAGGGAAGGATTGCCAATTCCATCGAAAATAGCATGCTAAAAATCATCCAAAAAGACGATCATGGCTTAGCGCATAACCCGCTATTTGTCATGCAGGATAGGCTAGAAGAGATTGCGGGCTGGTATCAAAAGATAGAGCAGGCCACCAGGAACTTAAACCATATTTTAAGCACCCAAGAACCTTCTATCTTTACAAAACTAGACGGTATTGAAATCAAAATAGCGCATTTGCTCCAAAAAATTCAGGATGAACCCAATCAATTGCCCATCGCACAGGCGCTGCGTACAATGGAGGCATCCCTGGGTAACCTAGAAACCTTGGTTGTCAACAATCCGGAACTGAAGCCCAAAAGTATTTCCCGTAAACCTAAATAACCATGGCCGAACACAAAGAAAATGAATGGGTCTCCGTCGCTGATATGATGTCGAGCTTTGTGGCGGTGTTGATTATGGTAATTCTTACCATCGATCAAGGTAGTGGAGGCGGGCAAGCCGGAATAAAAGTCCGTAAAGCCCTTAACGATAAACTGAATGGAATCGTATCCGAAAGCGATAGTACCATACTGTATAAATGGGGCGTCAGTGGGGATACTTTGGTGTTGAGTGAAGGGGTGTTTGAGTCTGGATCGCCTAAATTACTGAAGAAGATGCAGGAGATTTTGAGTGCTAGTAGTAAAACCATTCACGAGATACTTAAAAGTCCGTTTTATCTTGCACGCGTTGAAGGCCATTCGGACACGGTATCATACAAGAATGGACCTCAATTGAAGGTGGAACGGCCAAACAAAGACTCATTGATTGTCCTCAAATATAGATACGATAACGTATTACTATCTTTGCAACGCGCCATGGAGGCACGTCGTGTAATCGTATCCGGATGGAATATTTCAGATGCCGAAAATGTAAGCCTGCTTGGATATGGGCCCAACAAACCAATTGATAAAAACGCTTTAGCCCCGAATCGGCGGGTCGAAATCACCTTTGAATATTTACCCAACCAGAAAAAATAGCCATGCAAACGGTTTATCCGGCCATCACCGTCCATTTTTTGCATCCATCGCGTACCTTTTGGATTAGTTTTAATGTTCCAGCCAATACGGAAGTATATGCGTTCCTGTATTATCTGATCAGCCAAAACCTGGTCGCCCCTTGGCAATATGGGTACTGGCTAAAATACAAAGGCCACTACCTTACCCAGGAAATGTCTTTTTATCAATTGGGGGTACTATCGGGTGATGCCTTTGAAATTGAACCCATTGCGCCGCCTTTGCCCAACCAGCCGCAAGCCCCCCAACCAACTGCACCTACTTTTTCAGGGAAAGGCTTTGAACAGTATTTAAACGAACTGGTCGCCGAGCTGATCCGGTTGAATAATTCCTATAAAGGACAAATTAATCCCGTCAAATAACGTCACGATATGGATTTTCTGGCAAATATAAAATCAACTGAAATCATCGCCTTGGCGATTGGGGGGGTGATCGGTTGGGCCATTGAGCATTACTTGAAATTGTGGGAAGCCCAAAAGGTCAGATATGAGGTTGATCAACTGCTGTTAGAATTCCACAAAAATCTGGTGGAAATGGATCTAAAGTGCCGGGAAAAAATCAAACAAGTAGGTACTAATTTGAAAAATATTATTGTCGCACTGGCAAACGATGATCTTCCAACTGCATTGAAAGAAAGAGAACTTTTGCGCGAAAACTACTTTTTAGATTACTTTAACCTGTTTGAAGCCTATTTTAGAGCGGGTAGGGTTGTTCGAAAGAAAGAAAAGGCACTGTTTATCACGGAAGATCTATTGCCCTTTTTAGAAATGGCTAAAACCATTCTGACGACCCTGAATGACGGGGCTTTTGTAAATGAACAAAAAATTGACCCGGTCAAATTGGGCAGGGAGGATATTGGCGCTGTTCTGGATTACATCAAGAAAAATATTTCTTCACGGGACAAGGTATCTTATGATAAGTACATAGAGTTTTCTCAGTTTTTTGGGATTCGATAGGGGGAATGGCATAAATATCAGGCGCTTTTTGATCGAGCGAATGCGTACATTTAAAATGCCTGATCAGGTATAAGATCTTTAAAAAATAAAAAAAAATGGAATTCGGGATTCAAAATTATAAGGACTTGTTCGAAGTGCTTTCTTACGTTGCTACCACCATTGGTGGCATTTCTTTGTTTTATGCTGTATATAACTATAATATAAGCAAAAAGCAATTGAATTTTGCCGTTTTAGATAGATGTATTAGTACTTTTCAAAAAGAGTTCATATCTATTTCTGAAAACACTAAAATAGAAGATTTGAGGAGATACATAGACTTTGTCAATGAGGAGTTGTTCTATTTTGAGCAAAAATATATACCTAAGGCAGTTGCGTATGAATGGATCGATGGGATAATCGATATCCTGCCAATTTATAGAGAAGGTACTGAAAGAAAAGTACTCAATTCTGAAAAGGCAATTAACAAGATTGTCGAGAACAATCTGTTACATGGCTATCCAAGAGTTAAGAAGGCCTTTACTTTAAAAGACGAATATAAGATCAAGTTGATTTATAGTGAGGAAGAAAGCGATTATTTAGATCGAAGGAAGGAGCGGGAGCGTTTAATAAAAGAGATTTATGGGAATTTGAGGTAAAGTTGAAAGTGCTTTAATGGGTATTTAGGCATGCTAAATCCAATTGGAGAGGGTATTGCAGTATAAGAAGGGTTAAGACTCAATATGAAACGACCGAAACTCCCAAACTCCAAGCCTCGAGACCAAATTTTATTATAAGAAGTGTTAGGATCCGCCTGCACAAATGCTTCGGCGGATGAACAATTGGCCCCGAGCCCTAATTCCAGCACAAGAAAGGTTAAGACGCAATAACACTCCGGGAATCGAAGGAGTGTTAACTCGTCGGATATAGGCGGGAATTGATGGAATCCTAACAACATTTAAACATATTTACTATTTTACTATTAACAGGGTTTTGCAAAGAGTGAAAAAAAAAGATAAAAGTTTTTGGAAACAAAAATGAATGCTTTACATTTGCAATAAATGCCTAAAGTAACTATACAATGATTCAGGTAAACGATATATTAGATAACTTAATTGGATTGATAGGTAAGCATCCCTTTCTTGAGGTATTCAGTGTTCAATTAGAGAAGCTAAAAAACATTTTTGATAACAAGCATGTAAAAATTCATTTTTTGGGAGATCCAAATGGCGGAAAGTCTTTTTTAATAAAACAAATCATTGCAGAAGAGAAGTTAGATATTGTTTTTTCTAACCCTACAAATTTTAGAACAGAAATTTGGCCTTCCTCAAAAAATGCATATCAAGAAATTCATTTTAAAAGTGGTGAATCTAAAGTTTTAAATAGTATTGATGACTTAAGGGAAGTAAATGATTCAAACAAACAATTCAAGGAAATTGACAAGATTGTTATTTTCAACAAGGATGTTTTTTTTAATGACAAACTAGTCATAGTTGATTGGCCTGGGAGCGAAATGTCTTCATCTTTTGATAATTTTGCAGAACCCAAAATCAATGAGTTGGACTATGTTTGTTTTGTTGTAGATGTAAATCGCGGGATCTCAAGGACTATAATCGATCTTTTAGAAGTTTTTAATAAAAATAGAGTTTCAGTAATATTGATCTTTTCCAAGTGCTACACAAAGCCCGTTGGTTTGGATCAAATAAAAAAACATGTTTACGAAAAATATCAAAAATATTTTAGCGAATTGGTGTTTAGCCATCCTCATCCTGAAGAAATTGAAAATATTCGCGCTGTTTTTAATCAAAAAATCAATGAAATTGATTTGAAGCGAAAGGTTAAAGCCAATCAAACTGTTTCGCAAATTATAGACTCAATTGAAAGTCAAGTTAACAAACGTGTTCGATTTCTTGATATTGATTCTACTTCAATAGATTCAATTGCACAATTACAAGATTATTTTAGAAATAATGCTCAAGCGATTTCTATTATAATTGACAAAGCAAAATTTGAAATTGGGAATATACAAAACCGTGTTATAAGAAATTTTAAAAATGAATTTTTGAGTTTAAAAAAACAATTTCTGGACACTGCTATCGAAAATCCTGTAAAATTCGAATCTTATTTAATCGAAAATGCAAAATTAAAGTCTAAGCAAATACTGGAGAGTCAGTATATTCCGGTTATTCAAGATGTATTGAGGACATCTGGATCTTCCATAAATGAACTTCTTGAATATGAAGATGACTTGGATGTTTCTGCCTTATTGGGTGAGAGTATAGAACTTGAAAAAAATTTGAAATTAAATTTAGATCAATCTTTAGAAAGTTTTGTTTTTGGTGTTCTGGATCAAGTTGAGTCAGAGGCAAAAATGGAGAAAATGAAAAGTAGTCAAGACTCAGATGATGAAAATGATTCAGTCCAATTAATAGTTGGTTTATTAAAGGTTAGCACCTATTATCTAGGCCGAAACAGGATCATTAAGAAAGCCGAACGTGCTGTTGAATTAATTTGTCTGAATTTTGATCTCGAGTTAAGTCGCCAATCGAAAGATATTTTTTCAAAGTTTTCATTTGGTGTTCAGAATAAATTAAAAGAACGTCAGTCGGAACTTCAATCACAGACGGATGCGTTGGCTTTAATGCAGGGAAATGCTGTAGATGTTTACAATACAGAAATAGAAGCATTAAAGATCTTAAATTTAAATTTAAAATCAATCATTCATTCATTAAACTTTGAATAAAATACAAAAAAATAACTTATGGAGCACTCAATAAACAAAAATGATTCAAATGATGAATCGTTAGATTTGAAATCTAAAATTGCTGAATTAAGTCAAAAAATAAATAATATAGAACGGCTTTTTTCATCGCCATCTATAGAGTTTATTCAAGAGCCCAGAGCAGAAGCTATTTATAAATTTACGCATGAAAAATTAATTCCATTCATCGATGAGTTGGAATTATATCCGAATGAGTATGCGATTTTTAAAAGAATTAAAGAATCATTTGAATATTGGTTAGATTTAAACCGCAAACCCTGGCTTTTAAATAAGATCCCAATTGCGATATATGGAAAGTTTTCTTCTGGCAAATCATCTTTGATCAATGCAATACTAAAAGAAGAATTACTGCCAATTGAGGTTACTCCCAGTACAGCAGTTGCTACTTATATTTCCTACGGGGATCAACTAGAAATAAAATTCACAACAGATGAAGGTTCTTTGCGGAAGGTTGAGCCTGATTATTTTAAATCACTGAAAAAATCTTTTTTTGATCATATAGAATTAGCTGCTCTAATAAAGTATTTTGTGATTGAGTATCCTAATGAGGTTTTATTCAATGTGAGTATTCTTGATACACCAGGCTATGATTCTGGACATGGCGAGGATATAAAACAGGCGGTAAAGGTTGCTAAGTTGTGTGACTATGTCTTTTGGGTAGTCGATATTAATGAGGGGCAAATTAGACGCGATGCATTGGAATTTATAAGTTCTGAGCTTGCAGATAAGCCTTTATATGTTATTGTTAATAAAGCCGATCTTAAGCCTCTTGCTAAACAACGTGAAGATGTTGTTAAAAATATTGAAGCAACATTAAAAAAAGCATCTATTCCTTTCGAGGAGGTTTTGTTGTTTTCTGCTAGAGAAAAGGAATATTTGCCAGCCCTCGATAAGATTTTGAGCAATCTTCAAAAAAGAGATGAGTTTGATTTTATTGAGTTTATAAAAAATATCCTCACTATGCTAAAAGATGATATTGGGGAACAGATTGATGAATTAAAGAAAACTATTAGCGATTTGGAAGATGAAATCGATTCAGAAGAGTTGGAACTTTCAAAGATTACTACTAGTATTTCTGATGGTACAAATGAAACGATAGAGGTTATTAATAAAATTTCTAATCATATAAATACTAAAATTACCAATAATTTTTGGGACAATACGGTGATCGGCGAATACGGTGACTTTTTAAAATTATATAATAAATTTATTTCTTCTTTTAATGAAACCACCAAATATGTTTTGGCTATCGAATCAATATTTGAATCCATCAAACGTATTGGTGAGATGAAAAGTGTTGAGGCTACGCTTTCGGATAAGCTTGAAACTTTCAAAACAGCCTTAAAGACTGTTAAAGCATTGCAAACAGAATTCAAAAAAATATAACTTAACTGAAAATGGCACATTCTTCTTTTCTTGGAAATATTGAGCATATCAAAAGCCTGATTTTGGACTTTGCAAATACGGCACATGGGGCAAATTGGATTACGTCAGAAGCTTATAATGGAATCATTTCCAGTTTAACAAAGGAAAAGATTATTATCGGAGTTGTAGGACAGATGAAAAATGGAAAATCTACCTTAATAAATGCTTTAGCGTTTGGAGATCAGGTTTTACCAAGCGCCACCACCCCAATGACCTCTACATTATCATTTATTTCGCATGCAGCGGTTGAAAAGGTAATGGTCGAGTTTTATTCAACAGAGGATTGGGAGCGAATAAAACAATTGGCAGCAGATACTTCAGATGTTAGCGATACTGCTGAATCTGCCCGGATGTTAACTGAATCAGCTGTTGAAATTCAAGAGGAAATTCCTAACCTTCTTTCGACATCAAGGACAATTAAGTTTGAAGATTTAGCCGCTTATACTGGAGCAAACGGAAGATATGTGCCTATTACCAAATCAATCTTTATTGATCATCCAGCAAGTGTATTGAAAGGTGTCAGTATCGTTGATACCCCCGGATTCAATGATCCTGTAATTTCAAGAGAGCAAAGGTCTCGTGAGTTTTTGGAGCGAGCAGATGTTGTTATTGTAGTGCTTTATGCGGGGAGACCGCTCGATGCAATGGATCGATCTCTTCTTTTTGAGCAGGTAAGAACAGCAGGAGCAGGTAAGGCAATTTTGTTGTTAAATAAGTATGATACCGTAATAAACGAAGTAGGAGGTGAAGAAAAAGTGCTGGAGTATGTTAAAAAAGAGATAAATAAAACTATTGACACAATAAGAAAAGAAGACAGTATAATGGCCGAGATCTTTCAAGAAAGCAAAATAATACCGTTTTCATCCATGTTTGCCCTTTTGGGTAAAATGTCTGACGAGCAGATATCTGAGCATGAAGAGTTGAGTGGTTATTATAGTTTTTTTAAAACGAATTTTAAAAATTTAAAAAAAGAAGACTACATCAAGTTTAGCAAACTCCCGGAGTTAGAAGCAGAAATTGAGGCGATTATTAATAAAGAAAAAGTCAAGATTTTAATAATGAAACCATCAACTGAGTTGATCGGTAAAATGAAAGAAAAATCTATTAATATTTCAAAGAACATCTTTACCCTAAATAAAGTACGTTCAACGCTTTCAAAAGATTCTTCCGAGATTGATCTGGAATTTAATAATTTGAAAAAAATAAAAATTGAAATACATGATCAAGTCAAGAAGTCTTACAATGAAATGCAGGAAATAGTGAAGATTAAATGTTCATCTATTGTTGAAATTATAAGGGATGAACGTGATGATGTGTTTAAAAATATTTCAAAGTCATTGCCGGAGATAGGTGACTGGCAAAAAAATAAAAGTTATATTGAAGTCTGTCATCGTGTTATTGCAGACGCACTGATTGATTTCAGAAAGTTTATTAATAAAACGATTGTAGGGGCTGCCAAGGAATTACATTATGAAATCAAAAGAGCACTAAACCAATTAGACCAGAAAATAACTTCAATTATTAAAAATATTTCACAAGATAATTTAAATGAAATAGAATATTTGAAGCGAGAATTTATTCAATTATTCGAAATACATCCATCTGAAATTAGCACATCTATTAAAATAGAAATTAGTGGTTTTTTGGGCTTTTGGGGCGTCAATAGAAATAAGGTAATTGAATTTGTCCAGAGTGAAATGGATACTAGGTTTAGTATAGATAAGTTGAGAGGAGGAGAAATGGTTGGGTCAATTTCTAATTTGGTAATGCCACTAATTGAACAGGTTAGCGAGATGGCATCTACTATAATAAATCCAATTACGGATGCGTTGTACGATGCAAAGCAAAATATGGAAGACAAGGAAAAAAGAGCCAAAGAAATCGATACGAACCTCATTGAGTTAGAGGCGACATTATCGGTAGTTGACTCAAAGCGACTTGAATTCGAAAACAAAATCAAAGAACTAACAAATGAAAAAAATGTGGATAGTTTCAATTAAAATCATAGGTGGCATTGCTGTTTTTTATGCGATTCTAAAATATTTTAGAAACTTCGCTTCTAAAGTACTAGAAGGTGATAAAGTAATTGAGCCTAAAGTAATCAAACCAGAGGTTGGTCCAATAATCCAGCCACCACCTAGACCAGACTTAAATGATAGGTTTAATTTGTCTATTTTGAATACGTTTTTAGGAAACTTTGATCTTCCAAAAGATGACAGTCGTTCCTTTTTTCAATTACTGACAAAGATGAAATCATATGGTAAATCCTATTTTTACAATGCAATAAAAAATAAAATAGAATCTACCAAGAATCTGGCTGAGATCCATGATTTTTACAACTCATTGCGAACTTTTGAAACTAATCTGGACATAATTTTGGACGATGAAGTTGCAACTTCCCCCGTTATATTAAAATCCTCAATTCAAGTTTATCTAGATGAATATAACCTCAATGATAAAGCAAACACTAACCTTAAGGGGGCTTTGTTGGATTTATTAAATGCTGTTTTTAATCAAGGCTTGAAGAAAGCGATATCTGATTTTGAAGTTAATTTCAAATGGTTAGGTGAATATGCTTCATCTGGGGATACCTTAAAAGCAGAGAATACGATTAAAAGCATTCTTGAAAAAATTGACGAAGAGAAATATTTTTTGTAAAAACTTATACTGAACGCCGCCTGAAAGGCAGCATTCATTGTCAGTATGAGCGCTGCTTTTCAATAATTTAGGCCGAAGGCCATGCACTAAAAGTATGCAGTGCAAAGTGTAGATATTACCTTTTGTATAGTTCATCTATCCGATCATGTGCTCTTGAGCTTCCTAAATTTGCCGCTTTTTCATAGTATTCTATTGCTTTTTTTGTACTTTTAGTTACATCTTCTCCTAAATTGAAGATGTCACCTAATATTAATAATGCGTCTAAGTCATCTTGATCTGCGGCATGATTAAGCCAAATTAAGCCCGATGTTACGTTTTTTTCTGTTATGTGCCCATCCATTTGAATGGCCCCCCACAGACACTGGGCTTTGGGGTAATTTTGATCCAATGACTTTTTTAACCAATAGAAACCCTCATTTTTGTTAAATACATCCGGTAAGTTTTGATTTAAATAAATATCAGAAATAAGGTATTGAAAATAGGGGTCTCCATCTTGGGCCACGACTGTCAAGTTTTTTAATGCCTTATGATAGTCTTTTTTAATGTTTACACCGAAGTAAAACAATAAACCCAGGTTTCTGCTTGCAAGAATATTTCCCCCTTCAGCAGACTTCGAATACCAAAAAATCGCATTGTCGATATTAAGGGCAACTCCTTCCCCTTTCTCATACATCACTCCCAGGTTGTTTTGAGATTTTGTATTTCCTAAGTTTGCCGAATATTGGTACCAGTGTACAGCCGTTAGGCTATTTTGAGGGATGTTACCGAGCCCCTCATTCAAAATTTTAGCATATCTAAAAGCCGCTTCACTATCTAGTGGGTGTCCTGTGGGAAGTATTTTAGCAAAGTAATCGTATGCTTGGCCATACTGTTCGGCGTTATAAAACTCCATTGCCATTGTTAATAATGAACCAAGTGTTGTAAATCTTTTTTCAAAAAATCCTTTTATTGATGAATCGATTCCTGCAATTACACTGGTATATGCCTCGTCCAAATGTTTCCAAGTAGCAACGGGTTCTGCATTTCTTGGCAAAATTTGCAAAGCACTTATATCTTTATGTACTGTCCACAAACAGTTTCTTACAAGAATAGGAATTACAACACTTGTGTTATTTGAATGCTGCTTAAATGCAAGCGTAAGTTCATCTTTTAAGATATATTCAGAATCAAAAAAGTCAGCGCTTATTAACATGAGTATGATTTCGGCAGCCTTTAATTTTTGTTTGATGACGTCATCCCAGTTTTCTCCTGGGAGAATTTTGCCATCTGACCAAATGTCAACGATATTTCCATTGTTTTTCAGGAGATTAAGGTGCTTTTTTAACATATCGTGATATTCAAGATCTTTTCTTGAATAAATGATAAATATATTGACCGGAGAATTAAACATCATAGTGTTTATGCTTTTACCTGTTTATGTGTAGTTTAAATTAATTGACATCTTCAGAAGCAAAAAATCAAATGGGTTGTCCATTGTGATCAATTGAAAAATTGGTACAAAGGTATATTTTTTGAATCCCTTTTCCAAAAGTCCGTATTGCCAGATATTTATGTTAGATATAAAATATACTACAATCATTGTATAGTCAACGCAAAGTGGTCGTGAAAACACCTGGTTTGTAATCCGTTGAAAACTATTGATTTGTAAATAAATCCTTCGAATCCGTTTAAATCTGGATATAAGGCCGCCTGAACCGGAAGTATTCATTTTCAAACGATGCAATGATTTTCAATAGTTTAGGCCGAAGTTTATGTACATAGACAAAAGCGAGTTGCGATAAGTTTAATTACATAGATTCGCTTTTATGACCAATATCAAGTTACAAATATCTTTAATTTTTTCCTGATTTTTCTTGTTGGTATTATAAAAATCATACCTTTGTTCCTGCAACTATTTCACAAGAAAAATCTAAAAACGAAAATGAAAAACCTGCTTGTATTTTTTGCCTTACTAATATTTATTTTGGCAAATCCAGATAGTGGAATCGCTCAAGGCAAAAGAGGGAGAAGCCAAGTTAAGGATACGGTAATTGTCTATTATTGTTCTTATTTACCTAAAGATTTAAATAGTGGTGGCACTTATAGTGCTGCACAACGACAAATCAACACCCTGGATACCACTAAGATCGTGCTCATCAAGATGCCTCCGCTCTTTGAAGAACGCTTGACGGAAGAAAATCTGGCAGAAGTGGTCGAAGATTTGAAACAAAAAGGGCCAAATACCAGGGCCATCTTTCACTTTTTTGGGCATGGTAAAAATGATGGCGATGTAATTCCTTCCCTTGTTAAGCCCAGAAATATTAAAAATGGAGCGCCGGAACTGCTCAATATTCAAAAAACAGTAATCCAGCCACTTGTTGGAAGTAATCTTGGGTTTTTAATGGTATTTGTGGATGCTTGTAATTCCGTTTCCATTGTCCAAACGGACGAAGGTAAACCGCTTTATGATCAATCGCTTAGTATCAATGAGATGCGCACGCTGCTGGCGGAATCAAAAAAATCAAGAAAGGAAGAAAAGAAAATAAATGCCCGAGATCCAAAATTCAAGGGACAACCACTGGGACTTATGCGGTCCTCTAAAGGGTATGTTGCCATCACTTCGGCTGGACAAGAACAAAAGGCGTTGTTTACTGAAAAGGCGGGTGGATTAGGTTCTTTATTCTTTTTTAACCTGCTTACAACGAACGACGAAACCCAAAATAGCTGGAAGTCTTTTTTGGATGAGTTTAGGGTGAAATTAGAGGGATATCAATATAAAGGCCGAAAACAAAGCCCTTCCTGGACGGGCAAAATTGACGGAAAACCGATTTCAGAAAATGACTTGATTTTCCCATATACCCCATTGGATAACAACCAGGTTGATACCATGTTGCGCATGCAACAATCCGATATTTCTGTGGATACCTTAAAGGTTCTGATTAGAGAAACAATGGTAGAGTTTTGTACCTGGATGGATAAAACCATGGAAGGGTCTGCTTTGCCCAAGGAATTAACGGAGATTTGTTACAAGCCGGATAGATTACCGGTCTATCATGATCGGAACGCTGTACACAACAGGACCTACAATACGGGGTATGTTAAACTCACTAACTATCGGAGTAGGGAAAATTCGGAGAAATCGCTTTATATCCTGGATTCGCTGAAATTTGATCATCTTTATCGCCATGAGGTTTGGGGCGAAAAGCTCTTCGCAGGGTATTTTGCGGCAAAACATGTCACTGGTCCCAAAGTAGACACCATCGTACGGCAACGTATCTTTCTAGAAGTACAGCCAGAAATTAAAATTAGTAAAATTCGTCGGTTTTTTAGAAGTCTTGCCTTTTGGAAAAAAGAGGAACCTTCAGATAAAGCACCTTTGTTAATAAGTCATGTTTATAACATTCCAGCAGATACAATTCGAGCAACAACTCCGATAATCCCGATAATAATCCCAAAGCCCATTGTTGTTGAGCCAATTGTACCAATTTCACCTGAGAATTTCTTTAGTAATCAGGCCGATAGTTTGCTTCAAACTTTCTATGATTTGGTGGAATACGCGTCTAATCACCGAAAATATGGTGGAAATAAAGACCAAGCTTTAGAAAAAGCCAAGTTGCTTTTTCTGAATCCTACGAAGGACACCATTGAAGTCTCTAGATATTACGACAAAAAGTTAATACGTTTAACACCTATCCAGTATTTTGAACGGTACTGGGCGGAGTTTGAAGGCAGGTATGACTCTGTGCACTATTATTTTGAATCTACCTGGGTGCCAAAACCAGGTACTGCCGGATTTGTAACACCCGATGGGCCTGGTCGTTGGACTGCGCAAGTTGAGTACAGTCAAATTTTTGTAGGTTTCGATAAGGGGCGAACGCCTTATTCAGATATCACGAAAAAAGTAGTGACCGTTTGGATTGTTGCTGATCCGAATGCTCCAGACCCAAAATCGCCTTATCGCCTGATGATGGGGCCTGTGAGTGTGATGGAAACCAAGCCTATAAAAAAATCAAATCGACCTTGATGCGCAGGATCCTATTATCAGTTGGTGTTTCTTTTTTATTAATTTCATCCTTTACCGCAGTTTTAGGTCAAGTACGAAGCCCAAGATCTGTGGTACAAGCGGAAGAAAGACTTAATTCGCCCTTGCGGGAGACCAACATTGCGCTTGCTGCCAATGGGCGTACGATCTATTTTACCTCAAACCGGGGCGGATTAGACCGTAATCAGGAAGATACCGACATTTATTATTCGATCAGGGTTGATTCGCTGGGAGATTGGAGCCCGGCAATTCCGTTGCCGCCATCTATCAATGATGAACTGAATCAAGATGAGGTATTTCTTTCTGTGGATGGACAAACGCTTACGTTCCAGTGTTGGTCGAACGACTGGGAAGTAGAGCGTGGGCCTTACTATGAAATGAACTGGCGTGGCAATCAGGATTGGGAGGACCGAAAACCGGTTAAGGGTGTAATCACCGACTTTTTTATACAAACTAACAACAAGGCCACCGATGGAATGGCGCGCTTGCAGGATGGTTCTATGATCTTTGCTGCTGGCCCAAGTTTTACGGGTAAGATGGACTTGTATTTTTCAAAATATGATCCAAGTTTGGGCTTGCTTTGGCCACAACCGCTGACATGCAACACACCGGAAGACGAAAGGTCTGTTTTTATTTCTGGGGATGGACAAACGGTGTACTTTTCTTCCGATCGTCCGGGAGGGTCAGGCGGGCTGGATATTTATAGAACCGTTATTCGAGAAGATGGAGAAGTGGAGGAACCCAAAAACATAGGGACGATGGTTAATACAGATCGGGACGAATTGGGTTTTGTTATGTATAGTGCAAACGAAGCATTTTTTATCAGAGATGGGGATATATTCCGATGGAAATACCCGGATTTTAACGTTGCACCATTGTGTCCAATCGATAAAAAGCCTAAAAAGAGAACAAGTCCTCCCAGTGATCTGCCTGTGAAAAAAGCTGAAAAAGTCAAAAAACAACCTGAGCCAGCTACACCGGATAATAAAAAACCGACCAAGCCAACAGAAACTATAACGGATCAGGACGTGGAAACGCCTCCTGTTTTTGTGATCCCCAATACAAAACCGATTGAAACTCCGCCGAAACCTAAGCCTGTAGACCCACTTGGAAGAGGTAATTCCGCTGTAGTTCCTGTAGCACAGGTAATTCCGGAACCGAAAGTACCAGAGACTGGCCCGGAAAAATCTAATGTTGAGTACGAGCCTAATAATGTTGTATTCATGTTTGATGTTTCTAACCCCATGAATTATCCGGAAAAATTACCTTTAATGACCGGCGCATTGAGAAAGGCGGTTCCTAAATTTTACAGAAGAGACCGGATATCCATTTTGTCATTTTCTGAAAACACCTCACTCGTTTTGAATGGTTGTTCTGGTGATCAAGGGAAAACAATCAATATGGCGATAACTGGATTGACGACCAATAAATTTCCGGCGGGTAAGCCATTACTGGATGAAGGACTTCGGTGCGTAGAAACTTATCACAACCCAAATGGGCAAAACATCATGTTATGGATAACGGATGATCGGCTTTCGTTCACGCAAATAAGACCAATTGCCAAAGAAATTGAAAGAAAGAAGGTCAAGTTAATCCTGCTGATCTACGGAGCACCCAATGATCGGGTTGAGCGGAAAGCAAAGGATATGATTAAAATTTCAGGAGGTGAGTATAAATGGATTAACGCTGATAATGTTGATCATACGCTTGAAGAAATTTTAAAACTTCAAGTGCGAGACAGGTGATTTTGAAGCATGATTTTCCAATTCAACCTAACATAAAATTTATTATATGAAAAATCTTCTTTTTGCTTTTCTAGTACTCTCAACGCATTGCCTGTTTGGACAAGCGGGCGCTGGTAAAATTTGTTTGGAAGGAAATCGGCTTTTTATTGTCATTCCAAACGAAGGGTTTTCAATTTATGATGTGAGCCAACCAGCCAGTCCATCAGAAATCAGATTTGTTGAATGTCCTGGCATTCAGGATATCGCGGTGCGGGACGAATTTATATATGCAAATCGCTATCAGGATTTGTATCTTTTGAAGGTGCCAAAGGACCGAAACATGCCTGATAAGGTGGTTAAATGGAAACAGAATGTTTTCCCATCTAGAACCCAGAGCAACCCAGAGCGAGCAAAAGTCCAGTTTTTCTCCAGTTTTGAGGCATATAAGGAGTTTTGGGGAGGAGATCGAATGGGAGGCGGAATGCCTTTGGTGTCTGTTAATGGATCAATGTCTGCCTTGGCCTTGGGTGGAGACTGTCTGTATGTTGTAGATAGTTGTACGGTTAAAACGTTCATTGCTAAACCAACGGACCCGGAGGTTTTAAAGGAAACAGATACGCAGGAATTTCCTGAATATGTACTGGAAACTACCTGGACGCCAGGTGGCACAAAACTGTATGTTGGTAGTAAGACCGGGATTTTTATTTTTGATAATGCCAATAGACAGGCCCCTAAACTAATTTCAATATACAAACACAAATTTGCTTGCGATCCGGTTGTGGTTTCTGGGAATTATGCTTATTCAACATTACGGAGTGGAAATGAATGTACGCGTAGAGCCAAGAGCGAATTGGTTGTAATTGATGTCTCAAATCCTGAACAACCTGTGAAAGTCAGCCACGTAGACCTGGTTAATCCCTTTGGATTGGCCATCCAGGGGAATACTTTGGCAGTATGTGATGGGTTTAACGGCTTACAGGTTTTTGATGTTAGAGATCCAAAGTTTCCAAAACCTATTGGTAAGATTGATAATATTCAAACCTACGATGTTTTGATTAATGAAAATTTAACAGCATTTGTATCAATTCAGGGGAATTTGAATATCTATTCACTTCAGCAACCGCTTTCTACCGTTCCATTGAGTATCATTCCGTTACAACGATAAAGTAAAAACTACCTTTTCCCCATGGCGTGGTGGTAAGTTTTGCCACCACGTCATGGTTATTAACACTTTATTTAAGTAGTCTTTCAATTTGTTCACAGAGCGCCAGCGTTATTTTGTTAAAATGTCGCACAACGACTGACTTTTCCTCGGTACCAAACTGAAGGGATTCATTCCAACGATTATATTCACTTTTCAGCACGATTAATTGATGCCGATCATCAGATGCACTTATTTCGGTTTGTAATAGATCAAAAACTTTTTCAATTTCATTATGGGCAAGCAGGTTGTAAGCATGTTCGCAATTGGTATTTCCGGTTTTGTTGAAATATTCAATTTTTTGATTGATGTATTGATGTATGGTAGATAATTTTGGGTTATGTTCCATTTTTGATTCATTTGCTGAAAGGGACCAAAATAAAAATAGTATAAGTGCTTGCCAGGGGCCTAAATACCAATAAGATAATATTAAAATAGAATTAATACTGTATAAAGGGTTTTGGTAAATCCAATACTCAGAGGTAAATAATGTCATGAAGATTGCCACTAGATAGATGCTATAAATTATGCTGATCAGGTTGAGCCTGGTTCTTAAAACTAATTTATCTTGACTACCTTTATTATTTAGCATGGAAAACAATAAAATACATGTTGGAAACAGATTCGATAACAGCCATATATTGGCCAGTGGTAAGATGTTATCAAATACTTGCCCAACCACCATCAATGCAAATAGAAGTATGATCAATATGGTTGCTGGGAGCCAAATTTTTAAAAGTACGATTGTGGCATCATGTAATAAAACATACGGAACAATTTTGTTTTTTGACCTGAAGAACATTGGCTTAGTTTATTTTTTCGACTTTAAAATAGCGTCCCATATGCCAGAATATTTCAGATGTTTAAACGTGTCAATATTGGGACAATGCTGTTTGGGTAACCGATTTGACTTAGGAACCTCAAATTCGTAGACAAGAGACTCGATGGAATAATCTGGCGTAAATGGTGTCTTTGCTATGCTTTCCGGTAATTTATTGATACCTTTTTTAGACCATTCAATTGCTTCATCTTTAGTAATATTGCCACCACTGATGCTGTATGCGTTTTTGGTTACAATGAAGACAAAGGTTCGGAAGTTCGCTTTTTCTGATTGAATTAGGCGTAAGAAATAATCAAAAAAACCTTTAAAAGAATCACAAATTGGTACCGAGGACCATCGATGATCATCTTGTCGACAGGAGTAATCGTCAAGATATTGCTCCATTTGTGTTATCAGTGCAAATCCATTTGGAACCGCCATAAAGCGATGGTAATAATAGCCTTTTGAACTTAATGCTGCACACAGTGTATTCGAAACCTGCCCAAGTGTTTTATTATTAAAAAACACTTCATTATTGATCTTAAACGGAGAACAACATGGGGGTGGAGGAAATGGGAACTTTGCTGTTAAAAAAGCTTCTAAGTTTGGATCATAATTAAACGATGAACTATTGATGGTGAGGTACATTTCTGCGCGTTTCCATCCCGCATTTATGGCCATCATGCGCTCGGTTAGCGTGACGAGATCCGGTCTGGAGCTTGGCAATTTTTTAATCGCCTCGAATATGTCGAATTGCTCTACACCGGGCATTTGGGCAAGAAGATACCCCATTAATTCATCCGCCTCAAGTTCCTCGGCCTTTCTATTTTTTATTGTATCAAGCAAATGTTCATTAAGGTGGTGGCTAATTGCATGCGCGATACCTACTAATACATCAACTTTATTTGGTGTTTTTTCTATAAAGTTTTTACTATATAATAAATATCGTTTATGGGTGTTTGAATCTAGAACGGCAGCAATGTTCTCTACATTAGATTGAATAATCTCGAAGTTTTGTTTGGTTTCAACGAGATTTAATAATTTTTCTACATCACTTTTGATGCCAAGCCCTACTGGATAATTATACAGTTCATATTCCCAGTTCGTTCCCGAAAATAAGCAATGGTTATTTGTGGAGATTGCCAAAGGGGTTATCTCTTGACTACTTAGGGTAAAATGCGAAAATTGTATTGTCAGTAATATGAAAACATTTCTTTTACTAAATGCTCCCATGGCGTTTCGAATAAACAAAATAAGATGCTTAAATTTTCCTGGATTCTCCATGGGTTAGTTGCCAAGCAGTTTTAAAGCTTCATGTCTGCAATTTTCAGCTTCAGTCAATGATACATCCAAATTCAAGGATTTTTTTATATCCAATGCTGTATCAATAAGTTTAATGACATCTTCTGCCTTGTCAATTCCAAACCAACGTAAGTAGGCACATCCCTGGTTACCGTATGCCTCCACATAATTTGGATTGCATTCAATGGCATAATCATAATCCCGAATTGCTTTTTCGTAATTTTCGAGCCTGTAATAAGCATTTCCTCGATTAAAAAAATAGGATGGATCTCGAGGTTTAATACTGATTGCCCGATTATAATAATCGATTGACTCGTTGTATAATTCGAGCTTTTGTTTTGCTATCCCAGCGTTATTATATGCTTCATGGAAATCACTTTTGTACTTAATGGCGCGCTCGAAGGCATCAATTGCTTCTTGGTATTTGCCTAAACCTAAGTACGTGTTACCCATGTTGTAGTAAGCCTCTGGATAATCCTCTTTAATTTTAATACCTTGGGCATAATTTTCTAGCGCCTTTAGTATTTGATTGAGTTTGTTATATGCATTTCCACGGTTGTTATATGCCTGATAATTTTCAGGATTCAAGGCTAAGCAATCATTGAAATCTTTTAATGCTTCTTCATATTTTTTTAAGTTTAATTTTGCGATTCCTCGATTGTTAAATGCTTCAGGAAAATTTGCTTCTAACTTAATGGCTTTATCAAAATCAATAACTGCTTCGTTATACTTGGTTAGACTGGTATAACTAATCCCTCTGGAAAAATACGCAACTGAATTATTCGGTTTTAGTCGAATCGATTCATTATAATCTAGTATGGCTTTTTTGTGTTGCGATAGTTCAGCTTTTGATGACCCTCTACGCAGGTAAGCAACAGAGAAGTCTGGCTTGTATTCTATTGCTTTATCAAATGCCTTAATCGCTTCATAATATTCGTCTTTTTTGTAAAGTTCGAACCCTTTATCAAACCAGTCTTTTGCTGCTTTTTCCTTGTTACTTGGCGGTTCAAGATCGGTTCTGTAAGGTGTATTCTCTTTCGCCTGTGTAAAGCCTGTGGCCACAGCTTCCATACGTGCCGATTTAGGAGGGTGGGTGCTGGTTTCTTCATCCAAGGCAAAGTTTTTAATCCCTGCCTGGGCTTGCTCTAAGGTAGCACCCATCTTTTGAAGTGCATATCCGGCAAAACGATCTGCTGATAACTCGGCTATTTTTCTTCGAGATAAATCTGTTTCGGTGAAATTATCATTATTATAGTGATGCCCTATTTCATGCGCAAGTACGCAATAGGAGCCCCAGGAATTCTTGGGTTTGGTTTTAAATTGTTCTAAAAAGGTTGTATTGTAGAGAATGTACCTTAATCCGCCGCTTGATGATGCTTTTGCGTTCGCCACGTTTGCTGCTTTTAAAATAAAGCTTTGTTGGATTTGCATAGCCGATGTTATTTTGCTAACAATGACTTGCGCTTCAATCGAAGGTGGGAAACTGTACTCTTCTTGTTCTTCTGTTCCTGAAGTAAACTGACAGCCTCCGTCAAGATGCAGTCTTTCTTGTGATTTTGTATCCGTTGAGATGATGAGAATCAATATAAATACAAATAGTAGGTCTTTTTTCATTTTTTCATTTTTAGGTTTGCAAATTTAAAGCATTTTTTATTTTAATCATATTATTAAATTTTAAGACGAAAATCAATTTCCAATAAGTTGAACCTTCCCCCCCAAGCCTTCCCCCAACTCTAAGTCAAAGCACTATTGCTCGCTTCTGCAAAGATGCCAGGTGATGGAAAACTGAATATTGAACACCAAACACCAAAGTGAGGCGTTCCGCCAGTAAATACCACGAAATTCGCAACGCAACGCCACACTTCAAAATTCGGTGTTCGGTGTTCGATATTCGGTGTTCATTTTCCCGATGTTCAATTTCCCGGATATCATGCAACCCTTCCCACCATCCCTCCGTCCCTCCATAAAACAGCAACACAAATCCACGTTTCGCTGTTATTTCCAAAAAAATGAACGGGATGAAACCATACTACCTTTTTCTTTTTGCCGCTTTGATATGGAGTAGCTGCGATAAAACCAGCGAAACACCCATCGTGCCATCAATTCCGGATGCGGTGGTGCAGTCGATTGCCGGAAAGTTCAACCAACCGACCGACTTTACCATTACCAACTTGCAAACGGAGGGACTGTATGCGGCGGACTTCCAAGCACAAAACAACCATTATCAGGCAATTATTTCCGAAGATGGTACCCTGCTTTCCCTGGAAAAGGAACTGCCCCTGGCGGCATTGCCCCTCAATGGCGTGCATTTTATTACCTATCAGTTTCCTAATTCTAACATGGTTTTTTTGTTTGCTGAATTGGACCCAGTTAGCAATGCAAACATCGGATACTTTACAAAAATAACAGAGGCAGGCAAAGGGTACCTGCTTTCATTTGATACATTAGGGGCCCGTATTGGGGTAGAGGAAGAACCAGATACGGTTTGGTGGCGTTATCCGGTGCGTAATGTGGATTATCTTCAGCAAAACATTCGGACTGAGATCAACGCTGCCCAGCCCCTTGGGCAATTTCATGCTGCTTCAAAAACCATAAGCGCCAATGGGCAAACGCGCTGGAACGTAAGTGTACTTGAGAATGAAAATTTGTACACTTTTCTGTTTGATGGTTCGGCCAACCGGATTAATCCCGACAAACAGGAGAATTTGTTAGGGTTGGACGTGCCTGGAATAGCTGTTGTTTTAGAGAAACCTTTAAGTGAACTACCTATGGTTTGCACGGATTATCTCAATAGCAACTTCAACGGGTGGCAATTTCAACGGGCAATATTTGTTGTGAATACTATTACTATGGAATCAAAGTATTCAATGATTATTACTGTAAATCAAACCGTATATTATATCCGGTTTGGTCAGCCTGGCAACTTCACAGGGGCAACGCGCGGATAAATGATTGCAAAAGACACTTTGATTCAATTGGTGAAGGCTTGCCAGCGCGGCGAAGAAAAGGCCCAGGCCGCTTTTTATGAGCACTATAAAAGGCGCATGATGGGTATTTGTCGCCGGTATGCCCGCACTACGTTTGAAGCGGAAGACATTTTTCAGGAAGCATTTATTAAGGTGTTTCTCAAAATTGGAACGGTGCAGGATCCGGGCGCAATTGATTTTTGGGTAAAATCGCTGATGACGCGTACTGCCATTGATCATTACCGAAAAAACAGCCCCTATTGGCTTGTGGAGGATGCTGACAAACCAGGCGTTTTACCTGATGAATCGGATCCGTTTGATGTACTGGGCTTTTTGGAACAACAGGAAATTATTCAGGTGATTTCGGCGCTGCCAGATGGCTATCGCATGGTGGTCAACCTGTATTTAATCGACGGATATGAACACCACGAAATTGCTGAGTTGCTCGGCATTTCGGCTGGTACTTCCAAATCACAATTAAGCAGGGCCAAAGCCCACTTACGCAAAATACTCCAAGAATCAGGATTAACCACTGAAAATGCCCATGAAAAAGGATGATAACCTCCGCCAAAAACTGGCGCAAACTTTTGAAGACTTCGAACTCGAACCTCGAGCAGAGACCTGGGAGCATATCCGCGTGGCCATTCAACCCAAACGCAAAAAACGGCGCTTAGCCCTTGGGTTTTGGTTGGCTTTGCTGAGTTTGCCAATTGGCGCCGGATTGCTGCGCCTAGGTGGCCAATCGCTGGAACAATCGCTAGAGATGAACGTAAGCGCCCAACCTGCAATGCAGGGCAAAGCCTTAACCCTTGTAACGCGGTTGCGTAAATCTGCATTTTCAGCGGTGCCTGTGCTGCGTCGCCTGCCTGATACAACACCGTCTGCTGCAAATACAGCGGAGGCGGCAGGGGCTTTGAACGCCTCGACAACGCTGCAAGGGATGTACGCCCCTGTATTCAATAAAAATACCCGTTTGGCCCCTGTTTCCACTGAAACAATAAAAAAATCCGACGCTCCATTTATCATTTCGGTCCCTGAATCCTTGGTAAAAGCCATTGATCCACTCGAATTGATGTTGCAATCCCTTGAAAAGGTGCCGTATTACAACAATGCTTCATTCGAAAACCCGGTTTCCTTTTTACCCGTTGACTCTGTGCAAGCGATCATGCTGCAACCAGCCACAAATGGGCCTTTGCCAGTCCCCGTGGTGCAACGTGCGCGCAAGACCCACACTTTTACCGTAGCATTTCAGGTGTTATCGACGTATCAAAACCTGGAAACGCAACCGCATCCAAAAGTGGCTGCCCGGGATTTTCAAACGGTGGCGGCTTTGGATCCGCAGCGCTTGGGTACCGCATTGTCGGTTGGTTATCGGGTGGCCAGGTGGAAACATGCCGACCTGGGTGTTGCGCTTAATTGGACGAATCTTCCGTACCGCGAACAATATACGTTGCAAAATCTCAATCAGGTGCAGGTAACGGTACAATCGGACAACCAGTACAAGATGGAATCTACGTTTATGCGCAAGGTAAATCAGACCAGCCGTTTGAATTTTATCGGACTGCAATTGGAATATGGCTATTCTTTCCGCTTGCTGCAACGCCCGATTCGGTTTTATGCGGGTGGACAGGGCACGCTGCTGACCAATAACCGGCAAGCGCAAGCCTGGGCGGTGGCTGGACTGGAGGTACCCATTGGCAGTAGCCGCTTCTTGCTGACACCGAATGTTCAATATCAACTTACGACATTGGATTTGTCGGACCATTTGCTCAAAGCCCGGTTTTACACACTTGGGTTGGGCCTGAAAACCAGGTTTTAATACTAAAATATCTTTTTTATGTACAGGATTTTTCTGATGGGAACACTCCTAATGGGATACGCATGTTCCGCACAAACATTTACGAAAGTTTATGCACCCGACAATAGCCTGGCGCAATTCGAAATTATTGAATTTAAAAACCTGACCCCTGCGCCAGCCGGCGGAATTTATGCGGGGGGATATACGCGTGAAGATAATAAGATTACTGGTTTTATAACGCGGTTTGATCAGGATGGAACAGCGCTATGGTCAAAATGGCCAGCGAAGGCACGCGATTCGCGTGCAATTGTCACACTCAACGATGGAAGTTTGCTGTTTTTTAACAACAACATCGGTTTTCAGGAATATTTTGATGCTTCGGTATTGCATTTGGGTAGTGATGGCAGTTTTATCGAGGAAATGATTTGGGGGGGAACAGCGGATCAGGACGATTGGTATGATGCTAAAAAGTTGGACAATGGTGAAGTTCTGGCGATTGGAGTGAGTCGGCTAAGTACTGCTTTCTTGGGACGGTTACTCGTAGTAAAATTTGATGCGAACGGACAGGTGCTTTGGGAGAAAGTCTTCAATACTGGCCTGTTTGGTGGGTTTTCAGAAATATTACCCCTGCCTTCGGGCGAATTTTATGTAATGGGGCGATCTTTGGATTTGGGATCGGGTCAGGCAGTCGGTTTGTTGGGGAAATTTAGCGCAGATGGCAGCTTTCAATGGATGAAATCGTATCAATACGGCACCGATGGGAGTTATTTTCAGAGCGGACAAGTGTTATCCAATGGCGATTTATTTGTGGCCTGCTATCAGACATCGCAAGGTGTTGGAGATCCCAAACTGTTGCTTTTAAACTTTAGTTCAACCGGGGCCATCAACAGCCAAAAAGCCTTTGACAGTGTCTATGATCTTGCGCCGATTAAGGTAGGCAAAGGCAATAACAATACCTTATATATTGCTGGGGTTTCCAGTGGCGCAACTTTTCCGGCGGTCGACCTTGATCAGATAATTTTAGAGGTTTCGCCGCAAGGGGATTTGCAGGGCCAAATCGGGTTTGGCACCGATGGACAAGACTACATTGGAGATGCCTATTTTATGGGCGATAAGGTGTTTATCTGTGGTTTTACGGATACGACTGCCGATGGATCAATGCGGAGGCCTTTTATTGCAAAATCAGCCGTAGACATTTCCTGTTGTGAAAAACCCACCAATGTCATCGATATAGCCGCACCGCCTTTGCCGGTCATTTTGGATATTCCCTTAACTTCCAGTCAGGTGCCTTCCCGGCAAAATTTCCTAGAAACGTTGAGCGATTTCCCTTTAATAAGCAGGGTTTCCTGCGAGGGCATTGCGGGCGTCCAACTGCTTACGGCGGATACTACGATTTGTGTAGGGGATACAATTCAAATCGGCCTGAAAACAAAGGTGCCGGGCAATATTTTGTGGAGTACTGGACAAATGAGTGCCGAAATAAAAGTTAGCAATCCGGGTGCTTATATCATAAGCCTGGAGGGTGCATGTGGGACGGCGAAGGATACCATTGAAGTAGTTTCCATCGGCAACCGTGTAGATGCACAAGTGGTCCCTACGGCAAGTGGTTGTGCGGGTACGATGATCCAGCTTTCCGCCAGCGGGGGCATTGATTATTTCTGGTATGATGCCCAAGGCGATCTAATAGCCGATGTTGAAAATCCAAAGGTAACACCTGCTCAATCAACACTTTATAGGGTTGTAGTTGCGGATGGGCAGTGCAGGGATTCGGCTACGGTTCAGGTCAGCGTGTTGCCAGCACCCAAGGTTATTGCCGGACCAGATGCCACGATAAAATTGGGCAATCAGGTGCGCCTCAACGCTTCAGGCGCCGCGGCTTATATTTGGTTGCCAGATATTGGACTCAGTTGTGCCGATTGTCCGAATCCGATTGCCAATCCCGAAACAGACCAAACGTATGTGGTGTATGGCACAGACATCAACGGCTGCTCCGAAACGGACACGATTAATATCACTGTGCGACAACCTTGTCCATTTTACATTCCGAATGTGTTTAAGCCCGAAACGACCGATGCCCTGGGCAATGGTACTTTCGGGGTGCTGGGACAAATCGTTGCATTTGAGTCATTCTTGCTGCGTATTTATTCGCGCTGGGGCGAACTCGTATTCCAATCTGAAAATCCGGAAACCCAATGGAATGGCATTTTTAATGGCCAAAATGCGCCTGCCGGGGTGTATTTGTACCAATTAGAAATGACTACCTGCGATGGCCCCTTAAAAACAACCGGCAACCTCACCTTGATTCGATAAAGCAAATACCCATGAAAAAAAATATTTTTCTTACCGCATTATATTGTCTATATTGCTTGATTGCGCAAGCCCAAAAGGAAGGAAATGTTTGGCATTTCGGGCTTGGCTCGGCAGTCGATTTTAATTCAGGTACCGCGCAGGTTACCACCCCTAGTTCGATGTCGACCTTTGAAGGTAGTGCCAGTATTGCCGATGCCAATGGCCAGCTGCTGTTTTATACCAATGGTGGTGGTCGCGACCCAGTTATAACCGGAGGGCAGTCTACGGGTAAAATATGGAACCGCAACCATGCGGTGATGTACGACATGGGCAATACGGAGGGTGGTGGCTTCAGTTCGGCACAATCATCCGTGATTATCCCACGCCCGGGCGTGCCGAACAAATACTATCTTTTTACCATGGAGGAATTTGAATTTTCGGTCGGTGGCAATGTACCTGGCCAGCCGCTGGGACGGGGTTTGTCTTATTTTGAAATAGACATGACGCTCAATGGTGGTTTAGGCGGGGTCATGTCATATACGCCAACTATTTTAGTGCCCTCGTATGAAGGTTTGTGTGTGGTGCGGAACAGCAATGGCAGCGATTACTGGATAATCGTACACAATGGTACCAGTGGGTTGGCCGTTTTTCCGGTAACTGCGTCGGGCGTGGGCAGTCCCATATTTTACAATACACCTACCGCTACAAGCACCATTATAAAAGCGACGCCCGATGGGAAATGGCTCACGTGCACGGTAGGAAATACAGGGCGTTCGTTGTTCCGGTTTGATGCCTCAAATGGACAAATTAGCCAGCCCTATAGTTTGAGTGCAGATGTTATTAATTCGGTGGAATTCTCCCCAAACAGTAAACGCCTTTTTTACATTACTTTGGATAGATCATTGCGTTATGTGGATTTGACCAGCGCCGATATAAATGCAAGTGAAACGGTGGTTGCTTCCTTGCCGGAATTCGGGGTAAATTATGGACAAATGCAGATGGCGCCGGATGGTAAAATTTACTTTGTGCAGGTAGATTTTCTCGACAATCTGGCTTATTTATCGACCGTTGTTTGCCCAAATACGGCACCTTTTGTGGAGTTGGAAAAACTTTCCTACAATATTGTAGGCACCAGCGGCTTTTTGGGTTTGCCCAATTTTGACAACGCTATTTTCCGCCGGGATGTAGATCCCCCGCTTCCGGTGGATTTGGGTGCGGACAAAACCCTGTGTAATGCACAAAGTATCGTATTGGATGCGGGTACGATCAACGATGCTACCTACGCCTGGTCGAATGGTTCGGCTACCCAAAGCCTAAATGTGACCCAGCCGGGTACTTATACCGTTACGGTAACCGCACCTGGTTGTGGCGTTGGGGTGGATAGTATTCGCATTGACCAGATTCAAGTGAATATTGATGCAGGGATGGATCAAAGTGGTTGTGCGGGCACTCCTTTTAGTTTAAACGGATCGGGAGATGGCACCTTGTCGTGGTCGCCCGCCGGCCTGGTTTCCAATGCCAATATTGCCAATCCACAATTTACGGGCACGCAAAGTGCTACGTTGGTATTGACATCAACCCAGAGTGGTTGTACGGTGACGGACGCTGTGCAGGTAACGGTTCTGCCTACTCCCATGGTGAATATTATGACGATGGATACCACTATACAGGCGGGTAGTTCGGTGCAAATAACAGCAATGAATATGGGCATGGGTATGGCCAACTGGTCGCCTGCCACGGGTTTGAGTTGTACGGACTGTCTGGATCCCATTGCAACGCCCACAGAAACAACGACCTATACCTTGACAATTTCTAATGCCAACAATTGCAGCGCCACCGAGACCGTCACGATTACGGTGGTGCCGCCCGATTGCAGGCTGCAACTACCCAATGTGTTTACACCCAATGAAGATACCGTGAACGACGATTTTAAGCCGATTGGTCCATCCATTCAATCGTATGAATTGCGCGTGTTCAACCGTTGGGGCCAGGAAGTGTACAATGGCAATCAGGCCTGGAATGGTAAGTTCGACAACCAGGAAGCGCCGAGTGATGTTTATGTCTATCAGGTGCGCGCACAGGTATGCGGGGCGTTGCGCGTGGTATCGGGCGGGGTTAGTTTGTTGCGATGATATGTTAAGCGCCAATAATAAGATAAATTTTTATATCCTTCCATCATTCCTTCAAATCCATTTAAATCTGAGTCTACGCATGCATCAAAATAAACTCTTTACTGCGCTTTTCTGTTTTTGTGGCCTATTTGTTCAGGCCCAAAAGGAAGGAAATGTTTGGCATTTCGGGCAAGGCGCGGCGGTCGATTTTAATTCGGGTACTGCTCAGGTTAGCACGCCCAGTTCGATGTATACCTTTGAGGGCAGTGCCAGCATTGCTGATGCCAATGGCCAGTTGTTGTTTTACAGCAATGGCGGCGGCCGCGATCCCATTATTGGGGAATCTGCCGGTTTCATCTGGAACCGCAACCATGAGGTGATGTACGATATGAGCTTTACCGAGGGCGGCGGCTTCAGTTCGGCGCAATCAGCGGTAATTATCCCGCGTCCGGGTGTCCCCAACCACTACTATTTGTTTACCATGGAAGAAATTGAATTTGACATCGGCGGCAGTGTGCCTGGTCAACCGCTAGGCCGTGGTTTGTCTTATTTTGAGATAGATATGACGCTCAATGGTGGATTGGGCGGCGTAATAGATTATGTACCTTCCATTTTAGTGCCATCCTACGAAGGCGTGTGTGCAATTCGGCATACCAATGGTGGCGATTACTGGATTGTTGTGCACGATGGTTCGAAAGGGTTGGCGGTTTTTCCAGTGAACGTTACCGGCGTGGGTAATCCTTTGTTTTACAACACCCCCAATGCCACTGGTAGTATCATTAAAGCATCACCCGATGGGAAATGGCTCACTTGTCCGGTTGAAACCGCAGGACAGGTTTTGTATCGTTTTGATGCGTCGAATGGCAACATTAGTCTGCCGTATAGTTTGAGTACGGAGATCAATTTGGTAGAGTTTTCGCCCAACAGCAAACGCCTGTTTTATATTACCCAGAACGAAACGGTTAATTATGTAGATTTAACCAGTGCCGATATCAATGCGAGCGAGGTGAAGGTTGCCGATTTGCCCGTTTTTGGCGTAATTAATGGGCAAATGCAAGTGGCCCCAGATGGTAAAATTTACTTTCTTCAGATCTCTTTTGTCGACAATTTAGTGAATCTATCAACCATTGTTTGCCCAAATACATCGCCTTTTGTGGAATTGAACAAACTTTCGTTCTCTACCATCGGCGGCAATGGCTTTTTTGGCTTGCCCAATTTCGACAACGCGATTTTCCGCCGGGATGTGGATCCTCCGCTGCCCATCGATTTGGGTACGGACAAAACTTTGTGCAATGGGCAGAGTACGATATTAGACGCAGGCAGCATCAACAACGCTACTTATGCCTGGTCGAATGGTGTGCCGACCCAGACTTTAAGTGTCAGTCAGTCAGGGACTTATACGGTTACCGTAACTTCCCCTGGTTGTGGCATTGGGGTGGATAGTATTCGCGTTGACGAGATTCAACTGAATATAAATGCAGGGCTTGATCAAAGTGTTTGCGCGGGCACGCCTATTTCCTTAAGCGGATCGGGGGATGGTCCCTTGTTGTGGTCGCCCGCAGCCTTGGTTTCCAATGCCAATATTGCCAATCCACAATTTACAGGCACGCAAAGTGCCACCTTGGTGTTGACCGCAACTAAAAGCGGTTGCACGGCATCAGATACGGTGGAGGTAACAGTGTTTTCTGTTCCGATGACGAATATTGTAACGATGGATACCACCATACAGTCGGGCGCATCGGTACAACTAACAGGGATGGGCATAGGTGTGGCTAGTTGGTTGCCCGCCACCGGTTTGAGTTGTACGGATTGTTTGGATCCTATTGCAACGCCCACAGAAACAACGACCTATACTTTAACGATTTATAACGCCGACAGTTGTTCGGCCACCGAAACCGTTACGATTACGGTTACGCCGCCCGATTGCAGTTTGAGCATTCCCAATGTATTTACCCCGAACGGCGATACCGTAAACGACGATTTTAAACCGCTTGGCGCATCCATTACATCTTTTGAATTGCGGGTGTACAACCGTTGGGGCGTAGAAGTATATAAGGGGAACCAGGCCTGGAACGGAAAACAGGACAACCAGGACGCGCCGAGCGATGTGTATGTGTACCGGGTGCGCGCCCAGGTGTGTGGGGCCGAGCGTGCGGTATCGGGCGGGATTAGTTTGGTGCGATGATGTGTCGTATTAAGGCATTTGAAAAACGACGTCAAGAAGGAAATCTTGGGGTCGTTTTTTTATTTAAAATAAAAGCAAGCGGATGCGTGTAAACCGGCGTAATTATTATTTCTATACATGCAACATTTTGGGGAAGGACAGGTCTTTTAGGCGCAATTATTTGACGATTTAAAAGAAATGAGCATGATAAAAGTTGTTTTTTGTTGGTTGGTACTTTGTTGTTTTGGGGTTCAGTTGTTTGGTCAAGGAAGCGATTACACAGAATGGTACCTTAGAACACCCGATACGCTTAATCATTACCACCATGATATTTATGTGCGTGAAATGGGAACCGGGAAGGATACGGTGATTGTAATTCATGGGGGCTTTGGCGCCAATCATGACTATATGTTGGATGCGATCAGGGGTTTGGAGCGTCAATATCATTTTGTATTATACGATCAAAGGGGCTCTTTGTTGTCGCCCGGGCCGGAAGCGCAGCTGACTTTTGAAAAAAATGTACATGACCTGGATTTATTGATTGGGCAATTAAAACTACAAAAAGTAAAAATTATGGCCCATTCTATGGGAACCCTGGTTGCGATGGAATATGTACACAAATATCCCCAAAAAGTAAGTAATTTGGTATTAATTGGAGCAATTCCAGCACAAGCGGACAGTTTGGGCAGTGTATTCTCGAAAACTTACGAAGAAAATATAAAATTCCTTTCAACCAGGGATGAAATCAAAGCATTGCCCATTTACCAAAAGTACAAACAGTTAAATGGTAAGTTTGAAAGCGACCTGGACTATTCCGACCTCGACCGTTTGCGTTTTGCTGCAGTCAATATTTACAAAATTGAACGGTACAAAAAGATGCGCGGCGGATTTTCATATTTTATGGAAAAAGCTTCTGGCATGTTTAATACGGTAAATTGGCAGTACGATTACCGCGCTACTTTAAATGACAAATGTATCACCACGCTTATTCAAGGGGATTTTGATTTTATTGATTTCAATGCCGCAAAGCATATTGAATTATTAAAGCCATACCCAAAGGTAAAAGTCGTATTAATCAAACAGGCAGGACATAACATTTGGATTGATGCTCCATCGGAGTTCAAAAAGGCCTTGAATGTGGCGCTTAAACGTGCTGCTTGATAAGTGATTAATTGAATATTAGTTTAAATTCCGATACACATTCGGCGATACCCCAACCCGTTGCTTAAACAAGCGTGTAAAATGCTGCGGATATTTAAAGCCTAATGCATACGCGATTTCGCTGATCGATTGATCTTTAACATGCAGGAAAATCTTTGGTCTACTGATATTACATTTACCCCGGATGAATTGAACCAGATTACAACAGCGATTGGGGAGATTAAAATTGTTGGTGCACGGTATCCGGCTCCAGCCAAAAAGTAGTTTTAAAAACACCAAATAACGGATGAAAAAGCGCAAATTAGGCAACAGTAACCTGGAAGTTTCAGCCCTGGGATTGGGTTGCATGGGCATGAGTTTTGCATACGGTCCGCCGCCCGACAAACAGGAAATGATCACGCTACTGCACGAAGCCGTAGCGCAAGGCATTACTTTTTTCGATACGGCAGAAGTGTACGGGCCGTTTACCAATGAAACACTGTTGGGGGAGGCGCTTGTTCCGTTTAAAGGAAAAGTAGCCATTGCCACCAAATTCGGGTTCAAATTAGATCCCAACACGGGCGCACAGAACGGCTTGAACAGTCGGCCCAAAAACATTAAAGCCGTAGCGGAGGCTTCCTTAAAGCGCCTGAATATAGAGGTGATCGATCTTTTTTACCAGCACCGCGTAGATCCCGAAGTACCAATTGAGGAGGTCGCGGGCGCTGTGCAAGACCTAATCAAGGAAGGAAAAGTTTTGCATTTTGGCTTATCAGAAGCAGGTGCGCAAACCATTCGCAGGGCCCATGCAGTACAGCCGGTAACCGCCCTGCAAAGCGAATATTCCTTGTGGACCCGCGGTCCGGAAGCCGAAATATTGCCTTTGCTGGAGGAACTGGGAATCGGGTTCGTACCATTCAGTCCGCTGGGACGAGGCTTTTTAACCGGTAAAATGCAAGCTGATACACATTTCAGTGCGGGCGATATGCGCAATACCTTGCCGCGTTTTACCCCGGAAGCGCTCGCGGCCAATCAGGCGTTGGTGGATGTTTTACAACGCGTGGCAGCACAAAAAGACGCAACCCCCGCCCAAATTGCCCTGGCTTGGCTATTGGCCCAAAAGCCGTGGATTGTTCCGATTCCAGGTACCACAAAATCACACCGCTTGCGTGAAAACAACGAGGCGGCGGAACTGGAATTGAGTGCGGTAGAATTGGAGGAAATAGAAACCTTGGCTATGCAGGTAAGTGTGTTGGGCGCGCGGTATCCGGAGCATGTGGAGCGGATGACGGGGTTGTAGTTAAATATATCATTCAACCCTCACATGTATTTTAACCGAGCCAAAAGTGGGTAAAAAATAGTAGATTTGGCTCGGTTAAAATACTTTTCGTATTTGTTGGGCTACGCGTTGGCTGTCGACCTAAAAAACCAACCCAAATAAACAGCCACTAACGCAGCCACCCCGGCGCTCATGGCAAACGTTGTTCCTGACCCAGCAGCGTACCAAATAAAACCGGCCATACTGCTGGCGCCCAAACTACCAATACTTTGAAACGCAGTGTAGGTGCCAATGGCAGTTGCAGTGTCTTTTTTATCACAAATATTGGAAATCCACGCTTTTGCTATTCCTTCCGTCGCGGCGGCATAAAGGCCGTACAAGCAAAATAAAGATAAAAAAACGGGTAAAGTAGTCGCAAAAACCATTCCGGCATATACCAGTGCAAACAAAAACAAGCCGCTCACCAAAACGCGTCGCATACCCAGCCGATCGGCCAAAATTCCCAATGGATACGATGCCCCCGCATAAATCAGGTTGTAAAATATATAGACGCCAATCACGACGCTGTCACTTAATCCCGCGTCTTTAATTTTTAAAAGTAAAAATACATCCGAGCTATTAAACAGGGTAAATACAAGCAAAGCGGCGGCCAACTGCCGATATTGCGCCGGACTGCGCTTCCAATACTGCAGAAAATCTAAAAAGCCGGGTTTCGCAGCACCTTCTGAGCGAGGTTTGGATTTTTCCCGAATCAACAGGGTTACCCCAATTGCCAGAACACCCGGCAGAAAAGCAATCAGAAAAAGCATTTTGTATTCACCTGGATGCCATTGCAGATAAGCCAATGCGAGCAGTGGCCCAATAACCGCACCCGTTGTATCCAGCGCGCGATGAAATCCAAATACCTGTCCTTTGGTGGCAGGAGTAGCCTCATCCGATAGCAGGGCATCGCGCGCACCTGTGCGAATTCCTTTGCCCAGTCTGTCCAATGTGCGCGCAAAGAACATCCAAATCGGGTAAATAAAAACGGCCATTAAAGGCTTGGATATTGCACTTAAACTATATCCCACCTGCACAAAAGGTAGCCGCCGTCCGATACGGTCGCTCAACTGCCCAAAGTAGCCCTTGCTCAATCCGGCAGTCGCTTCCGCCAAACCTTCTAAAACGCCAATTAATACAATAGAAAACCCAATGCTTTTCAGGTAAACAGGCATGATCGGATACAGCATTTCGCTGGCAACATCCGTAAAGAGACTAACTAAGGATAAAATCCAGACATTTCGGGTAATGATGGTGTTTTTTGATTGATTTACCATAGCGCTGCAGTTGGTAGGAGATTGGAGTGGATGTGTGTTGCTAAGTGTAAAGGTCAGCATTTTTGGGCTGCTTGTGTATCCATATTGGTTTGCTTTTGCAATCACCGTATAATTATTTGTTATAAAAATATGCAAAACATTTTGTTGTTATTTTGGCGAATATTATCTTTGCAAGCCTAACAAATTGTATCCATGCCAAGAAAGAAAGATCACGAACCGCACGACGCGGTATTTAAAGCGTTTTTCAGCGATGCGATTATTGCTCGGAACTACCTTTTGCATTATACCGCCGAAGATATATATGGGCATATTGATTTTAGTGTTTTCCAGAAAATTGATACCGCGTTCGTCAGTGGTCGTTTCGGGATTTCCTTCAGCGACGTGTTGTATGAGTCCCGGTTATTAAGTGGTGCGCCAGCCAGGCTGCTCTTTCTGTTTGAGCATAAAAGTTATGTGCCTAAATGGCCGATTCACTTACAATTACTGGATTACTTTTTACAAATCTGGGAAGACGATCTCAAAAACAACCGCCCACTTTCATTTATCGTTCCGATTGTGGTTTATCATGGGGCGCGGAAATGGCAAACAAGAACATTTTCCGATTATTTCGTAGGCTTACCGAAAGACTGGGAGGCGTTTATTCCTAACTTTTATTACTGGCTGACAGACTTGCATAAAATTCCATCAAAGGAAATTGAAGAAAAAGTGGAGTCAGAATATGTGAAAAACCTGTTTTTGGCGTTAAAATTTGCCCGTAATAAAAGATTTACCCTTGAAAACTGGCCTAATATCCTTACTTTTGGGAGGCCTTTCTATCGGAATACCCGCGAAGGCATACTGCTTCAAACGCTAACGTTGTACATTTTAAACTTTTACGATATGACAGAGTCTCAAGTGAAAGATCTCAACCAGCAATTACCGCCCGCAGAGCGAGATTGGATCGACTCGATCCCTGAAATTTTTGGAAGAAAATGGAAAGAAAAGGGGCTGAAAGAAGGTAGAAGAGAAGGAAAAGAGTTAGGTAAGATAGAAGGTAAGATAGAAGGTAAGATAGAAGGTAAGATAGAAGGTAAGATAGAAGGTAAGATAGAAGGTAAGATAGAAGGCAAAATAGAAGGTAAAATAGAAGGTAGGAAAGAAGGTATGGAAGAGACGAATCATGCCATCACTATCAAATCAATTCAAAAATTTCCAGATTGGAGTGATGCGGAAATTGCTGAATTTGTGGGTGTTACTGCCGAGTATGTTCAGCAAGTACGCAAAGCATTGGCAAAACAGTAAACGTATTAAGCTGTTTTATTTTACTTTTTGGCATAGACTTCACATTAATGGCGGTGTTTTTGTTTACAACCTGCCACAATTTGGTCGTTAACTTGGCAAGTCCTAGTATATCAAATAATGGGAAAATTCCACGATTCAATCAAACCGGCACACCGGGAGTTTATTGAAAATCAACATTTGTTTTTTGTCGCCACTGCGCCCCTAAGCGCGGATGGGCACGTAAACCTGTCACCCAAAGGGCTTGATAGTTTCCGGGTGTTTTCCGACACTCAGGTCGGCTATCTGGATCTGGCTGGCAGCGGCAACGAAACCTCGGCGCATATACTCGAAAACGGGCGTATTACTTTTATGTTTTGCGCTTTTGAAGGGGCGCCAAACATCCTGCGTTTGTACGGTAAGGGCCGCACGGTATTGGTCAACAGCCCCGAATGGGAGCACTGGGCGTCCCATTTCAACGTATTACCCGGCGCCCGTCAGATTATCCTAGCCGATATTGACTTGGTGCAAACTTCCTGCGGGTTCGGGGTGCCGTTTTTTGAATACAGCGGCGAACGCTCTATTCACGCCGAATGGGCGGAAAAAAAGGGCGCAGATGGTTTGCTGGAGTATGTGAAAGAGAAAAACGCAGTGAGTATCGATGGGTTGAAGAGTGATGTGGGGGTGGAATATGGGGTTTGAGCCTATTTCAAACTAATGTCAATCAACGCGTTCCAGTTTTTCTGTGTCACCCAAGGCCCAGGCTGATTTTGTTTCCCGGTCGATAATTCCACAATTCGGTAGCGAAACGGCCGATCTAATTTGACGGCGTATTGAAATCGGGCAAACTGTACAAAAATATCCGGCTGTACAGCCATAAACGTTTTGCGAATCACCACTTTTTGCCCGCCTACCGATTCGGCTTCTATTTCGATGCGTTTGGCGAACAAATCCTTTCGCAAGGCATTGTTGAAATCGTAACAGCGTATTTCCAGCAAGGCATAACCGGGCGGCGCTTGGCTATTAATATCCACCTTGCGCATCAGGTCCGGGTATTTTTCAAGGTCGATAGCGAGGGCAAATGCATCGGAAAAAACGGGTGCCAGCGTCGAAGATGAATCTTTGGTCACTTCAACTTTTCGGGAAAACGAAAGCGTATCGTTTGATTGTGTGCGCAGGGCGGTTTCTTGTTCGTTGCGTTTGCTCAAAACCACGCGCGTGTGGTACGTGTACTGTATGTGCAAGGTTGTTTGCTTAAGCGACAGCGCTTTTTGAAGCAATTGTGCATCTTCATTGCCGAGTTTTACGGTAAAAAGCCGCTCCGTCCAAAAATTACCGCTTGGGGCCTGTGTTTCTTCTTCTACCACCGCGCTCAGTTTTTTTTCTGAACCGTTTACGGATGGCACCACGAGTTGGGTTTCAACATTCCAGATTGGCAAAGGATCGAGCGAAATAGGCCGGCCGGTTTGGGCTTCCAGTTTTTGGCGAATTTCCTGCAAACGTTTGCCGCCGATTTGCTCCATCACGACGCGGCACTGAAACAAACTATTGTAAAAAATGCGGTTGGCCCGTGCGTCGAGCTCCGTGCCGGTATAGCGCATCATCAGGAACATGGCGTCAGGTTTGCCCGCCGCATCAACCGCGAGTTGCAATTTACCCGGTGCGAAATAATATCGGTTGGGTTGGGCATAATCGGGAATCACCAGCCATTGCTCCATTTGGGCCGCCCGGTTCAAATCCGGTTGCCCGGAGGCGGGCGGTCCAAACGCGCAAAAAAGGTAAAAAAATGCCGGCAGGAATTTTCCACGCATCATTCTGAAGGGTGTTTTAAGGAATTTCTAAAAGCCGTTTTCATGAATTCAACGTCGATAAACTGCTGTTCATTCCGTTTAGGAACCCAGGCGCTCTCAACGGATTTATCGTCGGTTACCAAGGTGATTCGGACTTCATATCTTACATCTTTGTCCATCCAGGCGTATAAAGGGCCTACGCTAACATCCTGATAATCCTGGTTTATCGTTGCCGTCACCTCCCTGGCTGATTTCCCACGAGGGTCGGCCATCGTGGAACGCAGGGTGACTTTCAGAAGCCTTGCCTTGTATTTTCCGAGAATACCCAGCGATTGTACCTGAATCCATTTTTCCCGGCTGGAGGAAGTGCCGCCGGTTAATGCATCCAATACTTCCTCGGCACAAGGCGTACAGGGTGGAATTTGGTACTCAAACCAGACTTTCAGCACACGTTTATCCGTTTCAAGCCATGTAGGGAAAGCGGCGGCATCGAATTGGGCTTGTCCGCCGGGCGGAATATCAGCGCCCGCAATTTTCCAGGAATAAATGCAGGGGACTTTGCCGTTTAACAGCAACACGTGCAAGTGCTGAAATTGAACCGGAAAAGGCAGTTTGTTTTTCCAGCCCTTGCTGCGCCATTCGGTCCAATCGGGTGTAATCGCGCCGAAATTAGCAGGATGGCCTAAGCGTGCATTGGCGGGCGCACTAAACGAAAAGTCAGTTTGGCGATAAGTCACCGTGCCGTTGATCCCGATGTCGTTTTTAAGGGCCGCAATGATGTCGTTGGAGCCTGGCACGTCGGTTTGCCAATTGGCCTTCACCGGATCATAAATGGATGAAGCCGCGATGGCCGTCACTTTATCGAGCACAAAACCTTCGCCTTGCAGGGTAACGAGCGGATTTTCAGGCAGTAAGGGCCGCAGCTCCGGCGATTTGTCCGCGCCAACCTGGGCTTGCAGCAAGCGTTGCAAAAACTGTTGTTCTTCATTGGTAATCCCGGTTCCCAGGCCGGCGTGCATATCCACTTTGCCCTCCTGGTTAGGACTGCTTGCGCTACCGTACAAGAGCCCAAAATCAAAACCAGAATCGGCATCCCAGCGCAGGTTATAGGCGGCTGGGGCGTAATAATACACGTCGGAGGCAGGGTTTTTATCCTTGAACAAATAGCCGGTTTGAATGGGCGAAATGGCGCCGGGGTTCTGGAAAGCGACATCTGAGCGAATATTGCTGAACAGCGAAATATGGTCGTTCATATTGACACCGCCGGGGGTATTCGAGTTGTTCGGGGTGGTTCGCTGTACAGTGCTGTTGGGCGTAGCAGGAGACTCCGATACGGCGGTTTTGCCGGGAACAGGTAGATTTGTTGCAGTTAGTTGCGCAGCCGACAGCACGGGCGTCAGGCGCAGGCGCAGGGCAGCCTGGTTTTGTTCCGGCGCTTTCCACTTTTTGTACAAGCCAAACCAGGTGGATCGGCCGTCGCGGCTGTCCTCTTTTTTCAAGTACGTGATTTTCAAATAAGCCGTTCGGAAGGACGCTCCGGCTGGTAATTTTTCATCAAGTTTCAGGGTAAATTCCATGACGCCTTCCGATACGGGTATGGTAAGAGGCGGCATTTGCGGCATGATCTCGTACTTTGCATTCATCAGTTCCAGTCTGAAAAAGCCGCGATCAATGTTTTGGTAATAGATGTCGCCGCGCATGCTGGTGGCTTCGTCGCATAATATCGAAACGCCATTCACGGAAGGCTGTGGCATTTTTTGCGCCTGCTCCTTGCGAAACACCTCGCCCGGGTAAGCAGGCAATTTGGAAGGACCGCCCGGCATCGACTGGTTGAGTTTATCCAAGTATTCTTCGGCGGAGACCGATTTTTTGACCAATTGGGCATCCTCGAGGCCGGAGTAATTGCAGTTGCGGGTTTGGGCGACGAGAATGGTTGGGAAGAGGAGAAGGAGCAGGTGCAAAAATGTTGGTTTCATAGCGGTTGATTTATTCGATGGTTATTTTACGGATGGCTTTGTTCTCATAATCTGATATGAATAAATTTCCCTCATTATCGAAGCAAATACCATGTGGAAAGTTGAATTGAGCTGAGGCCCCTGGCCCATCGGCAAATCCGGCATTACCAGTTCCTGCAATAGTGCTAACTTGATTTGTATCAAGGTCAATTAACCGAACACAATGGTTTCCGTAGTCTACTACATATATTTTAGTCGGCACATTCATCGCAATCCCGTCTAAATAACCAAAACGAGCCATAGATAAAGGCCCGTCTATATAGCCAGAAATCAAATTAGTGCCTGCTATTTTAGAAGCTGCATTTGAAATAATTTCACTTACATCATAGCGACCTGTTGCATAAATTTTGCCATTAAATACACACACACTTTGAGGAAGATACATGTTTACAGGAGTGACGATTGGTAACGTGGTCCCGGTAATTTGAACGATATTTAGTGATGTTGCGAAAACCTCATAAGTAATTAGTGCCATCTGCTCATTTGTAAGCCACGCGATGTCGACAGACCAACCGCTCACACCTGGATATCCCAAACTGCTGGAAACAACATTACTCCCGGGTGAGACAGAAACCAAAAGTCCACTATCTGCATCCCTAAATACAAATTTCCCATCCGGCCTGAATCCGCCGCCTCTAGGGCCAAGATTGGGTGAACTTAAGTTTAATTGTGCAAATGGGCCTGTTACTGGAACAAATAAAAGCCCAGCCCAGGTATTTCCAGAGAACTCAGTAATAAATCGCCCGTTTGAAAAATTCAAATCATCAACATAGCCATCCAATTGGTACGGCGTAGAAACCCTATATGAAAACACATAAGTAAAATCCTGTGCCGAAGTCACCGTCTGCCCGCTAGTCACTACCTGAATTTTGCCGTTCCCCGCTTTGGATGGCACCGCTACCCGAATTTCCGAGTCGTTGATGACGGAGGCGGAAACCTTTGTGCCGTTTGGAAATGTCACCATCGGTGATGTACCCAAATATTTACCGGTAATGGTGAGCGTTTCATTTTTTTTAGCCGATAAAGGGGCAATACTGGCAATTTCAGGCGCTCTTGTGTACGTAAAGGTTATATTTTCCGTAGAATAAAGCTTACTAGTGACATTACCGGAGGTGAAATTTCGTAATACACTCACTTTTACCGGCCCGTTTTTATTGGGAATATCAGGAACAGTAACCACCGTTTGGGTGGCCGTCGTTTTGGAGGGCATAATGGCTACCGCATTGGCGCCGTCAAACAGGACGGATTCCAGGCCGGTAAAATTTTTGCCGGTTATGGTGATTTCGGTGCCCGGTAAGCCGCTTGTAGGTGTTATAACGGTAATGACAGGGCAATCAGGGCAACCTGTGGTCGAATCGTCTTTTTTACAGCCGATGCTAAAGGAAATCAGCAAGACTGCAGCCACGACTGCGCAGAAAAGAAGTTGTTTTTTCATGGTTTTATAAAAATTCGAAGTGTTTTTAAACAAAAAAGCCTTAGGCAAACCTCGCTCTTACCGATGCCCGTAACTCACTGAAAAGAATGGGTACTTGTCGATCAAAGGGTCATTGGAGAAAAAGTACCCCGCACTGATGTATACCTTGTTGGTGATGTAGAAAAACATCTCAATATTGGCTGCAAACAGGGTGCTTTTGGGATAAACCGGTTTGTTTCCTTCATATACAAGGAAATAGCGGGAATAAGGATCATCGCGCTGACTGCTGGGGAAAAACTGAACCAAACTGCCTTGAAAACGAAAAGACAAGTTGCCAACCATGTTATCCTTGATACTCTTCTTGATGTCTTTTTTACCTTTTGATGGCGCCACCAACGGAATCAAATACCGCAAATCGGCCGAGGTTTGAAAGGCCGGGAAAAACCGATTACCTTCTTTTTGGGTTGTATAGGGTGCCTCCATGAGCTTTCCGCCGATGCGCACATCCATTTGGGCACCTTTTACATATTTCAGTTCGGAGTCGCCATGGCCGAAATAAGCCACTTTGCCGAGGGCAATATTGAACAATCCGCCTACCTGTTGCAGGATGTCGTTTGATATATAGCGTTTTTGCACGGCGGTGTCGGGAATCACGGCAGGCACGCTGTTGAACAGGTAAAAATCGAAGTCGGTTTTACCGATATAGGCTTTGAAATTGTAGGTTTTGAGGTTGATTTTTGGCGAAGCGCCGTTGTAGCCAAGGGAGAAGAGGTCGAGGAATTCCGAGCTGGAAATCGAACTGGTATCGGTTGTTTCGGGCTTACCGGTTTGAGCCGACAAGGAATACCAGCTTGCTGCGCAGAGCAGCAGGCAAAGGGCAATTTTGTGGAGTGATTTAAAGGTAAAAAAAAGTTTCATGGTAATAAAAAATTGAAAATGAGGAAGTTAGTATGGAAAGGTATTGTCGGCGCCGACTTCTGTCATGATGTTCATTCGGAAAAGCGTTTGCCCTTGAAGATTTGGCACATTGGTCCGGCGGACCCTTAAATCAGGGGTGATTTCAACAAAATAATTGCCTGGGCCATAGAACAATACTCGATAACCGCGTGTAGGATGGTAGGAGCGTATCTGGCCAATATATGCGTCATCTGATGATAAGAAACACAAAACGACATTGGTGCCTCGACTTATGCGCAACAGTCTTGTGTTATGTTGCAGATATCTCCAGCGACTTAATTGTGTATTTGCAACGTCTTGATCTGCGCCAGCACCATCGGATACGCGTTTGATGTAACCCGAATCTTTGATTAAATAACGGGTACTGCCGGGCGATAACAGGATTTCATAGGTGTGCATTTGGGGGTCAAAGCGATGTACGATTCCTGCGCGTAAAGAACCATTCGCCAAGCGCATAACAACCGCGTCCGGAGCTTTTGAAACATTTTGTCCCAAAAGCAATTGAGTGCAGCATAACAGGACTATAGATGAAAATATTGAATGCATATTCTTTTGTTTTTGTTGGATGAATTGAGTGAACATGGGCAAATCAATACGGGAAAGTATTGTCAGGGCCGACTTGCGTCATAACATTCATTCGACTCAAAGTTTTGCCTTGCAGGGAGGGAACATTGGTTCGGCGCACGCGTAAATTGGTACCGATTTCTACAAAATACTGGGTCTCTCTATCCAAGGGTCCAAAAAAGACAATTCTGTATCCGAGTCTTTGTCTGTAGTTTAGGACAACACCGAAATAGGTGTCCTGCGTGTTCCCGACAAAAGATAACACCACGCGGGATATGCAACCAACCCGAAAAATCCTTATATTATGTCGAAAATAATTCCAACTTCGTAATTGTGTGCCTCGGCGGAGCTGGTCTATGCCTCTGGGGCTTTCTACAAAATCAATTTTACCAGACCGAGAAATTTTTAGTATCCCGGTTCCAGGAGTGATCAGCACCTCATAGGTTTCGTCAGCACGATCATAACTCAATACGATGCCTGCTTCGACCTCACCGTCGTGGAAAGTCATTATGATTGCATCAGGCGCTTCAAGATACGACAGCGCCCTGGTTTGGCCGTCGGCATAAAGTGAAAAAAGAATACCCAAAAAAAGAAGATATAAACAACGTATGATTTTTGAATTTTTCATGATAAAAAATTGATTGTGAGACAAATAGATTTTAGAATCAAGGCATTTCATCAATCAGTAATTCCAGCGTTTGCGCTTGTTGTACACCCGTCGTGCGGGTCCGATTACCGCTTAGTTGCCAAATGATTTCATAGTCGTAGGTCAACGTGTTCGGAAGTATGACATCAATGTCCGCCGATGCTTCGTCGCGGGCTACGTTGATCGTGCGCATGCGGGCGTTGCGCGTACCGTTGATGGTGTAGTAAATTTTTACGGTCACTACCCGCACTTCCCGGGTACGCAGCGTTTCACGATCGCCCGAAACCCGGACGGTGTATTTTTGAAATGGCGGCGATACGTTGAGCGCAGGCTGGTTAGCGGCAGTCCAGGGGCTTGCAACGGTTGCGCCGCCGAAAAAACTCCAGTTTACCTGGTATTCATAGTCGAGCCAGGTTCTGCGGTCATTGTCGCCTGGGCGCCATCCGTACATGAGTTTAAAATGGTTGCCCTCGCGGCTAAAATTGTTCCGGTCAATGCGGACTTCATCGGTGCGGACTTCTCCGCCCGGCGAACGCTTGCGCAAGTTGACGGTTGCGTAGTTTACAAAAGCGCCAAAATCGCGGGCGTTGAAACCGTCGACCATCACGACTAACTCGCGTTGCTGATAAAGCGGATCCCAAAGGTTGATTTCCTGCATACAATTTGCCGGGATACGCGGGAACATACTGGTAATGGTACGTCCGCGCTGCACTGCCCGGATTTTGGACAAGCTGATGCTGAAATTACGCTGCTGTTTGATCTTGTTAAATTGAAATCCTGCGTACATGCCGATGCCAACTGCGCTACGTGAGTTGCCGTTATTCCTACGTTGCCCTCTGGGGGAGTTACCACGCGTTGTGGTTTGTCGGGTGGTGCCGCCGCTTGAAGGGGCCGTGCTTGTTTGTCCGTTGGTACGTCCATTTGTAGGGGTTGATTGTGAACTATCGGCAGCCGGTGTCGTACTTCCGTTTTCTCCTTCGCCCGTTTCCGGATCAGCACCGGGTGCAGGGGGTGGCGTGCTACGCGGTGGGATGCGTTCTGTGCTTGCGGTGGGCAGGTCATTTCCTGTATTGCCGCTCGTTTCGAAAGACGCGTCATCGGGATCCTCAAAATCAGCAGGTGGCAGGGAGGTTAAATCCTGCGTTGCGGTATTTTCCGTTATTTGTTGACTGCGCAAACCCGTCGCGCGTTCGAGCGGACTTTGGCTGCCGCGCATTGACTGGGCGTATTGCATCATGTCCTGCATAGAAACGGGCTGCATAAAGGCGCGAATAAATTCCTCTGTCGCCGTCTTTTTGATTTCTTCGAAATCCTCACCGATATCGCCGGTTTGTTCAACCACGATTGCGCCTTTGTCCATGAGTTCCTGCGTGATGCTCTCAATTTCCGCGCCGACTAACACATTGTTGTTGCCTTCACGGACACTGGCGTTCATACCGCCCGCCATGCGCTCATTGTTGTAAATTTTATCCGTATTCATCTTGATTGTCGCGCTCACGGGTGTGTGATAGCCTCGGACCTGCATGTTGAAGTTCAAACCGATGTTGGGGTGCGGCAATTTGAAGGTTTGCCACAGTTTAGTGGCGTTTTCAGCATCCAGAATAATATTCACGGAGATGGCATCGCCGTCCATTAGCGGGGCGCTGCCGATGCCGAGCACCTGGGTGCGATCTTCGCCTGTTTTTTCACGACCAAATGTGATGAGTTCCACGGAGCCACTTTCGTAGGCGATGGAACCAACAATTTTGGGGCTACCGTTTTTGCGGCGGCGCAATTCCTGTTCCATGTCCTGGCGTTCTTCCTGGGTCAGTTCAAACCCGACGGTAAACCAGACAACGCCACCTCCAAGGCCTTCTTCTTTTTCCTTGTCTTCCGGACCGGAACGCACATTTTTGACAAAACGCTGGAATCCGAACATAGGTCGTCCGTCGGGGTTTGTTTTGAGGCGTACCTGATTTGGAAGCAGGTACCAGCTATTTGGGTCGTCTTTTGACTGAAAAGCGGTAGCCAACCCTAAGTTTTCAGAAATATTGAGAAAAACCGGGTAGTTCACGGCTTCATTGTTGGCCGCTGGTTGCGCTTGCGCAGCGCAGGCGCACAGGCATGCGAGGGAAAAACTATAAATGATCTTTTTCATGGTGTTTCAGCGGATTTATTTGTCAAACAATACTTTAAAAGCGTCCAAAACCTTATCCACCACTTTGCCTTCCGTGCTGCTGCTCGGCGTAATGATTTGTCCTAACTGTTTGGCTTTTTTGAAGGCTTCCGATTCTTTATCCCGAAAAGCCTCTGGAACAGGTGCATACAGGTAGTCGATGGCGCCGAGTTTGGCTTCCCATTCGGTGGCTAATTTGCCTTCCTCTTTGTGGTCATAAATGATGCGGTAGGCAAAACCCTTCAAGTCTTTGTCCATAAAAATGGCTTTGCTCGCAAGGGCCTGGCCTTTGGTGGGCGAAACGGGTATGCTTGCCTGGTATTCCTCGCCCAAACGGCGGTAGCGAATCTGCATGGTGGCGCGCGCAATTTTATACTCCTTCATCTGGTCCAGGTCCGACTCAAACTCCACGTTGTGCATTTTGATGGGTGGGTAAAGCGTTACAGCTTCCATCGTGCCGCGCTGCCAGTTAGGGCTGCTTGGGAACACATTACCGCCCCGGAAACTGTACTGTACCTGATATTCGTACATGTCAGGGTTTTTGTCGCCGCCGCCCGCGTAGGTAACGGCCGCTTGTACGCCGTTTTCCTTTACAAAAGTTTTGTCGAGGGTAACGCGCGAGGTAAAATCGCCGCCTTCGTTGCGTTTTTTGCGGATATTGACGGTGGCATAGTTGACTTCTTGGTCGAAGATGTCAACCATGTCTTTGTCGAGTACAAATTGAATGCGCAAACGCTGGAAAAACGGATCATTCAGGATGACCCGACTAACACAAGCATCATTGTATTTTTTAGCATCTTCGTACCAGCTAAGGATATTTTCGGTCATCGTAAAAGGGTGTTCGACGGCTAAGGCATAATTCAGTTCTATCACCTGACGACCTTTGCGCTGAACCTCCCGTATTGATTGGAGGTAGGTTTTAAAATCCGAGTCAACACGTTTTTCCTTGAATTTTTGTTGGTATTCGGTTGCTGATTGGCGGTTAAGTTGCGCTTCGTTATCTAAACGCGAGTTTGGATCCTCAGAGCTTTTATCCTGATAGCTTTCGAAAACCTTGCTAATTGTTTGGGTAAACATATCAAAAATGCTTTCCCGAATCGCTTTGGTGCGGTCATCTGTAAAAGTCTCTTGCAGTTCAACCGTGATGATTCCTTTTTGAGAAAGTTCTTCGTACAATGTTTGTTTGTTAACCAGTTTGTTTTCATCCCATGTAGCTGTATTTCCGGTAAATGCGATAAATACAGCGCCTACTAGGCCGCCTAAATTCTTCTGAACCGTTTGTTGTGTTGTGTCAGCCAACACGTTTTTTGCTAACTTTTCCCAGTCGAATATTACCCGGCCTTTGATAGCCGGTAAGCGGGTTTGATATTTAAAGTTCAAGGAGACGGAAAGGTCGCCTACGGAGGTTTTGCCCTTGGGTTTATCTAAGGTAGCGGCCATAAGCTGCGCGCCATATTTGTTCATATTAGCGGCGATGGCGATTTTCCCCCCTTCCGACTGAGGCGCGCGCCCCGAAGTCAAAACGGTTGAATTGGACAAACCTTTATCTGATGCGACGGCAGATGTAATGGTAAAGGAATCGCCGTCGGGGGTAAATAACATGACTGGCCCCATAATTTTTGCATCTGGTTCTAGCGGTTTTGCTTTCCGCAACAATTCCTCGCATTCTTTTTTCTGAGCCTCGTTCAATCCCCACTCTAATAGAAAGTGCATAAGCGCGCCGCTCATGTCACGGTCGGGCGTTTTTTCGTCCGTCACATACTTTAGCAGCAAAAACTGAGGGATGCCGTTTTTGTTTCTGGATAGCCTCAGGTTGGCAGGTAAGTAATAATAGTGCCCGTCCTTAGCAATTGATTTGTCTTTCAAAACGCCCTGCTGTTGGGCTTGCTCCGGCGTTCTGTCGCCAATATCCCAAGCCTTTCCGTACAGCGTAACCGTCGTGCCGTCCTTAAGTGTGACGCTTAGTTTGTTAAAATCATCCACCACCTGTGCCTGTACGCGGCCGAGCAGTAGTAAAAATGAAAGAAATAAAAGTCTGGTTTTCATTGTTTTATACGTGATTTAAAGGTTGTCCACAAAAAGAATATCGCTTTCCCATGTTCCACTTGCGTTGCGACTGCTGCCGTCTTGCAAAAACCAGGTGATTTGGTAGTTAAAACTGCCCGCTCCACGTGGCAGGGTGATTTCAAAGGGTTTGGCTGCCAGCAATTCATCGGGTTTCAAGGTTTGTTGCAAGCGTCGGGTTTCGCCGAAAAACGGATAGTCAATCTTTACTTGCATGGCACGCACTTGCAGGTTATGCAGCAGTACAGCGTCGCCTTCGAGGCGGATAGACCGGCGCTCATACGGCACAAACAGGTTAATCATGGCGCCGCTTTGGGCCGCCCAATCGGTTTCATAGCGTTTGCCGCCCTGAAACTGGTAAATCGCCTTGTAATCATAAGCGTACCAGGCCTGTCGGTCGGTGTCGCCCTGCCAACCATATTGAATGACGCTCGGCCCGGTCGCCTGCAAGGAAGATTTGAGTATACGGGCTTCGCGCAGGGTTTCCTGCCCGTTTTGATGGCGTTTGCGCAATTGCACGGTTACGCTGTTGATAAGCCGATCGAATTCGGGGACCAGTTCGCCGTCGATGCCGATGTGGATTTCGCGGGTTTGGAAATCCGGATCATCGAGGCGCACGGTTTTGAAAAAGCGCTCGTCGGTACCGAAGCGGCGGTACAGGTTGCCAATGTTGAACGCGATCAAATGTTTGCGATCAACGTTGTTGCGGCTGTTGAACGAAATCGTGCTTTTGCCGCCTTTTTTAATATTGCGGTATTTGTAACCGGCGCTGACCGACAAAAAACGGAAAGGATTGGAGCCGCTGCCTTGTCCGCCGCCGCCGAATTGCCGCATCATGTTTTCCATCATGTTGCCTGAAGTTTGATCCGGTACAGGTTCCTGTTCACGTTCAAAAATCAAGTCCGTGATTTTGCTGTACACGGCACTCAGCATGGCTTCACTTTTTTCATCGGAGCCGCTGGTTTCCAATTTTATGCTGTTGTTTTTGACCATTTCCTGCACCGTGCGCTCCACATCGGCGCTTACAAAATACACCGTGGCAGCCGCCTGCATTTTTTCATATTTATTTACTGCCTCCCAATCCACATTCAAACTGGCTTTAAATGCATCGCTCAGACCGTCAAAACCCAATTCAAACATGAGCGACACATCGGGCGTGGGCATCTTGAAACTTTCGAGCAGCAGCCGCGAACGGGTAGGATCGAGTTCGAACGAAAGTGCAATTTTGGAACCTTCGAGCACGGGCGCTGCGCCCGCCCGCATGAGCACGCGCTCTTGGTTTTGGCCATCGGGTTGTAGTATCGTCGAAACCAAGGCAAAGCGCCCTTCTTTGAAAACGACCGGGCCAAGTAATTGTACGGTGTCATTTTGCAGTTGTTCGCGCAGCGCGGCATTGGCTTGTTTGATGCGCTTCGAGTCGGCGCTATATTCCACCAAAAAATGTAAGACGCCGCCGCCGCCTAATTCCACCATGGTGTTTTCCTGCCGCCCCGTTTTTTCCATCGGATTGACATATCGAATGAAGGAAAACTGCGGTTCATGCTGTGCATTTTGACCCAAACGGGCCTCGTCGGGCAGGTAGCGGAACTTCAGCGGATCGTCGGCCAAAGGAAAGCACCAAAGGCCAGCTACGCGCACACCTCGGTCGATGCTTAGCATTTGGGCAGTCAATGCATTGCCGCCCGACCAGGCAACCAATAATAAAAGTAGTATAAAACGCATGGTTTAGTCGTTTTTGGGTGGTATTAGCCGCAGGTAGGTGCCATTGAGTTGTTGAAGCGGGATTTTGCGTTCGCCTTCGTTGTTGTACCAGGTTGTTTGGCACACGACGGGTTGATCGGAATCGCGGTATAAGAAAATACGGTTGGTCGATTCGGTGTCGTTGGCGCGCAAAATCACATTGCGGATAATCTGTTTTTGTCCGGCCCGTGTGGTGGCAAAACTCAGGCTGGCAGATGCGTATCCGGCTTTGTCGAACTGGCTGCGGTCGGCATCAATCACAATCTCCATTTGCTCAAAAGGCAGGGACAATACAATGTCGGGATCATGCGCCGTGAGCCATTGATCGGGTGAAGCAGGGAATCGAATCACTTTATCGCTGCCTTTTAGGCTCCAAACAACCTGGTAATCATAACCGGTAAAATCTTTTTCCGCCAAACCAAAGCGTGGGTATGCCACACTTTTAAAGAGCGTACCGGCTTTAATTTCCTTGGCGGATAGGCTGATTTGCCCGACAGCATCTTCCTGTGCGGCGTCGCTTAAGTATTTTTTCCGGAAATTGACCGATACGAAATTGACCAATTCATCGAAACCGCCGGTAAAAGCGCCGTCGAGGTGAAAATTGACTTCACGCTTTTCAAAATCCGGGTCATTCATGTCCACAATCCGGAAATAACGCTTATCGTTGGAAAACTGGTCGTACAATCCACCCAAATTGCCCGAAGCGTGCAGCGGCACTTTAATGGTCGTAGCCTTGCTCAGATTCAGGTAAAATTTGCTAATCCGGACGTCTTTTATGTTTTTCAATAAGTATTGATCGTCTGTTACATAAGCAGGGTTTTCATTTTTTTTGCGCGGATTCATCCAGCCGAACGGACTGGCATTGTACAGCGCATCGCCTATATCCGACACAATTTGCGCGCCTTCCGATTTATCGCCCTGGCGGCCGCGTTGGTCAAAACCCAGGGTAGCGTCCACTTTGTCCGGCGTTTTAGCCCAGCCCGTTTCGGCATTGAACATGATTTCCACTAATTTATTCGTCACCAAATTGAGGATGCTTTCCATTTCACCTGCCTTGATTCCTAGGGATTGCGAGCGGTCATCCACCGTTACTTTGATCCCGCCGAGCCGTTGCAACGAATCGACCACATTTCGGATTTGCCGTTTGGTATAGCCCTCCTGTTTATTGCTTATTTCACTGAAATGCTTGTAAATAATACTCATATCGGCTGTAACAATTGCGTTGTATCCCTTCACAGCGGCTTCGTAATATCCGTGTACCGTGACGGAAACATCGGAGGTAGGGCCGTTTAGGGAATTCCAGAGCAGGGTGGCGCCACGTTGGTTGAGCATGGCGGCTACGGCTGCGCGGGAGCCAGGCGTGAAAGGCGCGTATCCCGAACTCACGACTTCGCGCGTGAAGGGATTGTCGCCATTGCGGTTGTTAAGCGTAGCCGACACGATTTCGAAACTGGGCAGCCGTTCGTCGCCTTCCTTAGTTTGCGGCTCCAGCAGGCGCACAGCACCCACGAGGCGGGCTTTAGGTTTAAGTCGTTTCAGTTCTTTTTCTACTTTAGCCTGCAAGGCTTCCGGCAGCGTAAATTCTACCAGCGCATGGAACAAGCCGCCGCTGGTTTGGCTGTTGCTGCCCACGTATTTCAAACAAACGAGTTCGAAACTACCATCGGGTTTGGCCGCCAAATGGGGGTATTGTGGCAAATAATAATATTCGTTTTCGTTGTCCTTGTCGCGCAGCAATTGTACGCCGGCTATTACCATGGCACCCTCGTCGTACATGGGAATGCTGAATGCAGGGTTGACCAATAGGTATAGTGCGGACAGGGTAAGCAAGGTTTTCATGCTTTCCAAATTGGGTTAATGGTTTGAAAAAGAAAAGATTACGGAATGTAAGTAGCCTCAATAATGTGGCTCCAGCCTGTAGAAAAATTCAAGGTGCAGATGGTTCCGAGGTTTGTCGTATGCATATTATACCTATTGGCCAACCATGGTAAATTGCAAAAAGTATTCGTGACAACGGTCACTACTCGTCTCGTATGGCCCGATGAGTAACGACTTGGAATTGTAATAATCTTTGAGGTTTACACGCATTGTTATTAAATCATCTCCTCGGCGTAACCAGTGATCGCCAATACCCGCAAAGGGATTGTCCTGATGCCGATTCCCAAGGTTGAACGAAACAACAAATTCATACTGCCTGTTTATTAACGACTGAGCGTCAATGGAATAAAAAAGTGATTTTTGTATATTTTGGGCAATTCTGCTAAGGTCAACTTGGTCGCCATTACTATATGTTGCGGGTTCGTACGGGTAGTTATTACAAACCAAACTGTAGCCTTCACTATTCCAGAATGTGGCATTCCCTGCTGTATTAGGAATCTGATTTTGCCGGACATCCTGCAAGGTCCCCATTACAACCCCGGCGACAGGTTCGTGGTGGCAATCATTAGGATTTCCACATTCGCCCATGAAAATACCATTTAACATGATTTGGAGTTCAATTGGCGGATTGGATTCAAGGGCGATCTTAGCCGTTTGAGCATTGGAAATGAATTGATCGCCTTTCATTTGTGCCGTGATATGATTTAGGGTAAAAAGGAAGGCTAAGCAAAAGAGCAATTGTTTCATATTAGATTTTGATTTGTTGTTTAAGTCAAATGTAAGACACCCTTTGGCACAGTAGCAAGGCGCAATTGGTATGCCGTTCTATCCGGTTTGTATGCTGTTTGTTTTGGCTGTTATTCGGTTAAGTCGCAGAAAATCATCCGTTTCCCTCTTTCATATCCAGTCCGAGTAACACTTGTAATACCTTGTTTTTCATAGCCCGCGAGATGTCGATTTTATGTCCTGTGCGCATGATTAAATGTGGCGCATGGCCTTTTACCAACTGCTGGATATATGGAATATGCACCAGAAAAGACTGATGTGTACGCACGACGGCATGGCCTGCCAGCATTTGTTCGAAATCTTTCAGAGTTCGGGAAACCGTAATTTTTTTGCCGTCCTTGAGGTATATGTAGGTATAGCTACCGTCGGCTTCAGCGTACACGATGTCAGATACCGGCAAAAACTCATAACCCTGCATGGTCGGAATAGGAATATTGGGCAATTTTTGGATGGATATTTTAATGCTGTTCAACAACATTTCGAGGTCGAGGGCTGCAAAACGACGCTGTTGATTGCGTCGCACTTTTTCTATGGATTCAGCCAGGCGCTCCTTAGAAAAAGGCACCGACACAAAATCGGTAGCGCCGTATTCAAATGCCTTGGCGGCCATGTGTTCTGTATCGGAAAGCAAAATCAAATCGAAGGAATACGGTTTGAGGCGATCCAGTAAAGATAATGTTAGGGCGTGGCCGATGCGGTCTACGAACACGAATACGACTTGTGGCGCAAGCACTTGTAATTCAGCCTGAGTGTAGCGGTTGTCGAGGCACATCAGTGTAATATGCAGGTCGTAGCGCAAGGATTCCAAAAAGGCGCCGTTTTCATTTAGGCGTTGCGGGTCGGGATCGAGCAGGATTGTTTTGAGCATGAGGGATGTATTTCAGGGCGTTTTTATTTGATTTTGAACCATTTTTCTGCCAAACGGGCATAATTAGCCTGACCGCCCTTTTGGGCAGGAAAATGGTTGAGGGGAACGGGAACGGTTATTGATCCAGGCAGCCGCCATAGGAAGATACTTCCACAGTTGCGTTCTGAGATGCGATGATGTTTAGTATAGATACCTCTCTGTTTATGTGATTATATGCATAAACACGTCGGCATTTCCCAAACTCAAAGTCCTGACTTCTACTTATTTTACAGGCACATTATAAAAATCGCCATACATATAGTAGTGCTCAGTGCTAGGCTGTAATAGCGTATTGAACCGAACATTACTCAATGACCCGGTAATAAGTTTATTCACCGAATTATAACTTGAAATAGTAAGGGTGCCTTGATCAGGACCATAATAATATTGAGAGGAATTGCCAGAAGCAAGGTTCATTTCAACACTAGCCGCGCTTCCAGGCAAAGCACCAACTTGATAGGAACCTATAAGGTTGTCATTCAGCGTTTTACCCGGAAGAATCAGGTAAACAACCGTCCTGAATGCGCCCGTTAAAGGGTCTGGTCCGCATCCTAATTTGATGGTCAGCCTGTTGTTGTTTTGGTCGAAACAAAAATCTTGATAAGCACTTATCAAATCAGCGGGCAAGATATTTTCAAGCTGCCAGCCAAGCCCGATTTGTGTAACTATTACGGTGTAACTGCGGGTCGAACCGTCCTCAGCGGTAACAACTAAGGTTTTAGGTGTTCTGAAATCGGTGGGGCTGGAATTCAAATACGCACCACTTGATAATTTAAATGCAAGAGACAAATTGCTAATAGCGGGATTTTCGCCAAGATAAATATTGACGATGTTATTAGCAGAATCAATCTGAATAACCGGCGGGAAATTCGCGTCGGCATTCAAAACCAGCACGCCAAGAATTGATTTCCCGCTCAGTTTTGTCGGTTCGTCAATAGTCGATTGGTCTTTACAACCTAGTGACAAAATAGTCGATAATAAAAAGGCTATGAACAAAACCAGATTGGGCATTCGAATTTTTAATTGATTTTTCATTTGAATTTGTTTTTGAAACAAAAGTATGGGGGCGTTTATGCCCCTACAATCCCATAAAAAGGGGATGCGGTGATAACTACTGTACCCCTATTTTTTCAGAAAAGCCTTTGCGATGGCCTCACTGACAGAGTGGACGTGTAGTTTCTCGTACACGCGCTTCACATGCGTGCGTACGGTTTCGATGCTGATTTGTAGTTCAGCAGCCACCATTTTGTAACTGAATCCTTTGGCTAAGGTGCCCAAAACGGCCATTTCTCGTTCGGTAAGCGTATCAAGTTCCGATTGATTTGGATTTTTTTGGGTAGTAGAAAACAATTGTAAAGTACGCCGGGCAATGGGGGGGGACATGGGAGCGCCACCATCCAGGGTTTCTTTAATCGCTTCGATAATTTTGGCAGGCGACGTTTTTTTCAATAAATATCCATTAGCACCTGCTAATAGTGCATTCATGATCCGTTCATCATCATCAAAAATGGTGAGCATCAACGCTTCAACATGGGGAAATGCCCTTTTTAGCCGGGACACACCTTCTATCCCATTCATGGATCCGAGCAGTTCTATGTCCATCAGCACCACATCGGGTTTAAGGGCACCAGCATCCGCTACCACACGATCGCAGCTTTCAAAGGCACCGCAAAGTTCAAACCCCTCTGTACCGCCGATCAGGGCAGCCAGGGCGCCACGCAAACCGGCGTTGTCTTCATAAATAATCGTTCTTATTGGCATCTATTCATTTTTAGGCAAAAATCCGACAGTTTTCAACAACCAGCAATCCCATAATTATGGGATGAGGGGCATACGAAGGCTGATGTAGCAACCATTTTCCGGCTTACTTTCTATTAAAAAAACAGCGCCTAATGCATCCGCTCGGCTTTGTAAATTCACTAAACCGTTTCCGCCTAAACTACTTTTCTTTGAAACTAGGGCCGGATCAAACCCGCAGCCGTCGTCGCGCACTTCCAAAATCAAATTGCCGTGTTCTTTTTTTATCTCAACAAATACAGAGGTGGCAGCGCTGTGGCGGGCTGCATTGGCTACTACTTCTTTAAAAAACAGGTAAAAATCACGGCGTTTTTCCATTGGCAAACGAATGGATCCAATGCCTTTTCCGGTGTCAAAATGAAGGTCCATGCCGGCATTTTCAACAATGCCTGCCGAAAATGCAGCCATTCGGGCCACCACCTGCTCCATCGAATCGTTTTCCGGATTAATGGCCCACACAATGTCCGACATCGAATCCAGCGCATCGCGGGCTTGTTTTCCGATCCCTGCCAACCGCGTATTTCCCAGATCGGTTTCTCCGCACAAAGGTGCCGAGGCTGACATAATGGAAATGGATGACAGCGTGGAACCTACCTCATCGTGCAGGTCGCGGGCGATGCGCTGGCGGGTCTCAAGCTCTTTTTGTAAAGCGCGTAATTGCTGACGGTTTCGCCATAAATAAAACAAAAGGACGCTGCCCAACAAAAAGCCGATCAACAACAACAACAGCAGGTTGCGGGTGGTACGCTGGTACGCCAATTCTGCGGCAGTTAAGGCGTCTTTTTGCTGTTGCTCTAACAATGTTTGCTGGCGCTCCTGACCAAACTGAAAATCTTTTTCCTGTATGGTCATAGAGCGCACCGTACCCGGGTTGACTATGCTGTCTTCTTGCTCATAGGCCAATTTAAGTTCCTGGACGGCTTCCTCAGGTTGGTCGGAAATTTGGTAAGCTTCCGCCAATTGTTTGCGCGCATGGATGATGTCGGCCGGAACATCCCGTTCAATTGCACTTCGAAGGGCTTCCTGAGCTGCTAAAACGGCGTCATCTTTTTTTTTTGAGTTGCGCCGTTAGAATTTTACTTTTAAGGGTTTGATACCTTACGACATTTGACTGAATATTGTATTTTTTATTGATCTCAATTTCTTTTTCCAAAACCTGAAGGGCTTCATCAAAGCGATCTAAATAATACAAGGCTTCAGCCTGTTGAAAAAGCGCCATTTCTTCTGCGCCTTTGGCGCCTGCTTTTTGCGCAAGATTGAGGGCCTCTGTCGTAGTTTTTAAAGCTAGGTCATATTGTTTCAGGCCAACATAAGCGCCCGCCATATCTGTCATAATCTCGGAGCGCTTCACATCATCGGTGGCATACTTCATTGCTTTTTGTTCCCATTCCAGTTCTTCTGCATGAAGTTTTTGATATGCCTTTAATTGAGCCATTCCGAAGTAAGCATTGAGGTAAAAATTCGGCGATGCACCCTCTGGATGTGCCTCTAACAAGGACAAAATCGTCTTGTTCGCCTCTTCATACCGACCAAGATCGGCAAGTGGTTTACACATGGTTAAAGTGGTTTCATCAGCTAATCCCTGGTTTCCTGCAGCTCGAAAACTGTCGATTGCTTTTTGAAAATAAGGCAACGCGTCTTTCGGATTTGCCTGCCTCATTACCGCGGTAGCAAGAGTTCCATAAGCTGTTCCGAGTCCTGCCATATTGCTCATTTCTTCCTGAACCGGAATTGCAATGCGGGCTAGATTTTCAGCTTCCTTGAAATTTCCTAACCTCAAAAAATTGGTCGCCATATTTCCGGCTACAGTTGCCACGCCACCTTTGTCGCCGAGTTCCTGTCTAAGCGCCAACGCCTTATTATAATATTCATTGGATTTGTTCAGATCGCTTAAATCGGAATACAATACACCCAGATTTTGCAATGTAGAAGACAGTCCTGATTTATCGCCGATTCGTTCCCGAATAGCAACTGCTTGCTCGTAATAGGATTTGGCGCGCTCTAAATTGTGTGCGCGTTGGGCTAATTTTCCAAAGTTATGCAAGGTTCGGCCCTTTAATTCAGGATCGTCAAGGGATTTTAAGCGTTCTAACGCATCATTATAGGCGCGTTCGGCCGAAGCATCGTCGTTTTTGCGCACATATGCATCGCCGCGGAGGTTGAGGGCTTTCACCATTTCCTTGCCAGATCTCGCCGTTTTGGCTAAATCGAAGGCCTTATCAGCATATTCCAAAGAACGGCCTGGGTCTTTTTTACTCCAAGCAACACTCAGGTCGTTGCAAATAGCTGCCTGAGATGCCGCATCAGTTGTTGCGGCAAGTTGTTGTTCTAAGCCAGGGATTTGGGCCGGGTTTACCGATTGGCCAATTAAAAAGCAAGGTAAAACTAGACTGCTTGTTAAAAACAAACAATAAACCTTAACATGTAAATGTTTCATTTGGTGGGAGGAGTAGTATTTAAAATTTCGGATAAAAATACGTAAATTTTTTAATTGGACTTTATTGTAAATTTAAAATGCTAAAAACAATAGGGGTAAATAATAAAGTTGCTAATATGAAATGGATAGCACTGATAATGTAAAATATACCATTCCATCTCTAGATAATGTCTTAGAATAACTTACCCTAAGAGGAGGGATTTAAAATAAAAAAAGAGTTACAAACCTAAGTTCATAACTCCTACATAATAAGTCGGGATGACAGGATTCGAACCTGCGACCACACGCCCCCCAGGCGTGTACTCTACCGGGCTGAGCTACATCCCGCAATGCACGGATTATTGTTTGTTTATGATCGTCGGACCAACGGGATTCGAACCTGTGACCTCTACGATGTCAACGTAGCGCTCTAACCAACTGAGCTATGGACCGTGCTACTTTCCAAACGGGCGACAAAGGTAAGGGCTTGTTCCTTTAAATTACAAATCTTTCGCTTAATATGTAAACCTAATTTTTTTATTTCAAACGTTCCATCACCATTAATTTATGGCTCCGACCAATCGGCAAGGTCCGCCCCGCTATTTCTACTTCCGCTGCCGAAAAAGACTCAATTTTGTCTACCGCCACTAAAAAGGAGCGATGTATGCGCAGAAAATTGTCCGATTGCATCAAATCTACCAACTCGCCCAATTGATAATGGGTATTGTACGACTTGGTTTTGGTGTGAATCGTCACCGAATCTTTCAAACTTTCTACATATAAAATTTCATCTAAAAAAATCTTCACCGAGCGCTTTTGAACCGTAAAAAAATAGAACGGACGGGCAGGTGCATTGTTTTTTTCACGCATAGGCGGCTGTACATCGGCCAAGCGCTGGGGCACCAACAATTTTTGAACCGCTTTGGTAAACCGACTAAACTCAATCGGTTTCAACAAATAATCCACCACCTGCAAATCAAACCCCTGCACCGCATATTCGTGGTGCGCCGACGTGATAATCACCCGTGGCTGGTGCAACAGTGTTTTTAAAAACTCCAACCCATTGAGTTTGGGCAAGTTAATATCCAAAAAAATCACATCCACAGGGTACATGCGCACGACATCCAAAGCGCGAATGGCATCATTGCAAACATGCGTAAGTTCCAAAAAAGAGGTCTGTTCTATATATTCTGTAAGTATTTCGGCGGCCAAAGGCTCATCTTCCACAATAATGCAACGCAACGCTTGCGCAAGCGGGATTTCACTACTTTGTTTGACTGGATTTATAACTGGCGTTTGCATGTCCGTTCTTTTTTTGATTACCACAAAATTATATACTTCGCGCTGCACAGTTTTGTGCACGGCCTAAATCATTGACAATCAGCGCTCAGCATGACAATAAATGTTGCCTTTCAGGCGGCGCTTAGTAAATCTCGCCCGGGCGTAAGGATATAGACAGTATAATATAGGTAAAAGTTGCCTCTCCCCAAAAAATAAAAAAAACAAACGTTAAACCTCCACAGAGACCTAACGTTTGTAATAATTGATTATCAAGTAGTTGTATTGTCAAAAGGCGATTGTATTTATGTATATCCTCTTCGTATGAACAAAACAAATGCCCGACTTCTCCGAAGTCGTAAGGAATGGGATGTCGTTTTGCAGCTACAAATGCGTGACCTCTCCGAGGTCAAGATGATTTTGAAATATTAAATATTTCGTATTGTGCTGATTAGCATCGAATTGCATTAGTATTTCACTCATCACTCATCACTCATCACTCATCACTCATCACTCATCACTCCTCGCTCCTCGCTCCTCGCTCCTCACTCATCACTCCTCACTAAACCACCCCTAACGCCTTTCCCACTTTCACAAACGCCGCAACGGCCGCTTCCAAATGTTCCTGCTCGTGGGCCGCGCTCAGTTGTACCCGAATCCGCGCTTTGCCTTGTGGCACCACCGGATAAAAGAATCCAACCACATAAATACCTTCTGCAAGCAAGGCTTTGGCAAAATCCTGGGCCAATTGGGCGTCGTACAACATGATCGGAACAATCGGATGCTCGCCCGGTAGAATATCAAAACCGGCTTCCGTCATCGCCTGGCGAAACCAACGGGTGTTGTGTTCCAGTTTGTCACGCAGGGTCGTGGAGCCGCTGAGCAATTCCAATACTTTAATGGAAGCGCCCACAATGCTCGGGGCAACGGTATTCGAAAACAAATAAGGCCGTGAACGTTGGCGCAACAGATCCACAATTTCCTTGCGGGCAGCCGTAAAACCACCCGATGCGCCACCCAATGCTTTGCCCAGGGTGCCGGTCACAATATCCACCCGGTCTATCACCTGGCGGTACTCATGGGTGCCACGTCCTGTTTTGCCTAAAAAGCCGGACGCATGACATTCGTCGATGCCCACCATGGCGCCGTATTGGTCAGCCAGGTCACATATTTTATCCAATTGCGCAATGGTTCCATCCATCGAAAAAGCACCATCGGTGAAAATTAAAATGCGGCCAGCCTTAGCAGCCGTAGCCTCTTTCAAGCAGTCCTCCAAGGATTCCATGTTGTTGTGCTTGTAGCGAAAACGCTTGGCTTTGCACAACCGAATACCATCAATAATGGAAGCATGGTTGAGTTCGTCGCTGATAATCGCATCATGTTCGCCCAACAAAGGCTCAAATAATCCGCCATTGGCATCGAAAGCCGCAGCGTACAAAATGCAATCTTCCATGCCCAAAAACTCCGAAAGCGCTTTTTCCAGCTGCTTGTGAATGTCCTGGGTGCCGCAAATAAACCGCACCGATGAAAGTCCATACCCATGGCTGCGAATGGTCTCAATCGACGCTTCCACCACGGCCGGATCACTCGATAAACCAAGATAATTGTTGGCGCAAAAATTCAGCACCTGCTGCTGGGCCGTCGTATCAATCACCGGACCTTGTGGCGAGGTGATAATACGTTCTTCTTTGTATAAACCGGCTTCCCGGATGCCGTTTAGTTCCTGTTGTAAGGAAGACTGAATGTTAGAAAACATATGCGTACTGGTTTAAATATTCGGTTGAGCGTTGTATTATGCACAGGGTAAATGGGGTAGAAACTATTTTCCTCGAACACTGAAAGATATACGGCGGTTCATCGCCTTGTGTTCCGGGGTATCATTGGCAACGACTGGGTTGCTTTCGCCATAGCCCTCTGCCTCCAAGCGATCGGCTGGAATACCATTGCCAATCAACCAGGCCATGCAAGCTTTTGCACGCGCATCGCTGAGGGTCATGTTCAGTTTGTCGTTGCCATCGGTGTCGGTATAGCCACCAATTTTTAATTTCAAAGCTGGGTAGACGCGCAAAATGGCCATCACAGCCAACATTTTTGGTTCTGACTCAACTTTCATGGTAGCCTGGTTCACATCAAACATGATTTCAGGAAAATTAAACCATTTGTTCTTGTCAATTACCGCATTTGGGGCCTGCACAAAAGCCAACATCGCCGCTTCTTCGGTACCTGCAGGAAAGGATAAGGCAGGCGCAGGAGCCGGTGCAGTAGGGGCTTGTGCTACAACAGGTGGTGCAACCGCTACCTGATTATTGCAATTTTTGAGGTAAAACATGATGCCGCCGCCCAATACAAGCAAAACCAGCAAAGGCCAAAACCAGTTCAAACCGCCCGTAGGCACGTCTGAATCGCTGCTGGTCAACTTGCCAAGACCCAACAAACCCGTCAAACCACCCGGTAATGCACCCAGGATATTTTCTTTTTGTCCGGTCAATAAATTTGTAAAACCCGTCACATTTAAATCACCGGTTTTGATTTCTTTATTCAAAATGCCCATCAACAAAGGACCAACCAAGCCCAATAATGCTGAAGTAGAATCGGATTTGATGCCAGAAAACGCCGAAACAACGTTGCTGATCGCCGGAATTTTTGCGCCCAGGATACTGCCCAACAAGTGTCCAGAAGCATCTTTTGGGTCATTGTGCGCCAGATTGCCACCATCCAACAAACTGCCCAGGTTATCCAGTATCGCCGGATTAAAATCGGAAATGCTGTTAAAAATGCCATTCATGGCGTCTTTATCGTCGGTTTTACTCAAAAATCCGGCAAGGATCGACGGCCCCCAGCCTACAATGGCTTTTAGAATGCCGGTTTCTTCTTCTCCCAAAGTTGCAGATGCTTTTGCAACCAATTCGGGGGTGATGTAGGATTTAAGCGTATCAAGTAAATTTGACATAGGTGTGTTGATTTTATGTTTGATCTGGCAAAATTACATTTTCCAGTATAACGCTTGTATTAAGTCGACTTAAAATGGATAACCTACTGCCAAGTTGTAAGCTAAGTTTTCTTTCCGCAAGCGCCAAGGCTCGGTTACCCAATACGATCCTGCCGTTTGGGTGGGCTTTTTCAACTTGATCCCCACGTCAAAACGCAGGATAAAAAAGCCAAAATCTGCCCGCACCCCAAATCCGGTTCCCAAGGCAATATTTTTATACGAATCCAGCCGCAACTCCGCATTGGGCCTGCTGGCTTCTTTTTTGATCGTCCACACATTGCCCCCATCCAAAAATACCGCGCCCTTGATCCATAAAAACATCGGAAAACGCAATTCACCATTAAATTCAAACCGAAAATCGCCCGCCTGGTAAAATGGACGTTGGTTCCGGGCATCGGTGGAGGCATCTACATACGCACCCGGTCCCAATTCGCGGATACGCCAGGCACGCAGACTCGACGGGCCACCTACAAAAAACTGTTTTACGTAAGGCGCTACTTTCGAATCGCCATACGGCACCACAACGCCCGCACCAATCCGAATCGCCCCAACCAGATCTTTTCTAAACTCTCTTGAATATATCCCGTCCAGGTCCAAACGCAGGTACTTGGCAAAATCCAGGTCGCCGATTGTCCAGGTTTGCTTCCCAAACGGAATTTCCCACAACTGGTTCACCACATATTCCTCCAAACCTGATACGTCGGAGCCGATCCGCAACTGCCAACGCTCCCCAAAACGGTTCACATTGCTGGCATAAGCATACGAAAATGAACGCAAAATAAAACCGGTAAACAACTGATTATCAAAGCTGCGCCGCAAAAATTCACTCACACGCGATTGAAATGCCGGGTCAAATTGCGGCCGCAAAATATCAATCCCGATATGATTAAAACTGTACTGATGCTCCGGGTCGGTTTGGATATCATACCCAAATGAAGCGTTGAACAAGTTATATCGGTAAAAAGCCGTTTGGGATAAATAGTTGTAATGCAAGGCAATACGCGATTTTCCCTCATTGCGCAAACGGTCGTACAAGGAGGCCGTCACTACCTGCCGATACCCACTGGGTCGCCTGCTAACCGTGCGCCAAAACCCGAAATAATCAAAAAAACGCGGTAAAACCAGGTCGTTCTGAAATTTAAACTCCTGCGAGAAAATCAATCGACTGGGCGTCGTAACGTCAAACTCCACATTGTACTGCAAACTGCTCTGCAACTGTTCTGCACCCCGAAAGGCGTTGCGGTTGAGCAAGGAAGCCGAGGAGGAAACCCCCACCAAACCGCCCGTGATGGAATTGCGGTAATTGAAATCAAGCCCCATGCTGGGCACCAGTTTTTTTACCGGCGAAAAAGAAATGGCTACATTGATCTTGTCCGACTGGATAGAATCCTGCAAAGGCTTAATTGAAACAAACTTAAACACCCCAAGCGCATTCAAATTGCGGGCGGTTTTATCAAAATCGATTTGTCGGTAAGGCCAGCGCTGTTGTAAGGAGATATATTTGACCAACCGCTCTGGCCGTATGCTGAATTTTGGCTCCGAGGAAGCAAAATAAATACCGTTGTATAAGGTGTCATTGCGAATTGACATCAATTCGGGCACCAAACTATAGTACACACCGATGTTATTAATGGTGTACACTTTATGCATTACGCTGTCGCTCGGGGTGAGTACCGTGACGGTTACGTTGGTCCGATAATTGGTCGTATCGCCACTAAATTCTACAAAATTTGGGGTAAAATAGGCGTAACCCCGGTTTTTAAGTTCGGTGGTGATGCGCAGTTTTTCTGCTTCAAACAAATTTCCATCCAGGGCTGCATTGCGTTTAAGGGGCGACAAGCCGGAGGTCATCTCTAAAATCTGTAGCACCAGACTGTCGCGGCTTTCGTATTTTACCGTATCAATTTGGTAAAGGCGGTTGAGCGCCAATACGTATTTGACGGCCATTTTATGCACACTGACCGTATCAACCTGGTAAGTGCAGGCTGCCTGCAAATAACCCCGCTGCCGCATTTGATTTTCAAAATTGAGGGCCGTACGGGAAGTGAGCAACGCACTATAAATGGCGGGTGGTTCGGCAATTTTTTTCATGATCCACCGCGCATTCCGCGATTTGCGGTCTTTATAGCGGTAATAGAGCCAAAGGCGGGTATCAAAAAAGTAAAACGAACGTTTATTCGGCTGCTGTTTGAAAAAAGGGGCCAACTCATATTGTATAGGCGTACGTTCGCCCAATCCAAGCCGCTTTTCCGCTTTAATTTCCAAGGTATTTTGTACCAATAGCCGCTCTCCTTTGGCTTCATCAAGATGCTTCGTAACATTGCAGCTGCTAAGCAAACTGGCAAGTATTGCCACAAAGCACCACAGCATCCGAATATTTACAAGTTTGGACATAACATTCAAATCATCAAAATCAAAAGTAGGCCTTTGCAACAAGGCTGCACCACGCACAATATGCTCTCTGCCAACCAACAAAAATTTATCGCCAGCCTCTCCGTCAAGAAATACCGGCAAAAGTACCGAAAGTTCGTGGTGGAAGGTGATAAAATCGCCATCGAACTCTTGCAACAACCGCAAATAGTTGTCGATTCGATCTTTGCTACGGAACGTTGGGCCGCACAAAATCCCGACCTCCTCCGGCCACATTTGGATAACTTTAACGTTGTTCACGAAATTGAACTAAAAAAAATATCCAACCTAACAACCCCAAACCAGGTATTGATTGTTGCCAATATGCCCGAAAAACAGCTGGATCCCCGGGAAATACGCCCCGATTTTTGCTTTTTCGCCGATGGTATTCAGGATCCTGGCAACCTGGGGGCCATCCTCCGCATTGCCGACTGGTTTGGTTTCCCGGCCCTGTTTTGCGCGCCCGATACCGTGGACGTTTATAGCCCAAAAGTAATCCAGGCCAGTATGGGCGCATTTTTACGGGTTGCTACCGCTGAGCTGGAATTGGCCGATTTGTGCGCAGCTTTGCCCGAATGGCCGGTTTTAGGCGCTGTATTGGGTGGAGAGTCGGTGTTTAAAATAGATTTGCCCCAATTTGGCATCTTGGTGGTGGGGCGGGAAGGCCGCGGATTAAGCCCGGAAGCGGAAGCTTTGCTGCACCACCGGCTGACCATCCCCAAGCATCCGCAGGGCGGCGCCGAATCGCTCAATGCAGGCATCGCAGCAGGCATTTTGGCGGCTGTCATCCGAGATCGGCAGATGATTGGATAAATCTGGACGATAAATCTCTAAAAACCTCCGCAACAGCGGTTATCTTCGCCCTCGCATTCTAAATCAAAACGATACTCACAATTTAAACAACATGATGGACTTTCGTAAATACCTTCCTTTGATCATGATCGGCCTCGTGGTCGTATTGGTATTCAGCATGTGCGGTTCCTACAACGGCGCCGTGAGCAAAGAAGAAAATGTAAAAAAAGCATGGTCACAGGTAGAAAATCAATACCAACGCCGCGCCGATTTGATTCCGAACCTGGTAAACACGGTAAAAGGCTATGCCAATTTTGAGCAACAAACTCTTACTGCAGTCGTACAGGCGCGTGCATCCGCGACTCAGGTAAAAGTGGATCCGAATGAATTGACCCCTGAAAACATTCAACGTTTCGAACAAGCGCAACAAGGTTTGTCGGGCGCATTGGGTAAATTGTTGATGATCACCGAAAATTACCCGGATCTGAAAGCCAACCAGAGCTTCCTCGGTTTGCAACAACAATTGGAAGGCACGGAAAACCGCATTTCGGTAGAGCGTAAAAACTTCAATGAAGCGGTAAATGACTACAATTCAAGTATCCGCCGTTTCCCAACCAATTTGCTGGTAGGCATGTTCGGCTTTACGCCAAAAGGTTATTTTCAGGCAACAGCCGGTTCTGATCGCGCACCGGAAGTAAAATTCTAACCATGCTATTTACAAAAGAAGAAGAAGCGCGCATCACCGATGCCATTCGCGCAGCAGAACAAAGCACCAGCGGCGAAATCCGGGTGTATGTGGAAGATTTTTGCTTGCGCGATCACCCGGTCGAACGGGCCGCGGAGTTGTTTCATCTTTTTGGTATGTTTAATACCCAGCAGCGCAATGCCGTGTTGATTTATCTGGCCGATAAATCCCGGCATTTCGCTTTCTGGGGCGATACAGGGATCAATGACGCCGTCGGGTTTCATTTTTGGACGGCTGAAAAACAACTGTTCAAAGAACACCTGCAACGCGATTTAGCCGCCGATGGCTTATGTGCTGTAATTCAGCAAATTGGCGAACGGCTTCAGGCCTTTTTTCCAGCCGATCCAAATAACAACGAAAATGAACTGCCCGATGAAATCATATATGGTTAAGCAACTTTCCGACATGCATACCATCAGCAAAGCTTGTTTACGCGTATTTTGGGTCGCACTGGCTTTTCTGCCATCCTTTTTAGGGGCACAAACAGATGTATTTCCACCCAAACCAGAACCTGCGGTGTATGTGCACGACTTTTCCAATTGGCTCGATCGCAATCAGGTCGCCATGCTGGAGGAAAAGTTGCGCCGCTACCACGACTCTACCTCTACCCAGCTTGTCGTGATGATTCGCCCCAATTTGGGCGATTACGACAAATCTTCCTATGCCATTGAACTTGGTAACCGCTGGGGCATTGGCAAAAAAAGTAAAAACAACGGGGTGGTAATGCTCATCAAAAGCGAGCAGCCCGATCGCGGTATTTTTATCGCCACGGGGTATGGCACCGAGGGCGCGTTGCCCGATATTTTGGCCGGACAAATCATTCGCAATACGATGGGCCCGTTTTTTCGGGAAAAGAAATATTACGAAGGGATAGACGCCGGTACCAATGAAATCATCAAGGCCCTTTCCGGCGAGTTCAAAAACGACGGCGAACCGGGCGATGCAAAGGCCGGCATGGTGGTTTTGGTTATTTTTCTGATTGTATTTTTCTTAATTCTCTTTTTTGTATTCCGTGCTGCCAAACGCGGTGCCCGCATGATCACGCATTCCGGCGCTGGCGGCAGCATGTGGGGTGCAGGCTGGGGCGCAGGCAGTGGTTGGGGTGGCGGCGGCAGTTCCGGCGGTAGTTCCTGGGGCGGCGGTTCCGATGGTGGTAGCTTTGGTGGCGGCAGTTTCGGCGGTGGCGGGGCTGGCGGCGACTGGTAAAATTGATTGACTATGAGTGTTCAACACGCAATGATTTATGTTGCACCTTCCGAATTACACGGTCAAGGTGTTTTTGCTGCACGCAATATTGAAGCAGGGGAAATTATAGAAATTTGTCCGATCCTGCTTTTCCCACGCGCCGAACTGGATGCCATCCGAAAAACCATGCTCGACGATTATTATTTCGACTGGGGCGATGAAGGCGACTGGTACGCGGTATGCCTTGGTTATGGCTCCCTTTACAACCATTCCTACGCACCCAATGCGGAGTACGGCATGGATTTTGAGGCCAATACCATCGATTTTTATTGTATTAAAAATATAGAAGCAGGCGCCGAAATCCTGATTAATTACAACGGCGAAGCGGACAACCAGACCAAAGTATGGTTTGAAGATCCGGAACACCCGGTACATAAAACAAGGCCGCAATGAAAAAAACAGAGCTGACCTACAGCAGTGCTTATGAAGAATTACAACAAATCGTTGCGGCCCTGCAAAACGAACAAGTAAGTATAGATGAACTGCCTGCTAAAATTGCCCGGGCTACTGAGCTGGTGCAGTTTTGTAAAAACCAGTTGCGGCAGACGGAGGAAGCGGTGGCTGGGTTGATGGGTGGAGAGGTTTCTTAAAATAAAGGGGTTCCACGGAGTAGCTCAGAGGAACGGAGTTACACGGAGAAATGATTTTATAGTAAATAATACAATGCACAATTCCCTCAGGATGTAATCTCTGTGAAACTCCGCACCTCCGAGCTCCTCCGTGGAACCTCACTCTACGCGCCCCCGCATATCGCTAAAATTATATCCAAACCATACCCAAGTATAACACTTCAAAGCAGCCATATTTGTTTTCCAATGAAAAAACTACTACTAACACTACTTATTGGTATTGCGCCATTTTATATTTTGGCACAAAAACATGACTACATCTGGATTTCCGGTGATAACAATAATACGACTACAACTACCCATGGCGGAATGGTGTTAAATTTTAGCCAAAAACCGGTATCTGTATATTACAATTTTAGGAAAATCAACATGTTTGTATGCAACGCAAGCATCTGCGATACTGCCGGAAATTTAATTGCCTACTCCAATGGATGTGATATCGGCGGAGCGGATGATCAAATTATTGAAAATGGGGAAGAAATAAATCCGGGCTATTTGCACCAGTTGCGTTGTGTGCAGTATGATGACGGCTATGGTTCGGGTATTCAAAGCGCGGTATTTTTACCTGTCCCTGAACAAGATAGTGTTTATACCATGTTTCATAAGCACATTACGGTGGACAATACGCCTAATAAAAATGTATACACAGATAAACTTTTATACTCGACGGTGGACAGGCGATTTAATGCCGGTAAAGGTAGGGTAACTTTTAAAAATGTTGAATTAATTAAGGATACCTTGGCATTTGGTGAGTTATTACCTATTAAAAATGCTAATGGAAAAGACTGGTGGATCATCACCCCCCGACGCAAGAACAATGCCTTTTATATCCTGAAATTTACCAAAGATGGCATTGTCGATACGTTCACACAAAAAATCGGCATAACAGCAAGTATTCCCGGGGAAGGTTATGGGCAGGTGGTGTTTTCGCAGGATGGTACAAAACTATACCGAACAAATCCTTTTAATCCAATTATGGTATATGATTTTGACCGGGAAACAGGTGTTTTTACAAAATTTGATACGATCCACTACGATTATGGCAACCAACTATCCATCGGTGAAGTAGGTTGTGCGATTTCACCCAATGGACGATTTTTGTACCTCGGGGCAAGGTTTAAACTCTTTCAGTTAGACCTGCAAGCACCCGATATCAGCGCCTCTCAAACCCTGGTAGCCGAATGGGATGGATTTGCAGCCCCGGTCGCCACGCTGTTTCAGCAACTTCAACTCGCACCCGACTGTAAAATATACGGCCTGGCAGGCGGAGACACCCGGTATTTTCATGTAATCCACAACCCGGATGCACCTGGTCTGGCTTGCAATGTGGAGCAGCATGGCTTGGTGTTGCCCACGCCTTGTGGCGCCTCCATGCCCTCATTTCCCAATTTCCGCCTGGGGCCGCCCGAAAACCCGGGCCTGCCTTGCACCAGCACCGTTGGTACGATCGGTGGCCCGGTGAGTCCATTGCCTGCAGTGTCGGTGTTCCCCAACCCTGCTACTACTTATGTAAAACTGGTGGTCAATCATGCACTTGAGCAAGGCGCTAACTGGCATCTGTTCGACCTGCATGGGCGTTTGGTCCGTTCGGTGCCGCTGGATGCAGCCCAAGCGGGTATTGAAATTTCTTTAGCGGGTTTGCCGGCAGGTGCTTATTTTTGGAGCGTGGCCGGTAAAGCGGGGGAGGTGTTGTTGCGCGGGAAGGTCCTGGTGTTGTAGGGGGGGAGGGCGTAGAGTAGGGTTCCATGTAGAGTAGGGTGCCACGGAGGAGCTCGGAGGTAAGGAGTTACACGGAGAAATGGTTTTATGGTAAATAACACAATGCACAATTCCCTCAGAATGTTAACTCTGTGAAACTCCATGCCTTCGAGCTCCTCCGTGGAACCCCTTTTCTCCGTGAAACTCCATACCTCCGAGCTCCTCCGTGGAACCTCACTCTACGTGCTCTCTACACCAACTCCAAAACCTCCCCCAATCCATGCAAAATATGCGTAGGCTCCGCCAACCGCAATTGCTCCTCGCTTTGAGCGCCCGTCGTAATCCCCGCCGCAATACCGCAGCCCGCATTTTTACCTTCTTCAATATCAATCATGGAATCCCCGATTTTTGCCACATTTTTGGCATCGGTAACACCTAAAGCAGCCATCGCAGCCTGAATCATATCCGGGTGCGGACGACCCATGGTCGTGTCGTCGGCCGTGTAAAGCATATCAACCGTTGTACCGACCGTCCATTTCAGGCGGTGCAGCAAAAATTCGGCTACGGTGCGTTTGTACCCCGTATTGAGCACCACTTTAATACCGCGTGCGCGCAATTCGGCAAAAACCTGCTCTGCGCCTGGCATCGGAATAGGCTGTAACACCGCATACGCTGCATCCAGCAATTGCTCAAAGTCTTTGTGGATCGCTTTGGCGATCTTTTCGTCTATCACCCCGTTTTGTAAGTGTGCAAGCACATCTTTGATGGCCTGAAATTTCTCTTTTCCAGCGCCATGCCACAACACGGTATCGAGACTTACGTCAAATCCACCGCGCAACAAGGCTTGGTGAACGGTTTTGTACACCACATTTTGTTCGTCGACCGTAGTGCCGGCCATATCGAATACAACTAATTGGATCATAGATAGTTTTGAATGTTTTCTGATGCAAATCCTGCGCTGCCCGTCATACCCTTACCCCCGATACCGGTAAGCAAATGGATCCGGCCGTCGATGGTATGGCGGAAAATATCGCTTGTTTTACACTGAGCATACACGCCTGCCCAGGTTTCACGCACGTTCCAGTTTTGTAAGTCAAAAATGCGTTTGCCCGATTCGATCATATACTGATTGATTTCCTCCTTTAATTCGATGCGCAACTCCTCTGAAACAGCGGCGTCGGCGTATTCATGCGAATCACCGAGGATAATAGAACCGTCTGCTGTTTGTTTGAACAGGATATGAATGCCCCATTTGCGGTCTAAACTATCGGCGTCCTCCCGCGCTTTAATGGCGGCATACGACGGACATTCGCGGAAACTCTCGTACCGGCGAATACTCAAGCCAGTGAGGATAGAGCCCGGAATAACTTGCGTTGACTGCTGTTCAAGCAAAATCATTTGCAGTTTTACCGCTTGCAAGTCGCTTTGGGCGTATATTTCAGGATAAAGCGTTTGAAATTCATAACCGCTGCACACCAATACCTGGTCTGCTTCAAAGCGGCGTTGGTCGCTGGTATGTACCTGGCAGCCTGCGCTGTTGCTTTCAATTCCGATGGCTAAGGTTTGGGTAAATAAGTCCAAACCGCGTTGTTCTACCAGGTATTGTTGAATGCGGGCCAATGCGATACGCGGTTCCAGGGTAATTTCTTCAGGGAAAAACAAGGCCCCAACGCAGTAATCAGCGCGCAAACCCGCGTAACGGGCCAGCGTTTGTTCCGCGCTCAGCAGTTCCGAGGGGTAATCATTGGCCTGGTTGATGGCCGCCAATTCTTCCAGCAGGGTCATTTCTTCGGCATTCGATGCGATATAAACCGAGCCGTTTTGACGGGCGGAAATATCAAATTGTGCCTGCATCCCTTTATAAATCTCCAGACTTTTACGGCCGTATTGTTGCCATTTGGCGTCCATGCCGGAAGGGACAACCTGTCCGAAATTTTGTACTGAAGAACCGCGGGGCGTTTTGCTGCGTTCCAATACCGCAACGCGCAAGCCCAGTTCGAGTGCATGCATGGCATGAAAGGTGCCCAACACCCCGCCGCCTACAATAATAAGGTCGTAATGTTTCATGATAGGAAATTTTTCAGACCGCGAAGGTGGCAGATTATGGGCAAGAATGCAGGTATAAACAGGTAAATTTTATGTGAACTTTGTTGGTATCTCGAATTTCGAGGCATAATCGGCGGTTGGTTTAAAACTCCAGAGGAAAGCCAGGAGATCATTCAGGTCTTTGCGAAACTCCAGGTGATAGTCTTCGTCCAATTTTTCGACCTTTTTCAAAATCGTGGCCATCCGGCGCAACATGTAAAAGGCTAACTTTTCGCTGCGTTTCGGCGGATGCATGTTCAGCATCGGTAAATGCCGCCGGAAAGCCTCCGCAAAAAGCAGGATGGTCAGCGAAACATCACCCACTTTATCTTTGGTAGCGCCAACATGTTCTGTAATGCGACCGCTCAAATACCGCAACTCCATCATCAATAAGCCCGGCGTCAGGTATTTGGATTCGGCTGCAGGCAACTCTTTCAAGATTTTTTTACGCAAGGCGGTAGCCCGCTCATCCAGGGTAGCACCGTCCTCCAGGAGTTCAAAAATGAGTCGATTGATGAGTTTTTCGTCTTTTGCAACCAGTCGAAGCAACAGTTTGTCTTTTTCTTTTACCGGCATTCGGACAATGGCTGCTTTCAGGGCATCTTCTATTTTAGCCATGTTTTAATATTTCAGCGATACGGAAATGGAAGTTTAAGGCAAAATTAAAAATTTCTTTTTAAGAATGTTGCTTGGATCATGGATCCAACGGAGGGTAAATATCGTATAATTAACTTGTAGTGCTGTACTGGATAAACCAATAGGTTAAATCGCCTGGGCTTGATTTACCGGAAAAAGCCTAATTTTGTAGTCAACCCCAATGCAGTAAACCATAATAACACGCATTCATCAGGTAAAGCAGGTACTTTGCCACGTTTTTGGAATCATTTTTTTAATAAAACCCTATTTTGGAACGCAAAACAGACATAACGATTGAGTCTATTCGGTCATGGTTAAAGCAGGAAGGCCATGCTGAACCAACCGACGAAGCGGTAAAGCAAGCGGAACAGGCATTGTTGCTTATCGCGCAGGCCAATGCCATTGAACCACCGTTGTCGTTGCGTTCCCGTATTTTGGAAAAAATAGAACGCTTAAAGGAACAAACAAAAACTTTTGCTTCCATTGATATCGAGCATCCGCCTTTGATTCATCCGGATTCAAACTGGTTGGATTGGCAAGCGGCCACCCAACACATTCAGGCGCCGGAAGACATTGATAATATCCACATGCACCCGTTGCGCAGTGATGATACCGCCGATATGTTTGTCGTTTTTGTCCAGGAATTTGTACCGGAAGAAGTACACCATGATGTATTGGAGAGTTTTCTCTTGCTGGAAGGTGCCTGTGTGTGTACCGTTACCGATGAAACAGGGCATACCCGGCGGGAATACTACAGCGAAGGCGATTATATTTCCTTCAAATACGGCGAGGTGCACGATGTGCAAATTCTCAGCACCGTGCACCCCGCGAAAGCCATTTTGCAATGGTTGAAAAAAGCAGCTTAACTAAGAGCGCTTTTTCTTTTTATCTTTTTTATCAAATTTATCCCAAACCTTCCAGTCGCTCACCTTTTTGCGCTCGCGCTTGTAGAAGATGTAACGGGCGGAAAGTGCCGCGCCGTAATAATCAAACGCCTTGCCATCGCCCGTCAGGTGTAATTCCGGCTTCCAGTCGAAACCAATATTGATGCGGCCAATAGATACTTCCAAACCACCAATCACCGAAATACCCATCACGTTTTTGGAAACGACTTCACTGTTGATGGGCTCGTTTTGGCTGTAATAGTGCAAACCAGCACCCGTATAAAAATTGGCATTGCGGAAAATCACTTTATGGTGTTTTTCGGCCAATAAGGTAAGGCCCAGGTTGGAAGAACCAATGGAAGAGTGCAAAATACCCTCTACGGTCCAACCATCGGCAATAAATTGTTGTACGGTAAGGTCGATGCCTTTGTTGATGCGGATACCACCCGCCGTTTTATAAGATTGACTGAACGCAAACGTGCTTGCAAACAGGAGAAGGGCAGCGAATGGAAAGCGGATGTTCTTCATAAAATTGACTTCGTTTTTGTATCGAATTAAAGCAAAAACGGAGCCGATTTGTAGCTATTTTTGCAGCGACTTGGTTTTAAATGTTTTTTAACCAAATATTGCCCCGTTTGCTAATATTTCCTTATCTGCTTCATCTGCTAATTTATCCGCTGTGCTGCTTTGGCCTTTTTTTGAATTTTATTTTCAAGCGCGTACCAAATATCAGTTGCACACGCCTTTTGTGTACGAATTGGCGCAGGCGGTATTAGAAGACCGGCGAAGATATTACGCTTTTCGCGACATTGAGGAAATCCGCCAAAAAATGCTGCACAGTACCGTCATGATTGAGCGGACGGATTACGGCGCTGGGGCGCAAAAAAAGGAACAGTTGGTGCCGCTGCGCAAATTGGTGCAGCGTTCGGCGAGTTCAGCCCGACAAGGGCGCCGTTTGTTCAGGCTGGCGCATCATTTTAAACCGAATAACTTACTGGAATTGGGTGGGTCTACCGGCATGGGCACCATGTACCTGGCTACAGCGGCCCGGAATGCGCCTTTTATTTCCCTGGAAGGCTGCCCCAACACGGCTGCGGTTGCTCAAACCAACCTGCAACTCCTTGATTTAAAGCAAGTTCAGGTTAGGGTAGGGCCTTTTGAGTCGCAATTGTCGGCGGCATTAGAAGCACTTGCTCCGTTGGGCCTGGTTTATTTGGATGGCAACCATCGTTTAGCACCTACATTGTCGTACTTTGAGGCATGTTTGGCGCATAGCAACGATCAAACCGTGTTTGTTTTTGATGATATGTACTGGTCGCGCGAAATGATGGAAGCCTGGAAACAGATTAAAGCCCATCCGCGGGTGCGTTTGACCGTCGATTTTTATGATTTAAGCCTTGTTTTTATCAATCCGGGTATCAAGGTGCAACAACATTGGAAGGTAGTACCACAGTGGTGGAAACCCTGGAAAGTTTTTTAAAGAGAAATATAGTGCAACTTGATCTGACTTACCGCCAAATATGGCGCATCTCTGCGCCGATCATGCTGGGTTCTGCAGCGCAAAATGTAATTGCGTTAAGTGATGCTGTTTTGTTGTACCACCTGGGCGAAGTAGAATTTGCTGCCATTGGCTTTGTAGGGGTATTTTACATCACGGTGGCAGCCATCGGTTACGGATTTTCGAGGGGAGGACAGATTATGATCGCGCGCCGCATGGGCGAGCGTCGGCCCGCTGCCGTGGGGTACACATTTCACGCCATGTTGCTGTTCGAACTGGCTTTGGCGGTCATCATGTGGTTGTTTATGCGCTTTGCCACGCCCTGGTTTTTTCATTTATTTTTGACGCATTCACCCGATATTTATCAAAAAAGCCTCGATTATATCCATTACCGCAGTTACGGGGTGTTTTTTAGTTATGCCGGGGTGGCCCTGATTTCTTTGTATGCAGGCATTGCACGGCCAGCCATCATTTTGTTGGATACAGTGATTTTGGCCTTGGTGAACCTGACGTTAAATTACCTGCTGATTTTTGGTAAATTTGGGTTTCCACAAATGGGCATTGGCGGCTCAGGCTTGGCCAGTACCATTGCGGAAGGGATCGCTTTTGTATTTTTTGCCATTTATATCTTGTTAGACAAGAAAAACCGGCCTTTGGGTTTGTTTCGCCTGCAACGCTCCACGGAGCAGGTGTTGGTACAGCCCCGGGTAGCGCCACTCAACCCCGACGTGTTGGATACCCTGGAACCTGATTTGGTGTACCACCCCAATGAAACGATCTGGCAGGTAATGCGCCATCAATTGCGTATTTCTTTGCCGGTCGTGGCGCAGGCGGCTGTTTCGCAGGGCAGTTGGGTGTTTTTCTTTGGCATGGTGGAGAATTTGGGGCAACACGCTTTGGCGGTTTCAAACCTGGCGCGGACCGTGTATTTACTGTTGTCGATTCCCTTGTGGGGGTTTTCGGCCGGGGTAAATACCTTGGTGAGCAACCTGATTGGTCAAGGGCGGCACCATGAAGTGCTGTTGGCCGCTTGGAAAACGGGCAAACTGTGCTTTTTTGTCTCGATGATTCTTTCCGTGCCCATCCTGTTTTTTCCCGAATTTTTCCTGTATCCCTTGTTGGGCAAGTCGGATATGAGCCTGATTGGTCAAACCCAGCCCATTTTTTACGTGTTATTGGTCATCCTGGGCCTGGCTTCTTTTGGTTCGGTGCTCAACAATACCCTGGCGGGCACGGGCGCTACCTGGTTTGGCCTACAATTGCAATTAGTGACCATTTCGGTCTACTTAGGTTATATATATAGTGTCACCACCTTTACCACCTGGCCCTTGAGTTGGGTATGGGCAGCGGAAATCTTGTATTGGCTGGTTACGATCTTATTGGTAATCTGGTATTTGCGCTCGGAACGCTGGCATCAGGTTCATTTTTGAAACTCGATGCAAAGCCAGTTGCCGCGTTGACCCTGAAACTTCTTTTGCAGTCCTAAGGCCGCAGCCGATTCACAAATAATGGCTTCGTCTTGCGCCAAAATGCCCGAGCACAACAACCAGGCGCCGGGCTTTAGCAACTCGTACAAGCGCGGGAAGGAGTCCAGGATCACATTTCGGTTGATATTGGCCAAGATGCCATCAAAATTGCTGCCTTCCACTGCTTCGAGGGTCCCGCAACGCGCTACGACGTTTTCTACGGCATTGATGCGGCAATTGTCTAACGTATTTTCATACGATTCCAATTCAATATCCACCGCTTCCACGGTTTGTGCCCCGTTTTTGGCTGCAAGAATGGCTAAAATTCCGGTGCCACAGCCGTAATCTAATAAATGCGCGTTGGAAACAGGCAATCGTTCGATGGCTGCCAAACATTGATAGGTGGTTTCATGGTGCCCGGTTCCAAAGGCCATCCGCGGATTGATGATCAGATCATAACGTACCGTGGAATTAGCAGGATGAAAATCGGCGCGCACCGAACAAAAGTTCCCCACCGTAATGGGCTGGAAATTACTTTCCCACAACGCATTCCAGTTTTGTCCCTGAATCAGCGATTTTGTCCAGGTAAACTCAAACTGCGTGTCCAGCGCCTGAATGCGCGTTTCAACATCCTCCACCGATGCATTCGCGGGCAAGTAAGCATTTAAACCACCTTCAACCTCTTCAAAAGTGTCAAATGCAGTGTCCGAAAAGTAAGCCAATAACATTTCGGCGGTTTCTTCGTCTGTAGCAAAACTAAATTTCCAGTAATCCATTGCACAAAGGTACACTTTCTGCGATTCATTGAAGAAAATCAACTGCACATTGAAATTGCGAAACCCTTTAAAATTTGGAAACCCCTTTATCGTTTACCTTTAATCCAAATAAAAGTATGGTTTGGTTTTTGCAGTCCCCTGAATTGGGCCTAAAAAATCGAGCCGTTGGACGTTTTGGTCGAATCTTATTTTTTTATACCCGTTAAACTACCATGTTTGCAAAACATTATTTTTCGGAGACTGTTTTGCTCCCGCATTGATGCCTTAAGTTATGAAACAAATCCTCTTTCCCGTATTGCTGCTTTGGCAATGCGCCGCGCTGTATGCGCAAACCTCCACGACCATTAGCGGCAGTATCAAAGACGCTCAAAATGGTGAAACACTCATCGGGGCAACCGTGGAAGCCCTTGGTCTTCAAAAAGGCAATTCCAGCAACGAATACGGTTTTTACTCTTTATCCGTGCCGGTAGGGAAAGACTCCATTGCATTGCGTTTCAGTTACATTGGGTTTGCCCCGCAAATCCATAAAATTTTGCCGACTGGTCCTACGAAACTCAACATAACCCTGCAACCAACCGGTTCCATGCTCAATGAAGTGGAAATCAAGGCCAATGGGTATGCTGAAAAAATAAGGAGCACCGAAATGTCGGTCAGCACCATTACCACCCGGGAGGCAAAAGCCTTGCCCGCCTTGTTTGGTGAAGTAGATATTATTAAAATTTTGCAACTAAAGCCCGGTATTACCGCAGGTTCGGAAGGTACCACGGGTTTGTTTGTGCGGGGCGGCAACAGCGATCAAAACCTAATCGTGCTCGATGAAGCCATCGTGTACAACGCCAACCACTTATTCGGCTTTTTCAGCACCTTCAATTCGGATGCTGTGAAAGACGTAAAAGTATACAAGGGCGGTTTTCCTGCACAATATGGCGGCCGTTTGTCTTCGGTGATCGATGTGCGTATGAAAGAAGGCAACAACCAAAAATTCAGCGGATCGGGTGGTTTGGGCCTCATTTCCAGCCGTTTGACGCTGGAAGGGCCTATTCAAAAAGGGAAATCGTCGTTTATCGTGAGTGGGCGCCGTACGTACGCCGATATTATCACCCGGGCCATTAACCGCGCCAATGAAAATACGCCCGATTACAACCCGATTCCCGATTACTATTTTTACGACCTGAATACCAAAATTAATTTTACCCTTGGACCAAAAGACCGCCTGTTTTTGAGCGGGTACTTTGGGCGGGACGTATTTACCTTTAAAAATGAAAGTTTTAATTTTCTCTTCGATTGGGGAAATACAACGGGTACCGCCCGCTGGAACCATGTTTTCGGACCGCGCCTGTTTGCCAACACAACCTTTACTTATTCCGATTACCGATACCGCATTCAGAATATCCTTCAGGGCTTTTCATTCAAACTCGGCTCGAACGTAAAAGACGCGAATACGAAAGTCGATTTTTATTACCAGCCCAACAATGCACACACCATTCGTTTTGGGGCCAATGCTACCTATCATGAATTTGTGGTGGGCCGTTTGAAGGCGGGCAGTGACGATGGAAGTGTAAATTTTGAATCTGGTCAGGATTTTAATGGCGCTGATTTCGGTGCCTATTTTGCCGATGAATGGGCAGTAAATAACAACCTCAAACTCAATTATGGCCTCCGTTTATCAGCCTGGGCCAACAATCCTGCTTTTTACGCGAATATTGAACCGCGTTTTTCGGCCAATTATACGTTTAACAACAACTGGTCGGTAAAAGGCTCGTATGCGCGCATGAACCAGTATGTACACCTGCTGGCGAGCAGTGGCTTGTCGCTCCCAACCGACATCTGGTATCCAAGCACCAAAGGCATTAAGCCGGAAGTGAGCGATCAAATCGCCGTTGGTACCAGTATTCTGCTCGGTACCCAAGTATTAGTGACCTGGGAAGCCTGGTACAAGTGGCTGCAAAACAGTGTGGACTTTGTTGACGGCGCTGAAATATTTGGCAACAACAACATTGAAGGCGAACTCACCATCGGCAAAGGGTACGCGTACAGCCCCATGGAATTAGAAATTGAAAAGAAAGACGGCCGCTTGACCGGCTGGATCGGATACACCCTTTCCTGGGTGCGCCGTGGCCGCTATCCGGATATTAACAATGGCGCTTATTTTCCGACCCGTTTTGATACCCGACACAATGTAAATGTTGTGGCCTTGTACAGCCTGAGCAAACGCTGGCAACTTACCGCCACCTGGGTGTACACATCGGGTTATACGAGTTGGCTTCCTTCCGGTCGCTTAAGTTTTCAGGATGTTGCAGGTTCGCCCATTCAATTGGTGGTACCCGTGTACGGTGCGCGCAATACCTTTCGCGTGCCCGCCTACACCCGGGCCGATTTGGGGATCGTATGGAAATTTAAAACCAAACGCCTCGAAAACGACCTGACCCTGAGCGTGTACAACGCAACCGACCGCCGAAACCCGTACTTCATCTTTTTGGACGTTGAAACCGAAAAAGGTGATCCGGTTGATTTTGTGACCGGCATCAAGGCCAAGCAGGTATCGCTGTTTCCAGTGCTGCCTTCTATCACCTGGAATTTTAAATTTTAACCCTGACACACCTTAAATAATCATACCATGAAAAATATACTATTCCTCGTGCTGGTATGTACTGCCATTTCCTGCAACCTCACCCAGGATGTAGAAATCGACTTGCCAGAATATACCCCACAACCGGTGGTAGAATGCTATTTGGAGCCAGGAAAGCCTTTCCGATTGCTCCTAACCCGGAGTTATTCCTTTTTTGATCCATTCGGGTTAGACTCCACCTTTATTGAAAAAACAGTCATTCAAGGGGCTACGGTGACCATCACGTATGATGGCAAAACCATTAATTTGCCCAATATCCCATCTGTTGAAACCAACCCGATCAAACTGTTTAATTATACAGCCTCCGAAATTGTGCCTGCAACCGTGGGTACAAATTACGTGCTGAACATCAACCTGGCAGATGGAGGGGGGAACATCACGGCACAAGCCAGCATGCTCCCTTTTGTACCAATTGATAGCATCGTAATACAATGGCTGCCCGAGCGGGATACCCTTGCGCGCGCGCTCATGTACCTGACCGACGACCTGAATACCAGCGATTATTACCGCAGGATGCTGAATTACAGTTCATTAGATAGTGTTCCTGAGCAGGATATTGTGACGCCTGATCGCTTTTCGACGACCTCGCAAATTGCGTTTGGTACAGCGTATGAACTGAAAGAGGGGGACACCATTTTCAATACGATTTACCATATTGAAAAGCCTTATTACGATTATTTGGAAAGCGTGCAGTTGGCTATTTTGGCCAATTTTAACCCATTTGCCCAACCAGCGGCTATTAAAAGTAATGTGACGGGCAGTGCGAATCCGTTGGGTATTTTTACGACACTGGTGTACGACCGAGATACTACGATTTTGAAGAAATAGGGTAGGGACTGTGTAAATCCTAATTTGCGTCATCCCGAATTTTGGTTTTTACTAAAATTCGGGATTTTTCTTGATCAAAAAGATTATCTTAAAGGCATTTAAGTATTACGGAACGGATCAATAATCCCCTCCTACTCATAAATCCACTACCGCCAAATGTGTCTCTATAAATTCAGCATCATGCGGCTTATTACCCTTGCTCGCGCGCGGTTCTACCGCGTGTGTCAATCATTCGGGCAGAGCCCATTGCTGTCTAAAACCTTTTAACTATCAGACTATCAAGCAATTGTGGGCTACCCTTGCACATTTCGATGACG
>JAIYAP010000030.1 GCA_027488935.1 Saprospiraceae bacterium | reverse complement strand
TCCACTGCGCTGCCGAGGATACGGGTGTTTCCATCAAAATCTACGGTGCCTGCTACTGCGTTTAAGCCCTTGTCAATGGCTGGGGAACAAGGCTGCAAATGAAAATCCTGTTGAGCGGGATTAACAAAAAGTGCATCCAACGCAAGGACATTGCCAGGCCCGCAAATTGTGGTAGCAGGCAATTGATCGCAAGAAACATTGGTGAGGTTGTGCGCCAAAAAGAAGGAATCCTGGTTGATGTTAAAAGGCAGGATCGGTTGATTGGTATAAATGTCTTTATTTCCGGTTATGATGTTGTTGTAAAGTAGTACGGACCGGTTTTTTTCAAAGCCGGAAACGGGTGCGCGTTTAAAATCCTTGTTGTTTACAACGATGTTGTTTCGGAAAATTAGGTTGCTGGTGTTGGTGTCGGCGGAAAGTTGGATTAGTGGTGTCGGATAAGAAGCATTTGGAATTACTTGTTCAATTAGTTTATTGTTAAAAATGATATTGTTTTCAAAAACACATGTAGAGTTGGGTTGTGTTGATGGTGTTATATAAACTATATTCCCAATATTATTATATAGTTTGTTTTTTTCTATAAAAGATTCCACGCTATTTGTATAAATTAGAAGTGTGCCAAAATCCGAAAATACATTATTATTATATATATTGTTTTTTATTATTTCATATTTGTTTTTAGAACGAGTAAGAATCAAAAAACTTGATTGATTATCTTCGAAACTATTGTTTAAAATTATAGTAGTATCTAAAAACGCAGTACTTTTTTTATTAAAATAAAATAAACCATTTGTTGATATACCTGCATCACTTTGTATGTTGTCTTTAATTTTTGAATTTGATAAACTGAAGATTGTTTTCCCGATGGAAGAAGTAATTCTAAAATGGCACATGATTACTGTCCCTTTTGATGTATTTCCAATAAAATCACAACTATCAATTTTGATTCTTAAATCTACGCCGTCATCCCATAATTGAAAAAAACCTCCTATAGTTTTTGATTTATTTTTTATTGCCTGGCAGTTTATAATATCAATGGTGTGATTTCCAATGGTATGTTCAAAATAAATACCTCCGCCTTGTAAGGTTGCATGGTTGTTCTCAAAGCGGCAATGATCAAATTCAATGCCCCTATCCAACTTGCTGCCTCCCATTAAATACATTGCCCCGCCATGTCGTTGCAAGGATTGATTGTTGATAAAAATACAGTTTTTAAAAATAGGTAAACTCTCTTTGGTGTCTTGGCCATTTACATAAATAGCGCCGCCGCTGGATTGCGACACATTGTGCTGAAACGTACAATTGGCAAAAACAGGCAATGCTTTGCCATTTTCGCCATGAATATATACCGCCCCACCACATAAAACGGGGCTGTTATAGTAATAATTGGTATCACTTACCGCATAACCATGTTCAAGAATAAAACCATCAATCCGGGTATCAGCATCCGGAAAAAAGAGGGTTAAGATGGTATAACTATTATCGGTGCTATCCGTTGCATCGCCTATATTTCCGCTTAAAACAACAGGGTGTTCGGATATATTTCTTTGATTTACAGCACTTTCAGTTCCAGCAAAACCGCCAAATAGTTGTACCCCACTTTTGAGTAAAAAGGTTTCATCGCGGTTGCTGCCTGTATCGGGCAAATAAGTGCCTTGCGCTACCCAAATAGCATCACCTGCCTGCGCCTGCGTGAGGGCTGTTTTTAATTCAGGGAATGCGTCTGCCCAGCTTTGGCCTGAGGCGCTTCCTGTAGCGTTGTGTTTTACGTACCAGGTGTTTTGGGCGGAGAGCAAAGTGCCGGAAAATAATAAAAGGAGGAGTATTTGTATGTTTTTCATGAAAATCCTTTTTAAACCTGATCAAAGTGAATGGGAAGACTATTAGCCTTGGTTGAAACTTTATTGGTTGCACATTCAACTAATTGCCTTCCCAATCGGTTAGTTATGTCATTTTTAGAGTTTCAAAACTTTTTTCCGCACAAATTGCCCCTCGCTTTCAACGGATAGCATGTAAACGCCAGGGATTACATTGTTTTCTGCCTGGATTTCAAAGAAGTTTTCGCCTTCATTTAAATCTATTTCGAGTTGAGACTGCACTCGGCCTTGCAAATCAGAAAGAGTAATTTTGCCTTTACCTGCAATGGGTGAAAACACCAACACATTCAAATTATTTACAAAAGGATTGGGTGTTGCAATTACGTTCAAGGGCTGTTCGATATGTCGATCTACTTTCCAGTCCAATTGTACCGGCATTTCTCGACCACCTTCATCATATACTACGCTTTGCAATACATTGTCTGAAATCCAAAGCATTGGAAAATTTGAGCTGCTTTCGCTTTGCTTTACCTCAAACTCCAACGTAAACAGAGGCGCATTGCGTGGAAGTGTAGATTCCCCATTCATTGGAAACCAAACAAATCGAATTTCGCCTTGATCTACCTGGAATAACCCAAAATCATCTGCTTTTCGAAGTGGAAGTTCTGGATTTGTGTGGATTTCAGTTAATTTGTACATAGACGGATCAAACCTGAATCCCGCTTGCGCTGCCACCAATTCAAATGGAGCGTTGGACCATACAGGAACAAATACTTTTTTGCCTTCTCTCCGAACTTGTTGAGGAGTAACCATAAATCCATTCATTACTTCCGGCTCATTTTCCGGTCTTTGGCCTTCACACTTGCAAGATTGGTTCACATCGCCGGTTTTTACCGCCCAGAAATTGCCATAGTTGTTTGCTCCATTGGTGGGTACATTTACAATGTTTGATGTTTCATACCCATTATTGTTTATCAATGGATTTGAACCAGTAAATACAAATTGGTCGCTAATATACCACCAGGATGGTGCGGAATTAGAACCAAAATTTGTTTGGCTGCCTCGGATACAGTTTCTTATTTCATCTGCATCTTCAATGGTAATTTGCTGGCCATTTCCTTGAAGCGTCCTATCTGTATTTCCAGCTATCCAGGCGTATGGGGCACTTAATGAAGGAGATGAATTAAGATGCTTTGCAATCAATAATGCATCATACGTAGAAACCCCACAAGTACAATGGTTGTTGTTCAAAAAACTTGGATTGGTATTTACTATGATTCGAAACGGTGCTTTGGTTGGGTCGTCCGGGCAAAAGGAATACTGGTCCTGACAAGCATCTAATATATCTAAAATGTAGGATGGTTGGTTGATGCTCTGTAATTTCACAATGTATTGGGGCGCTTTCAGGAAAGAGGTTTGCGTTTCATAAACGACAACACTTCCATTAATTTTAGGATTACACAAATCTTTAGCGCCATTCGGGGAAGATAATGCACATCGGTCTGCAGCGCCTACCAATTTCACCTCCGCAAATTCTGGTCCATATTTTAAGCAGCCAGCGTTAAAGGAGAAAGGTATTACAATCTGGGCACCATTTTGTATTGAAATTGATCCTGGACCATTAAATTCATACAGATATTCCCACCTTTCAAGGACGCTATTATAGGAAAAAGTACCATAAGTTGATCCATTGGGCAAAGTGGTACTTATGGTTCCGGGTACAATACTGGTGTTGTCACCTATAGGAGCGAAAACAAGTAGAAATTTAGCATTGGTCACGGCAATGGGTGTACCTGCAGTATGGGAAATTGTGAAGGTAACAGTAGAATTGCAGTCTTGGGTATTAACCGTATTCGACCAGTCAATTTTAAAATTATTATTACAAACCTGCCAGCCAGGTACATTTACGACAGTTGGTGGGGTGGAAGCCAATGAACAGGTAGGGGGATTTCCAGATGTAGCTCCTTTTGAAATCCTTGCTGTAGTTAAACCAATGGTTAAAGTGCCTCCTTGCGAACTATTAAAGCCCGTTAAGTTCAGTACTAAAACTGGGAAACTGCTTGATGCAGGGCCGCTGAAATTTTCAAACGCAAAATAAACATCATAGGATCCATCTGCATTTTTTCTTTTCTCCTTAAATTTGTTCATGACCACCCCTCCTTGGAGCGGAGGAACATCACTAGGAACAATATCAAAATCATTGGTAAATCCTGAAATATTCGGAACAATATGTAAGACGGCATCAAATTTCGCGATTGGTTGTGAAGCCAAAACATTATTCAGGGTGATTAATACCTGTTTGTTTATGTAATTATAGGACAAGTTTGTTGCACTCGGACTTGTAGAGCATACTGGAGGAGCGGGCATTGTTAAAGTCGAATTATTGTCCTGAATTTTAACATCTAATTCTGTGTCATTACAAAAATAGGTCACACAGTCATACAACGAATTAGAACGATCTGTAAATTGTACCTGATCTCCTGCGGCAGCATCCACTACGATTGTAAACAGCGTTACTTGCGAACTGGATGGTTGTGGAAAGTTAAGTGTAACGGTATTTCCGCCCCCCTCGCAGGCTTTCCCACCATTAATAATCCAGTTGACCTCCCCATTATCCAGTGCAGGAATATCTAAATATTGCAGATACTGACTTGGTGAAACTTGTTGGGTTAATTCCTTATTAATCCTGGAAGACAATTTGTTGGTCACCATTTTGCCTGTTATGGCGAAACTGTTAAGTGTCCAGGAAGCAGGTAAAGGCCCACCATTTTTGGTTTTCAACTTTACCGAATAATAAGCATGATAGGCGCCAGGTGCAGAAGCACTTGAATTGATGCGCCAAGGAGAAGTAGGGACGACCTTGGTAATTGTTAATTCAAATGGGGAACAAGTACCTTGGCTTTTAAGGGAAAATGACCAAAGCATAAGCAGGAAAATCCCCAGCAAAATGGGGGGGGGGGGGGCAAAAAATGCCAGATTTACGGTTTTGAGGACGTAGTCCTTGATTGGAAAAAACATGGTTGTTCATTGTTTAAAATATTAAGGTTAAAAAGTTAAAATGACTAATTTATAAAACTTTGATCTTAAATACATAAACTAGAACCAAAGTTCAAGGGGCTAAAAATCGTTTTCAGTTGGGACGGATTAAAAATTATTAACAAAAATAGGATATGTTGGGCAACCAACCAAAAACATTCGTTCAGTTTGCCTAATTTAAACAAAACTTAATAACTTAATATAAGATTAAAGTGAAAAAACATAAAATTGATAATTTTTTTATATGTCGTATTGTCTCCTTCAGTTAACTCAATTCCAACACCTCCCCAGCCGCCCGCCAACTAGCGCCACCACCCCCCAAAACGACCCGCAAAGCCGCATATGCATCACGCATGTCTTTAGCCGCTTCCGGCGTCAAAATCTGATCCAATGCAGCCTTTACCTGCACCGTATTGAATTGATCCTGAATGAGTTCCTGCACCAAAGGCTGGTCCATGATTAAATTAACCAGGGAAATGTATTTTACATCGACTATACGCCGCGCGATCGCATACGAAACCGGACTGCCCGTGTAACACACCACCTGGGGCGTACCAATCAGCGCGGTTTCGAGGGTGGAGGTGCCGGATTTGACCAAGGCAGCCTTGGCCGCGCGCAGCATCGCATACGTTTGATCAAATTGCAGACTTACATTGGGATACGCCGCCAACATGGGTGCATAAAATTCAGCGTTCAAAGCACTCGCACCGGCTATGACAAATTGATATTCCGGGTAAAATGGCGTGATGGACAGCATAACGGGCAAAATACGGGTCACTTCCTGCTTCCGGCTACCCGGCAACAGTGCAATGGTATTCCCCGTTTTGGGTCCCAATAAATCGGCTTCGGCTTCCAGTTCAATGGCATCCAGCAACGGATGGCCCACAAACGTGGCATTTACCCCATATTTTTTATAAAAATCGGGCTCAAAAGGCAAGATCACCAGCATTTTATCCACATCTCGCTTGATGTCGTACACACGGGCGCGATGCCAGGCCCATATTTGAGGCGATATATAATAAATAACCCGAATGCCTTGTTTATGTGCCCACTTGGCAATGCGCAAATTAAAACCCGGGTAATCGATTAATACCAACGCATCGGGTTGATAATCAAGGATATCTTGTTTGCAAAACGCCAGGTTTCCTAAAATCGTCCGCAGGTTTTTTACCACTTCCACAAACCCCATAAAGGCCAAATCGCGGTAATGCTTCACAATACTTGCCCCGGCAGCCTGCATTTTATCGCCGCCCCAGGCCCTGCATTCGGTCGACGGATCACGCGCCAAAAGTGCTTTCACCAAATTGGAACCATGCAAATCGCCCGAGGCTTCTCCGGCTATGAGGTATAATTTCATAAGAATGGGCCTATTTTATATGTGCCACTACATCTAAGTTGCCTTTCATCACCTGGTCCATCGCGACGTTGATTTCAGCATCCAACGGCAAAAACAAATCGACCCGCGAGCCAAATTTGATAAAACCCATGTCTTCGCCTTGCTGGACCGTGTCGCCCGCCTTTACATAATGCACAATGCGCCGCGCCACCGCGCCCGCAATTTGTCGCATCAGGATTTCGGTGCCCGTTTCGGTTTTATACACAATAGAGGTGCGTTCGTTTTCGGTACTGCTTTTCGGGTGCCAGGCCACCAGGTATTTGCCCGGATGATATTGGGCATAAGCAATGGTTCCGGGCACCGGGTTGCGGTTGACATGCACATTGAGCGGCGACATAAAGATGGAAATTTGTAGGCGTTTGTCCTTAAAGTATTCAGGTTCAAACACTTCTTCGATCACACAAACCACGCCATCGCAAGGGGCATACACCAAATGGTGGTCCAACACGGGAATCGTGCGCACCGGATTGCGGAAAAACTGAACCACCAATCCGTACATGACCAGGCAAACCACCGCCAAAGGCCATTTAAGAATTGGCCAATAGTGGGTAATCAACCAATACAATCCGATCAACAACACGGCTGCAATCAATAAAATCAGGTATCCTTCTTTGTGGATGCGAAATGGCATGGCACGTATATTTTAAATGATGTGGCGCAAAAATAGAAAGGGAAATGGCTACGGTGGCTTAATTTTGAGAATTGATTTGAATTCGGCCTTTGAATGCCAACTTTTGGCCACTTTTTTTGTTTCAATGCTCCTTTAGACTTTTTGCATGCTGCGCATCGCCTACGCTCCCATTTACAAATATGAATTGCCGGAAGGACACCGCTTTCCCATGCAAAAATACGAACTCATCGCTGAGCAATTGGTATATGAAGGCGCAGTGCAGTCGTCCCAGTTTTTTCATCCCAGTCTATTAGATCCCGATGTTGCGTTGCTCACGCATTCCCAAACCTATTGGGACAAACTCACTGAAGTCAACCTGAGCGACAAAGAAATACGCGCCATTGGTTTCCCGATCAATGCCCATTTTATTGAACGCGGTCGGCATATTTCACAAGGAACGGTGCAATGTACCGAATTTGCCTTCCAACACGGTTGCGCCATGAATGTAGCCGGGGGTACCCACCATGCTTTTCGCGACCATGGAGAAGGGTATTGTTGTTTGAATGATCAGGCGGTGGCGGCGAATTATTTGTTGCACCAGGGTTTGGCAAAACGGATATTAATCGTCGACCTGGATGTGCACCAAGGCAATGGCACGGCCGCATTATTTCAGGACAATCCCGCTGTTTTTACCTTTTCCATGCACGGCGAGCGCAATTACCCGCTGCGCAAAGAACAATCCAGCTTGGACATTGGGTTGCCGGATGGAATGGAAGATGCGGCGTATTTGTCTTTGTTATATGAAAACTTGCCGCGTATTGCCGACGCTTTTCAACCCGATTTTGTGTTTTACCAAAGCGGGGTGGATATTTTGGCGACCGATAAACTGGGCCGACTCAACATCAGCAGGGAGGCATGCCGACAACGCGATCATTTTGTTTTTACCTTTTGCAAACAACATCAATTGCCTGTCGTGGTGAGCATGGGCGGCGGTTATTCACCCCGCTTGGTGGATATCATTGAAGCACATGTCAATACCTTTCGCATGGCCCAAACCGTGTTTTTTTAAACGGGTCAAACATTTTTTTGAAAAAAATAATACAAATCGTATTTACTTAGTTCCCGAGTTGTTGTATCTTTGCAGCCCATTCTTAAAAAAAGTTTCATTTTCATCAAAAAAAGGAGAAATACATGCTCATCGTTGAAGTAAAAGACGGCGAAGTAATTGACAAAGTACTCAAAAAGTACAAACGTAAATTCGAAAAGGCAGGCATTTTGAAGGAACTGCGCCGCCGCAAAAACTTCACTAAACCTTCCGTACAACGCCGCACAGAAGTGCTCAAGGCGGTTTACAAAGAGGAAACCTACGGCAACAAGAACGATTAATTGGAGGCATTTTATCAGTCTTCCTTTTACGGATATTTAGCGCTTGAACGCCGGTTTTCAGCCCACACGCTGAGTGCCTATCAAAGCGATCTTGCCAATTTTATTGCTTTTTTGGAGCTGCAATGCCTTACCTCACTCGATGGGGTAAGGCATTCGCATATCCGGTCCTGGATGGTCGCACAAATGCAGGATGGACAAAGCAACCGCAGCATCAATCGCCGCCTCTCTTGCCTGAAAACGTATTTCAAATACCTTAAAAAACGGGGATTTATTGAAAAAGACCCCATGAAAAAGGTGATTTCACCAAAAACAGGTTCCCGCCTGCCCGTGTATGTGCAGGAATCCCAAATGACGGCCCTGTTTACGTTTCACGATTTTGGCGACGATTATTTCGGACAGTTGCACCGCATCATCCTGGAACTTTTATACGCCACCGGCATGCGCCGCAGCGAGTTGTCGAACCTCAAAGTAAAAGATATTGACTTCGGGCGCTCGGTATTTCGGGTATTGGGAAAAGGCCAAAAGGAGCGATTTTCGCCGATTCCACCTTATATTGTGGCCATGTTGAATGCTTTTCTCGCCTTGCGCACCCAAACCTTTCCATCGGATAAAACGCCGCCTTTTCTGTTGCTTAACCGCAAAGGCGCACAAATGAGCCCCGAAAGCATCTATTATGTGGTACACAAGTACTTAAGTTTGGTCACGACCGTCGAACAACGCAGTCCACACGTGTTGCGCCACTCTTTTGCCACCCATTTATCCAACAACGGGGCCGATTTAAATGCGGTGAAAGAACTTTTGGGGCACTCCAGTTTGGCAGCCACCCAAATTTACATGCACAACAACATCGAACGGCTCAAGAAAGTGTACGATCAGGCCCACCCCAAAAGTGCCGAACCGGAGGATGAACCGCCCGTTTGATGTAATTTTTAAAACAAATAATTTTATTTTGTTTTTAGAATCGCTTGATTCTATTATTTTTGCGCTTTAAGGTGGTATATTGCCGCCATTCGAAAACAATAATAATTATACCAGCAAAAGCATATTCATGTTAAAACGCCTTCAAATCCGCAATTATGCGCTGATTGACGAACTGGAGATTGATTTTTCGGAGCATTTGACCATTATTACAGGTGAAACCGGTGCAGGTAAATCCATATTACTGGGCGCTTTGGGCATGGTGATGGGGGAGCGGGCCGATATGAAAGTGTTCTACAATGACGGTGAAAAATGCGTCGTTGAAGCCACTTTTGACGTGGATCGTTATGATTTACAAGAATTTTTCACTGAAAACGAATTGGATTACGATTCAGAATTGGTGATTCGCCGCGAATTATCACCGGCCGGTAAAAGTCGGGCTTTTGTAAACGATACACCCGTCAACAACCAAATTCTTCAACGCCTGACCGAATCGCTCATCGATTTGCACCAGCAGTTCGATACGCTGGATATCCATAATGTCAATTTTCAGTTGCGGATGATTGATGCCTTGGCCGACAATGCGCCGATGCTGAAAACCTACCAACAAGGCTACCGCAAATACGCTTCCGACCGTAAAAAACTCGCAAGCTTGATCGATCAGAGTGAAAACGGGGCCAAAGAGATGGAGTTTATGCGTTTTCAATATGAAGAATTGCAAAAAGCAGCCTTGGTATCTGGCGAACAAGCCATGATGGAGGAAGAACTCCTGCGCCTCACCAATGCAGAACACATTAAACAGACGTACGGATCGGCCTATAATTACCTGAACGAAAACGAACAGAATATCATCGGTCAATTACGCGAAATTGGTCGCTCCATGAGCAGTACCCGCAAGTTTTCGGGTGAACTTTCCGCCCTGAGTGATCGCCTGGATGCCGTAGTGATTGATTTACAAGACATTGCAAAAGATTGTGAACGTATTGACGAACGCACCGAGCACGACCCGCAACGCATCAGCGAAGTGCAGGAACGCCTTAATATTGTATATAAACTGCAAAAAAAGCACGCGGTAAATACCATCGACGATTTGCTCAAAATTCAGGAAACCCTGGAAGCGCAGTTAGGTGGTTTTACCGATTTAGGCGCCACAATAGCGCAATTGGAAGCAGAAATCAAGGAAAATGCCGACCGTTTGTACGAAATGGCAGCAACCTTGAGTACCCGTCGGAAAAGCGTGGTGGCCGATTTTGAACAGAAAGTAGCGCAAATGCTCACCCAACTTTCGATGCCACATGCGCGCTTGCAGGTAGCCATCGCGGATACACAGGCATTGAGCAATACCGGCACAGACGATGTGCAGTTTTTATTTGCCAGCAATGCCGGCAGCAAATATTTGCCCATTAAGGATGTGGCATCCGGTGGTGAATTGTCGCGTTTAACCCTGTGTACCAAGAGTTTGGTGGCCGATGCGATTCCGTTGCCCACCCTTATTTTTGATGAAATTGACTCCGGTGTAAGTGGCGATGTATCGATGAAAATGGGTTTGATCCTCAAAGAGTTAAGCGCCCGGCATCAGGTAATCAGCATTACCCACACGCCGCAGGTGGCCGCCCGCGCCGATCGCCATTATTTTGTATTTAAAAAGGTAAATGAAAACAGGACGGTAACCAACGTACGCTTGCTTACCCCCGACGAACGGGTGCGGTCCATTGCCGTGATGTTGAGCGGAAACCCGCCAAGCGAATCGGCCCTGAATACAGCGCAGGAACTGGTACAAGGCTGATTTGCTTCAAAAACCATTTCCTGAAAAACCGAATTCGGCTTCATTTCGTATACTTGTTTGTCTGCACCGGGACTTTTTTTCCTTTAAATCTGGTGCACAGGCAAGTGATATGAAACCTTGTATATATTTGACGCAAAATCCGTCGCAGTTGAAGCATACCCTGTCCGATACCGCCATTTTACTATTTAGTCGCAGTGTACGTGCGGAGGCGCACGCCAAATGTCTGCGCGATGTGCCCGATGCAGGGGTCCAAATGCGGGTAGCGCGTAAAATGATCGCCCACACGCGCAAAATTGCCCGAGCAAGTGGTTTTCCGGTTATTTTCTTTTCAGAATCGCAGCAACAAGGCGGTAATTTTGCCGAGCGCTATATCCATGCCTTTGAAACAATTTTTGCTGCGGGCTATTCCCGGGTCATTTCCATCGGCAATGATTGCCCGGATTTAAAAACGCAAGACCTCCTCGAAGCAGCCAACGTTTTACAGCATCAGGATATGGTGCGCGGCTTGGCAACCGATGGGGGCGTATTCCTGTTGGGATTTCAAAAAAATGCCTTTAAACGGCATGATTTATTGCAATTAGCCTGGCAAACCGACCAGGTGCAGGCCCAACTTGCCCAACTTTATCCCGAAGGAGCCATATTAAGCGTCCAACGCTCCGATTTGGATGGTACAGCCGATTTTGACCATTGGGAGAACACCTGCTGTAAGTCCGCGCGTTTGTTTTTACAACTTAAAAGTCTGTTGACACGTCGGGTTCAGGTTTTTGAGTGCCCAATTCCGGCCAATACCGTCGTACTATTAGGCCTTTCCCATTTGCGCGCACCACCTTTTGCTGCCTGATTTTACAATAAACGCCGCCTGAAAGGCAGCATTTATTGTCATGCTGAGCGCTGATTGTCAGTCATTTAGGCCTATGGTCATGCACAAAACAATACAGTGCGAAGTATAGCGCAATTTTCCCATTTTAAAACAATTCAACCAGTTGCAGGCTTGATTCGGTGTTTACCACTGGATCGACGTTGTTGCAGCGCATTCCTTTTTTATAATATGAAGCAAGTACTTACGCTGTTTGCATTTTTAGTGCAATTTTCACTTTTTGCCCAGGTCGACCTGGAAGTTTCTCTTTCCGAATATAAAACAGGCGCTGCCCTGGGTACCGTAACCGTTCAGTTGGTCAATCCGGCCATCGGTTACGCGGCCGAGCGCAGCACCGATGCCTTGGGTAAAGCCACCTTTTCTGGCTTGTCCCTTTCTGGTGTTTATGAAGTAATGGTGGCTGAAACCGACCGTTTCGCGGCTGCTAAACGCGGTGATATTGTGCTCCGTTCCAACACCAATGCGGGGGTACAGTTGGTATTGTTTCCTAAAAACGGGGTCACCATTGAAACCGTTACCATTCAAGGTTCTTCCCGCATCAATACCCGAAATGCTGAAGTTTCCTCCGAATTGAAGCAAAAAGAGATCGAAAGTTTGCCGTTGGAAGGCCGCGATATTACCCGGGTATTGTATCGTTTGCCCAATGTGGTGCAGGCAACGGGCTTTTATCCGGAAGCGCCGAATGTAAGCATTAATGGCTCCAATGGCTTGTTCACCAACTATATGATCGATGGGATGGACAACAACGAGCGTTTTTTAGGTGGACAGAAATTTTCGATTCCGGTTGGTTTTGCCAAGAATATCAACGTTTTAACCAATAATTTCTCTACCGAATATGGCCTTACGGCAAATGGGGTGGTGAATGTAACCTCCCGCTCTGGCTCCAACGAGCGCTCAGGTGAGGTATTTGTGATCAACCGTCCTGGTCCGGCACTCGACGCGTCTTCCCCGTATGCCCAACGCGACTTGTCAGGCAACCAGGTAAAGGATGGTTTTCAACGATATCAGGCAGGTTTTGGCTTGGGCGGCGCGATCCGTAAAGACAAAACATTTTACTATATAAATGCAGAATATACAAGAGATTACAAGGATAATTTGTTGAATTCGCCTTCCCTGGGTGTGAATGAAACGGTACGCGGGGAAAACAACTTCTCCTATATTAGCGCTAAAATCGACCACAACTGGAGCAGCAATTTCCGATCTGCCTTGCGTGCTAATGTTGGGGTTGTCAATATTGATCGGCAGGGTGGGGGACTTGAAGGCGGGGTTTCGTTTCCTTCCAGTGGCAACAAGCAAGACCGCAATTCGATTTTGATCGCCAGCCAGAACACCTACCTCGGCAGCCGTTTTAAATCAGAAACCAACCTGCAATACAGTCGTTTCCGCTGGAATTACGGCCGTTCGATCAATGGCGACAGTCCACAAGTAGTGGTGCTCGATCCAAGTGGGGTTACGGCAGCCGTGTTGGGCCACCCGGGTTACTTTTTTGATGATACTGAAAACACCTTGCAGGGCCAACAAAAACTCACGTTTTACCGCAATCGCCACACCATCAAAACGGGTGTTGAGGTCATCAGCGCCGATCATCAGTTGGCGGGCGGTGGCAATGTAAATGGCAATTACACCGTACAATTGACACAAAATCAATTAGATGCGATTAAAAATCTGCGTAAAGGTGCAGCTTTAGGCATCAATGATATTCCTGCCGATGTACAAGTCGTAGGATATGGTGTAGAACTGCGTCCTGCCACTTTTGGTACCCGCCAGACCATCTATTCCGCGTATGTAGAGGATGCGATTAATTTGAATAAAAAACTCAACCTGACCCTGGGCTTGCGGTATGATTACGACAATTTGTCGAAAGGTGGTTCAACAGAGGGCGACCTGAATAACATTGCGCCGCGTTTTAGTTTTAATTATAAACTCAACAGTAGCAGCAGTTTGCGTGGTGGTTATGGGATCTTTTACGACAAAATCCTGTACGCCATTTACTCCGATGCTTTGCAGCAAAACACCACCGATGCCGACTATAAAAAGCAGCTCCAGGCTTTGAAAGACAAAGGTATTTTGCCTGCCAGCACCGATTTGAACCTGATTACTTTCGACGGCAACGCGGGTGCTTCCGCCAACAATGTTACTTATTTGAACGGACCATCCTACACCGAATTACAGGCACAACGCGCGGGTGCTTTCAGCAACGAGCGCCGCATTTTGAATCCAAACGGCTACCAGAATCCATATACCCACCAGTTTTCGCTGGGTTATCAGCGCCAGTTAGATGAAAATCGACTGTTTTATGTTGATTTGGTGTACAATAAATCCAACAACCTGTTCCGCCTCCGCGATTTGAATGCACCGAGCGCCTACCCGCTCAATGATCCCAACAATGTGACCGTACGTACAGGCGCACAAGCCGATCTGACCCGTCCCGTTGCGATTGTAAATGGTACGGCTACGATCAATGGCGAGGTTTTAACGGGTGTTGCGCGCAGTGTGACGGTGTCCGAAACCGCGGGCGAATCCAAATATTATGCGGCCTCTTTCAATTTCCAAAAAGAGCGCGGCGAAGACAAGTACAGTTGGCGTTTTATTTACACCTTGTCGCGTTTGCGCAATAATACCGAGGATATCAACTTTAAAGCGCAGGATAGCAATAACTTTGAGGCTGAATGGGGCCCAGGCATCAACGACCGCACCCATGTATTAAACGGCATATATGCGTATTATCCATGCAAAGGCCTGGCCATTACCCTGGCTGCCTTGGTTCAAAGCGGACAACCCATCAACCGGATTCCGGATGCGACAAAATACGGCACTGCCGACCTGAATGGCGACGGCCGGTCCTTTGCAGATGCTTACACGGGCAACAGCGACCGTCACCCGGGCGAAAAGCGCAACAGCGACCGCCTGCCCTGGTCAAACACTTTTGATGCCGCGGCGGAGTACCGGTTTGGCAATTCTGGTATTATTTTGCGCGCTGATGTGTTCAACCTGTTCAATGCGGTCAATTTGAGCGGTTATTCCAACAACGCGACGCAAAGCAACCAGGTGCAAGTTGGTTCTGCTGCTAGTGGTTTATTGGTGCGCCGGAATGCTGCACCACCACGCCAGTTTCAGTTTGGGCTGCGCTGGGTGTTTTAGGTAGTTGACAGTTGTTAGTTGTAAGTTGACAGTTTGGACATGCCTTTGGCTTTGGGGCGGCAACCCTTTGAGGTGACACCTCGGGAAGGTGACACCTCGGGAAGGTGACACCTCGGGAAGGTGACACCTCGGGAAGGTGACACCTC
>JAIYAP010000049.1 GCA_027488935.1 Saprospiraceae bacterium | reverse complement strand
CCGTAAATGAACGTATCCCGTTGTCGTTGTTGGCGTGGCAAAGCAAGTTCGTTTTGTGCGTTGAAAAAACGGACCGTTAAAAGTGAACCAGTCGGATATTATCCAATTGGACGGTGCCAGTTTGTTGTTTGAGTTTTCCATTGTTGTCTTTCGACAATTGCACCTGAAAATAGAGCCGATGTTTTCCTTCCCCGGAACTTGCCAAAAATTCGGTCAAATTGATATATGTTTTTTTCCAAACATCGGTGGTCGCAAAGGCATATACCGGAAATTGTTGTTCCGAACCGCCATTGGAAAACCCAATCAGGTAAAACGTGAAGCCAATATCGTTGCGGCGATTGATTTCCAACCAGGCTTGCTGGCTGCCGTTGGTGGGCAAAACCGCTTCCTCACTGGCAATCGCAATGAGGGGGTGCAGCGAATCGACCGTCATTTTCAGCGAACGTCCGTTAAATGCGCCATCAGTCGTTAAAGTATAGGTAGTCGCTTGGTCCGCATCGCGGTCATCAAACACGATGCTTGAACTGCCATCAAACGTGGTGCGATCCAAAGCCCAAGGGAACACGATCTCCGTTTTATATTTCGTGGAAGGGCTGATCGGATTCAACTCGCCCGCTTTAAGGTCTGTCTGGATTTCATACCGCGTCAAAAAATCATAAATATTCGGCGTGGTTTCAATGCCATTTTCTTTCACACCCGGAAAAACGAGTACTTCCGAACTGCCTGCTGCCAAAGCGGGAACGCGCGCCGGGAGCGAATAAGCCCCCAGAAACTCCCCGTTTACGTACACCCAACCTTCTTGAATATCTTGCCATTTTCCCGGTCCCGTTTCGGTTACCGTAAATGGTTTGATGTCTAAATAGGCAGGAATTTGCTCAGGATTGTCTTTACAGCCCCCAAGAGCCCCTAAAACGGGCAACAATAATTTAAAGAAATGTTGTTTCATAAAACAGAGTTTCAAATCAAAACGCGCCAGATGAAGATCCGTTGCGCGTTCCGCCCGATTAAACCGTATGCAATGAGCAAAGACCCTTTATTTCGTTGAGATCGTTTCTTTTGGTCGAGCCACTCAACCTTACTTCGCCCGGAAGTAAATTTCCATCGGGGACCCGGTAAATTTGTAATGCTTGCGTATTTGATTTTCCAGAAAGCTCTTGTAAGAATCGCGCACATAATTCGGGTTATTGACAAAAAAGGCAAAACTCGGATAGGGTGTGGGCAATTGGGTTACGTATTTGAACTTCGGATACCGGTTGGTCACCGATGGCGGCGGGGTTCCTTCTATAATACCCAACATCAATTCGTTGAGTTCGGAAGTTTTTATGCGCCGACTCCGGTTTTCGTACACTTCGAGCGCGGCTTCCAGGGCTTGAAAAATGCGCTGTTTTTCCAAAACGGAGATAAACAACACCGGTACATCATCAAAAGGCTCCATTTTGGATTTGATGTAGCGCTCGTAATTGCGCGCCGTGTTCGTATCCTTTTCTTCAATTAAATCCCATTTATTCACCAAAACCACCACACCTTTGTGCCGTTTTTGTGCCAACCGCACAATATTCAAATCCTGCGATTCAATACCTTGTACGGCATCCAGCACCAGCAAACAAACATCTGCTTCTTCTACCGCACGAATTGCGCGCATTACAGAATAAAATTCTAAATCTTCTTCTACCTTTTCCTTTTTCCGAATACCTGCGGTGTCAATCAGCATAAATTCTTTGCCGAATTTGTTGTACACCGTATGAATCGGATCACGCGTGGTGCCCGCAATGGGGGTCACGATGTTGCGTTCTTCACCCAGCAACACATTTGCAAGGGAAGATTTGCCTACGTTTGGACGACCGATAATGGCGAACTTCGGCAGTTCTGTTTCCAGTTCTTCCTCATTTTCAATGTGTTCCACGACCGCATCGAGCAAATCGCCCGTTCCACTACCGCTGATGGCGGCAATAAAAAAGGTATTGTCAAAGCCGAGTCCCCAAAACTCATTGGCTTCATACATATTTTTGCTGTTGTCTACCTTATTTACAACCAGATAAACCGGTTTTGTACTCCGGCGCAGCATTTTTGCCAAACCTTCGTCCAAATCCGTAATGCCCGTTTGAACATCCACCATAAGAATGATCACCGCAGCTTCTTCTAATACCACCTTTACCTGGGTGCGAATGGCCGATTCGAAAACATCCGAAGAGCCTTGTACAAAGCCGCCCGTATCTACCACGGTGAAACGCTTGCCATTCCACTCACAGTAACCATATTTTCGATCGCGTGTTACACCCGAAAAGTCGTCTGTAATCGCATCCCGCATGCCTACCAGGCGGTTGTAAAAAGTTGATTTACCCACATTGGGGCGGCCAATTATGGCAACAATATTTCCCATTTTGATTGAATGATTGGATACAGGGGTTTGCAATTGTGTACATTTGCTCTTGTCAAATATGGTGCAAAGGTAGACACAAGAATCCAAACCTTCCCAACTTACCCGCTATGAACAAAATAATATACCGCGATCCGAACGTTACGATTTTCCAAAGTGCGCTTTTTCAAACGAATTCGACGGTTATTTTGACTGAAGATGTGGTTATGGTGGTTGATCCTGCATGGCTGCCCGACGAAGTGCTGGAAATCCGCAACTACGTTTATGCCATGCGCGGTAACCGACCGGTTTACCTCATTTTCACCCATTCTGATTATGACCACATCATTGGCTACCGTGCTTTCGAAGCCGACAAGGTGTTTATTTCTCAGGCGATGGCCGACAATCCATTGAAAGCCAGCATTTTAGAACAAGCCCTTGATTTTGATGAAAAATATTACGTCGACCGCCCTTATCCCATAGAATATCCGGAAGCCGATTTTTTTGTATTTCGTGATGGTGTTCAATTTCGAAAAGGGCAAACCAAACTAACTTTTTACCTTGCCCCCGGCCACACCGCTGATAGTATGATGATGGTGGTTTGGCAACTCGGGCTTTGTTTGGCGGGCGACTACCTCTCCAATGTAGAATTCCCGTTTATTTATCACAGCAGCGTCGATTATGTAGAAACCTTGGAAAAACTTCCGCGGATTCACGATCGCAACTGGTTTACCCGATTGGTACCTGGTCACGGCGACCCTGCTTTATCAATCAATGACTGGCTTTTGCGCCGTACAGAAAGCCTTACTTACATTTTTGCACTCCGCGAAAGCATCGCTACCGGCGTTGATTTTGATGAAAGTACGCTTTGGACGCGGTACAAATACCCGCGACTGCAAAAAAAATACCATGCCGACAATATCGCCCTGATGACGCGCGAATACGAACAAGGCTTGTGGACCTGGGATCCCGAATTTGTATTTGACAAACACGCCATTGGCTTTGTAGACCAAAACGTGGTTAAATCACCAACCCCGCAGGAAGAAAACGAACTTTAAAGGTTCGGATCCAACCGATCAAGTCTTCGGTGCATAAACCGCCGCTTGAAAAATATACCCGAGGCCAGGCCAAAGGCAAATCCGCCAATATGTGCCCACCAGGCAACCCCACCCGCATCTTCGGCACTCATTCCGAGCGCGCCAACGCCCGACATCAATTGTTGCACAAACCAAATGCCCAAAAACACCCAACTCGGCACATAAAACACAATAAAAAAGAGCAAAAGCAGCATCCGAACCCGTGATTTCGGAAACATAACAATATATGCCCCCATCACCGCTGCGATGGCCCCACTGGCCCCAATACAGGGTACTTCACTAAAGGGCGATACAATGATTTGCATAAACCCAGCCGCCAAGCCACCCAACAGGTAAAACAATAAAAAACGACCATTGCCAATCGTTGCTTCAATATTATCGGCAAAAATCCACAAATACAACATGTTACCCAGTAAATGCATCCAGCTACCGTGCAGAAACATACTGGTAAACAAGGTCTGCCAATCAACGCCCATCGTAATTTCAGCAGGAATAGCGCCATAATGTGCGACAAAACTTGCCTGTAAACCTTCAGGCATACTTTGTTGAAACAAAAAAACGCAGATATTGATTACGATCAAGGCATAACTGAATACGGCCGTATGCCCACGCTCGATATTGTCGTCGCCAATCGGAAATAACATGAATCAATCTTAATTTTGTGAAACAGAAGACAAATATTAGTCGGAGGCTTTGGTACCCGGAAATTTTCGGATCATTTTGAGCATGCCCGCTTCAATTTCTGCGTAAGATAAGGGCTCCTTCGCAATGTACATCAACATTAAGGCAATGGGTTGTTGCTGCACTTCCAGTTTTTGGTAAAACGTGGGCTTGTTGAGCCTGTATGCTTCGCGAATTCTTCTTTTGAGCAAATTGCGGTCAACCGCCGATTTGAAAAATCGCTTAGGTACCGAAATAGCGACCTGGGCAGACTGGGTCGCCGATGGGATCTCCTGGAGGTCGATGGGCGCCCAAACCACACGCAAAGGATAAGCGACATAAGAGTTGCCCCCTTTAAACAGTGCGCCCAGCACTTTTTTGCTTTTCAGGCGCTCTTCCCTTTTAAATTCCAATCCTGCCAAGCAATAAAATTAGGCATTGTAGCGGAAAAACAAAAACTTCCGAAGTTTGATGCCAAGCTTCGGAAGTCAGATATGCCTACACGATTGAATAGACTTGTCCTACAAGCCCAATCATCGTTGTTCACAATGATTACTTCAAACCTCTTTCGTCAGAAACAGAGAGCTTCCAGCGGCCCTGTCTGCGGCGGCGGGAAATTAACTTGCGACCATTTTTTGATTCCATACGCTCACGGAAACCGTGTTTGTTTTTGCGGGAGCGGTTGGATGGTTGGTATGTACGTTTCATCGCTTATTGTATAAAAATGAATGTTATTCAAAATCGGAGCGCAAAGGTAAAATCCTTTCTTGAAAATGCAATACTTTGTCAACTAAAAATACGCAGCACTGTTCATATTTTTAAATTTGCCTGGTTATTCTGCTATTTTAGTAGGTTAATGGACGGTTAAATTGGCCAATTTAAGCAAAATTTAGGGTTAAAGTTTTTATAATGCTCCTCCAACACACCCTGATGCAGAAAAAACAACCTTATTTTGCAGTTCAAAAATGCTTAGATCCTATGAAGGTGCTAAAATTACTACCTCTTTTCTTGTTGGCGGCCGTTTCGCTGGCTGCTCAAAGTCCGGTAAAATGGTCGTTTGCTGTAAAGGACGCAGGAAACTGTGAAGTTGACCTGATTTTTACTGCTACCATTAACGATGGATGGTATACCTATTCGCAATACCTGGAAAGTGACGCTGGCCCCGTCCCTACTTCTTTTACCTATAAAGAAGGTGCGCACTTCAAACTAGAAGGCAAAAACAAGGAAAGCGGTGATAAATTTACCATATTTGATAAGGTGTTTGAAATGAACCTTACCAAGTTTAAACACAACGCCGTCTTTACCCAACGCATCAAAGTCGCCGATCCGAGCAAACCTATTGTAGGATATCTCAGTTTTATGACCTGCAATGACGAAATGTGCCTGCCTCCGGTTGATTTAGACTTCAAATTTGATGTTTCCAAAATCAGTTGCAAGACAGGCAAGGCGGTTGAACCGGCCAACAACCAACCTGCGCCGACCGCTCCTGCGGGTACGCAACCGCCTCCCGGGGGCAGTGGCGGGTTGAACGAAACACCAGCTGGTGTCGCGCCCCTCAATCCAGATGCAACCAATCCTCCAACAACCAGCGGTACTACTGCGGTGGCACCCGACGACCCTAACTTTAAAGGTTTTTGGGATTCCAAACGCGCACAAATTAATGTGCAGCAGTTTGTAAATTCCTGTGGTGCAGTGATCCGCAATACTTCTATGGTCGGTGTTTTTATCGGCGGTTTTTTGGGTGGTTTGCTGGCCTTGCTGACCCCTTGTGTGTTTCCAATGATCCCGATGACGGTGAGTTTTTTTGTGAAACGCTCCAAAGACCGTAAAACAGGGCTGCGCAATGCTATATGGTATGGCTTGAGCATTATCTTGATCTACGTTGGACTGGGTGTAGCCCTTACGGCAGCACTGGGTCCCAATATTTTGAATGAAATGAGCACGGATATGTATTTTAACCTGCTCTTTTTTACAGTATTTGTAATTTTTGCCCTTTCTTTCTTTGGGTTGTTCGAAATCACCCTCCCCTCTTCCTGGGTGAATGCGAGTGATAAAATGGCCGACAAAGGCGGGTATCTGGGTATCTTTTTTATGGCTTTTACCCTGGCGCTGGTTTCTTTTTCCTGTACCGGCCCGATCGTGGGCACTTTGCTGGTAGAAGCATCGCGCTCCAACGAGGGCGCTGCTTTATTGGGCTTTATTCCCTTGAAGCCTACCGTGGGCATGTTTGCTTTTGGCTTGGCCCTGGCTTTGCCCTTTGGCTTGTTCGCAATGTTCCCAGGCTGGCTCAATTCGCTGCCAAAATCGGGTGGCTGGATGGACAATGTAAAAATCACCTTAGGTATTGTCGAACTGGCGCTTGCATTCAAATTCCTGAGTACTGCCGATTTGGTGCGCCACTGGGGCATCCTGAAGTTTGAAACTTTCCTGGGGATTTGGCTGGTATTGTCTCTGATGTTGGGCGCTTACCAATTGGGGTTGTTCAACTGGAAAGGAGCAAAAGGCCGTCCAAACGCTTTGCGTGCAGTGGTGGGCATTGCCTCCATCGTATTTGCAGGTTACCTGGGCTGGGGTTTGGTCAATTACCAATCCCTTTCTTTGCTGAGCGGCCTGGCGCCACCGGTACATTACAATATTTGGGGTCCAAAAAGTGAAAAAAACGGCATCGGCTGTCCGCACCACCTGAACTGTTACCACGATTTTGATGAAGGTTTGGCTGAAGCGAAACGGGTAGGGAAACCGGTATTTGTAGATTTTACCGGCCACGGCTGCGTAAACTGCCGCAAAATGGAGGAAAATGTGTGGGATCGTCCGGGCATTATTGAGCACTTGCGCGACAACTATGTGGTTATTTCACTGTATGTGGACGATAAAGAGCGCCTGTTTCAGGATAAATTTGATTACCTGCTCGACCCCAATACCAATGAAAAAATGCGCACCGTGGGTGACAAATGGGGCACGTTTGAAAAAAACAATTTCGGACAAGCCAGTCAACCCTGGTATGTACTGATGCACAATGATGGCACGACCATCTTGAACCAGCCCCGTGGTTATACCCCGGATGTACAGGAATACAAGGCTTTCCTGGATTGCGGCATTGACGCATTCCAAAAGGTAAAAAAAGACCAAAGCCGGGAATTATTGGGCATGCAATCAGGAAAGTGAGGCGATTGATCGACATTCATACCCATCACCCACCGGCCGAAAACGAACTTCTGGTCATCCAAAGTTTGCGATTTGGCGAAACAGCCAGTATGCTTACCCCGTATTATTCGGCGGGACTGCACCCCTGGTTTCTGGAGGCCGATTCTTGGGAAGCGGCAACACAATGGGTCCTTGAAATGTCAAAAAAGCCCAGTACCCTAGCCATTGGGGAGGCTGGTTTGGATAAAATGGTAGCAACACCCTGGCATATACAGGAAAAAGGCTTTGAATTTTGCATTTCGGTTTCCGAGCAAAGTTCAAAGCCTTTAATTATTCATTGTGTACGGGCTTATTCGGAGGTTTTAGCCTTCAAAAAACGTTTAAAACCGAAACAAGCCTGGATTTTTCATGGTTTTAACAAAAAAACAGCCGTGGCACAACCCCTGCTGGAAGGTGGTTGTTATCTTTCTTTTGGCGCAGACTTACTTAAGGAAACTGCGCTCCCGTTACGCGCTGCATTCCTTCACACCCCCTTGGATCGGTTGTTTTTGGAAACCGATGACGCGCAATCGGTGGATATTGAACAAATTTACGCCCAGGCGGCGCATTTAAAAGGCCTGACCCTCCCTGATTTACAAGGACAAATTACGGAAAACTTTGCGCGAATCTTCGGTGCAATTTGAGCAGCCTTTTACTTTTACGTATTTTTGCCTTAAAATTCTTGCAAACAGATCCAGTGACAACAACAAATAGCGCACCGGAGCCCCATTGGCTCCAACGAACAGAGTTATTAGTCGGGGCTGAACGCCTCGAACAATTGAAGAACACCCATGTACTCGTCATCGGACTGGGGGGCGTCGGCAGTTTTGCAGCCGAGTTTCTCGCACGTGCAGGCGTGGGGCGCATGACCATTGTGGATGGGGATACCGTCGACCTGACCAATACCAACCGGCAATTGCCTGCCTTGCACAGCACGGTCGGCAAGCCCAAAACCCAGGTGATGGCCGAACGTATGCGCGATATCAATCCCGAACTTGATTTGACCGTACGGGAGGAGTTTTTGAATCCAGAGGCTGTAAAAGACCTGATTACAGACGATTTTGATTATGTTTTCGACTGTATTGATTCGATACAGCCCAAGCAATACATCATTGTAGCCTGCAAACAAAAAGGCATTCGGGTGGTATCAAGCATGGGCGCGGGCGGGCGCATCGACCCCTCCAAAGTACAGGTTGCCGATATTTCTGAAACGTACAATTGCCCGTTTGCTCAACAAATTCGGAAAGGTTTGAAACGCAAGGGCGTGCGGCGGGGCGTCACCGTGGTGTTTTCTTCCGAATTGGTAGACCGCAGTACTTGTATGCTCACGGATGGCAACCGGTTCAAAAAGTCATTTTACGGCACGATTTCTTATATTCCGGCGCTGTTTGGGTTGCATATGGCGAGTGTGGTGGTGCGGGATGTAATGGAGAAATCAGGTGTTGAAAAGTAAAGATCCATCCCCATAGCTCAAAAAACGGAAATCATGATCCAGTGCATACTGGTAAATGCGCCGCCAATCCTCTCCCACCAAAGCAGCTACTAAGAGCAGTAAAGTACTATTGGGCTGGTGAAAATTGGTGACAAGCGCCCGAATGGTACGCACACGATACCCGGGCGCGATCATCAGTTGCGTTTTGGCTACAATTCGATCTTGCGCATTGGCTTCCATCCATTCAATTAAGGCATCAAAAGCTGCTAAAACGGTGGTTTGGGCGTGTTCGGGCGCATAAGCATCCCATTGTTTAATTTCCAGGGCTGGCAAATCCAAATTAGGTTGGTGCAGCAATTTACTACCCATCAAAAAGAGGCTTTCCAAGGTGCGCAAAGTAGTGGTGCCCACTGCTACCACGTTACCATTTTGATATTGAAGGCGCAGGTTTTTGATCGTATCCAGGGGTACGTCAAAGTATTCGGCGTGCATATCATGTTCACCAATGGTTTCGGATTTGACGGGTTTAAAGGTTCCTGCACCCACGTGCAGGGTCAAGTGCGCGTGTGCGATGCCTTTTTGCGCCAATTGATCAAAAATACGCTCGGTAAAGTGCAATCCGGCGGTTGGGGCCGCCACTGAGCCATCGTAGCGGGCATAAATGGTTTGGTAACGGGTGCGGTCGGCGGCCTCGGCGGGCCGGGCTAAATAAGGCGGCAAAGGCACAGCCCCCAACACCTCCAGTACCTCGGCGAACGTAGCCGTTTCGGGCGTCCATTGAAAACGCACCAGGTTCTTTTCCTTATCTTCCCAATGCGCATACAGGCACATTGGACCATTTTCAAGGGTTAATGCACCTGATTTCCATTTTTTTGCCCCCCCAACCAAACATTTCCACACCACTTCGCCTTGTTTGGTCATCCCGCTGGCCTGATCGTGCAGCGGCTCCAGACAAAACACCTCCACTACCCCACCCGATGGTTTTACAAATTGCAGGCGCGCGGGAATCACTTTGGTATTGTTAAACACCAGCAAAGTACCTGGTTCGAGGTGTTGATGAAGGCCGTAATAATGGTCTTCCGAAATATCGCCGTCTTTGTAAATCAGCAATTTAGAAGCATCGCGTGCCTCCAGCGGGTAACGGGCAATGCGTTCATCCGGCAATGCATAGGTATAATCGGCGATGCGCAGTTGTTGAATAGCATCCTGCATTATTCGTGTTTTTGATTTTTGGTAATATTTTCAAACGTCCATTCCAGGCGTTCTTCAAAAGGGCGTTTACGTACTGCGCAATCCTCCACAGGACAAACCCTGCAGGAATCGGGGGGCATACAGCCATCCAGGTGTACAAACATTTCAAGGGCGTGCGGGAAATTTTGGGCAACCAGTGCTTCGAGGGCATCCACGGCCTTATGTGCTTCATTTACATTAAAATACCATGGAACACTGAGGTGGCAATCGAGGTGCATCAAAGGCCCATATTTGATGATACGCAAGTTGTGCAAGTCGATCCAAACCGGCAATTTATTTTCATCCAGCACTTTGATCACTTGCAAAAGCAGTTCCATATCGGCCTCGTCCATAATACCTGCCACGGTTTGCCGAATAATTCGGTAGCCTTGCACCAGAATCAGTCCACCAAAAAAGATGGCCGAAACACTGTCGATCCATTTTACGCCGGTTAGTTTAATGAGGATCAAGCCGACAACAATGCCCAGGGTCGTGTAGGTATCACTTTGCAGGTGGCGTCCACTTGCGGTTAAAGCAATTGATTTGTTGCGTTTCCCTATTTGAACACAATAGGTGCCCAGTAAAAAATTGATCAGTGCCGTACTGACGATCAATAGAATACCGGTATCGAGTTGTTGAATCGTTTTGGGTTGGGCCAGATGCAGGCAGGATTCGTAGATAATTACACCACCCGCCAATACAATCATAATCCCTTCAAAGGAGGCAGAGATGAGTTCCACCTTGCCATGACCATAAGGGTGGTTGCCGTCGCGGGGACGCGCTGCTACAACCAGGCTAAACAGCCCGGTAAACCCCGTGAGTACATTCACGGTACTTTCCAGGGCATCGGTTAGGATTGCAATGGAGCCTGTTAGCAGGTAAGCGAGCATTTTTACTCCAAAAAGCAGCACCGATACGGCGACCACCACACGTTGCACACGAATATTTACCAGGGCTGAGGCGTTTTCCATGGGGCAAAAGTACGTTACCCCCGCCGATAATTCAGGATCACTCAAATACCGTTTCCTCAATAGTCGCAACAAAGGGCAAATTTGCCAAATCGTACAAAACCCGCAAATATTGCTTTTGATGCGTGACACCTAGAATCAGCCATTGGTCGGTTCGGCAAGCAATCCGGCCTTTGGAACTTGTTTGGCGTTGGGCGGTAGGATCAATTTTTTGTACTTTTTCCCACATTTTTTCATTTTGGGGAATGCAAAACTCGTAATGCATGGCGACTTTGCCCTTTGCAGGCCCCATTAATCCATCGGCATCCAGGGCGCGAAAGTTGAGGTGTACTTTTTCCCAAACCTTTGCATCTTGCTGTGGCGGCTTAGGGTGGCAGGCCAATAAACAGGCCGATACGATAAAAACTAGTTTGTAAAACGTCATTTTATCTTTTTTTTACGCAAAAGTAAACACAGACTTCATCATAAATTTACCTTAGCGCTCAACTGAAACAAATAATACGAAATGACAACACGCCGCAAATTTTTAGGACAATCTTTACTCGGTGCATTTGCTGCTTCCGACACCACTTTTTGGAGCAAGGCATTGCAAGGTACAGGATGGTCAAAGCCCAAATCATTGCCCTTGGTGATTGCGACTTGGGATAATCGAAAAGCCACGCAAGCGGCCTGGGACATATTAAGTGCCGATGGAAGAGCGCTCGATGCCGTGGAAGCGGGCGCGCGCATTCCGGAAGCCGACCCCAAAGATACCAGTGTTGGATACGGTGGTTTTCCGGATCGCGACGGGCATGTGACCCTCGATGCCTGCATTATGGATGAATTTGGGATGGCGGGTTCGGTTTGTTTTTTGGAAAACATCATGCATCCGATCAGTGTTGCCCGAAAAGTAATGGAAAAGACCCCGCATGTGATGCTGGTGGGCGAAGGGGCGTTGCAATTTGCCAAGGAGGAAGGATTTAAAGAAGAGAACCTGTTGACCGATGTAGCAAAGGAAGCCTGGGAAAAATGGAAATTAAAATCGGAATACAAGCCCGTCATCAACATTGAGCGGCATGATACCATTGGCATTTTGGCGTTGGATTCAAAAAATCGGATCGCGGGCGCTTGCACAACCAGTGGGATGGCCTTCAAAATGCGGGGCCGTGTAGGCGATAGTCCGATTATCGGAGCAGGGATGTATGCGGACAATGAGGTTGGTGCGGCCGCTTGTAGTGGGTTGGGTGAAATACTGTTGCGTACTTTGGGTTGTTTTTTGGTCGTAGAGGAGATGCGCCGGGGGGCTAGTCCGCAAAAAGCGGCAGAATTGACCATTGAGCGGATCGTAAAAAAGTATCCGACACAATGCAAAGATGCGCAGGTAGGTTTTGTGGTAATTGATGTAAAAGGCCGGCACGGTGCTTACAGCATACATCCGGGCTTCAACTATGCGCTCTATCAGGATGGTAAAAACCTGGTTTTTGAATCAAAAAGTCTATTTAAATAGAAAATCCTCCGACTGAAAACAGCCGGAGGATTTGAATAGTATGAACTAGGGTGTGTTGTCGCTTAGGCGATTTTCACATCTACTGCATTCATGCCTTTTTTGCCGCGTTCCGTTTGGTAAGTGACTTTATCGCCTTCGCGGATATTGTCGATCAAACCTGTAACGTGTACAAAAATTTCTTCGCCAGAGGCGCTGTCTACGATGAAGCCAAATCCTTTGGATTCATTGAAGAACTTTACTGTTCCATTATACATTGTAAAAATTGTAATTGTGATATGGCAACTTGCCGCTACAAAGATAAGGCAGTTTCTTTACAATTTATTGATTTTCAAATTATAATTCAAATAATTTTGTTAATGATTCCTTTCTTACCTTGCAGACTGTAAAACTTTAATGTTTAAACCCGATAAAAATGAACTGGCACCTATCCTCTTTACATAAAGTTTACGAGTTGCTAGGCACCCATGCGGAGGGGCTTTCAGAGGCTGAAGTGGAAAAACGCTTCCAAGCGCATGGGCCGAACCAACTTGCGGAAAAAGGTCAAAAACCGGTCTGGAAACTGGTTTTAGCCCAATTTCAGGATGTAATGATCATTATTTTAGCCTTGGCAGCCATCCTTTCCGGTTTTTTAGGCGACTTAAAAGACACCATCGTTATTCTGGTGATTGTGGTGCTCAATGCCAATGTAGGATTTGTACAGGAGTACCGCGCAGAAAAAGCGATGGAAGCTCTAAAAAAAATGAGTGCTACGACGGCACGGGTGCTTCGGAAAACAGGAAAAAAGATTATTCCAGCCAGTGAATTGGTTCCAGGCGACATTGTGTTGCTGGAAACGGGGGATATGGTACCTGCTGATTTGCGCCTTTCGGAGGTACATACCCTTCGGATTGAAGAGGCTTCCCTCACGGGAGAATCGCATGCGGTTGAAAAAGGAACCCATGTTATTGGCGATGAAGGGACACCGTTGGGCGATCGTACGAACATGGCCTACAAGAGTACCTTGGTTACCTATGGCCGTGGTATAGGCGTGGTCGTGGCAACAGGCATGGAAACCGAAATTGGCGGTATAGCCCAATTGCTGCAGGAAGAACAGGCGATGACTCCGCTGCAAAAACGTTTAGCCACCTTTGGGAAAAACCTTTCCTTTATAGCGATCGGGATATGTGCGCTGTTGTTTTTGTCCGGCTGGATGCGGGGAGAGCCCCCGATACAAATGCTACTCACAGCACTTTCAGTTGCGGTGGCAGCCATCCCGGAAGCACTCCCGGCGGTTATCACGATTTCCTTGGCACTGGGCGCCCGCAAAATGGTGCGCAGCCAGGCATTGATCCGCAAATTGCCCGCCGTTGAAACGCTGGGTTCTGTTACGTATATCTGTACCGACAAAACAGGCACCCTGACGCAAAATAAAATGACGGTACGTACCTTATGGACGGCCAACATTTCCGTACCCGAAGTGCCGGGGATGAGCACAGAGCAATTCTTGGTCTTATGCATGTATGCCAACCAGGACACCGCGCTGGGTTCAGATGGCGCACTGACGGGCGATCCAACAGAAATTGCGTTGGCACAATATGCGGAGGCGCATCCGGGCTTCCAGGCTGGTTGGAAAGACCATTTTCCACGTATTTATGAGTTGCCGTTTGATTCTGAGCGCAAAATGATGACTACTGTGCATCGTTTGGGCGATAATTTCCTTGTGATCACAAAAGGTGCCCTCGAATCGGTACTGGAAAACAGTAAAAACAAAGAAGACGCCATTGTTGAATATGCGGAAGAGTTGGCACAAAAAGGCATGCGGGTATTGGCCTATGCTTATCGGGTAATCAACCAACACCCGGAAGGAATGTCGTCGGAAGAATTGGAAAGCCAGTTGCATTGTTGCGGATTAGCAGGCATGATTGATCCGCCACGGGAAGAAGCCAAACAAGCCGTGGCTGAATGTGTCACTGCAGGTATTATTCCGGTGATGATTACCGGCGATCACCCGGTAACTGCAGAAGCCATCGCCCGGGAGATTGGTATTTTAAAAACACCGGAAGATCAGGTAATTACAGGACGGGCGTTGGAAGCGCTGTCGCAAACAGAATTCAACCAACGGGTTACCCAAATTAAAGTGTACGCGCGCGTATCGCCCGAGCAGAAACTGCACATTGTCAAAACCTTACAAGCAAAAAACCAATATGTCGCCATGACCGGCGATGGGGTGAATGACGCGCCTGCGTTGCAGCGTGCCAATATTGGGATCGCGATGGGCATCACAGGTTCCGATGTATCCAAGGAGGCTGCTGACATGATTTTGCTGGATGATAATTTTGCGACCATTGTTAAGGCGGTGCGAGAAGGACGGCGTATTTATGACAACATCCGAAAATTTGTCAAATATATCATGACGGGCAATAGCGGGGAAATTTGGGCAATCGGTTTAGCGCCCCTGTTTGGCATGCCCATTCCCTTGTTGCCCATTCATATTTTATGGATTAACCTGGTAACGGATGGTTTGCCCAGCCTGGCCTTGGCCAATGAACCCGAAGAGCCGAACCTGATGCAACGGCCGCCACGCCCACCGGATGAGCGCATCTTCGCGGATGGAATGGGCTGGCATATCTTGTGGGTAGGCTTGTTGATGGGGGCAGTTTGTCTGGGATTGCAATTCTGGTGTAAAGCCAATGGCATTGCACACTGGCAAACCATGGTATTTACCGTATTATGTATGAGCCAGATGGGGCATGTAATGGCGATTCGCAGCGACTATAAATTCTTTTTTCAGCAAGGAATTCGGAGTAATGGCCTGTTAAGTGGTGCAATCTTGCTCACTTTTGCGCTCCAATTGGCCATTATTTATGTGCCCGCGTTACAAAGTATTTTCCTTACCTACCCCTTGAGTTGGCAGGAATTATTGCTTTGTATTGGCCTATCGTCCGTCGTTTTCCATGCGGTGGAATTAGAAAAATGGATCAAAGGACGGGGTCGGAAAAGGCGCGCAAAAGGCTAATTTTTAGCGTGGGTCGGCTTTAAAGGTTATGGTAAAAGTGGTGCCTTCATTTTCCTTGCTTTCAACTTCAATGGTGCCGCCCAGCGCGGTAATTTGAGAATGAATGAGGAAAAGGCCAACCCCTTTCCCTTCCCCTTTGTGAAAACGCTTGTGTAAGCCAAAAATGCGCCCTTTTACCCGCTCCATGTCAAAACCAATACCGTTGTCAGAAAAAATGAGTTTTATCTCCTGCGCTATTTGGTAGGATCGAATGCTGATGCGGGGCTTTCTGCCTGGGTATGCAAATTTGATAGAATTGGAAATCAGGTTTAAAAAAATACTCTCCATATAGGCGCTGCTAAACCAAACGTATTCCGCTTCATCAAAATTAGTAACCAATTGAGCGCCAGATTGCTCCATCATAGATTGTATGGTAAAAATTACGCGGTCACAAATATCTTCAAAAAAAACTCGCTCCAATTCGAAACTGGTATCCCCTTTAATCAGTAACACCTGGATTAGGTCATCCAGGGTTTCGTGCAACTGGTTCGCAGAAGTTTTAAAAGCCTCAATCATTTCCACGAGCGCGCTATCCTGTAAAGCACTGGTATCCAACAATTTGGAAATTGCGATCAGGTTGGTTAGGGGTGCCCTCAGATTATGGGTGGTGATGTAAGAGAACTGCTGTAGTTCGCGGTTGCTTTTAGTCAGTTCGCTAATCATTTGCTCCCGTTCCTGTTCCGCCCTTTTCCTGGCCGTAATATCATTTTGAATTGAAACCCAATGGGTATACCAACCTTGTTGATCGCTTACTGGGAAAACCGCAATATTAACCCAATACTCCTCACCCGACTTTTTGTAATTGATGATTTCAATTTCACAAGATTCCCAGTTTTCTACAGCCAATTTGAGCCTCCGCAGGGCCTTTCGGTCTGATTTTGGGCCTTGTAAAATACGTGGACTTTGCCCGATGACCTCTTCTGCTTTATATCCAGTAAGTTTTTCAAAAGCCGGATTGACATAGCGGATGCTGGGGAAAACACCATTCACCGGCTCAACTTCTGTAATAACAACGACTTCACTGGAGTTGGTGATCACCGAACTGAGGAGCCGCAATTGTTCTTGTTCTGCTTTATGCTGGGTGATATCGCGGTTGGTACCAATAATTCGGAGGGCCTTTCCAGCGGGATCCCGTTTGATCAATGCATCTGATTTGAGTGTATGTACCGATCCGTCGGACCAAACTACCCGAAATTCGTGCTCGAACAGGTATTCGTGTTTCAAAGCATTGTTAATGGTGTTCAACACACGTGCTTTGTCGTCCGGATGAATATGACGCTCCCAAATTTCTTCTGCTGAGATTGTTTGGTCTGGACGCGCCCCAAACAATTGGTAGACTGTTTTATCCCAGATTAAAAGATTTTTATCAATATCATAATCCCAAATACCCATTTTGGCCGCAAGGGTTGCCAATTGCAAGCGATCGGTCATGCTATAAAGCGATTCTTCCGATTGTTTTTGCGCAGTAATATCTTTTGCAATGGCCAAATACCCCAACAGTGCACCATCCGGTTTGTGGATGGTAGAGAAAGACAACAGTACCGGAATGCATTTTCCGGATTTGGTCAGGTAAGTGTAGGGTGCCTCTTGATTACCGAGCACCTGCGCTAATTGGCAAAGCACCTCAAATGGAGTACCTGTCTTTTCCTGGATGTCTAATCCGATGGATTGGGCTTTTTCAAAAAGTTCCTTGATATCGTGCAGGTCGATAATCGACATTTGATCTGAGATCGACGTTGCTTCATATTCGAGCAGTTTGGCCGCACCTGCATTCATGGAAACGATTATTCCAAATGGGTCGGTTGAAATAATCGAATAGTTGGTGTTTTGATGGATGCTTCCAAGTATGTGTGATAAATGCTCTGTTCGCTTCATGCGTACACAGCATTTAAAGTAGCGGGGGTTGGAGCGCCCTTGCTTTTCGGTAATTTCACTTCGTTCAAGTATTTTGATTAAAGAAACGTGTTGAATTACTCCGAAATACCAAATATCAAGCCAAACCCATGATCGAGTGGGCTATTGTTTTTTGATTTCCAGAATTTTGATTTCTACGCGCTGGTTTTCTTTTCTGCCTTCCGCGGTGCTGTTGCTGGCAATGGGTTTGCGTTTGCCATAACCTTTGTATAAAACCCGGTTGCGGTCTACCCCTTTGTTGATCAAATAATCGGCTGCGGCTTTGGCACGTGCTGCAGACAGTTTGTCGGCAAAAGCGTCGGAAGGCACATTATTGGTATGTCCGCCTACTTCAATAACGATGGTTCCATTTTCCTGTAGGAAGTTAAATACCTCATCCAAAACGGGGTAAGAGGAAGGATTCAGGCTTGAACTGTCGGCATCAAAACGCAATTGTTCCACTTTAATCGCCTGGCCGCTGGTCAAACTGGCTGCCGAAAGTTCTGGCAGGATCCGTTTTCCAATTTCAACGGAAGCAAAAGCGCTGCAATTATTCGCATCCGTAACGGTTACCTGGCGTGCCCCAAAGGTGAGTTTGCTGGCCGAACTGGTATTTTCACCGTTATCCCACAAAATAGCGTAAGGTTTTGTGCCTCCTTTAATATCCAGGCTTGCCCAAGCATCTTTGCTGCGCTCAGTAGTAGCACCGCCACTACGCAACACATTCGCCAATAAGGAATCAGGGCCTTTTACAATGATTTCTGCTGTTGTTGTGGTGTTTTTAGCATCCGTGACCGTAATTTTATACGTGCCTCGATTTACTGCGCTGACATCCGACGTATTCCAGGATGTGTCATTCCAGCGATATTGGAACGGTGGTTTCCCTCCGCTTACGGTTGCTTTCAGGCTGCTTTTTTCGCCAGCACATTTAATTGCGCCGGTTTCGAGCAGTGAAACAGCAAGCGGGAGGATATTTTCGGTAATTTCAATTTGTTCGGTTGCCGTGCAGCTGTTGCCATCGGTTACTGTCACGCTGTGTTTTCCAGGGGCAAGTTTTGAAGCTGCCGCCGTAATTTCGCCATTATCCCAGGCATAGGTAAACTTACCTGCACCCCCTAGTGCGGTGATGCTGGCTTTTCCATCGGCATTGCCTGTGCTGGCAGAAGCCGTAACGGTAGCATTGATGGCAATTGGCTGTGGCTGTCGAATGGTGATGCTGGCGACTACTGTGGCACCAGGCACATCGGTGATGGTGAGTTGATAGGTACCTGCCAATACGGAAAGTGGTGCATCACCTTGCAATTTAGCATCGCTCCATTGGTACTTGTACGGCGTTTTACCTCCAGAAACGATCACTTTTATTCCACTGCTTTGTCCGGCGCATTTGATTTTGCCTGTTTCTTCGAGGCGCAAAGCGAGGGGCAGAATATTCTCCGTTACATCTACGGTAGCAATTGCGGTACAACTGTTGGCATCGCTTAAGGTGACGCTGTGTGTGCCTGCAGCCAATTTGGTGGCCGTGGCAGTCGTTTCGCCATTATCCCAGGCATACGTGTATTTTCCGGTGCCGCCTTCACCTTGTACGTTTGCTTTCCCGTCGGCTTTGTTGGTACTGGCAGCCGAACCGAGTACCGCCTTTGCCACGATGGCATCGGGTTGTTTGAGGGTAAATGCTGTCGTAGTAGTACCGCCTACAACGTCCGTTACCGTTAATTGGTAGGTACCCGCTGGAATGGCAGTCGGGCGATCACCTTGTAAGGCCGCGACACTCCATTGGTATTGGTAAGGCGCTTTGCCGCCTGTTACACTGGCTTTCAGGCTACCCGTTGCACCGTTGCACCGAATATTTTCATTTTCCTGGATATTGACAGTCAGCGGCAGGATATTTTCCTTCATGTCGAAACTACCCGTTACGGAGCAGCCATTGGCATCGGTGAGGGTAACGCTGTGTTTTCCTGCACCCAGTTTGCTGGCATTGGCGCTACTTTCGCCACTATCCCAGGCATAAATGTATTTACCTGTGCCACCTTTACTCTCCGCAGTCGCTTTTCCGTCTTGTTTATCGGTAGCAGCCGGGCTGGTCACCACCGCTTTTACCGATAATTCATCGGGTTGTTTGAGGCTAAAGTTTGCAGTGGATGTCGTATTCGTGGCATCCGTTACCGTTAAAATATAGTTTCCTGCAGCCACCCCTGTCGGCGCATCGCCTTGCAAGCCTGGCACATTCCATTTGTATTGAAAGGGTGCTTTACCCCCGGCAACCATCACCTTGAGGCTTCCCATTTTACCGAAACACCCTATTTTTTCATTTTCCTGAATTACGACAGATAGTGGAAGTACATTTTCACGCAGTTCGGCTGTTGCGATGGTGGTGCATCCGTTGGCATCGGTGAGGGTAACCGAATGTTTGCCGGCAGCCAATTTGGTAGCCGTGACCGTAGTTTCGCCATTATCCCAGGCATAGGTGTACTTTCCGGTGCCGCCTTTGCCATCGGCCATAGCCTTTCCATCGGCCAATCCGGTGCTTGCTGCGCCCGTAACCTGAATGGTTGCCACAAAAGCCGGTGGCTCTGAAACATTCAACGGACTCACGACCGAAGTACCCAGGGCATCCGTAACGGTTACCTGGTAGGCGCCTGCTGTGAGGTTATCTATTTGTGCGCCTTTATAGTTTGGGCTGCTCCATTGATATTGATATGGGGGTTTGCCACCAATTGGTGTAACTTTCACCGATCCGGTACCACCGTTGCATTTTATTTGGGCGCTCCAGGCCCACATAACACTCAGACTAGTTACCTGCTGGGTAATTGTTACGTTGGTTGTTGCAGTACACCCTTTTTGGTCTGTTACCGTCACCGAATATTTACCTTCGGCCAGTTTGGAAGCAACCAATGATGTTTCTCCGGTACTCCATTTGATTTGGTAGGGTTTTGCACCGCCTTCTATCGTGAGTTCCGCGCTGCCATCTTTATTTTCTGGGCCACTTTCTGGTTTTTTCTGAACCGCGCTCAATTTCGGTTGTGCATCAAAAATGGTGACTTTCGAGGTTTTGGTTACGCCCGATACGTCTGTTACTGTAACTGTATAATTGCCTGCTGCCAGGTTTTTCGGGTTATTTCCGGTCAAACTGGCATTCGACCATTGGTACGTAAAGGGCGCCTTTCCGCCTTCCAGTTTTACGATCAATGCAGCGTCTTTGCCATTTCCAGTGCAGCTCAATTCCTGTTCAACCAAAGCATTGGCAGTAAAAGAAGCCGCTTTTTCGATGCGATACAGGCCTTTATCTTCCGTTCCAACCCAAATAGTGCCATCTGTATCGGCAGCGATACATTTTCCGTATTCGCTGGTGTAATATTCTGGTCCGCTGAAAATGTCAAATTCGTCGGTATTTAAATCATAGCGGGCAAGCATCCGTGAAACCACCCACAGTTGTCCGGCGGGATCAAAATCAAAATCAACGGCCTCACCTTCCAAAGCCTTTTCATCAATATTAATGGGTTTGAAGCGGTCTGATTGGACGATCCAGAACTCACTGTCGGCCAACACATAAAAGTCGGCACCGACGGCCCGCACCCGTTGTACCCGGTAACCATCAAGTTCGTTTTTCCATTTATCGGGTGTCCCTACCAGCATGCCTTCTGCTGAACCAATCCAATATTTTCCCGAATTATCCTGAAAGATGCTGGTGATTTCATTCGATTTTATTTTCGAATTTTGGGCAGTACGTTGTGCGATAAAGGTGAGGGCTGGTTTAGTTTTAAATTGAAACAACCCGGATGTTTTGGTACCGATCCACAACCAGTCATTTTTGGCATCGTACCAGGCACAGGTAATGTCGGTAGCGCCGCGTGCTTCTGAAAGCATGATTTCTGTTTTCCACCGCATATCGGTATTGCCGCCAAAAAAGGAAAAAACCGACAATTCGCCCAGTTCGAGTGGCATGATGGTACCCGTATTGCAGGCACGCACCTGATACCAGCTTTGTCCGCTGCCCACCGATTTTACATTGTCGCTGCCCACGACCACATTGTGTACCGGGTTCGTGCGGCTTACTGCGCCACAGCGGTCAATATTGTATTTTTGTTTTTGTGCATGTACAATGGTCGAAACAGCCAATAAGAGACTGAGCAATAGTATTTTGGGGAAATTCAAACCCTTCATGTTGTGCGGACTGCTTTAAATTTATATTCAATAATCAAAACTGACATTTCCCCTTATGTAAAAGAATGAAAATCAGCGTCATTTATCTAAGTAAGGCTTAAAAGCCTATTAGAAATCACAAAGATAATCCGGTTTTCTTGACATCTACCCATTGGCGCGGCAAGCTTGTTGCGTTGGCCGGTGGAAGAAAGCAATGTTAAGATGCCCTTTGTGATGCGTTCTTGGTTGGAAGGGTTGCTTGGTTGATGTTTGAACGAAACTTAATTCAAACTTAATTCATATTAAAGCCCTTTCCATCTAATTGTCCGGTATCTTAACCCGTTGTTTAATAAAACGGTATGAAACAGTTTTTAGGATGGATTGCAGTTTGTTGCTGCTTGTGTACCTGTACCACCGATCACATAGATAATTTGATCATCAAGGGATCAGATACCGAGCTCAATTTAGTGTTAGACCTCGCGGAGACCTACATGGATAACGACCTTAGCACCAGCATTAGTATTTCGGGTGGGGGCTCGGGTGTGGGGATTACCGCATTATTAAACCATCGGACACAAATTGCCAATGCTTCCCGGGCGCTCAACGATGAGGAAATTGCATTGGCCGGAAAGCAGGGCATGCAACTGGTTTCGACCGTTTTTGCCTCCGATGCATTGGCTGTTATTGTGCATCCATCCGTGGGTCTCCATCAGATAAGCATCGAAAATCTGGGGAAAATCTACGCCGGGGATATCAAAAACTGGAAGGAACTGGGTGGTCGGGATGGCGCAATTTCCTTGTATGGCCGGCAAAGCAATTCTGGTACTTTCATGTATTTTCGGGAAAAAGTATTGGGCCGCGATTTTTCCAACGATTTAAAACAGCTCAACGGCACTGCCCAAATGCTGGAATCTGTAAAAGCCGATGAAAACGGGATTGGTTTTGTTGGCTTTGGTTATCTTTTTGGCCAAAATGGTGCTCTATATCCAGGCATTGAAGTGCTTGCGCTACAAACGGCACCCAACGAAGCAGCCGTTTCTCCGCTCAACAAAGACGCTATTTTATCCGGTTTATACCCCCTTACACGTCCATTGTACCAGATAACCGATGGGCCTCCAACTGGAAAAGCCCTTGCGTTTATTCGTTTTGAATTGAGTAAAGCCGGGCAGGAAGTGGTCGCGCGCAGTGGATATTTACCGCCCATTTCAGAGACAGATCTGGTAGAAAAGTATTGATATTATGAAGCGACGTACATTTTGGGATCGGTTTTACCACCGTTTATTTGCACTTGCAGCCGGACTTTGTGTTTTGGTCCTGTTGGGTATTTTTGGCATGTTGCTGTTCAATGGTTTCCGCTTTTTTGAGTCTGTTTCCCTCTGGTCGTTTTTGGGCAGCAGCAACTGGAATCCATCAGCCTGGGGAAAAGCAACGTATGGCATCGGTGCGATGTTATGGAGTACCTTATTGGTCAGTTTGGGAGCCATGGTATTGGCAGTACCCCTGGGCATTGGAACGGCTGCTTATTTATCAGAAGTAGCGCCGGGTCGGGTGCGCGATTGGATAAAACCGGCCATTGAGCTCCTTGCGGCTGTGCCTTCGGTGGTGGTCGGGTTTATTGGCATTGTAGTGATTGCGCCGATTATTTCGTGGATTTTTGGATTATCGAATGGATTGAATGCCTTAAATGGTTCCATTTTATTGGCCGTCATGGCCTTACCGACCATCATCAGCGTGGCGGAGGAAGCCATTCGTTCGGTACCCAATACGTACAAAGAAGGCGCCTATGCGTTGGGTGCGAATTCCTGGACCACCCTGATCACGGTTACTTTGCCCGCTTGTACCTCTGGCCTTATTGCAGCCACCATGTTGGGGATGGGCCGCGTCATTGGCGAAACCATGACGGTTTTGATGGCAACCGGCAATGCCAATGCGATGCCCCACGGTTTTTTTGATCCGGTGCGCACCATCACGGCAACGGTCGCGATTGAAATGGGGGAAGTACCCTACGGCACCACGCATTTTTATGGATTGTATGCGCTGGGTGCAATTCTGTTTATAATTACGTTGATCATCAATTTGTTGGCAGAAGGTATTGCCGCCAAATTCAGAAAGCAAGGAAGATGACCAAACAACAATTTACCAAAATCGTGGGCATCCAACTGTTGTTGTTGTGTACGTTGCTGACCCTTAGTTTCCTGGGCATCATTTTGTTTGATCTCTTTTCAAAAGGATACAGCGCCTTGAGTTGGGATTTTTTGAGCACCGCACCAAGGAAAGGAATGACCCAGGGTGGCATTTTACCGGCTATTGCGGGTACCGCCCTGGTTACACTGGTTGCAACCTTATTTGCCCTACCTTTTGGCGTGGCTTGTGCAATCTATCTTAACGAATACGCACAGGATCATTGGTTTACACGACTGCTGCGGGCAAGTATTCGCAATTTAGCGGGTGTTCCGAGTATTATTTATGGCCTGTTTGGACTGGCTTTGTTTGTAGAAGCCCTGCACATTGGGGCTTCGATTCTTGCCTCCGGACTGACGCTGGCGCTCCTGACGTTGCCTTACATCATCACCACGACTGAGGAGGCCTTACGCAATGTACCCAATGCTTACCGTGAGGCAGCGCTTGCTTTGGGTGCGACCAAATGGGAGAGTATAAAAACCGTCGTACTACCGGGGGCGATGCCAGGTATTTTGACCGGCACCATCCTTGCATTGTCGCGGGCGGCAGGCGAAACGGCGCCCATCCTGTTTACGGGTGTGGCCTTTTACACCCGATACTTGCCGGGCTCCTTGTTGGACGAATTTATGGCCCTACCCTATCATTTGTACATTTTATCAACCCAGCACCAGTCGCTCGAGCAAGTACGCCCATTGGCATATGCTACCGCTGTGGTGCTGCTGGGTATGGTACTGTTGTTAAACCTGAGTGCAATTATATTGCGCATCCGCTACCGAAACCTATGGAAAACATCAAAATAGCCATTCGCGATTTTAACCTGCATTTTGGCAGCAAACACGTATTGAAAAATATCAATATTGAATTTCCTGCCAACAAAATCGTGGCCCTCATTGGACCCTCTGGTTGTGGGAAAAGTACCCTTTTGCGCAGCCTTAACCGCATGCACGACTTATCGCCTGATGCACGCCTGGAAGGAGATATTCTGCTGGAGGACCTACCTTTGCTGCATCCACGTACCGATGTGGTAGCCATTCGGCGAAAAGTGGGCATGGTATTTCAGCGTCCCAATCCGTTTCCCAAATCAATTTATGAAAATGTAGCGTTTGGGTTGCGCCTAACCGGCACGCATACCGAGGCGGATATTCGCACCCGGGTAGAAAGTTGCCTGCAGCAAAGTTACATTTGGGAAGAAACGAAAGACGAACTGCAAAAATCAGCCTTGCAGCTCTCCGGGGGGCAACAACAACGGCTTTGCATTGCCCGCGCCATCGCGGTGGAGCCGGAAGTCATTTTACTCGATGAACCCTGTTCGGCACTCGACCCGATTAGTACTGCCAAAATAGAAGACCTCCTCCTGGAATTAAAAAACCGCTACACCATTGTGATTGTTACACATAACATGCAACAAGCCCAACGGGTAGCGGATTTTACGGCCTTTATGTACTTAGGCGAAGTTATCGAATACGGGCCTACTGATCAAATTTTCAATCAACCACAACAAATGCTTACGCGCAATTATGTGGAAGGCCATTTCGGTTAATTAGAACCGCGCGGTCAAACCAGCCATGAAATTGGTGCCGATCATGGGATAATTTGCCCAGCGTGCCCGTTTGTTGTTCAAAATATTGTTGACATCCAGGAACGCACCAAAGTTTTTAGAGAAATTATACGTGCCACCAAAGCCTAAATCGAACAATACCCCACCCTGACGTCGAATACCTTCCCGATCGACAAACCAAATACCATCTGCTATATAGGCATTGGCTTTTACGCTTGCTTTACCTTCCAATAAGGTGTATAGGCCGCTAAAATTACCTTCCGTTTTGGGCAAACCCCAAGCTTTGCCTTCATTGGCAGGATCCATGCTCAAGTTTTGGCTTAAGGTACCATTGATGACCAGGTTTTTCAGCAATTTGATTTTAACAGCGCCTTGCAGGTTTACCATGGTCACGGTATCATACACCGCACGGAAACGGGTGATGTTCTCGAACGTATAGATCGTTTGAAACAAAGCCAGGTTGGAAGCCTTGTTGTAGGCAACCTGACCGGAGTATTCCAGCCAGCCAAAATCGCCTTTTAATCCGCCATAATAGCTATCCAGGCGGGTGTTGCGCAGTCTTGAGGACCGAATGTCAATAAACGGGTTGTAAGCCGCCATCGAACGGTAGGTATTTTTGCGTAAATCGCCCGTTGCACCGGCAAAAATCTGGAACCCATCGCCAAAAACGCGCAAGCCCAATTCCACATCCGGAAACACACTAAACACATCGCGGTTGCTGACAAAATTACCGCCAATTTTCACCTTCACCATATCCGAGTGAAAGGTAAAAGAAGGTTGCAGGTAAATGTTGTTCAGGTTCTGGGTAACAGTATCGTTGAAAGAAGTAAAGTCCGTGCGGATAATAAAGCGCAATGGGTGTTTTTCATTGAACCATTTCGTTGCGGCCAGCCCCAGATCAAATCCCGTCTCCTTGTTGGAGTAGAAATCGTTCATGAAATAAAACTTGGGCGCAATAGAAAAATTCAAATCAGCATCCGTCCGCTCCTTGTTGTACAAACGGCCTGCAAAATCGAAAATTTTATAATCCTGGCGCACCCGCTCTGCCGAGAACGTATCCATGGTATGGTCGTACCCGTAAAAATGCACCCGATCGTAGGTGTACCCTAATTTGCCTTCTGCGGCTAATTTTTCGTTGATGTAATAATTGCCGGTAACCAAGCCTTCGTTTTTGAAAAACTTCTGATTTTCGAGGGCTTTATCGGCACTTTGTTGGTGGTGGCGGAACCACACTTTGCCGTCAAATATTTCCTTATAAGCACCTGCATATCCCGCTTCGGCCCACAACGCCGTTGGAACTCCACCGCCTAACTTGGCAAAACCATTGTAAATATCCTCTTTTTTGCCTGTTTTCATGCCGATTGGGCGCAATTTTGGGGCATCGTATTTTACATTCAACGGGCGGGTAGGCACATTGTAGTCTTGCACTTTAATAGTAGTATCGAGTGGCGGCAAAACCGGAGAAACACTTATTTTGGAAGACTCCAGTAAGCGGGCGTCGAAAGATTTGATTACATCGACACTTTCGCCGGGCAATATTTTCTGACTAAAAGCATGGGTTGTGGCGAGCAACAAGCCGATGAAGACAGCGAAAACGGATTTATTATTGGTCATCATTGTGTTAAAGTTGGATAAAATGGCGCACTGCCTGTTGAAAGGGAAATGGGTAAAAACAAGTTTGGAATGCCGCTCATCCATCAATTTCGCTCATCTAAATCCAGCAGTGTACCGCCTTTATTGTTCAGTCTTGGAGCGGGTGCACCTTGTAACTTGTTATATTTCTGCCGTGCTGAATTTTTAATTTCTGCATTTTCGCCGTTATAGTTTTCAATTACGGCCTCCAAGGCGGCAGTAGCACTGTTTTTATCACCCTGATCGGCATATACATCCGACAACAGGATCAGGTTCAGCGCGATCCAGTCATCGTAACCCGCACTGGCTTTGTTTGCGTCCGAAATAAGGGCTTCTGCTTCCGGGTATTTGCGCTGTTTGTACAAAATCTGGGCTTCCAGGTGATACGCCTCGGCCATCATTTCATTCTGGGTATTTTGCGAAACCTGCTGTAACGCGGGCAATGCACGCGCAAAGTCGCCTTTATCGTACGCCATTTTACCTACATAATAATTGGCTGTAGCAACCTGTTCGCCGGAAGCCATGGTCGCGTCGTTAATCTTACGGGCATATTCGCCCACTGCTATGGAATTATTCGTTTGATACGCGGCGCGAATCGCCATCAATTGTGCTTCAAAACGCGCGTTTTCATTGATCGATGCTTCCTCCCACTTTCGGGCAAACTCAAATGCTTGTGGATAATCTTTTTCAAAATTATAGGCCAACAAGGTCGCTTTTTCTGCCGCTTTTACATAAAACTTGCTCGAACCACGGTTCACCACCGCAGCATAATCTTTCAATGCGATTGCGTATTTTTTGATTGCATCACTGGCATAAGCTTCCGCACGGTAGAAGTAAGAAGGAATTGCACTAGCTCCTTTTGGGTATTTAGCCAAGTAGTTGGAAAAACCATCAATCGCCTGCTGGTAATTGCCCCGCTGGAACTGAATTTCTGCCGATTGGTACGTTACGCTATCCTTTGAACCACTGCTGACACTATAGCCCGGCACCGTTTCAACAAAAGAGAAGTATTCATCGGGGCGGTTCAAGTCTTTTACATAAATTTCCTGTAAAGCCGCCAAAGCATCTTTTGCTTCCGAATTTTCCGGATTATTGGAAAAAACCTGCTTGTAATAATTGATTGCCGCACTGGTACTACCCTGGTTATAGGAGATCAGGCCCAATTTTAACAAGGAGGCATTAATGAGCGTGGAGCGACCCCGAAACTCCGAAATAAGGCGTTTCAAAGGGGGGACCGCTTGATCCAATTTATTCATTTCCAGATAAGTATCGCCCAACATATACAAAGCCTCATCGGTGTAACGGCTGTTGGGGTATTTATCCACCAGGTTTTCAAGGGCCAGGGCTTTGTCGACCGGGCTGCCTTGCAAGCCTTTAATGATTGCCTTTTGATAAATGGCGTATTCAAACCCGTCGTATTTTTTATTTACGGCTTCGTTGTAATAAGCCAAGGCATCGCTGTACTGGTTGTTTTTAAAATGGCAGTCGCCAGCACGCAAGGTTGCATCGCCCAATATCACTGTCCGAATTTGATCGCTTCGAATCCGGTCGCTGTTGCGTTTGATGCCATCGACACAGGCTTTAAAATTGACCAAGGCCGCTTTATAGTCTTTGTCTTTTTTCTTTAAATTGTTGTAACCCTGCACATAATAACCCATCATCAGGCTGCTTTCTTCGGGCAAGTCGTTAAAGCTCTTTGCCTGATTTAAAAACGAGTTGATATGGGTTTTGCTCATTTCGAACTCTCCGGCTTCGTGTGCAATATTACCGATCCAGAACGCGCAAAGTGCTGCGGTCCGTTTATCAATTGGGTATTCCAGCGATTTATTGAAGTACCGGCGTGCTTCGTCTTTTTGATTGTTTTGAAACAGTTGCAAGCCTCGGTTAAAGGCCACCAATTGATAGGTTTCATTCAGCCGCGGGGTGCGATTTTTCACGGCTTCCAGGGTAGAAAGCGCGCGATCATAGTCACGGGTATTCAAAAACACCTCACTCATCAGGGTTTGGGCATCTTCATAATACTTTGAATTCGGCTGGATGCGTTGCAGAGCGCCAATGGCATCGCGGTCATATTTGAGTTCGTAACTTAATTTGGCATAGTTGATCAAGGCATCTTCGCGCACCGCCAAATCGAAATTCATGTTGGACGCTTGTCCGAAAGCATTGCGTGCTGCAAACTTGTTTTTGGTTTTCAAGTAACAGTCGCCGAGGTGGTACAAACCGTTTTGTCCCAACAGGCTGTCTTCCTTGCTGAGTTGTTCCAGGTTTTCGATGGCATTTTTATAAAAACCATTCTGGTATTGCGTGTACCCCAACTGGTAATAATCGGCCGGGCGCAAAGGCGCGCCATTGTTGGCTGCAAACTCAAGGTAAGGCAAGGCCTTTTTGTAGTCCTTTTTTTCGTAATAAGCTTGCCCAACCAACTGATTGATTTCCGGGCGATTTTTGATTGTATTGTCTTGCGCCTTTGGTCCGCCATAAGAAATTACCTGTTCGTACTGCTTTTTACCAGCATAGATCATGGTAATATAATAAGGTACGGCTTGTTTGTATTTTTCCGATTGTTCGCAGCGGGTAAATGCCTTGGCGGCCTCATCGTATTTACCTTCGAAAAAGGTACAACAGCCGTAGTAGTAGTTGGCTGGATAGTACCATTCGCTGCGGGTATTTTCTTTCAAATTGCTGAATGCCGATTTTGCGCGACTAAATTGTTTGGTCACAAAATAAGCGTAGCCTTTTTTAAATTGGATTTCTTCTCCAATTGCACCCGTACCACCTGGCGCCATATCGTAATAGGTAAGCGCCTTGTCGTATTCTTTTTTATTGAAATAGTAATCGCCAATTTCGAGGGCAGCCTGGCTAGCGACGGGTGACGGTGCATTTTCGCGTAAAAAGTCGAGCACCAGTTTTTCTGCTTCCGGCAGATCGAGGCGAACGGCGCATTTTGCGTGGTACAATTCTGCATCCGTTTTCAGGGATTTCCATTCCGGTTCGTTGGCCGGACGTAACATATCCATGGCTGCGCGGAATTCTTTTTGGGCTAATCCGTAAAGGTTTTGATTAAAAAAGTCGACCCCACGCTTGTACGAGAGGTTGGCTTCGGAGTATACTGTAGTTTGCTGAGCGTGCAAGGTAAGTGTCGCGACCAAAAACAGGAAGGAGCACAAGCCAATCCGAAGGTTCATGTGTAAGAGGATTTAAGTTTTGTGTGTATGCTTTCAAACGAATTGTAATAAACAAGCCATTTGCTGGATTCATTTTTTGAGGAAAATTTAACAAAAGAACGTTAAAATCAGGGCGAAAATATGGAATGCCCTGTAAAGTTATTAAATCGCGGTAAAATATATCAAAAACCGTGTAATATCCACCGTTTTACCACCAAATTATTTGAATTGCGCTACCTTTAACTGCTTATGAAATTGCGTCAACTTGATGGAGGCCTGTTGGTGTTGCTGGGATTGATCCTGGGGCTATCTGTCTTTTTTTACAGGGCCAATATGCAACACCCGCCCGAACTGCACCATGCCTGGAGCATGTCGGATTATTATGCGCTGGCGTTGCGGTTCAACGAACAACACCTGAATATTTTCCGGCCCCAAACCTACAACCTGCAAACGCTGGAAGGTGTCACCTCCTCCGATTTTCCGTTGCCCGCCTGGTTGTGCGCGGTGGTCATGCGCGTTTCAGGCAGCACGGAGCCGTTGATTTTCAGGCTGTTGAGTTGGATGGTTAGTACGATTGCTTTTGTATTGCTGTACCGCGCTTTAATCGCCCAAGCAACTCCAGCCAGCATCACGGATCGTTTGCCTGCCATTGTGCGCACCCTTTTCGTGTGGTTGCTGCCCACTTTTGTGTATTTTAACAACGCTTTTATCCCTTCCACCTGGGCATTTAGTGCATTTTTGATTGCCTGTTGGGCCTATCAACATCAAAAAACAAGTTGGGTCATCCTTGCGCTCACACTGGCGGCCTTGTTGCGCAAACCCTACATCCTTTGGCTTTTTGCATTTGCAGGCCTGCTTTGGCAACAAAAAGCGCCTGGAAAACAATGGCGTGTTTGGCTGACCGGATTATCCGTTTTTGTTGCCTGGCAAGTGTACGATTGGTACCTCGGACGGCATTATGGGCAGTTGTTTTTGCGCAGTGTGCGTCCACCGGCATCTTTTCAGGAAGCGTATGAGGCGTTGTTCGGTATATTTAGCAAATGGGGACTGGTGTGGTTTTCACCGTGGCACCTTGTCTGGCTGGTTTTTAGCTTGGCGTTGATCGCTTTGAATCCGCGTTTACCCAAAACCTCAATGTCGATTTGGGTACCTTTGACAGGATTGGGCATTGCATTTTGCTACTTTTTGGGCATGGAACGCCAGTTTTGGGACCATGATTATTATGTTTTGGATAGTTTTTATCCGGCCTTGGTGCTTTTTGTAATTTGGATAAACGTACATACTACTGCGGTTAAAAGGCTGCTTTGGCCTGAAATCGGGTTATTGTGCGGCGCCTTTTTATGGGCTGCCCCCATTCAGCAATTTTACCAAAATACAAAACGCTTTGAAACCACCGAAAAAACCAACCATGCTTATGCTGCTGCAAAACCGATGTTCGACGCGGTGGATCCCGGCGGTAAGGCCAAGGTGCTGATTTTTGAAGCCTATTCCTTTAATTTACCCCTGATTGGCATTCGACGCGAGGGCTATTGTTTGCTTTCGTCTAAGGCAGAAGTCCAGCAAGCCGCATTCGACCATCAACCTGATCTGGTGGCCTGCCTGGATACGTTTTTTGTACCGGAAGTGGTGCAGGATAATCCGGCGATCGTGCAGCAATTGCGTTTTTTGAAGTCCGATGGCACGGTTTTGTTGTTTAAACCGGAACGAATGCCCGAACAAGGGTTGGAGGCGCTGTTGGGCAATCAAAGCCAAATATTGGCCGATACATCCCTGCAACCGGACACGGATGAATACCTCCTGACCCAACAAGTGCCGATGCATGGGCCACAAAAGATCCTTTTTTACGGACAAATGGGCCTGGAACCTGCCGGAACCCTGAAAGCGACCGTTGCTGCGTTTAAAGGAGACAAAATGGTGTACTATGCAGAAAAACCCATGACCACGAAAGCAGCGAAAACGATGCAATTCAGGAGTACTTCGATTGATTTGCCATCTTTGGATGCCGATTTTGTTAAGATTTACCTTTGGAATTTAGATAAACGGGCGGTGCAATTGACGGAATTTCGAATGGTAGCAATGGTTCCAAAGCATTAAGTTCAAGTATATTTTCAGGTTTGTATCGAACGTTGACTTGTCAATGATTTAACACCCTATTTATATTTACGACCTACCTTCGCCCGGCTTTTTGCTACCTTTGCAGCAATTTGCTACCTTACTCCTATGGAATTTTTCTTTGCAACCCTTTTTTCCTTGTTTAGTATCGTGGATCCGCCAGGGGCCATTCCGGTGTATGTAGCGCTTACGGGCGACCGACCGCGCGCGGAACGCAACCGGATTGCGCTCATGACTTCATTTTATTTTCTGCTGATTTTGATCTGCTTTTTTCTGGCAGGCAATTATATTTTGGGCTTTTTTGGCCTTACCATCCATGCTTTGCGCATTGCAGGGGGTATTACCCTACTGATTAGCGGTTTTGGCTTGATGTCGGGTAGTTTTGCCAAACGGCGGGGATATGATAAGGACGTAGAAAAACACGCCCAAGACCACAGCGATCTTGCATTTTCACCTTTGGCGATGCCTTTGTTGTCGGGCCCAGGCTCTATATCTTATCTGATTACCCAATACAACCAACATACAGCGTGGGCAGAGCGCGGCATGATCCTTGGAGCAATTATTGGCATGGGCGTGATGGTGTGGGGCTGTTTGCGTATTGCGCCTTTTTTGTTCAAAATGTTTGGTCCAGGTGGCTTGAATGCCATTGCGCGCATCATGGGCTTCATTGTTATTGCCATTGGTGTGCAATTTATTGTCGACGGACTGGTACATTTGGTGCAGGAAATGGCAAAGACCCTGTAAGCTCTCTTGAACATCGCGGATCTTGCTCAAAATATCCCTTAAACGTTTAAACCATACAATTTTATGAAAATTGCAATCGGTTGCGATCACGCTGGATTTCCTTATAAAGATGGATTGGTTGCCATGCTGCAAGCGCAGGGCCACATGGTACAAGATTTTGGCACCCACTCCTTAGAATCTGTTGATTACCCGGACTTTGCCCATGCGGTTGCCCTCGCGGTAGAGGACGGACAGGCAGAATTGGGTATTTTATTGTGCGGCAGTGCCAACGGGGTGGCTATCACAGCCAACAAACACCAGGGTATTCGTTGTGCCATTTGCTGGACCGAAGAACTGGCAGCACTGGCACGTCAGCACAACAACGCCAACGTAATCGCAATACCTGCCCGTTTCGTGCCGGAAATTTTGGCACAAGCGATGGTGCGTATTTTCATCAGCACCGAATTTGAAGGTGGTCGACATGGCCGGCGGGTGGATAAAATTGCCTGCTAAACAATCAGCATCTCAACACCAGCGTATGTACTTCCGCATCCTGTTTATTGCCCTTGGTCTTTGCTGTCTTTTTCAGTGTAGCGATCGGAAAACGGCCGATTATGTACTGGATTCTGCCCAGCAATACGCGTATTTCCCTTTGAAAATTGGAAAATATGTTGATTATACCGTCGATAGCATTGTTTATGACTTTTCATCGGGCAGTGGGATAAGTCGAGATTCCTCGCGTACGTGGGTGCGTGAAATGATCACCGATACGTTGCGCGACAATACCGGAGCGTTGGTATATGTAGTTGACCGATCGGAAAAAGGCCGCTTGGATGATAACTGGGCCTTTAAGCACCGGAATACCGCATCAATCAATAAAAGCCAGGCGGTGCGCACGGAGGATAACCTGCGTTTTTTAAAATTAGTGTTCCCGTTGGATCGACGTACCCGCTGGGATGGCAATTACTGGATTGATCCAACCCGGGAAATTGACATTGCCGGCGAACGCATGCGCCCATTTAGCAACTGGAATTACACCGTCGATTCTATGGATGTTGCCAAAAACATTGGTTCCTTTGCGTTTGATTCAGTCCTGGTGGTCACCGAAGCGAATGTCAATACCATTTTTGAGCGCCGGTTGTCGCGTGCACACTATGCCAAACATGTGGGGTTGGTGCAACGGGAACAATGGATCCTCGATTCGCAATACTGCAACCAAAGTCCTGCACCAACCGATTGCAGCACCAAGCCCTGGCAAGACAAAGCCGAGCGCGGGTATATTTTGAAACAGACCCTTGTAGGTTTTAATTAACAAGCGCTGAAAAAGCGTATTGGCTTTAACCAGCCCCAATGCAGACAAATATGGCAGAAATAGAATACATCAACATCGGCTACACCAGAAAAACCCACGGATTAAAAGGCGAACTGAAAGCGGTGATTGAGGAGCGTTTTTTGGAAGATTTCATGAAAAACGAACGCATTTTTCTGGAAATTAAAACCATCATGGTGCCTTATTTCATCGTAGAGGTGCGCGGGGGCGGTGAACTAATTATTGCTTTAGAAGACATCAAATCCAAAGAATCGGCCGAAACGCTGCAAGCGCGGCAGATTTATTTGCGCAAAAAGGACTTAGTTCCTGATTCAAAACGCCTGATGCCCATCGAGGAAGAAGAGACCCTCGAATATGCTTATATGGCCGGTTATACGATCACAGACCAAACCTTGGGCGAAGTAGGCCCGATTGATGAAGTGCTGGAAATGCCGCAACAGGAAATGGCTTTTTTAAAATACAAAGGCAAAGACGTACTCATCCCCCTGAATGCACAATTGATCGTTTCGGTGGATAAAACGGCGAAAACGGTGTTGATGGATCTGCCGGAGGGGCTTTTGGATATGTAAGGGATCACCAATAAGGATTCCGAGGTAGCATAACCACCTGATACCCATCCTTTTTTAATTGCTCCAAACAGGTAGCATTCGGCATTTCTTTAAACAATACCACTGCAAGCAACTGTGGCTCGGCAATGCGCAACCAGGACAAGAGGTTCAATAAGCCCGTCATCACTGAAACGATGAATGTACCCTTGGAAAATTTCTTAGCATCTACTTTCTCCGAACCTTGCAAATGGTAAATGTTGATGCCCCGGAAAGCTACTACCGGGTAATTCAAACCCAGCGCGATTTTTTCCATTTCCCGTTTGGAAACTTTGTACACATAATTGCCCACTTCCTCGTACGTGGCCCGTTTAATGTCGCGTCCCAACAAGAGTTTAAAAATACCGAGCTGGTTCAGGCCTGCGATCAAACCCCGGAACATGGCTTGTACCACATTTTGATAAACGTAAGGATCTACCGGCTCCAGGAGAATAATGCCTTTTTTGGCCACCCGCAACATTTCATACAAGGCCTTCATTGGCCGCGGAAAATGGTGGTATGACTCTTTACACAACACAAAATCGAAACTGCCATCTTCAAATGACAGTTTTTCGGCGTTTTCCTTCTTAAATTCCTGAATATATCCGATTTCAGCGCCTTCTTTCAACAAGGCATCCGAAATGTCTGTGGCTAAAGCGGTTGCGCCTTTGGTACCTAAATAATGTGCATCGCTGCCATACCGACCGTCGCCTACGGTTACCCAACTTGCTCCCGGATAAGCCATCAGCATCGGATCAGATATTCCATCGCGCTGCCGGGCCTGCGTGTATGCAATGGTCCCTTCCGTAAACCAACTCTGCGCAATGCGCTCCCGCACGCCGCCTTTGCTATATTGATCGAAATGCTGCTCGTGCAGCGCGTAACTCTTTTCTTGATCGTTCATGTAAAACTTTAATTTTCCTGATTAAAAGCCTCCGGCATCAAAAGCGCGACAAGGTCAAGGATTTCATGCAAAAATCATAATGAAATAAGCGGATGTACGGCTGTTTTAAAGGGCAGCATGCGCAAAACAAGGCGGCATCAGCATGTTATTATTTTTTTAACAAATATTTATGTAACCTTTGAAACTATTTTTCGTATTGCTACCGTTATTAGGGTATAGTTCCACTCCACTACCAATCAAATGCTCCTTCGTTATGCGCCACAACACTGAATCAAATGAACGTAAAAGTCGCCAAAGCGCGATTTCACTTGCAATTGCCTTACACCTTGGTTTGGGCGCTCTGCTTTATTTGAGCATGGGTGATCAGCCAAAGCAAAAGACTGACAATCAACCAATTGTCAATACGGCAACCAAACAGCCCAACCCGGCCGCACGGCCACGGACGGTGAATTTGCCATAGTTGCTGCCCACCCGAAAAGGTGGTAGCACGTTGCATGTAAATATTAACGATCCCGAATTTTGGTAGAACCCAAAATTCGGGATTTTTTATCCATTTTACCGAACACCCAGCAAAGCGGAAACATTTGGGTAAGATATTCGACCTCTAGCGAGGTCGTGCAGAAAAAATATTATTGGGCAACATGACGACCTCGCATGAGGTCGAACATTTATAGAAAAGAAACAATGTCCGAACCCACGCACGACTTCGGAGAAGTCGAATATTTGTAGGTCGAGCATTTGTAGGTTGATAAGGCGCAAAATTGGGATTTGAATAATGCCCGCTCGCGCGCGGTTCTACCGCGTGTGTCGATCATTCGGGCTCTGCCCGTTTTCCGCCCTCGGGCAGAGCCCATTGCTGTCTAAAACCTAAAGAGGTAAT
>JAIYAP010000068.1 GCA_027488935.1 Saprospiraceae bacterium | reverse complement strand
GTGAGCGTGCATTGTTTGTAAAAGGAAGTCATCATGTTAAAAGAAAGTGGTTGGAAGAATGAAGGTTACGGGCGTTTTCCCGTCCAACAGCAAACATACAACCATTCTCAGGTTTCCCGCTAAGCGTTGCCTTCCATTTTCTTGGCCTTTTCCAATACCGTGGTTTCCAGCGATTTTTTGTAGTCGATGATGCGTTCCAGCAAGGCTACATCCGCAGTACCTAATATTTGCGCAGCCAAAATACCGGCATTGCGCGCTGCATTGAGCGCCACCGTAGCCACGGGTACGCCCTCGGGCATTTGTAAAATGGACAAAATACTGTCCCATCCATCAATCGAATTGGAGGATTTTACCGGCACGCCAATGACGGGCAAAGGCGTAATTGCGGCCACCATACCAGGCAAATGCGCCGCGCCGCCCGCACCGGCAATAACGACTTTAATACCCCGAATATGGGCATTTTTGGCAAATTCAAACATGCGATCGGGCGTGCGGTGCGCCGAAACAATGGTCATTTCATACGGAACGGCCAATTGTGTAAGAATGTCGGCCGCTTTTTGCATAACCGGCAAATCGGAATCGGAACCCATGATGATTGCAACCATTTAGGCAATTACTTTTAAGTTGTTTTTGACAAATTCGGCCCGTTCTTTGGCTAATTCAAGGGTGGGCGCGGTAATGGTTACGTGGCCCATTTTGCGAAAAGGGGAAGTCAGCGCTTTGCTGTACAGGTGCAAGTGTACGCCTGGGAGGGCTAAACAGGCTTCCACACCCTCGTATTTTGCCGGACCTTTAAAGTCTGCTGCACCCAGCAAATTGAGCATCACAGCAGGCTGAATTTGATCGGTCGCGCCCAAGGGCAAATTACAAATTGCGCGCAAATGTTGTTCGTATTGGCTGGTAATGGCACTATCAATGGTGTGATGCCCGCTGTTGTGGGGACGAGGCGCTACTTCATTGACCAACAAGTCGCCCTCCACTGTGAGGAACATTTCTACCGCCAATAAGCCGCAAAGATCAAACTGTCGGATGACCTGTTCTGCAAGCGCTTCGGCTTGGGCAGCTACCAGGGGGCTAATCGCAGCGGGGCATAAAAGCATTTCAACCAGGTTGGCTTCCGGGTGAAAATCCATTTCAACGGCTGGGAAAATGGCCACTTCATCTTCTGCGTTCCGGGCGGCGATAACTGCAATTTCAGTTTGAACGGGCACTAGTTTTTCAGCGAGGCAAGGGCCTTTGAGCAGTTTTTGTTCCAAATCGGCTGCGTTGCGCAGGATAGAAACCCCTTTTCCATCGTACCCGGCACTGCGTGTTTTTTGCACGAACGGCAATTTCCAGCGGCCGTTTCGAATTGCTTCCAACAAGGCTTGCTCATCATCAAACAACTCAAAATCGGCGGTAGGGATGGCGTGGGTGCGGTAAAATTCCTTTTGAAGGCCTTTATCCTTAATCAGATCGAGCGCACGCGGGGCCGGATGTACTGTTTTGCCCATTTTTTCCAAATCATGCAAGGCCTGGGTATTTACGTGCTCAATTTCGATGGTGATGATATTCATATCCCGGCCAAAGGCCATTACATCATCGTAATCATTAAAATTGCCTGAAATAAACTGCGTACAAACCTTTCCGGCTGGAAAATCGGGCTGGGCGTCTAATATATAGGTCTTGAAATCGAAGTTAGCGGCGGCTAGGCACAACATTTTACCAAGTTGTCCGCCGCCGAGGATGCCAATTTTTTGTGTGGTATCAAACATGGTGCAAAGGTAATGCATCGGGGGCAATCTCTATCGAGCGGGCGATCAATACTTCAAATTGGAGTTGATGCTTTTGGTAAGTCCATCGTACAAATCGCGCCATTCGGGGTACTGTTCTAGTAAATTCAAATGTCTTTGGATGGTATCGACATCCCCGCGTACAGCAGGACCGGTTTGCATGCGTTCAGGCGAATCTTGCAAGGCTTTGGCTAAGGTTTCTTCCATGAGTGGATGCATCAGTTCAAAAGGCAGGTCTTTTTCGTCGAGCAGTTTTTCGGCAATCGCAAAGCAATGGTTGGCAAAATTATTGGCAAAAACGGCGGCAACATGCAAGAGGGCGCGTTGTTCGTCATTTACGCGGTACACCAGGTTTCCGATGGTTTTGGCTGTTTTTTTCAAAAAAAGCAAGTCTGTATCGTTCGATGCATCCACACAAAACGGAATTTTAGACCAAACCGGACTGCGTTCCATGGAAAAAGATTGCAGGGGGTAAAACACGCCGAACCGTTGAAAATAGGGTTCCAGCATTTTGCCGGGCGTGGCGCCGGAGGTATGGGTAACCAGGCTTTCCCCTACGTATGGCGCGATCTGTTTGGCCACCATTTCGATGGCATCATCGCGCACCGCAACCAGGATCCAGTCGGCATCTGGACGTAGTTCGGTATAGTCATTCGACCAATTTGTACTGAGCGCTTCAGCGAGCGGGCGTATGTTGGAAGCCGTGCGCCCAATAATTTGCGCAATGGGTAAACCCTTCGATTTGAGGCGTTTACCAAGGTGCCAGGCAATGCGGCCCGAGCCAACGATCACAATGGTAGGTGTTGCTTGCATCTTGGTTGTGTTAAAATCCGCGTGCGGTATCGTCTCCGCGTGGATCGGCCACGCCCTGCCACATACCACTGGGCAGGCGCACAATGGCTTCTACCCGACCAATTGGGCTGCGAATATTTACAAAGTGGCCCATTTTTTCGAGTTGTGCTTGTACTTGCTGCGAAAAAGCGTCTTCCTCAATCGAAATTTGATCGGGTTTCCATTGGTGGTGAAAACGTTTGGCTTGCACGGCTTCTGGCAAGGTCATGCCAAATTCGGCCATATTTACAATGATTTGAAAAACGCTGGTCGGGATGGTGGTACCGCCTGGTGTACCCAGCGCCATCCATACTTTATTTTTCTTGGTAATAAGCACGGGCGTCATGCTGCTGAGCGGCCGTTTCCCGGGGGCGATGGCGTTGGCTTTTCCACCTATTGCGCCATAAATATTGGGCACACCCGGCTTGGCGCTAAAATCGTCCATTTCATTATTCAGGATAAATCCAGTGCCTGCTACCACGCTTCGGCTGCCATACGTGTCGTTGAGGGTAGTTGTAACGGAAATGGCATTGCCTTCCCAGTCAACCACCGCAAAATGGGTCGTTTCTTCACTTTCTTTGGGCGGAATTCCGGCCGTAAGATCAGCGCTGATGGTCGCCTTTTTTGCATCGAAGGTCCGCATCCGGTGTCGCAGATAGCTGGTATCTGCCAGCCCTTTTGCGGGTATTTTTACAAAATCGGGGTCGCCCAGGTAATGCGCGCGGTCGGCGAACGCCCTGCGCTCGGCTTCTGCCATCAGGTGTATTGCCGCAGCCGTATGGAACCCGTATTGGGCAAGCGGGTAAAATCGGGTCATGCCCAACAGTTGTTGCAGGATAATCCCCCCACTACTGGGCGGGGCCATGGTAATAATATGTAAGTCTTTGTAATCGAATTCAAGGGGTTTGCGCCATACCGATTTGTAGTTTTTTAAATCTTCGGCGCGCATAATGCCTCCTTTGGCCTCCATTTCGCGCAAAATAAGCGCCGCGGTACCACCTTCATAAAATCCTTTGCGTCCTTCGGCGCTAATACGATTTAAGGTTTTGGCAAGGTCATGCTGAATGAGCCAATCGCCTTTTTTCCAGTCGTCAAATTTGACAAAAGCAGGTACAATGCTGCTGTTGCGCACAAAAGTCAATTTTTCCCGATTCAGGTTGAGGGCTTCCTGATCCGTAATCTGAAAGCCTTTATCCGCCAGTTCGATGGCGGGTTGAATCAAGGCATCCCAAGGCAAACGGCCATATTTTTGATGCAGTTCCCACATGCCATCCACCGATCCGGGCACACCACTGGCTTGTACACCATAGCGGCTTTTATTGGGGATAATATTGCCTAAAGAATCGAGAAACATCTTTTCCGTGGCCGCTTCCGGGGCTTTTTCCCGAAAATCGAGGCTTACAATGGAATCATTTTCAGGGTGATAGATTAAAAAACCGCCCCCACCGATATTGCCTGCCTGCGGGTAAACGACGGCCAGTGCAAACTGAACGGCTACAGCAGCATCAACGGCATTTCCACCTTGTTGCAATACTTCCAGGCCGGTTTGCGTGGCCAAAGGGTGGGCCGAAACCACCATGGCGCTATCGCCGGTGGCTTCTTTTTCCATTTTATAAGGGAAAGGCGTATACCATTTACTTTGTGCACCAACGCAACAGCTTAGTCCACAAATAGCAAAAGAACACAACAAGAAAATGCGCATCATCATAATTTAAGCAAAAGGAATTTCCGACAAACGTAGTACATAAATGGCAACAAAAAAAGCCCGTCTCCTCCAGAAGGAAACGGGCAATGCTTTCATTTGGTAAAGGTCACACTTGGGAGTTTTTTTATCGACCTAAACCCGGAGTTCCGGACATCCGTTCAGGTTGGAACGATGGGAAGTTTACAACCTTATGGTTTAATGGGATTTAATGGTTTAATGGGATTCGGGCTGAAGGGGTTCAGTGGTTTAATGGGATTCAGGCTGAAGGGGTTTAATGGTTTAATGGGGTAGCATCATGGGGTTTTAGGATAATTCAGGGTGGTAGTGATTTGGGGTTCATGGTTTTATAAGGCTGGTTTTGGGGTTTTGGTAAATTGGGGTTGGGTTTCATTTGGGTCTTTGCAGTTTTTGGGTAAACATTGGTATGTTGGAGGGATTAAAAGGGTTAGGTGTTTGGATCAAATAACTGGAAGGCGCAATAATCGTTGCTATAATTTCCAGTTAAGCGTTTTGATTCGAAGGTTTTTTGGCGTCCATTGGTCTGGGTGATTGTCTGTCGTATTCTGTAGGCTAATTCCAATGCACCGGATTCGGGGTTTATAACCGGTTGAAAATCAAATACTACGATTTGTTCCCAATTTTCCTGGCTCCATAATGCGTGGGTAAACAATTTTCCTTCGGTATGATATTGATCCTTCAGCCATCCTGTTTGTTTCCATCGTATTTGTCCGCCTTCTCCGGGGTACCCCACTTCTACTGAGATGCTTCGAATATTTTCCCAAAGTGGTTCTTCAGATCGGAGTTTACATTTAACTTCGATGAGTACTGGTTCCATGTAAAATGGGTTGTTAGGATTAGTGGTGTTTGTTTGACCTTACAAAGATGGGGGCATTCGGTTTGGGAAAACAACCACAGAAATTAGGTTTACTTCCACACCTGACCGAATGCCCACGTTATTAATTTGTGCCGTCGGGCTTAGCAACAGAGACTGTACCACATTGCTTAACCACGACCATGTACCCGGTGGGCAGTGCTAATACATCGCAATGATCCCTGGAAAAGAACAATTGGTAGTTTATCGTCGCAATTCCGTCTGCAAAACTGCCGCAAAGGGTTGCTGGAACAACTGGGGCGCACAGACCTGCTGGAGCGGGAACGATCGGTGTCGATGTGCAAGGACCGGTGCGGAAAAAGCCAATTCGCGGTCTGCCATTCGTGTCAACGTCTTTCGTAATATAATTGGTAACCATAACCGGGCCGCTGGCACTGCCTTTGCGAATCTCAATTTTATAGTTTGCTGGCGGCGTTCCCCATGCAAAACGATTATTTATTACATTTACAGCGGTGTTGCAGTTATTAAAATTGCACCCTTGGAGCGTCGGAGGAATTTCATAGATAATAACAAAATCTGTCGTAGCGTTAATGGTGGTTGGAAGTGTACTGATATCAGCGCTAGCGGTCTTATTTTGGCCAATTTGTACTTGACAAACCGTGTAAACATCAATCAAATAAGGTTTTCCAGGCTTCAGGTTTTTTATCGAAGTGCTGGTACCTTCCACAGAAATCAGTGAAAGCACGGAGTCCGGTTGAATGGAGTCGCGCACCACCACGGTATAAAAACCGGCATCGGACAAACCATCCCAGGCAATATCAATAGAGGTAAAATCTTTTTTTACCACCCGCAGGTTGGTAGGTTTAGGACAAGTTGGGTTTAGGACAAAAGTGGTAATGACATACCCCAAGAGGGTGCCTACCAGTACCAGTCCGGTGTTTTTAAGTGCTGCATTCAATTGTTTTTCCATAATCGTTTGAATTTTAAGACAAAAGTATATTGTAATCCGCATGCATCTTTGCACAAAACACAGACTTACTTCCACATTTTGTCCGATCTTTTTTTTGAGAAATGTTTAAAAGTCCGCTTGTTCGTACCCTGCAATTGCTGACTCCAGTAGAACTAGACGATCTGCACCAGTTTGTAGCATCGCCGATTTTTAATGAAGTACACCGGTATCGCGACAAATTGCGTTTGTTCGAACACCTGAAAAAGTACTATCCCGATTTTAACCATGCTGATCTTGCAAAAAGTTCGGTAGGGAAAGCATTATTTCCAGATCGGAGCAAACATATTTCTGAATTGGAACGTACCATGGCCTTATTACTGCCGATTGTGCGCCAATTTATTGCCATCACCTATTTTGATGTGCGCAGTGTGCGCGTCCATCCGCCTGATGAGGAGGAAATTCGGGAAATGCCCGCGCGTATGATTAATTATTTGCGACAAACCCTGGCTTTAATGCGGTTTTACGGCGAACGCAACCATGCTGATCGGGTCAGCGATACAGAACTGACGCCTGTATCCGGTAAACATAATTTTTTTCCAAATTTATATGCCAATCTAAGTGAGGTTTTTGCAAGGCAGCAAGACTTTAATATTTTTGACGAAAATACTTTTTGTGATGTGCATTACCTGATGTTTTTGGGAGAGTACGAAAAAGCACATTATGAAAGCGAGCAACAGGATCAGCGGCAAGGAGACGCTAATTTGCTGGCGGCTGTAGAGCAATTGGATCAGTTTTACCTGATTACCAAAATGCACCTGATGACTAAATTGGAAATGCGACAGCGCACCAGTAACTTGTTTGAGGCAGATGTATTACGCCAAAAACGCCTGGAGGCCAATTTTGAAATTTCAAAATCATTTACAAATCAATTAATTAAAGATTATAAATATTTACGTACACCGGGTATTTCTATTTACCTGGCTTTGTTTGAATTTTTAAATGCTTCTGAACCCGGGGAAGCGTCTGATTATTTGGCTACCCGCTTTGGTCGGTTGTTGCTGCGCAAATCCCACAAATCGGCGGTGCCTTCAGGGCGTTTGAATGATTTTAATGTGTTATTGCGCAATTACTGGGTAAAAAGGTATCACAGTACAGGCGATTTGATTTTTTTGGAGCGCAACCACCAATTGCACAAAGAGCAACTCGCACTGGTTGGGCCACAAGACAGTATTCCCAGTTCTCAGTTTCAGGGTATTATACTTACCGCCTTGAAATTGCGGAAAACGGAGTGGGTTGCCCAGATTTTAAATGATTTTGACCCTAAAAAAATCATTGGCGAACCGCATTTAGATATTTTGATGGATGTTTTGTGGGCCTGTTTGCACTTTGCCAAAGGGGATTTTTTGGCCGCCCGTGCGAAAATGCCGCACTACATCAGTTATGGCGTTTTTCAGGATGGTTATCTATATGGCACAGCCGTTTCCTGGGATCTTAAAATCCGGTACGAATTGGACATTTTGCAAGAAGAAGAAAGTATGCAAATGGTGAAAACCAGTACTACGCGCATAGGCCGTTTTCGTTCGCTCCCGCCAGCCATGGTCGAGCGTTACCAAGGAATTTTTTCATTTATCACAAAAATTAACCGCTACAAACTAAATTCTGGTAAAAATCAGGATAAAATAAAGGTGTTGAAGGACCAAATTGCCCAAACCTCTGTTAGCGAACAGGAATGGTTGCTCACGAAATGCACGGAATTGCTTAAAACTGAAAATAAATAAACGGCTGCACATCGGCCGATTTGACCTGCAATACCAACGCGGCGATCAGCACAATGATACAGGCTTTAAATACCAATGGTGTCTTGGTAATTGTGTTTTGAACCGCCTGATCCCATGAAACCGGTAATACATGCAGGATATAACCCAGCCCGACCCAAAATATGACCGGAGCATAACCGTCCAAAAATTCCGAGAAAATTTGCGGCTCAAAATTGTACCATATCTGACTGATCATGGCATACACGGTGTCCAAATCCTGGGCCCGGAAAAAGATCCAGCAAAAGCACACAAAATGAAAGGTAAGGAGTGCGCCTAAGGCTTTGCGCAATAAACCCGGCGAATGCGGATATACTTGTTTGATCCACCGTTCTATGGCCAGTGCCAAGCCATGCAATCCACCCCATATAATAAAACGGGTGGCCGCACCATGCCACAACCCACCCAGCAACATGGTGAGCATCAAATTAATATAGGTGCGTATTTTTCCTTTTTTATTGCCGCCCAAGGGGATGTACAAATAGTCGCGCAACCAGGTAGATAACGAAATATGCCAGCGACGCCAAAACTCGGTGACGCTTTTGGATTGATAAGGCGCATTAAAGTTGATTGGAAAATGAAAGCCCATCAACAAGGCCAAACCAATGGCCATGTCGGAATACCCGCTGAAATCGCAATAAATCTGGATTGCGTACCCATAAACGGCAAATAGGTTTTCTAATCCGCTGTACTGCAAGGGCGAGTCAAACACCCGATCCACAAAATTGGCACTGATATAATCGGAAATGACTGCTTTTTTGAACAAACCGGTGCAAATCAGGAATACCGCTCGACCAAAATCTTCCCTGCTCACAAAAGGTACCCGGTTGATTTGGGGCAAAAAATCGGCCGCCCGTACAATTGGACCAGCCACCATTTGCGGGAAAAAAGTTACGAAAAACGCGTAATCCAGGATGCTGTCCAGGGCTTTCAATTCACCGCGGTACACATCAATGGTGTAACTCAGCGACTGAAAGGTGAAGAAGGAAATACCCGCAGGTAGTAAAATATCCCAAGGGCCCAGGCTGCAATCTGCCGCTGCATTCAAAAGTTCGGCAAAGTAGTTGGTGTATTTAAAATAGGCCAGCATGCCCAAGTTGAGCACCAAACTGCCCACCAAAAGCCATTTTTTGCGGTTTTTAGAAGGGGCTTGCTCAATCCAATGCGCTAAATTGTAATCGACAATGACGATGACTACATGCAACAGCCAGAAAATACCGGCGCATTTGTAATAAAAATACAGGGAAAAGATGGTTACCCACAGGATGCGCAATTGCTGTTGGTGCAACAAGGCACGGTACACAAGCATCAAAATCAGGAAGAAAAAGATAAAAAATCCGCTTGTAAAAAGCAGGGGCGCTTCCCGGTGGTAAACTAACTGATCTAAAACTTTGCTAAGGTCGAAATGGAACACGGCGCGAAGATAGCGCGCTTAGTGATGAGTGATGAGTGATAAGTGGTGAAATTTTTTTGGGCATGCTGGAAGGGCATGCGTAACACAAGTAGAATCAACCTTTTGGGAAGTTGGCTTTGATGTTTTGGGCGGCTAAGGTGGCGGTTTCCTGGAGGCGTTTTGCGCGGGTTTCGGGGCGTTTTGCGTTTAAAATCCATTCGAGGATGCCGCGTTTGGTGGAGCGGGAGAATGCGTCCCAGTTTTGGCGGGCTGCCGGAATGGCATCGAGGGCAGCGGTGAGATCGGGTGGTTCCACGAGCATTTCTACTTCATTGAGGGCATCCCAGGTGCCGGTTTTTTGGGCGAGTGCCACTTTTTCCAGTCCGGCAGGCATCATCAAACCGGCTGCGGTGAGGCGTTCGACGCGCTCTTTATTGGGTTTCGACCAATTGCTTTTTGGTTTGCGGGGCGAAAACAGTTGTTTGTAGCTTTCATCGTCAATTTTATTCGGGACACTGTCGATCCAGCCGAAGCAAAGGGCTTCTTCTACGGCTTCATCGTACGAAACCCGGGGTTTTCCGCTTTCTTTTTTATAATAAATGAGCCATACGCCGGTGGCAGTCAGGTGGTTTGCTTCGAGCCATGCCCGCCATTCAGCGCGGGTGGGTGGATAGAAATGTTCCATAAGTATGCATTTTTAATCATCCAGCAAATTTAAAACAAGTCGAATAACAAACCCTATTAAAGGGGCAATAATTACACGAATTTGGCGGCTTTGTACACCCTACAAAGGGCGCAAGACGTTAAATCTTCAATAATCTTGGCTACTGCATTTCAACATGCCAATGCATTGGTTATTTTTGCCATTCTTAATTTCATGACTTGCAGGGATCACTGCCCGCGTCTGTTTACCGACAACACTATGCACAACCAGCCTTTTACCTTTACGTTCGTATCCCGATTTATTTTCCTGACCATCACCTTGTTCATTTTGGCCAACCATGCCAACGCCCAGGTAACCTATGCACCACCTACATCGCCGCCCGTTTCTGTCAAGCTGGTTTTTAAAGGCGATACCATCGGTACAGAAACGTCGGTAGTATCGGTTTCCGCCCAGCAAAAAGTAGTGTTTAATGTAACCGGATTGCAAGGCAACCTTGCCTGCCGCGATGGTGGCATTGAAATAAAATTGCGACAAGGTACTTCGGCCATCATCCCGCTCAATGCAGCCAACCGCTATACGTTTGTGATGAACAATCAAATTGCGTTTTTTACCATTTGGTGCAATGGCTCAAAAAAAGGCAGTGGCTTCATTTTGAATAAACCCGTACCCGACGCACCCTCTAATGCGGACAAAACCTCCAATACAAAGGTAGAACCTCAAATTTCTTCTGCATTTACCCTGCGGGATGCCATTAAACTGGCCGAGTTATACCGCAACCGGCCGAGTGGTTGGGAGTCCTCCATGCAATTGGTTTTTTCTAAATATGGCATCAAAGATTGCAAAGGTTATCCGTATTTGGAGCCCTATTGCAGCATCCTGGAACCCAAGCTGGGGCCTGTTAATTATGCTGGCGAAGGTGATTCAAAACTGGCACAACCCGGTGTGATCAGCAGCGCAAGTGGTATTTTAAATCCCACTTTTGTGATTGATGCCCTGGCCAAATTTGCGGCCAACCAATTCAAACAGGAAATCACCATTGCCTTTTTACAACGTTTCCGGGATACGCTGTTGTCCGACCAATATAAGCCGTTGCGGTACCTGTTGCCCCGCACCTATTATACCTTCCTGACGGCCGATGTGTTTAATTATGCCTCGTTTTATCAGTCCTTGCACGAAAATGCACAAACGGACCTGTTCAATTTGCCCGAAAACCTGGCGATTCTGATTCGCTCGCAGCCCAATGCCGTCAATCCGGAGGTATATCCTGTGTTGCTGGCTGGTTTGGATTTGTATAAAGCCCTGGAAATCAGGCAACCCGCAGCGTTGGCCATCGAATCGCTGGCTTTCCGCGATTACGTGGTGGATAGTACAGTGTATGGCAAAACGGTGCGCACCTTAGGTCTGTTTTCGAAACACCTGCGCAATTGGGAAGGCGAGTCGGCTACCGGTTGGGCGCAGGAGCAATATTTGCAGCAACTGGCTTACGACGAGCATGCCTTCAATTTCTGGATGACCCTGATGCTAAAACAGGAGCAGGGTGCATTTGAAAAAATTAAAATCGGGACGGGCACCTTGTATGATTTGCTCAACCAGCCCAATGGCGGGCGCTTTCGGGTCGATTTAAGCAACCTGGTGAGTCGCATGGCTGCTTTACAATACCTTGCCCAGTCTAATACCTACAATAAATTTCCGATCGACAGTACCAAGCAACTTCAAATTCTGTCGCAATACGCCACCGGTGTTTTTGATCTGGTAGGAGCGGGTTTGCAAATGGCCAAAGGCCTGGATAGTAAAAATATTGCCCAATACGATCGAGTTGGACAAATTCTGAAAACAGCACGGGAGGTAGTGCAGTTTGCCCACAGCCTGCGTTTTGGCGATGCACTTTCAGTTACCCTGGAAATTTTGCGCACCTTATATATTGATCCGTTTTTTGTGAAAAAACAAATCAGCGCCTTGTCGCAGGAGATCAATGATCTGGAAAAAATCATTCCAGAGGTGCAGTTTGACGAACTTTTTGCCACCTATCAGGGCGAAAAAAAGGCGGTGGCGTTTCTTACCCAGGGTTTGGAACAGTTCCGCAAAAAAGTGAAAGGCATTGGCAATTCTTTTGAGGAAGAAAAGGTACTCGCCCAAATCAGTGCATTGGAAAATGAAGTGGCGCAATTGCTTTTAAAGTCTTCTTTGATTCGAATTGTAGACAAGTATGGCAACTTACTAGTGACCTGCGCCAACGCGAAAAGTTCGGATGAGATTTTGGGGATTTTAGAAAAAACCGCTGCACCGGTACAGTCTTACCGCCGCAAACGCGGAAACCCGCATTTTTCTGCTTCCATTAATATGTATGCTGGTCTTGGCTTTGGCTTTGAAACCCGCCTCGATTCGTTGGGCAAAAAAGAGGGTGATCCGGGTCCAATGGCTGCTTTCACGGCGCCCCTGGGCATTAGTTTGGATTGGGGTATTGGCAAAAGCCATTCCTTGGGCGTCTTTTTTCCATTGATTGATGTGGGGGCTGTGACGGCCTTCCGTTTGCAGGACAATGTGTCGTCTTTGCCCGAATTGGCCTGGAAAAATGTGTTTGCGCCGGGCCTGTATGTAATGTGGGGCATTGGTCGTACACCCTTGAGTTTAGGGGTAGGCGGGCAATACGGACCGGCTTTGCGCAAGGTCAACAAAGACAACTTGAGTTTTTCGGCGGCCAATTACCGGGTAGGCATGAGCTTGACGGTAGATATTCCTTTGTTTTTTGTGCACAACGGAATGCGCAAGCGATAGGAATCGGCGTATTTTTGCCGCCAATTTTTAGAAGATGCAGCAAAATCGCCCAACCCATTTGATCAGTGCCGAGTCCTTCACCACAGCGACGGTCGGTAATATTATAACCCAAAACCACACCCTTGCCCTTTCGGACGATGCCCGGACGCGTATACAGGCTTGTCGCGACTACCTGGATCGCAAGATAACCGGGAACGATGATTTGTTTTACGGCATCAACACGGGCTTTGGCTCTTTGTGCAATATTCGTATTTCCGACGAAGATATTGAGCAGTTGCAGTACAACTTAGTCACCTCGCATGCAGCGGGTGCGGGCGATACCGTGCCGCCTGAGCTGGTGCGGATCATGTTGTTGCTCAAAATTCAGAGTTTGTCCTACGGCTTTTCGGCAGTTCGGGTGGAAGTTGTACAGCGCCTGATCGATTTTTACAATGCCGGTATTTATCCGGTTGTGTTTGAATTGGGTTCTTTGGGCGCTTCGGGTGATTTGGCGCCCCTTGCGCACCTGAGTTTGCCGCTCATCGGAATGGGTGAAGTTTGGTACGAGGGCCGTCGGCAGCGCGCAGACGTGGTGTTGGCCTTAAAAAACTGGTCGCCCTTGCGTTTTCAGGCCAAAGAAGCCCTTGCTTTGTTGAATGGCACCCAGTTTTCGGCTGCGTATGCCGTGTGGAGTTTGCTGGAAACCGAACGCTTGGTAAAACAAGCCGATATGAACGCCGCTTTGGGCTACGATGCGTTCAATTGCCGATTATCGCCCTTGCATCCCTTGATTCATCAAATTCGGCCGCACCACGGACAGGTTGCTACGGCAGAAACACTGCGTAATGTGTTGAAAGACAGTGCCATTGCAGCCACCGATAAAACAGATGTGCAAGATCCATATGCATTTCGTTGTGTGCCGCAAGTACACGGCGCCAGCAAAGACGCCATCGCCCATGTGGCGCAAATGGTACACACCGAAATCAATTCGGTGACCGACAATCCGAATGTATTTCCCGACGATGATTTGATTTTATCGGGCGGCAATTTTCACGCGCAGCCCCTGGCCTTGCCCCTCGATTATTTGGCCATCGCCTTGTCCGAACTGGGCAGCATCAGCGAGCGTCGGGTGTATCAACTCATTGGTGGTCAGCGCGGTTTGCCTGCTTTTTTGACCAAAAATCCGGGGTTGCATTCGGGGATGATGATTGCGCAATATACCGCAGCGGCCATCGTCAACCAAAACAAAACCCTGTGTACGCCCGCCTCCGTGGATAGTATTGTGAGCTGTAATGGCCAGGAAGACCACGTGAGTATGGCCGCCAATGCAGCGACCAAGTTGCGCCGGGTGGTGCTGAATCTCGAACGCCTGTTGGCCATCGAGTGGATGGTTGCGGCACAGGCGCTCGAGTTTCGGCGACCGTTGCGTACTTCGGGGCAATTGGAAGAACTACATGCTGCGTATCGTTTGGTAGTGGGTAAATTGGAGGGTGATCGTATGTTGCAGCCGGATATGGAGGCTACGGTTGCGTTTTTGAGGACGGTTTAATGGAATATTTGGGGTTTTGGCTGGAAGGAACAATTGCTTTTCCAGTTTAGATTTGTATTTTTGCAAGATATGATAGACCATCTCACTATTCGGAATTTCAGAATCTTCAAATCGCTTGATATAAATGGGCTAAAGCAGGTCAATTTATGCGCGGGTAGAAATAATACCGGTAAAACTATTTTGCTGGAAGCTTTGCGTATTTGGGCGGGCAAAGGAGATTATACGGTTGTAAATCACATACTTACACAACGCGGAGAATTTACAAAAGGGTGGAATGATTCTTATGACGCATTGTTTAACAGGACTATAACTTCCGAAGTAAATGTATTGAAAAATATTGAATTACACATAAATAAGTTATCTATTGAACGTAATCAAAAAATACCTAATCAAATAGAATATCTTGTAAATTGGAATGAAAAACCCGTAGTGCATCTTTCAAAACTAGATGCAAGCCTTTCTTTTGATACACCGAAAGATCAGTCGGTTTTTATCCCATTCGGTAAAGATGCCGGTTTCCCACTTTCGGCATTTTGGGATAAAATTGTACTTACTCCACTTGAAGATGATGTAATGCATATTGTACGGGAAACGGTTCTTCCCGGTTTAATTCGTTTGGATGTAAACAAAGAACGAACACTCGTTCGCATAGAGGGTGAAGATAAACCCATGCCCCTTAAAACATTTGGAGAGGGGGTAGAGCGCATGTTAATGTTGGCGGCAGGCTTGGTAAATGCTAAAAACGGCTTGTTGTTGATTGATGAAATTGAGGCAGGTTTACACCATTCCGTGATGGAGATTTTCTGGGATAAAATCTTTTTTTACGCCCAGAAATGGAACATCCAGGTATTTGCAACTACACATAGCCAGGATACGGTGAAAACGTTTACCTATGCACTAGAAAAACCGGAAAATTTCCAAAAAGGTGCTTATTTCCGTTTACAAAAAGCCCGTAAATCAGATGATATTGAGGTAATTTATTATGATCAGGAGCAATTAGAATTTTCTTTGGAGAAAAACCTCGAAACGCGTTAAAAACATGGCACAACGACTTATTGTAGAAGGCGATAATGATATGCATGCCTTGACAAATTTATGTATGAAGCGCGGTTTGAAAAATCCCTTAGGATATGAAGGTGGACATAAATTTAATGAATTTATAAAAAAAGGCGACGGCATAGAAGGTGCTTTAAAAGTTTTAAAAGCCTCCTTGGATGAAATCAGTTTAACAAATATCGGAATAGTTGTAGATGCGGATGAGATTGGTGCGGAAGGTCGTTGGCAAAGTATCCGAAATATTCTTGCTGAAAAATACCAACCAGAAACATTAGATGCTGCCGAAGCACAAACTGGTCCGAAATACATTTCTGAAAATGGTATGCCTTTTATTGGAATATGGGTCATGCCGGATAATATGAATGTTGGCTTTCTTGAGCATTTTCTTTCTCATTTAATTCCAGCCGATCAATTGGTGTGGTCCCACGCAATTTCTACGGTCGATGATTTATATACAAAGTCGTTTAACATACTTACTGCCGCTAAAAAGGCAAAGGCAGAACTCCACACCTGGCTTGCCTGGCAAGAAGAACCAGGCAAGCCATTCGGTATTGCTTTAAAGGCTGGATATTTCGATCATCAGTCTCCAGCAGCGGATCATTTTGTCGATTGGTTTACGCAAACATTCCAATTCGCCGCTTAATTCCTGTTCTTTATTCACTTTCTATTACCACCGGCGCAATATCCTTCACTTCCCGAGCAGTATAAATGCCAAAAGGGCGTAAATCCGGTAAATGTTGGTTCAGGTCGCGTGCACATGCGCGACAATCCGCCTTTTCTTCGTAATGAATGTAAGCCAAAAACGTGCTATCTGGTTGTAGTGCTATCCCAATTGGACGTTCATGAAAAGCATTGCGCAGGCGTTCTGCGGCCTCCAGGGTAGGGTAGGCTTTCAGGTAAACGACCCAATAGGGGGCGGTTTGTACGTTTTCCTCCGTGTTGTATTGCACCGGTTGCGGATGCTCCATACTTTGAAACGGCATGGGTTTGGGTAAAACCAGTGGGTTTTCAATGGGCAGGTGCACTGTTTTTACGGTGGGTGTATCTATTGCGAACGGAATAAACGGTGCGCCATTGCCATAATTAGGCACAAAAATCCCATTTTCCTTGATTTGTGCTACATAACCCAGGGCCAACAGGGCGGCGATACTGGCCACTAAGACAAAACGGAAATTAGCATCATTGCGGGATGGCGGCGGTGGTTGTTGTGGCGTCGTAAATACAAAAAAGGGCTGCTGGAAGTGGGGCGTTTCTTCGTTTCCGTAGGGTGGGTAGTTCGGCTGCTGATACGACTGGTAGGGCTGCTGCGGGGACTGTGGTGGTTGGCGACTACTCCAAAAAACGGAATGTACCAACACGGTGAACACAATGACAAGGGCAATCGCAATGAAAGGATCCATAACACGCGCTTTTTTATTGTGAACTGATTTAAGTTGCTACACAATGCCAATAGACGAATCGCGTGGATTAGTGGTTTTTCAGGTAAAAAAGGTGCGGGAAACACAAATTGGTTGCATGACCAAAAGCGTAGATTCGTTGTGGTACTAATAGAATCGTTGTTTAACAAAAAAAAGTTTCCGGGTGGGGGATTTTTTTAAGGAATTCCACGGAGGAGCGCAGAGGGACGGAGTTGCGCAGAGGTTTTCTTGCGTGGTAGGGGATTGTTTTAGCCATACTTTAAGACTTTCCTGCATAAATACTTCAATATCAAATGGGTTTGAACGGATCAAAAAATCTCCGTGTACCTCTGTACCTCTGTGTCCCTCCGTGGAATTCCTGCACCTCGAAAAGCCCTGAATCACTTTTCAAAGTAATATATTTTAAAACAACAGGAAACTCCTTTATATTTGCATTTCGCGAATCGAAAATTAGTATCATGAAAAAACATGCTGGAATGCGCCCGCAGGACATTGCAATACTTCTGAAAATCATTTCTTTAGACGGCCAAGCCTGGCAACAAAAGGAAATTGCGGATACATTGCATATCAGCCCATCTGAAGTAACGGAGTCATTAAAGCGCTCCGCTTATGCTGGGTTGTTTTTCAAACACAATCAACAGGTTGCCCGTCTGGCATTCTTTGATTTTTTAATTTACGGCTTTCGGTATGTTTTCCCCCAACAACCAGGTTCAATGGCGTTCGGAATTCCAACAGCCCATAGCGCGCCACCCTTGAATGATCAGTTTTACGAGGATGGTATTAAATATATTTGGCCCACCGAGATCGGTACCATAAAAGGCCAATCCATTGAACCCTTGTATGCGGGAGCTCCTGCCGCAGCATCCGAAGATCCTGTTTTGTATGAAATGCTGGCTTTAATAGATGCCCTGCGCGTTGGGCAGGCGAGGGAGCGAATAATGGCAACGAAAGCACTTAAAAATAGAATTTTACATGCAGCAGAACCGCAATCTTGAAGCAATTCGCTTGGTGGCGTATGGACTTAAGGAATTAAAGGAAAAAGTTGTGTTTATTGGAGGTGCCGTCCTTGGGCTTTACATAGACCATCCCAATTCAGATCCGGTTCGCTTTACAAAGGACATAGATCTTACCATAGAATTGGCAAATTTAAGTGCTTGGGCAACGCTTCAAGTACGTTTAGCAGAATTGGGCTTTTTCCCGAAATCAGACGACTCGGTAATCTGTCGTTATTTGTTTAATGGGGTAATTGTTGATTTAATGCCTACCATTGACAGTCCATTTGGGCCTACGAATATCTGGTATGCGCCTGGCTTTCAGCAGGCTATTTACAAAGAAATAGAGCCTGGGTTGTCAATCAAAATGTTGACATTGCCCTATTTTATCGCAACAAAATTTGTTGCATTTCACGGACGAGGAGGTGATCCACGCATGAGTCATGATTTTGAAGACATCATTTTTCTATGCTTAAATTGTTCCAACCTTGTTTCTGCTATTCAGGAGACAGATACCCCTGTGAAATCCTTTTTGATCTTGGAATTTCAGAAAATTTGGTCGGATCAATATCGAGAAGAAATAATTTGTTGCCATTTGCAACCTGAGCGTATTGCGCATCAGATTAAGGTAATATCAAAAAATATTATAGATATTATTAATTTAAAATAAAGGATAATCTCTTAAGTTAATATTTATATGCTTTAGGTGGTTGGAGGTTTTCAGGCGCAATAATGGATCGTTTTAGTTTTACTTTGAGACTTTTTTGCATAAATACATCAATATCAAAGGGGTTTGAACGGATCAAAAAATCTCCGTGTACCTCCGTACCTCCGCGCAACTCTGTGGCACCCTTTTTTTCTGCATGCCCCTTGGAACCACTTAGCAAAACACTACCCATGATACATTTAAGCTACCATCACCTACCTTTGCCCTGTATCCTTCATTCCGCTAAACTGTGCTCACGTCCCTCAAGCTCACCCATTTCAAAAACTACGAAAGCCAAACCCTGGTATTTTCGGAGCGCCTCAATTGCCTCACCGGCCTGAACGGCATGGGCAAAACCAACGTGCTCGATGCCATCCATTACCTCTGCCTCTGCAAAAGCAACGCCGGGCTGCCCGATAAAAACCTGCTGCAACATGGGGCCGATTTTTTTCGATTGGAAGGCATTTTTGAAAACGAAACCGGGGAAAAGGATAAAGTGGTGGCCAAATATGCCGCCGGACAAAAGCGCATCATGGAGCGCAACGGCAATCCCGTCGGCAGACTCACGGATTTTATCGGGCGCTACCCGGTCGTCATGATTGCACCCGACGATGTGGCACTGGTACAGGAAGGCAGCGAAGAACGCCGGCGCTTTTTGGATGTGACCCTGTCTCAAATTTCGCCTGGATATTTGCAGCAATTAATGACCTACAATGCTTTATTGAAGCAACGGAATGCCCTTTTGAAGACGTTTGCTGCCGAAAGACGCTTCGAAGCTGCTTTGCTGGAGGCCATCGACCAGCAAATGCCCGGACCAGCACAGGAGGTTTTTGTACAACGCCAGGCTTTTATTGCAGGATTTGAACCCATGTTTGCAGCGTTGTACGCAGATATTTCTGGCAGCAGGGAACAAGTGTCGGTCACGTTTCAGTCGGATTTATTGGAGACGCCGTTGGACATCTTATTGAAGCAAAACATCGACAAGGATCGGCTTTTGCAGCGTACAACGGGGGGGCCGCACCGCGATGACTTAGTGTTGTTAATGGATGGACAAGTGGTGAAAAAATTTGCTTCTCAAGGGCAATTGAAATCTATTTTACTGGCCCTGCGGCTGGCGCAATATGCGTTTTTGCGCGCCCAAAAAGAACAGGCGCCCTTGCTGCTGCTCGATGATATTTTTGATAAACTGGATGAACAACGGGTGCGCCAATTGGTCCGCTTACTGCTGGACCGCAATTTTGGGCAAATATTCATCACCGACACCCAACGCAGCCGCATTGAAAGTGTAGTGGCTTCTTTAGCAGGCGATTATAAGATGTTTGAAGTAGAAAACGGGAGGATCATCGCTTGAGATCCTCCCGTTTTTTTAAAACAAGTACTAATAAACCATAATGGACCCGCCGCCTTCGCTATCGGCGTAAAACAGGCGCACCCGAATGATGTATTCCCGGCCTTTGATCAGGCGCAAGGTGATTTTAGAATTGGCATCGGTGCCGCTGTCGTCGTCGCCCGCCAGGTACACGTCTTCGCCGCTTGTTTTTTCATACAACACCATCACGGTGTCCATGGTGCCAAACGTTTCGATGTTGTATTTCCGGGAACGGGTGGGTTTGAAGGTAAAGTTTTTTTGTTCGCCGGCTTTGATGCCGAGGTTGGCTGATTCGGATACTTTCAAAACCGTATAATCATTGGCATGCAGCGCCGGATAGAATTTTTTGACGAACGTAATGTCTTTTTCCGAAAGACCGCCTTTTGGGAAAATGCCGTTTTTAAATGGCGCGGGCGCGATGATCAAACCTGCCCCGAACGGGTAGTGCATGATAGAGTTGGGATCATGGTCGGATCCTTCCACGTTGTTGGGCGCCAGTTTTTGAATAATATTTTCGAAGGTGGTTTGGCGCGACCAGCGGTTGGGTGGTTTTGCCAAAGCATCATATACCGCCTGCTCGTCCCAAACAATGCCTGCAAATGGGTTTTGATGCTCATGTGCGGCACCTAAAGTATGGCCAATTTCATGCAATGCAGTATCGAGGTCATTGCTGATGTCCCAGCCAAAATTCATCGTGCGTTCGTCGGGGGAGCCAGCAAAATCGATGATGTCGCGGCCAACGTACGACCAGGCACCGTCGCCTTTTTGGAAACCGATGCGTATTTGTGCTTCGTTTTTATCCGTCGTTTCTTCAAAAACGATCCCGATGCCAATGCTCATCCATTTTTCAAATGCTTTGCGGACGGTATTTTCCTGGGCGGCCGAGCCGTTCCAGTTGGAAGGAGAGCCATCAGCCGGGCCATTGAAAAAGTAGTATTTTAATTTGGTGCCATTGACCCATTTTTTCATAGTAATGGCAATCATGCCTGCACGGCGGCTGCCAATTTCTGGTCCAAAAGAACGTTGGGGGACGCTTACAAGGGTACAATAAGGGGGAATACTGCTGTTTTCTGTTTCTTCTGCCATGGTTGAAAAGGTTTGGGTGTTGTTTTGCAAATGCGGTTAATCGCCATGCAAAGTAGCGCCAAAATCAATTGCAAGTTGAGCTGGAAACAAGTATAACAATAACTTAATCTGAGTATACAGACGGCGCTAGATGGACACCACAGATTGCACAGATTCACACAGATTATAATGTAAATCTGTGTGAATCCGTGCAATCTCGTGGTGTTTTCAAAACTATTTCACCGTAACCCGAACCCCTTGCGAATGGCTGGTAAACTCCGGCGCATACATACACTGAATGGTCGTTACACCATTCGACATGTCGCCGCGGTTGCTGGCCACCATCCCGTATTCGAACACAAACGTGCCGCGGGGGAGGTAATCAAAGAAGAAATTGGTGGCGAGGTCTTTGGTGCTCTGGAAATACCCCAGGCCATCCTGCCAATGGTAAGCGCTCAGTACCTCCAGCGGCTCAAAACCAGCGGCGCGCATGTCTTTCAAGTGGACATACTCCATCGGACGGTCCACTTTGATTTCGATACGCACTTTCAGTTTGTCGCCCACTTTGATTTCATTGTTGTTTGAAATGGCCGTGAGTTTTGGGCCAGTGGCTGTATTTTCTTCTTTAAACAATTGTTTTACAATGGTTAAAGGCGTCTTTTTGAAACTTTCGATTTTGTCGAGGTCTTCAAAATATTGCCAGTAAGCGGCGCCCCACACGATGTTGCTGTTTGGGTTGGCTACCTGAATATCGCCCCAGTTGGGTTGTACGTCTTTTCCGTCCCAGTTTTGTTTGAAATAGCCAGTGCCGGGTTCAATTTCGGCGGGTTTGAGCGAACGGCCGCCCACCAAAACTTGGATGGGTTGGGTATTGTTCAACCAGTTATCGCCGTGCAACAACAAGGCGTAGGCGGCGCTGGCGGTCGCTTTGGTGCTTTCCCAGCGGTTTGTTTGTTTATTTTTGAGCAACCAGATGCGCAATTCTTCCACTGCTTTGGTGTCGGCGGCCACTTCGTCGAATACTTCCACCATCAAAGCTTGGGTTTCGATGGGCAGGTTGTACCAGTAGTAACCCCAATCGAAGGCCCAGTACATGCCGAGTTCTTCTTTTTGCTGGGCGCGTTCGCGCAGGCTGTTGACGATTTTCAGTGCGGCTTCTTTGCGACCGTTTCGGTGCAGCGCCAGGGCGATCAAACCTTCCTGGTATAAACCTTTTCCGAGCCAATATTTCTGCGCTTGTTCGAGGTAAAAGGCATGTATTTTCGTGATGCGGTCGAATGGGAAAAATGAGCGGGCATACAAATAATGGATTTCCATGCTGCCGAGGTGGTCGTCTTCCCATTTGGCTTTGCCTTCCTGCACGGCTTTTTCGATTTCGTGGTACTGTTTTTCCAGTTCACGGTCGCAGAAAGCCAGGGCGCGATCGAGCATTGGCGTGGTTTGCTGGTCTTTTTGCGGATCGAATGCACCTAAGTGTTGAAGATGGCCTAGACCTTCCACAATGTATTGGGTAATGTACCAGCTTTCCTGTCCGCCAGCAAACCAGGGCCAGCCGCCATTCGCGGTTTGGCGGTCGCGGAGGATGTTCAAGGCATTTTGTTTTTCGTCGGCCATTCGGTTGAGGTCCATCAACAGCGCGATATTTTGCTTTTGCTGCGTTTCACTTTGCGCCTCCATCACCCAGGGTGTTTCTTCCAGCAGGGCGTATTTCAAGTCCTGGTTTTTAGCCAGGTTGGATACCATGGCCTCGGTGCCTTTCCAGCGCTCGTACACCCGACGGATATTTGGTAGTTTTTCAGTCACACTGGAAGCAAGAGCATTCGCATAAAAACGGCTAAACACCTGTTCGCTGCACTGATACGGATACTCCATGAGGTAAGGTAGGGACTGTACCACGTACCAGGCCGGATTGCTGGTAAATTCGAGGGTGTACCGGTGGGATGCCAGGCTGCCCGATTTGCTGTTTTTGAGGTGGTCGAAACTAAACTTCTTTGTTTGTCCGCCCCGTACCGTGATCGGCAGGGTTTCGGTTACCAGCATGCGGTTGGTCACCACCGGAATGGTGCTTTCTTCGCCATCGCGGAATTGTTTGCCGTCGGCGAAAACCTGCCAGGTCACCGCTCCCGTATAATCGGCAGGAACCTGGAGTGTCCAGCGCAAGGGGGCACTGCCACCAGCCTGGATGCTAAAAGGCACCGATTTGTTGGTATTAAGGCCAAATTTTGCCTCTAGGGGTTGTAAGGTGGTAGCATCCAACAACGCCAATGTTGCCCGTCCATCGATCAATTCTTTAGACAAATTGCTCACTTTTGCCGAAAATTCGAAGGTGTCACCTGCCCGCAAGAAGCGTGGCAGATTGGCCAAAATCATCAGTTCCTTTTGGGTAACCACGGTTTTTTCAGAAATGGCTTCTTTCAAGTCTTTCGTATGCGCGTACAGGAGTAGTTTCCAGCGGGTAAGCGCTTCGTTCATTTTAAATTTCAGGATCACATTGCCTTCCGCGTCGGTGTGTAGGTCGGGGAAGAAAAACACCGTTTCGTTGAGGTTCGCGCGCATGGAAGCAGGTGGCGGCGGACTTGTTACTGGCGCATTGGAGCTAGGTTCAACGGGTGTCCTTGACTCATCGGAAGTTAAGATACCTCCTTCCATGGATTCTTCTGCTTTAAATTGCATTTGGTCTTGCTCCTGCATCGGCGCCGCAGATTTTTTCTCCATTTGCATCGACATGACCCGCGGTGCACCCCCCGGGGCTCCGTAAAAATTGCCACCGTACATGGGGAAATCGAACCAGTTTAAGCTGCGGTAAATGCGTTCAACCGATTCTTGTGGCTGCTTTTCCACATTATAGCGCATATCGGTGCCGGCAACACTAAACGCGATGCCACCTTGTTCGTACACCCGCATTTGGGTATTGTAGTAGCCAATGGGGTACCAGGCATGGGGCAAAAACTGATCAAGCGAGGCATCATACATGGCTGCGACCAACTCTGCTGCTACCTTTTCTTTACCCGGACCGCTGATTTTGATGCTCCATGTTTCTTGTTGTCCCGGACTGAGTTTATCACGGAAACTTTCATATGTAATATCGAGTTTTTTATTGTTCCAAGGGATGTTCACAAACAAGGCACCATTTCCATAAAAGCGGTTGTTGCGCACAGTACACCAGTGTATCACTTTTCCCCCGCGGTCTGCTTCAAGCACAGGAAAATTCACTTGTGTGGCACCATTTACCTTCAAAACCTGTGGATTATCGAGTTTGGCGTCTTTTTCAAAGGCATAAAATACGTTGAGGGCTTCGTATTTACTGCCAAACCAAAGTTTTCCGGTTTCCCCGGGTGTGTAACTGGCTTGTTCGATCATGCCAGTTGGCTGAGTAAATTGGGTGGCTGGTTTTTGGGCATCCCAAATACGCACCAGTTTTTTGAGGGTTACCGCAGCGCCAAAAGCATCTTTAGTTTGCACGGTAATTTCATAAAAACCGGGTTTTAGTTTGCCACCATGCAAATCAAGGTTCGTGCTATTAGCGGTATTGAATGGAATGGAAATTGGGTTTCCGTCTTTCGTCCAACTTTCGGGTTCGTCTTCTGTTTTCCAGGCATAATCCGGAAAATCCCGTTTGTATTCCGCTTCTGACAGGGTCCATACATCGGGTTTGGCCCAATAGCGTTGTACAAAAAAAGTATTGGGTTCGTTGAGGCGTTGGAGTTGCACGGTGCCTTGAGCCGATTGGGGTTTACCGCTCATATTTTGCACGATGATTGACACTTTTTTCATGCTATCGAGCAATTCAGTAGCATTCAGCTGCATTTCGAGTTGAAGTGCGGCATATCCGGCAGCGATTGAATAGCGCGCGCTGCGGGTTTCGCCATTTATATCGGTTACATCGGCGTACACGGTAAAATCAAATACAGGCTGGTCTTTTTGCGGGATGCTGCGATCGGGTATAGCGGTAAAAGGTATTTCAAACTGGCCTTCCAGGTTGGTGCGGGTAACACCCTGTGCAATTTCCATTTCGCTTACATTCCAGGGGAAATAAGATTTTCCCCAACCATAATCCCAATACGGGAAGCGCGCCTGACGTACTACCCGGTATTTCACTTCGGCGCCATCGAGGTTGCTGCCGGCATAAGCTTTTGCTTCCCCTTTTGCAATAATTCGGTCTTGTACCCGATAAGCGCCCTCCACCGGCAACATGGTTACTTCAAATTTCGGGCGTTTGTATTCCTCCACATTGATCCAGGCAATACCTGAAATATCGGTTGCACGAATACTCATGCGACCGGTCAGTCCACTGGAAGGCGCTGCAAACGCACCATTGAAGGTGCCATAATCATTGGTTTTTAGCTTTAAAGTTTGTTTTATTTGGCCATTTACATCATAAAAATTTACTTCCACCATTTTTCCGGTCTGAATGGCGGGATGCGCTTCGGTGTCCCGCTGATATACCACGCCTTTAAAATACACGGTTTGTCCGGGTCGATAAATACTGCGATCGGTGAAGAACTGCACCGTGGTTTGTGGTTCTTGTGGGCGGTAATAATTGACATAATAATTATCGCCTGGGAGCGTGTCTTTTCCCTGGCTGAACCACACTTCGCCGCTTTCCTGCGCTTCCGTAATTTTGCGCACCACCCCTTGGGCATCGGTAGTTAAGGCGCCCAAACTGGTACGTTCGTATCGATTGCGATTGTAATTATAAGCGGTTTGGTAAAAATTGGCTTTTACACCGGGCATGGCAGCGCCCGTTTGTCGATTCAGCACCACATACAGGTTGCTTTTTTCTTCGGCGAAATGGGCGGCGCTCAAATTGCTCACATAGATGAGCGACCAATACACGTAGCCTTTTTTATCGTCAAACTCCGGATTGTCGGCAGCCATCACCATATAGTGACCGATGGAGCAGGGATCCAGTTTGAGTTCCGTTTCGTGGTTGTAATAATCGCCTGGGTCGGCGAGTTCCCATGTTTTTTGTTGTAAAGACCGTTTGCCATTGAGCAAAGGGAGGTATTGTTCGTAGGGGGTATCAGTATTCCATTCGTCGAAACCGGGCAATTGCACCAGTTTTACATAAATTTTGGACATGTTTTGCCAGGCAACGCGAAATAGTACCGGTTTTTCGGGCACATAAGCCATTTCTGTGAGGATGGAAAAGCTGGGTGTTTTCAGGATTTCGACCAATTGGGCGCAGCGTTTTGCTCCAAACGTATTCGGATGCCGTTTTATAGCATCTTCACACAGGGTTAGGGCGCGTTTGCGGTGTGTTTTTTCGCCCGGTTGTTGCACCTCTTTTTGCCACAGGTAGTTGCTCAATTGCCATACGATTTCGGCATCGGAGGGGTGGTCGTAGTATTGTTTGTGCAGGCTTTCCAGGGCTTGCTCATACCGAAGTTCCTTGTCTTCCAGCACTGAATTTTGGCGAACAAAATTTAGTCGGGCAAGGTCGGCATCAATGTATCCTGCGGTTTGTCCGGCATTGCCGCTTTGGGCCGAGAGCAGGCGCTGGAACAAGCGAATCGCCATCCATTTGCTTGCGTTTTCATCCTGCGATTCAAATTTTTCCAATAAAAATGTTTTCGCAGGGGCAAAAGCGGCTTCCTGGCTGAGTTCGAATTTGAAAGCAGGCTGATTGAGGTAACTGCGTTCACTTTCAAAGTGTTGCAGGGCGCGGTATGCCAAAAAATCGAAGAGGGTAGGGCGAAGCGGCACGGCGGTTGTATCGGTGCTGCCCGGCAGGATGATGTCTTTGATGTAATTGATCGGGCCATTGCGCAGGGCAATTTCTTCTTTTACGGAAGCCTGGTAAAGATCCAGTGCGCGTTGTTCGAAGTTGGCCGCCGACCAGGTCGTGATGTCTGGACCGGGTGCGTCTGCCAATTGTGTGCGGTTGCTTATCCGCCAACCCTGATTTTGGAGGTAGGTGCTGTATAATTCGGCGAGCATACTTTGCAACACCGATTTTTCGGGCTGGCGCATACGCAGGAGTTCCGTTTCATACAGTTGCATGGCTTTTTCAATGCCATTTTCTTCCAACATCGTAAGGAATTTGCCTTTGAAAATAAGGGACTTTAGAATTTGTCCGGCATTATTGTCGTTGGAGGCGCGGGCGTACAGCGCTTCTGTTTTTTCCAGGGCAGATTTGAACAGGCCTTCCCGTTCGAGGCTGTCAATTTCCTGCCAGGCCGCCGGGTAATCGCCTGCGATGGGTAAATCGGGCATTTTCGTATCCGTTTTGGTTTTAAATGTTTCGTTGCTTGGTTGGAGGCTTGTTTTTTTACTCGGCATTTTACAAAACGCAAAAAGCCCAAGCAAGAGCAGCAAGGGAAGGGTTAGGCGCATTGGACGCTGGAATTTATTTTTAAAAAGAAAGGGATGGTACAATAGGAAATGCATGTTGGTTAGGCGCATGGTGCACGGTTGGGAAGATCAAGCAAACTTACGATAGGAATGATGCAAATTGTGATGAAATTGCACAAGCACCCGGTTTTTTTTTTAACAAGGACTAAAGTTGTTTGTTTTTTAAACGCAGGCTATTGCCCACAACCGAAACCGAACTCAAGGCCATGGCTGCGCCCGCAAGCATGGGGTTGAGCAAAAAGCCGTTGATGGGATATAACACGCCTGCCGCTAAGGGGATGCCGATTACGTTGTAAATAAACGCCCAAAACAGGTTCTGGTGGATGGTGCGCACGGTCTGTTTCGACAGTTGCAGGGCTTTGTGCAGTTGCCGTAAATCGCCCGAAACCAGGGTCATATCGGCCACTTCAATAGCAATATCCGAGCCTTTTCCCATGGCGATGCTCAAATCGGCTTGCGCCAGGGCTTGGGCATCATTGATCCCATCGCCCGCCATGGCCACGATATGGCCTTTTTGTTGCAAATTGGCAATAAATGCCGCTTTATCGGCGGGCATTTGACCTGCTGCAAAGTTTTTTAACCCCAAAACCTGCGCCACGGCTTGTACGGTATTCGGGTGATCGCCACTTAACATATACACAGACAAACCGGCCGACTGCAATGCCTCCAAAGCGTCCGGGGTGCCGGGTTTGATCGGATCGGCTACCGCCAAACAGGCCAACAAGGTTTGATTCTTGCTAAAAAGCAGGGCGGTTTTGCCCGATTCTTGCCATTCTTTTAATGTTTTTTGGGTGTTTTCAGGTATTGAAACACCCAATTGCGTCATCCAGGCCAAACTCCCGGCACGATAAACGGCGGCACCTACATTTCCAACCACCCCTTGTCCGCTTAGACTATTGAATTGCGTGATTTCGGCGGCTGAAATCGATTGTTCTTTTAAAAATGTAGTGATCGCAGCCGCCAAAGGATGTTCGGAGCGTATTTCGAGGCCTAATAATATCGGTGCGGCGGTTGTAGCATCTTCCGGGTTTATCCAGGCAAGATCCGTTACCACCGGACTTCCGGCAGTGATCGTTCCTGTTTTATCCAATACAATGGTATCTACTTTATGCGCCATTTCCAGGGAAGCGGCATCGCGGATGAGGATGCCCCGCTCCGCGCCCTTGCCCATGCCTACGATGATGGCGGTGGGTGTGGCCAGTCCGAGGGCACAAGGGCAGGCGATGACAAGCACGGTAACACTGCTCAACAGGGCCAATGGAAGCGCCTGCATGCCGCCAAAGAGCAGCCAAACGCCAAAAGTGAGGACAGCAATGCCCAAAACAACGGGCACAAAAATACCCGCAATTTTATCTACCTGTTTTTGCACCGGGGCCTTGCTGCCTTGCGCTTCCTGCACATACTGGATGATTTGGGCCAACACCGTTGCGCTGCCTACTTTTTCGGCAATGAACTGAAAACTGCCTTTTTGATTTAACGTACCGCCAAAAACGGCAGATCCAGGGCCTTTTTCCACGGGAATTGCCTCGCCGGAAAGCATACTTTCATCCACCAGCGAATGGCCGTCGCTTACTTTTCCATCTACCGGGATGCGGTCGCCCGGGCGCACGAGCACGCAATCGCCCACCTGCACCTCCGCGATCGGGACCTGGATTTCTTTTCCATCTCGGAGCAGCAACACTGTTTTAGGTTGCAGTTGCATCAAACCTTGGATGGCCGCTGCGGTGCGGGTCATTGCATTGGCTTCGAGCAGTTTACCCAATAAAATAAATACGATTACGACACAAGCAGACTCGAAATAAGTATGCGGCATTAAGCCTTGTTGTGTAAAAAAGGCTGGGTACACCGTGTTAAACGTGCTGAATAGAAATGCGATGCCGGTGCTGAGTGCCACCAGGGTATCCATGTTGGCCTTGCCCATGCGGGTTTGTTTCCAGGCGCTGGTAAAAAAGCGCGCACCAAACACAAAAATCACAGGAATACTCAAAACCAACATGATCCAGTTGGCATAAGGGGCACTCATCCAAAACATACCGAGTATTACCACCGGAATACTGCATGCGATGGCCCAGCGGATGTCGATTTTTAGTTTTTGTAGTTGCGCTTTTTCATAGTCCGATTGTGCTTTTTGCGCGTCTGCTTTTTCGGTTTCTACGATTATTCCGTACCCACCGGCTTCAATCGCTTGCTGCAATTGCGCGATGGATAAATTATTTGCTTGATAATCAATGGTAAGTGTATGGGTAGCAAAATTTACGGATGCGGTTTCTACCCCGGTTTGTTGCTGGGCAATTTCCTCCACGCTCAGTGCACAGGCGGCGCAACTCATGCCTGTGATGGGGAAACTGCGTTGGGGGGAATGGATTGTAGGGTTGCGCGACATATATGGGATATTTTAGCGCAAAGGTACGGTTTTTGGGAAAGGGTATTGTCATGGGTGTTTCAATACAGCAAACACCCATGACAAAGCCGCTTATTGCTTCACAAATTGTTTGGTGATTTGGCCTGCTTCGGATTTTACGGTCAGGTAATACACACCGGGTGACAAGGCATTTATATCCACGCGTTCATTTCCAAGCAGGGTTTGCGTTGGGAAAACCACCGCGCCCAATACATTTCGAATTTCGAAGGTAAAATCTTGGGTAACGATTCCGGTCCATTGCACCTGAAGATCATCGTGTGCGGGTGTTGGGAACAATTTTAAAAGATGATCGGACAACAAAACAGGTCGGATGCTGCTCGTTTGGCAAAGGACAATGGCTGGCGTGGCATGCGAGAGGATGGTTCCGTCGCCCAATTGTCCGTATTTGCCATAGCCCCAGGTCCACAGCGTTCCATCGGTTTGGACGGCCATGGAGTGACTACCACCGCCCTTGGCCGATTGCCAATTGGTGGCATTGCCTACTTTAAGGGGGGCATATTGTTCGTTGGTATTTCCGAGGCCCAGTTGTCCATCCAGGTTATAGCCCCAGGTCCACAAGGTGCCGTCGTTTTTGGTGGCCAGGCAATGACCGCTACCCGTTTTTATGCTGTTCCAGGTATTTCCGGTGCCTATTTTTTTGGGTGTATTGCGGTCGTTGGTAGTGCCATCGCCCAATTGTCCGTTCGAATTATAGCCCCAAGCCCATATGGTTCCATCGGATTTGAGGGCAAGGCTAAAAGTATATCCGGCCGCAATTTTGCTCCATTTATTATCCGTGCCAACCTGGATGGGTGTTTTTTTGTCGACATTGGTAGCATCGCCCAATTGGCCATATTCATTATAGCCCCAAGCCCAGAGGGTTCCGTCACTTTTAAGTGCCAAACTATGAAAACCACCTCCTGCTACTGCGATCCAATCATGGGCTGTACCAATTTGAACGGGTGAACGTTTATCTGCGTTAGAGCCAATGCCCAATCCGCCATAAAAATTATTGCCCCAAGCCCAAAGGGTGCTATCGGATTTGATGGCCAAAACGTGTGCACTTCCCATCGAAACAGCGATCCAATTGTTGGCAGTTCCAACTTGAACAGGTATTTGACTATACTGGGTACTGGATCCGATGCCCAATTGGCCGGAACCATTGTCGCCCCAAGTCCAAAGGGTGCCATCGTTTTTCAAGGCAATGCAAGCCGATGCGTTTGCGTCCACTTGGCGCCAAACAGGGGTAGAATCTATTTGAATGGGTTTCAGTTCACCGTTAAAAGATCCGTTTCCCAGTTGGCCGATACCATTATCGCCCCAAGTCCAAAGCGTGCTGTCGGTTGCAATGGCAACAGTGTTATATGATCCGCCTGCGGCGCTTTCCCAGCATTGGGCATGCAGGGAGATGGAAAGTATTAATGCGAGGAAGGTAAAGCGTTGTTTCATGGTTTAGGTAAAATTTGGTTAAAAAACGGCAAATTTACTCAGATTTTTCGATAAAACGCAGCGTTTTAGAAACCATCCATTGTACCAGTAACGGCACAGGCAACAAGACAACATGAAAAACCAAAAAAGCCATTTGTGGGGTGTTGCAGGCAGGTCCTGGTGGTGCGGGGTGCAAAAAGTTATCTAAGGCAACAATTCCCAATGCGTAAACTTCCAGGATTACGATGCATAATAGGTAACTTAAACCTGGGTGAGGAAGCCTGCGTTTATGCCAAAATATTGCAATTGCGATGGGGATTAGTAGGTAGGGTAGTAAGCGCATGATTTATTGCTTCACAAATTGTTTGCTAAGCTGGCCTGCTGGCGTTTTTACAGTGCAGTAATACACGCCTGATGGCAGGGCGCTTACATCAACGCGTTCATTTCCGTTAAGCGATTGAAGCGGACAAACCACTGCGCCCAGTACATTTCGAATTTCAAATTTAAAATCCTGGGTAACAATGCCGGTCCATTGCACTTGCAGGTAATCATGTGCTGCGTTTGGAAACAGTTTCAACAGATGGTCGGCCAACAAAACAGGTCGGATGCTGGTGGTAGGGCAGGTAATGTTGATAGGCGTTAGATGAGCATCATTCGTTCCATCGCCTAATTGCCCGTCTGAACCATAACCCCAAGTCCATAAATTGCCATCGGTTTGAATGGCCATGGAGTGACTTTCACCGCCATTGGCTGATTTCCAATTATTGGCGGTACCTACTTTGGTGGGAGCATATTGAGTATTGGTATTGCCAATGCCCAATTGTCCCTCCAGGTTTTGACCCCAGGACCACAAGGTGCCGTCATCTTTAATGGCAAGGCAAAATGCGCCACCTGTTTTTATGCTTTTCCAGGTAATATCCGTGCCAATCTTTTTTGGCACATTTTGATTGTCGGAAGTGCCATCGCCCACTTGTCCGAAAGTATTATTACCCCAAGCCCACATCGTGCCATCAGATTTGATTGCAAGGTTAAATCCATATCCAGCGTCAATTTTTCTCCATTTATTATCGGTTCCAACTTGGATGGGTGTTTTTTTGTTTATATTAGTAGCATCCCCCAATTGTCCATATTCATTAAAGCCCCAGGCCCAGAGGGTTCCGTCACTTTTCAACGCCAGACTATGGTATCCGCCCGCTGCCACAGCCACCCAATTATGGGCATTGCCAATTTGAACAGGTGCATTTTTATTAAGATTTGAGTTATTGCCTAACCCGCCATAAAAATTACTACCCCAGGCCCATAGGCTACTATCCGATTTAAGTGCCAAAACATGCGCACTTCCCAATGAAATAGCTATCCAATTATTGGCAGTTCCAACTTGAACGGGTACTTGGCTATACGGTGTATTGGATCCGATGCCTAATTGGCCGTATACATTGTCACCCCAAGACCAAAGGGTGCCGTCGTTTTTCAGTGCAATCGAAGTGAAAACATTTGCGACTACCTGGCTCCAGTTGGCAGTAGAATCAATCAAAATGGGTTTAAGTGCTGCATTTAAGGTGCCATTCCCCAATTGACCTAAAGCGTTGCCGCCCCAAGCCCAAAGTGAGCCTTCAGTAGTAATGGCAACGGTGTGGTAAGATCCGCCCGCGGCACTTTCCCAGCATTGGGCGTGCAGGGATAATGAAAGTAGAAAAGCAAATAATGTAATGGTAAGTTTCATGGTTCTAATTAAAATTGGTTTAAAAATGCAAATTTAGTAAGGTTTTTCAATATTCGGTGTGTTCTAAAAACCATCCATTGTATGGTTTCCACCTGGGTTTAAATCTGAGTTTAAATCTGGGTATATTTTGCTTCGAACCCTTGGTGTTTTGAAATCAAGACACTGCCGGGTACAAAATAAAATTGGGCTAAAGCAGTATGGGCCATTTGTAGGCAATAGGTTTGGTTGTACATTCACGCCCGTTCAACATTTCAATAATAATACTTTTACAATGAAAATCACTCACTTATTGTTGCTCATGCCATTCATTATCGGTGCATGTGCAGAAAACACCCCACCCACTACCCAATCCAGTGCGCAAATTGCAGCAGCACCGGACAAAGCCACCATGGTAGCCAGAGGTGAATACCTTGTAAATATCTGTGGTTGCAATGACTGCCATTCACCCAAGCGCATGGGGCCAAATGGGCCCGAAATCATCCCGGAACGGATGTTATCGGGTTATCCAGGCACACAACCCATCCCTAATTTTGACAAAAAAGTATTGGCTGCCGGGTTCGCCATGTTCACGCCCGACCTTACCGCCGCTGCTGGTGGCTGGGGCGTTTCATTTTCCAGCAACCTCACGCCTGATGAAACCGGGTTGGGCAACTGGACATTTGCCCAATTCAAAAAAGCATTGACGGAAGGTAAATCTAAAGGCCTCGATGGCAGCCGCATGTTGTTGCCGCCCATGCCGTGGGTCAATTACGTGAACATGAAGGAGGAAGATCTCAGTGCCATCTTTGCTTATCTGCAAAGTATCAAACCGGTAAATAATGTAGCACCTAACCCGATTGCTCCGATGTAAATGCGTTGTTGCGGATGGTCTTACATCGCAACTTACTGGATCGTTTTCGCACAGATGCCACACAGATTCGTTTTCGCAGATGTTACACAGACCTTTCCGTGTAACATCTGCTTTTTTTTCCGTGTACCATCTGCGCGAAATAAAAATGTCTATAAAAAGCCACCCAAGCATGTTGTGTCAAGAAAATATATTGTTAGAAATCAAATTTTTTGAGTTTTAATCGATTTCTTTTGTGAAAAGAAATCATGTATGCAGCAAGCGCACCGTTTTTTACACCTTATTCGTATGAATGCAAATTTTAATTGAGCACCTCAACTATAAAACAATACCCGATACCCTATTTTCTAAATCGCTACACCTTAAATAAATGAATTTCCAGCCTTTTATCCTGCTCTTGGCTTGTATGTGCACAGCCAGCCAAACTTGCGCGCAAAAAAGCATCCTTAGAAATGGCGGATTTGAGGAACATGCCGAAGTAAGGTGTATTAGTTGTTTATCCAGAGGTGAATATGGTTCGCATGTGTACAACTGGCACAATGATAATTGGGGCTGTCAGCTGTGTGACAAACAGTACAAACAGAACTCGGTTGATAAAAAATGGGGAATTTGTCCAATGGACAGAATATCGCCACAATCCGGCGACGCGATGATTGAAATGCGCTATTTGCCAGATGTAAATGGGATTTTTGGTGGGGTGGAAGGGGCTACCCATTTATCCGCGCGAACGGCGGAACCCATGCAGGTCGGTCAATTATATGAAGTCAGCCTTTGGTTATACGTTGAAAGTGGGAAACGGCACGACCCGGATTGGGGCAAACACCTGGGCATTGCACTATTGCCGCAAAATCTGACTTTTTTTAATGGAAGAAATTCACTCATTATCCCCTTCATCGGGGTAGATACGCTTATATATGACCAGTGGTACCAGGCCAAGTGGCGGGTCAGGCCCCTGTGTACCAGTAATTACCTGATGATCGGTGTTTTTGCCGACCTACAATGGCCAAGATCTCGTAGTTATAACTATGTGCATTATTATCTTGACAATGTATCGGTAGTGGAAAAACCAGATGCGTCTACTGTTTCGGATAGTTCCATTTATTATTGTAGTCGTTACGACCCCGTGGCGCTGGGCGCAACGCCTGTGATGGACAATCAAATTCTGTTGTATGAAAATGATGCCTTTGCATTAACGCTTGAACATCAAGCAGTACTGGATACTTTTGCCACCTATGTAAAAAAATACCCTGATTTGATTTTTGAATTGTCGGGGCATACCGATAGCATTGGCAAGGACAATATCGCCTTATCACAAAAACGGGTGCAAGCGGTACATACCTACCTGACCGAAGTGCTAAAGATTCCAACGTATCGTTTTTACATGCGCGCCTTGGGTGGAGATACTCCCTATCGCCCCAATACCACGGAAACAGGTCGTAAACTAAACCGCCGCACCGAAATAAGGCAATCTACTTTGACGCTGGAGGCGATGTTTTATCGTTACGCCTTGAAAGCCATGAAAGAAAATAATGTAGCCGCCGCATTTTCCTACCTCGACCGGTGGACGGCAAAAGTTGAAAAAGGTACGAGCATACTCTTATTGTTCGATCCCAGGTTTGAGCGCTTGCGATCGGATAAACGATGGCCATTGCTGGAAAAGAAGGTTCGTGCCAGTTACAAAAATCTCAAATATGGAAGGGAGTCCTTCCTGATCGATTCACTTCGGTTTGAAACTTGTCGGTATGAAGGCGAACAATTGGCGGTAATATTGAACCGTCTTCCGGGAAATATGCCCGGTGAAGACCGTTATGAAGTGGAAATACCCGGTAAAACCGATGCTGCCGTCCGCAAGCAATCCGAAATGAGTTACAAAACCATATATCCCATCTTGCAAAAAACAGGCTGGCCCAAGAAAGGCAACTACAGCGAAAGTGCCGTGAACAATGCTTTTCATTTGCTCATGAACTCCGGCGATATCGCCGCACACCTGACTTGGCTCCCTGCCTTGGAACAGGCTTGTTTGGCGGGTGAGCTCCCCTGGAAAATGTATGCCTTTTGTTACGACCATATCAGGGTTTTATTGGGAAAACCCCAGCGTTACCTGCTGTACTATCAAAATATGGAAGATGGCAGCGTGGAACTGTCGCCCTGGGAAGGCGATGAAAACACCGTAAACGATTGGCGGGCAAAAATCGGGCTGCCTTTGCTTCCGGAGGCGGTGGTGGAGGCGATGCAGGTGAAAAAGTAGGCAGGGCTGTTTTATTGCACTCAATACTCAGATAGATACACGGGACTTAAGGAGGCTTCAGTTGTTATGCATGATTTGGGTAGCATTGGTACCATCTTTTCGTATTAATAAGGACTATTTTGCTGAGTTCTCGTGGTAATGGATAAAAAAAACCGAATTTTGGGTTTCAACAAAATTCGGGATGATTCATGTTGGTGGGGATCTATTTGAAATATATTACATTTTTACAAACTTCCGGGTAAGCCTTTGATCACCCAATTGCAATTGCAGGAAATACACACCTGGCCCCAAATCTGTGACGTCAATAGAAACATCCGGCATCAAAACCTGGCAAGGCATGACTTCCGCGCCTTGTGCATTAATAATGCTGTATTTGATTGCACGGGTTTGATTATCAAATAATTGTAAGTATAAAGCATCCTTTGTAGGCGATGGAAATAATTGCACCGCTGGCGCTTTGGCGGATAAAACGTGCGCATCGGTATAGGGGCAGTTGACTTTGGTGGGCGTGCTCAAATCGAGGGTGTTGCCTTGTCCGAGTTGTCCCTGCACGTTAAATCCCCATGTCCAAAGATCGCCCGATTGATCAATCGCCAGAAAGTGATTGCTCCCGGTGGCAATATCCTGCCAAGTGGTGTCTTGCCCGATTTGACCCGAATTGTTGAACCCCCAGGACCACAGGGCATGCGCATCATCGAGCGCCAATGAGATGTTGTTTCCAGCGCAAACCTTCTGCCACAATTTAATGGAATCGATCAAAACCGGCGTGGATGGATAGGGCGGCCATGTTGGATTCGACCCGATTGCGCCTTCACCCCAACTCCATAATTTCCCGGACTCGTCGATGGCCAACGCATGCCTATAGCCTGCATCTACCTGTTTCCATTTTTTATCTTTTCGAACGGGTACGGGCACATTTCTGTTCTGGTAGCTGGAATCCCCCAATTGTCCAACCTGGTTGAAGCCCCAAGCCCACAAAGAGCCGTCCTTTTTGATGGCCAGACAGAAGTGATCGCCTGCGGAAATGGCTTTCCAGTCTTTGTCGCTTCCGATTTGAATGGGGTGATTTGAGGGAGTTTGTGTGTCATTGCCCAATTCGCCAAACGTATTACTGCCCCAAGCCCAAAGGCTTCCGTCGGTTTGAATCCCCAATACATGTTCGTTGCCGATGGAAACCTGGGTCCATTTGGCCAAATTGACCAGCGTAGGCACTTTTACGAAATCGGGTCCATCGGGCCCAATGCCTAATTGTCCACGGTTATTGGAACCCCAGATGTATAAATATCCGTCGGTTTTGATGGCTGCGGAGTTGCCGTAGTTGGCGTCTATACCGGCCCAGTCGGGCCCTATGTCGATTAAAACGGGGGAAAAAACCTGAAAATTGTAGTTTTTACCCAATTGTCCAAGCGCATTGTCGCCCCAGGCCCATAAACGATTGTTCGGGGTGGCTGCAAAGGAATGCAGGGAGCCGCCCGAAATTTGTTTCCAGCACTGTCCAGATAAGGGAAAGGTATTGAGGATTAAAACCAGGAATAAAATAAAATGGTGCATACTAGAAATTTTTGTGGTTAAAAATCTCGTAGTAAGGGTTGGATTGGAAAGGTTTCAACCTTTCTATCGGATTATAATTAAATAAAAGTAAGATTGCTAAAATTGCTTTTAGTAGATGTAAAGGTAAGGTGTAAATCGATATCGCGAAAGGGGGGAGGGATTTAAGAATTAAGATTACATGATTTAAGATTTTAGATGGAGGTGCAACGCTTGTAAGATGTTCTTTAAAATATGCATATTTTCATATTTAATGACCGTAAAAGTATAATTTTGAGCGACGCCAAACAACCTGTTAGCGCCCATTTTCCTGCTTAATTTGTCCACATGGAATTATACATCACCCACATTGATACGGCCTGTATCTTACTGGAAATCAATGGATTCAGAATATTGACAGATCCCACCCTCGACCATGCTGGCCGATGGTATCACCACGGTTTCGGAGCCATTTCCAAAAAAACAGCCGATCCTGCCCTTTCTGTAGCAGCATTGGGGCACATCGACCTGATTTTGTTGAGCCACCACCAACATGGGGATAATTTCGACCGCGCTGGCAAGGAATTGGCTAAATCAGTCCCTTTGATTTTGTCTACCCAGGCTGCGGCAAAAAGCGTTCCAGGGACTACCGGTCTGCGTGTATGGGATTCGTATGTAGTTGAAAATGATAAAGTTCCGGGTTTGAAAATTACCGCCACGCCCTGCCAACACCGTCCCTGGTGGCTGCCCGAATTCTTTTCCGGCCCGGTCATTGGGTTTGTGCTCGAATATCCCGGACAATCCAACGGTGTGCTTTACATCTCAGGCGATACCGTTTATTTTAAAGGCATCCCGGAAGTAGCCCAACGTTTTCCCAACATCGACATTGGCATTTTTCACCTGGGCAGTGCGCAATTCCGGTATTTATCGGGTCTGGGACGGTACACCATGGATGGGAAAGACCTCGAAAAAGCAGTTGCGGTTTTAAAGCCCAATAAAGTACTTCCCATTCATTACCGCGGTTGGAGTCATTTTAAAGAATCAGAAGATTTGCTGCGCAAACAATTGAAAAACAAGGGTTTGTTGGAGGGGAAAGTGCAGTTTTTGGTTTCTGGGGAAAGAACTAGGTTGTAAATCACAAATAAATTGTTTGATCTTATCCAGCGAACCTACTATCTTTGTTTCAAAGTAAGTGATATGGCCAATAAGCACATTCGATTCGATTGGGCAGCAAAGAAAATGCTGCGTGATAAAAAGAACTTCGGTATTCTCGAAGGCTTTCTTTCTGAATTGCTCAAAGAAGATATCAAAATTGAGGGATTGTTGGAAAGCGAGAGCAACCAGGATCATGAAGATGATAAATTCAACCGCGTGGATTTATATGCTGAAAACTCGAAAGGTGAACATATTATCATTGAAATACAAAATACGCGCGAGTTAGACTATCTCATGCGGATGCTTTTTGCTACCTCAAAGGCCGTTACCGAATACCTGGACATTGGCGATGCCTATTCCCGGATAAAAAAAGTTATCGCAGTCAGTATTGTATATTTTGGTTTGGCCAAAGGAGATGATTATATCTACACTGGACAAACTAAATTCGTGGGTTTGCACACGCATAAAGAACTACAACTTACCAAAGCACAACAAAAACTGTTCAAAAAAACGACCATTCATCAAACCTACCCCGAATATTATTTGATCCGAACAACCAAGTTTAACGACATCATCAATGATACCTTAGATGAATGGATCTATTTTCTGAAAAACAGTGAAGTGCTCGATAGTTTTCGCGCAAAAGGCATGAATGAGGTCAGAGAAAAACTAAATGTGCACAATCTTCCGGAAGCAGACCGTAAAAGATACAATAAATTTCTGGAAAATCTCCACACAGAAGCAAGCATAGCGGAGACTATAAAGTTTGAACGGGAGGAGCATGAATTAAAAATGGAGGAGAAATTAATAGCAGAAACAAAGAAAAAGGAGATTGAAGTCACTAAAAACATCGCCATCAATTTCATAAAATTAGGATTAAACGATGACCAGGTTTCTGCAGGTACAGGATTGACCACTGAAGAGGTTCAAAAACTACGCAATGAGTTGAATACCAATGAATAATTTATGTGGCGTTTCTGCAGCCTTCCCCAAGCTCAATAACTCATCTCATCCAGCTTTACCTTTCCTTTAAACGTCCAAAACACAAAGGCGGTGTACATGCCCACTAAGGGTGTTCCGATCAAAGCAATGCGCAACAACAAGCCCATCGTTTTCGGACTGGAGGCGGCATTGGCAATCGTGATGCTGTTTTCCGGGTTGATCGGCGAGTAAACTAAGTAAGGAAAAACTTCCACGGCCACCATCAACAGCAGGGTAGCGATGGTAATACTCGAACTGGCAAACGCCCAGCGCCAGGCGCCTTTGTTGAGTTGCCTCGGAATATTGGCCACCGCCAGCACCAACATCACCGGCAGCAGGAAAAATGCCGGATTGCTGCGAATTCGATCGCTCAAATGGGGTATATATAATAAGGTGTATAACGTGGTGAGGGTAAAGGCCAGCACAAAGAAAATCGTGAAGTTTTTGGCCAAAATGGTCAGTTTTACAAACAATCGGTTTTCGGTTTTCATGGTCAGGAAAATGGCCCCATGCATCATAAATAAGGCCAAGGTGGTCGCCGCAACCAGGATTGAAAATGGATTGAAAAAGTCGAGCCAGTTGCCCGCAAATTCGTGGTTTGCATCCAATGGAATGCCCAAGGCCACATTGCCCAACATCAAACCCAGCGATAAGGTGACGATGGTGCAGGAAAAAAAGTAAATGAAATCCCAGCTCGCGCGCCAGATTTTACCCGGCTCTTTGCTTCGAAACTCAATCGCCACCGCCCGATAAATCAAGCCGACGATAAAAATCATAAAAGGCACGTAAAATGCCGAAAAAATGGCCGCATACGCCACCGGAAACCCTGCAAACAGCGCACCGCCGCCGATCACCAACCACACTTCATTGCCATCCCAAATCGGACCGATCGCATTGAGCGCGATGCGCCGACTTTCTTCTTTTTTCAAAAACAAGTGCAAGGCTCCGGCGCCCAGATCAAATCCATCGAGGATGGCGTACCCCGAAATCACCGCGCCAAAAACCAGAAACCACCAGGTGGCATAATCGATTCCTAAAAACATAACATTGCTTATTTTGGGTGAAAAGGGTGTTTATAGTTGGGTTGGGAGTTGGCGTTTCGATTGTATTTCGGCATCGCTTTCTTCGCTGTGCAATTCCGGTCCGTGTTGTATTTTTTTGGTCAATAAATACAAAAACAGGATCAATAAGACCAGATATACCACCGTAAACAGGATTAGCGAGAACAATACCTGGTTGGCTGTGACGGTGCGGGAAAGGGCATCGCTGGTGCGCAATAATCCGTACACAACCCACGGCTGCCGACCCATTTCGGCCGAAAACCAGCCGGTTTGATTGGCAATTTGCGGCAAAGCCACCGCCCACACGAAAATTTGCAACAGCCAGCGTTTTTCAAATAATTTGCCGCGCCACCACAACCACATCGCCAGCCAACTCAGGAAAATAAGGGCCATACCAATCGAAATCATGATATGGTAAAACTGAAAAATGGCGTTGATTTGCTTCGGCTGGTCGTTGCGCGGAAAACTGTTCAAACCGGGAACAGGCGTTTTAAAATCCTGGTGCAACATAAAGGTCAGTCCACCGGGTATTTTCAATCCGCTGGTCGTGCGGTTATTTTGATCCACCCAGCCTAACAGGTACAAATCGGCTACAGCCAGACTGTCGTAATGGCCCTCCAGCGCTGCAAGTTTGATGGGTTGGTTTTTAGCGACCCCCTCGGCGCTGCGGTGGCCCAGAAACAATTGAGTTATAGAGGCTAAAGCCGCAATGGTAAGCGCTATTTTAAAAGAAGGCAAGGCAATTTCAAGATGTCGTTTTTTTAAGATATACCATGCATTGACGCTCAATACCAAAAACGCACCCGCCAAAAATGCACCCACCCACACGTGCAGCAAACGGTCCACACTGGATGGATTGAACACCATAGCCCAAAAATCGGTGATTTCCGCCCGTGCCTGGGTGCCCTCGCCCATAATGTGGTATCCCGCCGGCGTTTGTTGCCAGGAATTGGCCACCACAATCCACACCGCCGAAAACATGGAGCCAAGCCACACCATCACCGTGGAAAAAAAGTGTACCGGCGGACTCACCCGATGCCAGCCAAACAACAAAACACCCAAAAAGCCCGATTCTAAGGCAAATGCAAAAATGCCCTCTGCTGCGAGTGCGGAACCAAAAATATCCCCCACATATTTGGAATAGGTGGCCCAATTGGTACCAAATTCAAATTCCATGACAATACCCGTTGCGACCCCAATACCGAAGATCAAGGCGAAGATTTTGATCCAAAAGCGGGTCATGTCTTCGTATATTTTTTTGCGGGTGCGCAAATACATTCCTTCCATAACGACCAGCACCAACCCAAGTCCAATACTCAGGGGTGGATAGATGTAGTGAAAGGAAATGGTAAAGGCAAATTGGATGCGGGCTAGTACTTCGGTATTCATAATTTGTTTTTTTAACTTAAATACGAACACACCACCATTGATTAAGTTACACCCCAACCGATGATCTTCGTCACCCTCGGAAAAACCCACCCACTTTTGAAACAAGTACGGGTACAACGGCGTTCCAAAACTATGCACAAAATCTACCTACCGTTCCTGTCGCTTTTGCTGTGTTCCTGGTCGCTTTCCGCCCAAATTCAGCCCAAATCTATTCAAATTGTACGCGATTCTTTTGGCGTGCCCCATATTTTTGCAAAAACCGATGCAGAAGTCGCGTATGGCCTCGCGTGGGCGCATTGCGAAGACGATTTTGAAACGGTGCAGACCTGTTTTTTGGCCTCTAAAGGTCTTTTAGGGCGGGTAATGGGCAAAGATGGCGCGGCCATTGATTTTGTCGTTCAATTGATCCGCGCCCGCGAATTAGTCGATTCACTGTATAGCAAGCAAATTTCACCCGAATACAACCGACTTCTGGAAGGGTATGCCGCTGGTTTCAATGCTTTCGCGCGTGCGCACCCACGGGAAGTACGACACAAAGCCTTGATCCCCATTACGCCCCGCGATATGGCCGTGTATGGCGTGTTACAATTGTTTGTTTTTACCGGTGGCGATGGCGCGATTCAATCTATTTTAGGCAATAAGGTACCCATGGCGGCCATGCCCAAGGCCGATGGATCGAATGCGTATGCGTTTAATTCGCGCAAAACCAAGGACGGACAAACCTACCTCGCCATCAATTCACACCAGCCCTGGGAGGGGATTGTGGCCTGGTACGAAGCCCATTTGTGCAGCGAAGAAGGCTTGAATATTTTGGGGGCTTTGTTTCCCGGCGCGCCGCATATCCTGAGTGGGGTGAATGAATACCTCGGTTGGGCGCACACCGTGAACAATCCTGACAAACTCGATATCTACGAGTTGGAAATCAATCCAAACAACCGATTGCAGTATCGATACGATGGAAAATGGCTGCCTTTGGAGGAAAGACGTATCAAATTGCGGCTAAAAGTGGCAGGTATTCCCATCGCCGTGCATAAAAAAGCGTGGTACAGTGTTCACGGACCCGTTTTGAAAAACAAAAAAGGCATGTTTGCCATCCGCAGCACCGGTATGTTTGATATCCGGGCCTTGGAGGAGTGGTTTCGGATGAACAAAGCCCGCAATTTTACCGAGTTTTATGCCGCTTTGAACATGGGCGCAATTCCAGGCTTTAATGTGGTGTACGCCGATCGGTATGACACCATTTTTTACCTGAGCAATGCCAAATTGCCGGTGCGTAATGCTGGTTTCGATTGGAAACATACACTGCCGGGCAATACCTCCCGCGCTTTGTGGACCGAATTTCAGCCGATCAAAAACCTCCCACAAATCCTGAATCCGAAGTCCGGGTATTTGTTTAACAGCAACAATACACCGTTTAATGCCTCTGCAGCGGCCGATAATATTCCGCAAAGCCGCATTGACCCGACAATGGGCTACGAGACCTGGGAAAACAACAGGAGTGAACGTTTTATGGAACTCATCGCGCCCTTGGATAAGATTGATTATCATGATTTTAAACGCATTAAATACGACCAGCAATTGCCCGCCAAACTTTCCTACGCGGTACAGTTTGACAGTTTGTTTGGGCTGGATTCGAAAAAATATCCCGATGCAGCACCGGTGCTGGACATTGTGAAAGCCTGGGATCGCCGTTCGGAAATCACCAATACCAGTGCCACCGTGTTTATGGTGATGGCCAAATATGTGGTGATTAAGTACAAAATCCCGGATATTTACACTTTCAAGAAACTCACCGTGCCGGAAATTATCGACGCTGCTGAATATACCCGCAAGTATATGATGCGTCAGTTTGGTCGCATGGATGTGCCGCTGGGCGATTATCAAAAATTAGTGCGGGGCAAATTAGAACTGCCTTTATCGGGTGCGCCCGACAATATTGCGGCTATTTACAGCATGGATTACAAAAAAGGCAAGGTAAAAGGCGTGGTAGGCGATTGTTACATCGAACTTGCGCGCTTCACCCCCGAGGGGGCAATCATTGAATCTGTGAATGTCTATGGCGCTTCCAGTCGGCCGGGAAGCCCGCATTATGCCGATCAGGCGCCGTTATTTGTGTCGTTTAAAACCAAACCGATGACTTTGAAGCGTTCGGAGGTATTTGCGAAGGCGGAGCGGGTGTATCATCCGGAGTAGGGGGGATTGAACTTGGAATGGCTTATGTATAGCAAAAAACCTTAGTTTTTATGTTCGAAATTTGGCATCTTTTTGTACTACTGCCCTGCTGCGCATTGTTCGTATGGTTCACCACCTCCCGAAAGATGCTTACCCAGGGAGGTGCCTTCCTGGCTGTTGCCATGGGCTTGTGGGTAATCTATCAATGCGGTTACGAATACCTCCTTCCCTTGTTTTTCTTTTTTATCAGCAGTATCTTGTTGGGTAAATTATTGAAAGTCAAGGCTATAGCATCGGATCAAAAACACGGAAAACCCCGCGATGCCTTCCAGGTTTTTTGTAACGGCGGGATATATGCCTTATTACCCGGTTGCATTAGTTGGAGTTTTACCAGTTATTTTTCACTTGAACTAGCCATGTTTGCCTCCCTCTCGGTTAGTACCGCCGATACCTGGGCTTCCGAAATCGGCATCTTCCTGCGCGGGCGCACGTATGATATTTTGCGCTTCCGCCCCATTGCGGTCGGTGCATCGGGGGGTGTCAGTTTGGGCGGCACTTTGGGCGGATTACTGGGCGCTGTTTGTTTAAGTAGTCTTGGTATGCTTTATTATCTCCTCGATAATCCATTCTTCAACGGATTCTATACCCTCGTTTTAGCAGGTTTCATCGGAATGTTACTCGACAGTGTACTGGGGGCGCTTGTGCAGGCGCGCTATCAAGATCCGGAAACGGGCGCAATCACCGATGTCCCTGTGCCAGGGGCGCGTCTGTACAGCGGCCTGCCATGGATAAACAACGATTGGGTCAATTTGATCAGCAATGTGCTGGTTTCGGGTTTCGTTTTATGGTTGGGAACGCAATATAGATAGCATTATCTTTGCCGATTCAAGATCTGTTAAACCTGTTCAATTCATGCAACTCTTTTTTGCCTTATTTATCCTGGTAGCCCTTTCCTTAGCGCTCTACAACCGCCGAAAGGAGAAAAAAACATACGTGCAAGCCGAACGCAAGGAAGAAAGCGGCCACTGGATTGATAAACGCAAGGGCGAACGCGGCACCTATGGCTCACTCGATGAAGAAATGGAAAGTGCCCGCCGCCAGGTTGCCCACCAGGGTAGGGTAGGGGAACTGACACTGTTGGTGCGCAATTTCGCCTTTGAGCAAGTGCCCGGTTTTCATGACCTCAGTGATGCGCAAATAAAAGATTGGAACAGCCTCGTGCGTACCCGCGCAGGCGATCTGCTCACCATCGCCAGTCAATTTGAAGCAGGAAAAGCCGCGGAATTGGCCATGCAAACCACTTTTGCCGACGAAGCCACCCAGGCCTTGAAAAAACAAATCCTCGCGTTTCTGTATGATCGTTTTCCCGGATTGCTTGCTTTGGATTTGGATAAAATTCAACAATTGGATCAATTTGCCGGGCAATGGGCGCATGCAATTTTGGAGCAAATTCAGGCGTAGAGGAGAAAGGGGCCACGGAGTTACGCGGAGGAATGGAGTTACGCAGAGAAAAACTCTGTGCATCTCCGTCCCTCCGCGTAACTCCGTGGCCCCCTTTATTGCAAATAATTCCCCCTCAAAAACCCCAAAAGCCCCACCACTGTGATATTTTCTGTCAATTGATAAGCCTCCGAAGCATAGTTGATGATAAAATTATGCCGCGTACCAAGATCAGCAATACAAGTGCGGAAATTGCGCGAAGCACTTACCACGGTACCCAATTTAATTTCAATGCAGGCAATAGGTTCCAGTCCGCGCACCAAAATGAGGTCGCATTCAGTGCCATCTGCCGTTCGATAGAAATAAGGATGCAAACCCGAAGGTAAAATCTGTAATATTTGCCCAATAACGTATCCTTCCCAGGAATTCCCGGCCTGCGCAAAAACGGGTAAATCTTCGGGTGCCAACACGCCGGTCAAGGCATGCAAAATACCCGTATCGCGGATGTACACTTTCGGCGATTTTACCAATCTTTTGCCTGGGTTTGCAAAATATGGACGCAAAACATGCACAAAAAAGGAACTTTCCAGAAAATCTAAATAGGTTTTGACGGTATTGCCCGAAGTACCCAGAGAGCGTCCAATGGATTCTGCGTTCCACAATTGGCCATTGACACTGGCCAGCATTTGTAAAAAAATACTAAACCGAACCGGGTCTGTGCGCAAACCCAAAAAAGGCAAATCGCGTTCCACATACGTTCGAATAAACTGCTCCCGCCAGGTCATGCTCCAGGCATCGTTTTCGGCAAGCCAGGCATCTGGAAATCCTCCCCGCCACCAATGGTTTCGAATATCAGTTTGCGCATCGCCTACTTCCAACAAATGAAACGGGTGCATGGTCAGATAGGCAATCCTCCCCGCCAGCGAATCAGCGCTTTGCTTCATCAATAGTGGCGCCGCAGAGCCCAACAATAAAAACCGGCCATTCGTACGTTTTTGATCTATTAATGCACGTAATTCGGAAAAAAGTGCCGGTAAACGCTGCACTTCATCTATGATCACACAATCGTTTTCGTACTGACTAAGAAAAAAGCCAGGGTCGCCGCTCAACAACTGAAAATCCTCCAAACGCTCCAAATCAAAATACCTGACCGGATTTGAGAATTGAGTCGATAAAGACTTCGCCAAGGTGGTTTTTCCCACTTGCCGCGCTCCTATCAGGCCAACGGCCGGAAAATGTTGCAAATACTCCAATAAGGTGGAAGTGATCAATCTTTGTATCATGGCCGTAAATTCGAAGTGGCATTTCAATATTACGGCCAAAGATACAAAAATTGATCACGGAAAACCCGATTTATTTCACTTTTTCCACAATCGCCTCCGCCGCTTCCCGGCCACTCAAAGCCGCACCGTTCATAAAGCCCGAAAAATCGCCACCGCAATGTTCGCCAGCAAAATATACATTGCCCACCGGCAACACTTCCGCGCCCGCAATGCTGGTGTACTGACCGGTCGTATAACAAATGTAACTGCCCAAATTATATTGGTAAGAAGGCCAATGCATACGCGCCGACTTGCCGTTGTAATGCGCAATGGCGCCCGGGAAAATCTGATCCCATTTTTTCAAATAAATGTCTTTTTGGGCTTCCACCGAGCCTTCACCCACCTTTACACCCGACGGACCGCCAAACAAAATAGACAAACCAGCCACTTGCTGATCGGCATTTTGCAATTGTGCATTGTCCCAGCCATTTGGAATGCCATTGTCGGAATAACAAAGGCCCTGGTAGCCTTTACCGCGCCAAAAGTGATCGGTCATGCCGAGCATCAATTTGGCATTGGTGCCATAGCCCAGGGTGTCGATGTTGCGTTTTTTTACCTCCGAAAGGGGCAATCGAACGTCAACCTGCCGCAATTTGGTAAACGGAATGGTCATCACCACATAATCGGCTTTCACGGGTGCGCGCAGGCCCGAGAACTGCAACTTCAGTCCGCTGCGGGTTTGCGTGATCGCCTCCAAAGTGCGGTTTAGTTGAATATTACCCGCATATTTAGCCGCCAAAGCATCGGGAATGCGCTGATTGCCACCGCGTATTTTATAGCGTTCGTCGCTTTCGCCAAACAATTCAAATTTACCGCCTGTGGTATCCGTACCAATCCAAATACTCAGGTTGATGCTCGATTGCACTTCCGGCGACAATCCGTATTCCGATTCATAACTCACCTCAATAAAGCGTTTGATCCAGCCCTGCGCCCCAATTTTTTCCAGGTATTCGGACATCGACATCCGGTCGAGTCCAATCACGTATGGATCTTTGGTGTTGAAGCCCAAATCATCCGGCAAGCGTTCGGCATCGGCCGCAATTTTGTCGGCGAAGCCCCGAAATGCTTCTACCACTTCAGTTAACGTATGGTGTTTTCCTTCAAAAAAGAAGGCTTCTTTGGTTAGTTTTTCTTCCGATGCCTGTCCGTAATCAATGTATTCTAATTTGAATTCATTGGCCAGGTCCCACATATCTTTATGGTTGGTATCCACAAATTCGCCGCCAAATTCGGTCCAGGTGCCTGGTCCCATCGCGTTTTGTACCGAAAACATTCGTCCACCCGTGCGGTTAGAGGCTTCATAAATGGTCGCTTCCAATCCCGCTTTTTTGAAGGCATGCAAGGCGCTCAGACCTGCAATACCGCCGCCCACAATGACAATACGCGGTGGGCGTTTGTCGAACAGCGAACGAGCGTGCACAGTGCCAGGCAGCATGGTAGCCGCACCGCCGACTAAAATGGCTTTACCAGCGGTTTCCAGGAATTTTCGACGTGCCATGGTGTGTTCCTCGGCGCGTTGCACGATTTCTTCGCTGCTTACGCCTTTGCGGTTGGCTTCCAGGGCCAATTGAAAGGCTTTGCGCAGACTGGCAAAAAGTTGGGTTTTCGATTGTTTTTTCATGTTGACAGGTGTAGGGTAATTTTTTACCCGGATTTAAATGGATTTGAAGGATTGATGGATAAAAATTGATTTTCAATGGATTAGAATACTGATGTTTTCATAACCACTTTGCGTTGACTATAAAAGCGGGATCATTAATATCTCCGGTGCATGCACAAAGAAAGTAATTTGCCTAAATTTGCATTTGTTTTTATCCAATAAATCATAAAAAATACCTTTATGCAAGAAGAATACCCATCTCCAGACGGATTATATATTCTTTATTTAGGTTGCAATGAAATGCGCATGTCGCATTGGGTTTGTTCGCCTCTTTTAAAAGAAGTTGCTACAGGAAATACATTGTATGAAGGGGGCAGCATGGAAGACGCTGGCAGTATCAAATGGTCGGACGATAGCCGCGAACTGCGGTTTCATTTGCGTACGTATCCGGGCACAAAGCCAGGGGAGGATATTTGTTTGCGGATTGAAGATGGGAAGGCGGTTCGGGTTTGATGCTTTGACTTTTTGTTTCGCGCAGATGTTACACAGAAAAAAAGCCCAGATGTTACGCAGAAAAAATCCGCGTAACATCTGGGAAAAACAATCCGTGTAGCATCTGCGCGAAAAATGTCCAGTGGGATGGGTTGCTTGGTTTGGGGCCCGTTTCTTTCCCGAACCACTCATCCATTACCAGGAATCTTAAAGGGAAAGAAACGGACGGAAGGATCTGGCCGGGCGAGATTGAGCCAGTTGAAGTTGTATGCTATAATATTGCCTTAACAACCCCTTCACCTAAGGGTGCCATTCCCTATCCAAAAAAGAATGTTTTCCCAACATCAAAATCTTCTCCCAAATAATTTTGATTTAGGAATGTAATTTCAACCGCCCCATCTTCTCCCAGATTAAATTGATCTTGATGAATCCAATTAATCTGACCTGAAGTTTTCAGGTTATTGATAAAATTAAACAAAGGTCTATAGCCGGTATAAAAAGGGCATTTTCTGACCATTTTCAGTTAGTTTTATAGGTGCAATCATTTTGAGGTGCGAACAAGTTGCCGTCGCAAAACAAACAACAGTTAGCATCCCATTAGAAGGCCGAGATACTGAGGACATTCACGGATTATGGTCATGCTCGTCTAAGTCTTGTTCATCCAAGTCTTGCTCGTCCATGTCTTGCTCATCCATGTCTTGCTCATCATGCTCTTGCTCATCATGCTTTGGCTCATCATGCTCATGCTCGGCCATTTCCATTATCTTGCGGAGGTCTAAGGGTCGAACATCGGTCCAAGTCTCCTTGATATAGATCAGGCATTCCTCTTTTGACCCAGTTTTGCCAGCATCTCCCCAGCCCAACGGATTTTCCTTATAGTCGGGCAAAATACTGTACTGTTCTTCGTGGTTGACCACAACTCTGTAAACGGTAAGGTCTTCATTATTATCCAAAGCCATAGTAAGGAAATTTAAAAGTGCGTTGATATGGTCAAAATATGGGTCATTCAGAGGGATGGCATTTATTTATAAAAGCCATCCCTCTGGATGGTTGAGACAAAGGTGAAAAAAAGCCGAGTGATTTGCAATATAAACCTTTCTTAATTGTACCTGCACCAAATTGGGGAAAACAACAAGCAGGACAATATCACCCAATCATTTACCTATAATGGCAAAACCCGCACCGAGCCGCTGGAACTGGATGCCCAGGAGTTATATAGGCTTAGTCAGTAATAGCGCGGGAAGAATCGCCGGAAATAAAACGGGTGAAGAAGTATGGGTTGCTTGGCCTCTTACACCTTAAGATATAGATGGCTTTTTGAAAAATTTTAGCCAATATATTATCTATAATCATTTAAAAATTGTACTTTTGGCTAAAATATTATCTAAGCCATGAAATTTGGATTAAACAAAAAACCTGTTGATGTTTTGCAAGAAATTGCCCAACGACATAAGGTATTGAGAAAACAATGGGGGTATACTCAAAGTGAACTAGCCAGACGTTCCGGGGTTTCCTTGGGCAGCCTAAAACGCTTTGAAACAACAGGTCAGATTTCGTTAGAATCGTTGCTGCTTTTAGCGGATGTACTGAATCGTCTCAACGATTTTGATACGATATTCAGACCTATTGAAAATTTGGAAGCCATCGAAAAATTATTCAGCGATAAAACACGCAGGTAATGGAGCCGGTAAAAAAGATATTTGTTTCCATTCAGTTTGATGCAGAAGAAATTGCGGTGGGTGAATTGGTAAGTGATGACAAACTTATCTATTTTAAATATTACCAAGAGTTTCAGAAAAGGGGCTTGGAAATTTCGCCGATCAAACTCAAATTTAACACGGGCATTAACCAGGCCAATGAAATACCTTTTGAGGGCTTGTTCGGAGTATTTGCCGATTCCTTGCCAGATGGCTGGGGCAAATTACTGTTGGATAGAGCCTTAGCAGCACGTGGTATTTCCATTGCTAATCTATCGCCACTGGATAGATTGGCATACATTGGTACGCAAGGCATGGGTGCATTGATTTACAGACCTGAAATATCTATTGACCATGCGGACCAGTTTCAGATTGAGTTAGATGAAATTGCCAGATCCACCAAGCAGATCATTGCGGGTTTGGCAACGGATGTATTGGATGAAATATTCAGATTAGGTGGGTCATCTGGTGGTGCTCGTCCTAAAATTTTGGTTGGCTACAATCCTGACACGCACCATCTTATTGGTGCTGAAAAAGAATTACCCCCTCCGTATGAGCATTGGCTCATCAAGTTCCCTGCGTCTTCAAATAGCAAGGATATTGCCAATATTGAATATGCTTATTACAAAATGGCAATAGATGCAGGGATTGAGATGAGTGACTGTCGGCTTTTTGAGAGCAAATCGGGCAACACCTATTTTGGTACAAAACGTTTTGATAGACAAGGTAATAACAGGTTGCATTTGCATTCAGCAGCAGGTATGATACACGATAATTTCAGGTTAAGCACCTTAGATTATGGTCATTTGATGGATTGTGCCTTTCAACTTGAAAGAGATGTAAAGGCATATGAAAAAGTATTACGTTTGGCAGCTTTCAATGTTTTTGCAAATAACCGAGACGACCACAGCAAAAACTTTTCTTTTCTCATGGATGGCACCGGCAAATGGCGATTGGCGCCTGCCTATGATTTAACGTTTTCATATTCAGGGCATGGTATGCATAGCACCATGGTAGCGGGCGAAAGTGCTAACCCTACCAGAATCCACTTAATGAAATTGGCAAATTATTTTAATGTAACGAATGCAAGTACCATCCTTGATGAAGTGCAAGATGTAGTGAATAATTGGAAAAAATATGCTGCTTCATCAGGTGTCAAAAGTGCTTCAAAAAACAGTATTCAAAAGGTGATTGGTAGGTAGAAATTTATGTTTATCAAGATAATAGAGACCGTGTATTGCCTATTTTGGGGTATTTTTTTGAGTTTTATTAAGCAAATAGTTGTATATTTCTTTTCAATTGCTTGAAAGAACAGGTTTGCCTTATTTTAAATCGTTGAATTTATTTTAAAATTCAAAGTTTCTTCATTTTTTTTCTATATATTTATAATCAATTTGGATGTTGTAGTTTTCTGTTTTTTTATTGCCATTTGCCTCAAAGTTCCAAGTGCCGGTTCTGATTGGACGTTTATAATAAAATGGGTAAATAGTGTCTGGCACAAGTGTCTCAGCATTGATTACTTCCTTGTATTTAACTTCATAATGCTTAGGAATTAAAAATTGGCCTTCAACTCGATTGGTATTATCTGTGTATAAAAATTTGAATGATTCTTTTATCACAGGAGGGATATCTATTCTAAAATAGTTATTCGCAAAATGTACTGAATCTTTCCCAAGGTTAAGTATTATAAAATCGACATAAGGCTTTTTTACTGGAATGCCAAACGGGTCATTTATTTGAGTTCCAAACTCAATTGATACTGGAATGGTTTGGCTTGATCTACTTGAGAACTTTAAAGTTTTACACGACCAAAGCATTAAAACCAATAATAAGAACGTAAATTTTTTCATTTTAATTTGGATTTAATTGATTCATTGAGTTAGTTTCCACTTGATGTGTTGCTTGTTTTCGATACTTTTGGGGTTTCCGCCGCGCGTAGTCTTCACTCCTGAAGCGCTCGATGAATCTACAACTCATGGTTTAAGTGGTAAAATACCATACCATAAAAAATGGCACCAATAACAGTAAAATAAAGATAATCTCCAATATTGGCTTGGATGGTGTATGTACAAAATAGTATCTATAAATTAAAAAAGTCAATGGTTCGTGAAGAATTATGCTGCGATTTTGCCAAGATTATATAGTATTTGTAATGCCGGATGATTTTTTGTGAGGTTTGGGATATTGGCAAACACTTCAAAAACTCTATCGATCATTAGTTCGTTGAAATACAGTGTTTTAATGTCGGCCATAGAAAAAGGCCCTCTCCGTTCTTTCTCTATC
>JAIYAP010000040.1 GCA_027488935.1 Saprospiraceae bacterium | reverse complement strand
TTGAACAGGAATTGGAAGAAGAAATGCTGAAAATCGTCATCGAAATGTGCAAGGGTAGCCCACAATTGCTTGATAGTCTGATAGTTAAAAGGTTTTAGACAGCAATGGGCTCTGCCCGAGCAAGATAAGCGGGCAGAGCCCGAATGATTGATGCACAGGGTGGAACCCCGCGCAAGCAAGTGGAACCCCGCGCAAGCAATGTAAATTTTAACCCCGGCGCACATTTTATTTGGAAAAGTGATATTACGCACCCCATTATTGTGTTTCAAAGCACTTTAATTCATAATCCTTTAATCCAAGTACCTTCAAAACCGCATGAGTGAACGATATAAAGTACGCGACCCGCATGGATTGCAGTTTATCACTTGTACCATCGTAGGATGGGTTGATTTATTTAGTCGGCAAGTTTACCGAGATATTGTTTTGGACAGTTGGCGATATTGTCAACAACATAAAGGCTTGAAAATTCACGCCTATACCATCATGTCCAACCACATACACATGATTGTAAGTTGCAGTCTTCCTTTTGAATTACAGGATGTGATGCGCGATTGGAAACATTTTACCGCGCGTAAAACACTAGAGTATCTGAAAAACCCCAATACGATTGAAAGCAGGCGTACTTGGCTGCTTTATTTGTTCAGTTATCTTGCTCTAGGTAAAAAAGATAAGCAGACCTATCAAGTATGGCAGCATGAATACCATCCTGTTGCGCTTTATACAGAAGCCGTTATTGCGCAGAAATTGGAGTACATCCACATGAATGCAGTCCGTGTTGGACTTGTAGCATATTCCGAGCAATGGAGATACAGCAGCGCGCCATTTTATGCAGCAAATTCAGAAAGATCTTCTATATCTCAAGATGCTGGTGCTGATCTAATAGAAATTACACCAGTTTGGCAAGCGTTTTATGATGATTGCCTAGAGGGATAAAAAGATTACCAGTGTACCCCTTGCTCGCGCGCGGTTCTACCGCGTGTGTCAATCAATTGGGCTCTGCCCGCGGAAGATAGCGGGCAGAGCCCAATTGATCGGTACACGGGGTGGAACCCCGCGCAAGCGTTGATTAATCCATCCCGCGCAAGCGTTAGGTGTATCTAAATAATTGAATAAGAATATATTAGAAAATACAACGTAAAAATACGTTACAAAACTAAAAATAAAGTTGCAAAACGAAAAAATGCGTTTTACCTTTGTTGTATGCAAAAATTAACCAAAACAGAGGAAGAAATCATGCAGCGCATCTGGGAGGCCGGCCGGTGCACCGTGACCGATCTGCTCGAAAAGATGGAGGAGCCCAAGCCGCCCCACAGTACCGTTTCGAGTATTGTGCGCATTTTGGAAAAAAAGGGCTTTGTGCACCATAAGGCCTATGGCAAAACCTATGAATACTTTCCGGTAATCCATAAGGATGAATATGGAAAACGTTCGTTGTTTGATGTTTTACAGGCTTACTTTGATGGCTCCGTCACACGCCTGGTTTCGCATTTGGTGGAAAATCAACATTTGTCCGAATCAGAAAAGGAGGCCATGCTGAAACGTTTGGATGAAACGAATGATAAACCGCTTTAAAACATGCGTTTATGGTGTACAATCTATTCCTTTTAAGCATCAGTTGGGGCGTTTTGGCCTTGCTTTACCGTGTTTTACTGCAACAGGAAACCTTTTTTAGTGCCAATCGAGCCTATTTAGTAGGCGCGGCATTGGGCAGTTTGGTTTTACCATTTTTAGCGGTGTGGCTGCCTGAGCCAACCAGCGCGCAAGGGCAATGGTTGCCTTTGGTGACGGTAGGCATACAAACAGCGGATCAGTTTTTTACGGAAAGTGATCCAGTTTGGGTGATTATTGCCTGGATAATATATGGTTTGGGGGTGGTTTTTACGGGCGCCCGTACTTTTTATGGATTATATCAACTGACCAAGATGATTCGTACGGGTACCAAAATACCGCTGGAAAGAGGGGTAATCCTGGTACAAGCGCCGCAGGTTCAGCTGCCCGTTTCCTTTTTCCATTATATTTTGGTGCCTGTTGATTTTCAATTGAATCAAGATTTGGAAACCCGGGCCATGCTCGCGCACGAACGGGCGCATGCGCAGGGGCGACACAGTTGGGACGTGCTGTGCATGGAGTTGTTGTGTATTGTTTTTTGGTTCCATCCATTGGCACATTGGTATCGGCGTAAATTAAGGTTGGTGCATGAATACCTTGCGGATCGGGCGGCTACTTTTACCGCAGACCGAAAGCAATATGGCTTATTGTTGTTGGGCCAAACCAATACCCGTTTTCAACCTGCGCTGGTCAATCATTTTTTTCAAGCACCCCTTAAACAGCGACTTTGGATGCTTACCCGCCGCCCATCCTCCTTTTTGAAGGGGTTGAAATACCTGTCGTTGATTCCTGTTTTGGGGCTCTTGTGGATAACGGCGGCGGCGTCTTTACCCGCCATTTTTAGCAATTTGGATCAATTGGATACCCCGCCGAGTTTCCCGGGCGGCCAGCTTGCCTTGATGCAATATTTAGCAAAAAATACCCAATATCCAGCAGATGCAAAAGCTGCGGGTAAAGAAGGGGTGGTGGTGGTGCAATTTGAGGTGGGGGCTAATGGCCAGTTGTACCATTTTAAAACCAAGGGCGTGGATGTACCCAGTTTGCGCGCTGAGGCCATCCGGATTTCGAAAAGTATGCCTTCCTGGACGCCCGGGATGCGCGATGGCAGGGCAGTGCGCACGATTTTAAATTTACCCATCAAGTTTAAGTTGCAATAAGTCTTGACAAATTGGAACTGTTGGTATTGGTTGCGCTTGGTTGCGACCCGATACTTTATTGCCTGATTCACCATTTTTTCACGTCATAAACCATCATTTTATGAAAAACAATGTCTTATGGATGCTTAGTCTGCTCCTATTCAATGCTGCCGTGTTGAGCGCTCAAACAACGGTACCCGATAAAAACCCGGAGTTTCCTGGCGGCCAGAACGTGCTGATGCAATACTTGGGTAAAAATATTTCCTACCCGGCTGCAGCCCGCAACGCAAAAGCGGAAGGAACTGTGGTCGTCAAATTTATCGTAGAAACCGATGGTCGCATCAGCAACATCAGTGCGCTCAATAAGGGGCCGCTGTTACACGGCGATTTGATCAAAGAAGCGTTGCGGGTTGTAAAATTGATGCCCAAATGGGTGCCGGGTGAAAAAGACGGGAAACCTGTAGCCAGCGAAATGGTCGTCCCAATTAAATTTAAGTTGCAATAAATAGAATTTCAATAAATTATACAGGTTAATTCCTTTCATATTAATGCCTGTAAATGCAGCGCTGCCCCGAAACACGTTCGGGGCAGCGCTTGTGATACCCAGAAATATTATTTCTTTTTCCAACCAGCAACAGCGGTGGTGATCTCTTTTTCGAGTTCTTTGTAGTAATCGGCTTCGTCTGTGCTCAATTTACTTGCTTCGCCCACTTTGGCGGCAGTGGCTACGGCTGACTTGTAGTCGTTGTTTTTTGCCTGGATTTTTGCCTGCATCCAGAGGTTCCAAACGATGGGTTTGAGTTTTACACTCTCATTAATGTGCGAAAGGGCCAATTTTGGATCGCCGTTGTTGTTCAGGAAAAACTCGGCGGCCTCTGCATGAATGGCCCACAAATCATCGCTTTTGCCTTCTTTTGCCGCTTTTTCGATGTTGGCCACGGCCATTTTCATGGTTTCCATGCTGAAGGGCAGGGCTACACGTTTGCGTTCCCATTCGAATACGATGGCGCCTTGGTCTATGCCGCGCTCTTCAATACGGTACTGCAGGTGCTCAATGGATTTGGGCAGGGTTTCTACCTGTACTTCAATGCGCACCAGGTCTTTTTCTGATTTGTACTGGTAAGCGCCCCACTGTTCAGTGTCGGAATTCAGAATGGCGGTCCAGGTTTTGCCATTTTTAGGGATAAGGAAAAAGCTGTATTTGCCTTTTGGGACCGTTACTTTTCCGATTTTGACATCCGTACCAAAAGAAACATCGGTGCATTTGTTTGCTCCGGCGCGCCAAATTTTATCGAACGGCACCAAAGTGCCATAAATTGGACGTTTTTTAACGGCTGGGCTGGAATAATTTACGGCCACATCGGTCAAGCCCACACGGTAGCTGGTGCTTGCTTTGGGGCTCGATTGTGGTAAATCCAATTGTGCATACATGCTGGTGCTCAACAGCAACAGGCAGAGCAGGGAAAAGCAATACTTCATGGTTGAAAAATTAACGGTTTTAGAAATGCAACCCGAGCGACCAAATGCGATTAGGCGCGGCGGGCAGTTGAAAATTATCATAGCAAAAAACGCGGAACAACCGCAAATTGTTTGCATTTTTCGCCCGGTGTTTACCAGAACATAGCCCTGTTTCGTCCAATTTCCGGTATTTGCTGGCAGATATGGGCGATTTTGGGGCAAAATCGGCAGCGTCCAACCTTCGGCCATGAAAATCGTGGCTTTTTTGACCCGTTTGGGCGTTTTATACTTCGCGCTGCTTGCTTTTGTGTATGGCCTTTGGCCTAAATCATGGGCGATCAGCGCTCAGCATGACAATGAATGCAGCCTTTCAGGCGGCGTTCAGTATAAGCAATATACAGGTGAAAAAAATATTCAGAAACCTTACCCTTTGGGTATTGATTGCGATTTTTTGCGGGGTGCTGTTGGGCATTTATGATCCGGCCACTGCCGTGAAAATGGACGTGTTGGGTAAAGGCTTTATTCAGGTCGTCAAAGTTTTTATCAACCCGATTATTTTCTTGACCATTACCCTGGGCATTAGCGGCATGGGCGATTTGCGCAAAGTGGGGCAAACGGGCGGTAAAGCATTGATTTACTTTGAAGTAGTCACCACTTTTGCCTTATTAATTGGCGTGTTGGTGGCTTATATTATCCAACCGGGGGTGGGGGTGGACACCGCGCGTGCTGCGGGTGCGGATGTGAGCGGGTATGTACAAAAAGCCACCCAGTTTAGTTGGGCGGCCTTTTTTGCCCAAAATACGACCTTGCAAATTCTGGGAATTTCGTTGGTATTGGGCGTTGTATTGAGTTTGGCACCCTGGAAAGCCAAAGTGATGCAACCCTTGGAACGCATTTCCCATTATGTATTCAAGGCTTTGCATTGGGTGATGTATTTATCGCCGATTGGCGCATTTGGGGGCATGGCGTACACAGTAGGTAAATTTGGGGTGGCAACCTTGCTGGCCTTGGCCAAACTGATGGTATCGGTGTACGCCACCATGGCGATGTTTATATTTATCGTTTTGGGCCTGATTTTACGCCATTATAGGATCAGTATTTGGCGTTTTTTGCAATATATCCGCGATGAATTGCTGATTGTATTGGGCACTTCCTCTTCTGAAGCCGCCTTGCCTTCTTTGATGGAAAAACTGGAACGCATGGGTTGCAACCGCTCGGTGGTAGGTTTAGTAGTGCCCGCAGGTTATTCGTTTAACCTGGATGGAACGACCTTGTATTTGTCGATGGCGGTGATTTTTTTGGCCCAGGCCTACCAGGTGCATTTGACTTGGGATCAGGTATTGGCCATTTGTGGGGTACTCATGATCACGTCTAAAGGGGCCGCCGGAGTAACGGGCAGCGGATTTATTGTGCTCGCGTCTACCTTGCAAACGGTGCATGTGATTCCAATAGAAGGACTTGCGCTTTTGTTGGGCGTGGATCGATTTATGTCGGAAGCCCGTGCCATTACCAACCTGATTGGCAATGGGGTGGCCACCATTTGGTTGTCGAACAATGAAGGCATGTTTGATCGGGACCAAATGGAGGCGGCGTTTAAAGTGGAGATTAATGAGGAGTTTTATCTGTAATGCCGCCTAAAAACACCCTACCTTTGCAGCTTACAGAAAAGCTATGAGCAGTTATTTAGATGAATTGAACGGCGTACAACGCGCCGCAGTGACCACGACGGAAGGTCCGGTGATGGTGATTGCAGGCCCCGGTTCGGGCAAAACGCGGGTACTTACCTACCGAATTTCTTATCTATTGCAAAAAGGCGTGCCCCCCTGGTCTATTCTGACGCTCACCTTTACCAATAAGTCGGCCCGCGAAATGAAGGACCGCATCGAACGGGTGGTGGGTCCGAAGGCGCAACAAGTGTGGGCGGGTACTTTTCACGCTATTTTTGCCCGTATTCTGCGCGCTGAAGCCACCAAAATCGGCTATCCCGCCAATTTTACGATTTACGATACCGACGATACGACGAGTTTGATTCGGGCAATCATTAAGGAAATGAGCCTGGATACCAATGTGTACAATGCTTCCGCCATTCGGTCGCGCATTTCGTTGGCCAAAAGCAACCTGATTACGCCCAAATTGTACCGCGATAAGGCCGAAATGATGGAAGAAGACCGTACGGCCAAACGCCCGTATTTGGTAGATATTTATGAAAAATACATGGCGCGTTGCCAGCGTGCAGGCGCGATGGACTTTGACGATCTGTTGTTTCAATTGTTCCGATTGTTCCGCGATAACCCCGATCAGGTGCTGGAAAAATACCGCCAGAAGTTTCAATACATCCACGTGGATGAGTTTCAGGACACCAACTATTTGCAATATGCGATTCTGCGTTTGCTGGTAAAATACGAGGGCAGCGGCGAAAACCTGTTTATTGTGGGCGACGATGCCCAAAGTATTTACGCGTTCCGGGGCGCGACCATTGACAATATCCTTGATTTTGAAAAGGATTATCCGACCCTGCAAACGTTTAAATTAGAGCAAAACTACCGCTCTACCCACCATATTGTAGCCGCCGCCAACCAGGTGATCAGTTATAACCGCCGCCAGTTGAATAAAACCATTTGGACAGACCGGAACGAACGCAATTTGATCAAATTGGTAAAATCGGTCACCGACGATGAAGAGGGCCGCCGCGTAGCTGATCTTATTTTGGAACAACGCAACCGCTACCATATTCCCAATTCCGAAATTGCCATTTTGTACCGCACCAACGCGCAAAGCCGGAAATTTGAGGAACACCTGCGCCGCATCAATATTCCATACCGCATTTTTGGGGGCATGTCTTTTTACCAACGGAAAGAGGTGAAAGACCTGGTGGCTTATTTGCGCTTGGCTGTCAACCCACTCGATGAAGAAGCGCTGCGCCGGGCTGTCAATTATCCTGCCCGCGGTATCAGCGATGCGACGCTGGATAAAATTGCCCAGGTTGCCGCCGCAACCAACCTGTCAATGTGGGAAGCGATGCTCCATCCCATGCTGGATATTACCGACCGCGCTAAAAAATCGCTGGCGGGTTTCCGAAATATGGTGGTCGACTGGCAAAAACGCGCCAATACAGAAAATGCCTACAAATTGGCCTCCGAAATCTTGCGAAAATCGGGCCTGCACGATTTATTGAAAGGGGACACCTCGCCAGAAGGCATCAGCCGTTTGGAAAACGTGAATGCGGTACTCGATGCCATCAGTGAATTCACGGACAGCGTTGTGTTGCCTGATCCGGAAAACCCGGATGCCCAGAACAACGACAAATCACTCTCAACCTACCTGCAAACCATTTCGCTCATGACGGATGCCGACGAAGACCCCGATGACCGGGATTTTGTGACCCTCATGAGTACGCACGCCGCCAAAGGCCTTGAGTTTCGGAGCGTTTTTGTGACCGGCCTGGAAGAAAACCTGTTCCCCTCTTTTATGTCGATGGAAGACCCAAATGGCATCGACGAGGAACGCCGCCTGTTTTATGTCGCCATCACCCGAGCCAAAGAATATCTGACGATTACGTATGCGCAAAATCGCTATCGGTATGGGCAGATCCGCACCAGCGAACCTTCTCGTTTTTTAGAGGAAATCAGTCCCGAACATTTTGAATTGATCGGTGGTATGGGCTCGGGTCGGGGCAACAACCCTGGTCCCCCGCAACCTGCGCGCGCAAGCGTAAGCGGCAACTTTGCCAATCCGCGCATGCCCCAGCAAAAAGCCCCGATTGCAGTGCCCGCCAATTTTATCACGGCCGCCCCTGAGGCCATTGTGCCGGGTACGCGGGTATTGCATCTGAAATTTGGCGAAGGCAAGGTTACCCAGGTGGAAGGCCCGCGCGACAATAAAGTAGCGACGATTGTATTTAAAGAGGATGAATTGCCGGAGCGCCGGATTATGTTGAAATTTGCGAAATTGATGGTTTTGCCTGCGTCGTAATCCATTGCGCTCGATCGGGGCCGATCGCGCTGCGCCCGGTCGCGGTACGGACCGGTCGCGACCGGTCCCTACATTTCGGGAACTGCAAATTCTGCTTCCAATGCACTGGAAATGCTCTTTTTCCGGCTCTCACTCCGTTCAAACTCGGCTTTTACGGCTTTTTTGCTGCGTTTCATGTCGTATTTGTCCAAATTGCCTACAATGGTGTAAAACAGGTTGAACATGCCTTTTTCGGCCGGAAGCGGGTCCAAGTCGTTGTCGTGTTTTTTGATCCGGTTGAGTAACACCTGTCCGGCATTGACCTTTAATTTATAGTCGATATCATTGTTGAAACTTTGCTTGCCCGATATGGTAAGGTTGAGGGCATTGCTTTGAATCAACATGGCAGGTAAATACAATTCCTGCTTGCTGATTTCGATATAGTTTTGCAAATCAGTGAATTTCACGCGGCGCAGGTCCTCAATATGGACAAATGTGCTAAAATCTTCCAGCATTTTCAGGTCAATAACTTCGCCATTGGTGCCATGCACATCGGCCAAGACCCGTAGTTTGTCGTAATCAAAATCGCCGGTATCCGTCCAGTAAGTCCAAAGCGCTACTTTTCCCGACAGGCGGCCGCGCAAATTTTTATCGGTAATGACGTCCTGGCCGAAGTTTTCGCATTGGGCCATCATCGTTTGCAGATCCAGGTTATTGGCAGTAACGCGCATTTTGAGCGAAGGCCGCAGTTCAAAAAAGGCATTTCCTTCCACCGCCAGTTGTCCTTGCATGGCATCGGTATTGCCTTTGATGTGCAGTTCATTGTGGTCGAATTCGAATTTTCCATTAAAATTACTGCCGTCTATTTTGGCGTATTGGAAGTGATGGATGGTGGCTTCAAACACACCTTTTAATTTATCGGTATTCAGTTTGCGTTCGGCGTTCTGTTGTATTTTGAGCGAATCCAGCACTTGTTCGCCCACACTGCTGGCTGTTTCCTGCACGGAAAACATTTCCAGCAATTGATTTACATCCAAGTTTTGGGATTCAAGTTGTGCCGAAAATTCCAGCAAGGCGTCTTTCGTGTTCAGGGAATCTGCAAACAGCACCGGCAACAAATTTTGGGCACTGCCCTGCAAGGCAAAATCGCTGCGCCCGGCCTGCAGGCGCAAACTATCGGCTGTAAACACATTGTCGGTTAAGCGCAAAACACCCGATTGCATTTTTACCGATACCTTATTATACATCAATTCCGCCGCTTCAAAGCGAATTTCACCGCTCGTCTGGACCGCGCTGATTCGGCGGGTGCTCACCATATCGGCATACCGACCTTGCACACTCAAATGGTTCAGGTAAATGTAGCCATCGCCGGAGCGAATACCTTCATTGTCGAACAGCCCGTACGCTGCCTCCAAGGGCAACACCCCATTGCATTTGAAATCGACCAATGGATCGTTTAAATCGCTGATTTTCAGATTAAAACCGAATGGTTTCCCGCCAAAACTACCCTGAAAATCGGCAATTTCAAAATTACCCGAACCATCGGGTTTGGCGTTGTAGGCTGCGCGAAAAGACACATTTGATAAGGCGCTTTGCAATTTTTCGGAATTGACCTTGCCGTCGCGCAAGCGCACTTCAAAACGCACATCGGGCTGGTCTTTTTTGCCCAAACGCCCTTGTACCGTACCTGAACAGGAATAAGCGCCGGTGCTCTGAAAATCGCGGAAATACTGGTGGTAGGCGCCGGGTAAAAGATTGGCAATCATAGAAATATCTCCTTCCTGACTGGCCAATTTCAGGTTGAGTTCTGTGTAATCGGGCTGGGTCACGGCGATACCGTCTACGGAAAACGTATTGCCACCTACACTCAATTCTACCCGTTGTAAATCGTAAAGGCCTTTTTTAACATCCACGGCCAGCACGGCATCGTAATTCAATTGTTCGCCTGCGAGGTAGCGGCTGCTGTCGGAATCGAAGCGGATAATTTTAAGATTTGCCTGGCTGGAGAGGGCGTATTGCTGTGCCGAAAAATTACCCGCAACATTGGCTTGTTTGACGATCATTTCCAGGGTTTGGCGGGTAAGTTGATTGTCGTACAAGATGGCCATATTGACCATTTCGGCGTTTTCGAGTGCCAGGCGCAGGGTACTTTCCCCGGCAGGTGTATTGCCGGGCGTGGGTTTGCTTTCTTTAAAAATGGCATTGTTGGCTTTGCCTTGGGCATTCACCACCACCCGTACGGCCCCTTCGCTGATGCGCACAGTGTGAATTTGAACTTGTTCTCCGAGTAAACTCATCAAATCGAAGCGAAAAGACAGGGTTTCGGCCACCAGCAAGTAGCCACCTTGAGCATCTTTGAGTTTTACATTATAACAATCGACCGAAGCGGACGGAAAGCCGGACAGTAAAGACAGGCGGGTATCGCCCACTTTCAGTTCGGTTTTGAGACCTTTATTGATTTCGGCGATGAGTTGATCGGTAATTTGTCGGTCAAAGAAACCGGCAATAAGCACCAGGGCCAGCAATGGAAGCCCCACAATCAGGAGCAAACCGATCAAGAGGCGGCGCAGCCAACGCCATTTTTTGCGCGGCTTCAAATAGGGCGGTGGGGTTGGAGTACCGGGCGGTGGCGCAGAAAAGTCGGGATTGCGGTAAAAAGCGTCGGGCGTATCGGTAGGGAGCATAATGTGGTGTTGAAAGCTGGAGATGGTCGTAAAATTACAAACAAAATCTGTTGAAAGCTGTGCATTTTGGCTGCGAACCTTAGTTTTTCTCTTTTCTTTGCTCCTAAAAAATTGGCAAACGCATGCAAAAACTCAATCCGTATTTAGTTTGGCTGCTGGCAGCTGCAATTGTAGCGCTGGTGGGTTATTATTTTTCCGACATCGTCGTGTACATCCTGATTGCGTGGGTGTTGTCAATGTTAGGCCGGCCCTTGATGATTTTTTACATGCGGCGTTTGCGGGTGGGTAGTTGGCGTATGAGCGCTGGGATTGCATCCATTTTTACCATTTTGACCTTTTACAGCGTTTTATTGGGCGTTTTGATGTTGTTTTTGCCGACGATTGTAGCGCAAGCCCGCAATTTGGCCAGTGTTGATTTTCAGTCCATTGGGGCAAAATTGCAAGGTCCGTTTTACAATTTAGATGCGCAGTTGCATAAATTAGGCATGTTGGCGCCGGGCGAATCGCTGGCTACGCGCACAGAAATGGTGTTGAGGGAATATTTCAAGCCCACTTTGCTGGGGGAGTTTTTGGGTGGCTTTATCGGGGCTGCAGGCACGATTTTAGTGACCTTTTCGGTGGTTACCTTTATTTTGTTTTTCTTTTTAAAGGAAAATAACCTGTTTGTAGATATCATCCACGCCCTGGTGCCAACCGAGGTAGAGCCGAAAGTGCGTAGGGCGGTGCAGGAGTCGAGCGAAATGCTCACGCGCTATTTTGGCGGCTTGGCCATGCAGTTGACGATTTTTGCTGTGCTGGTTAGTTTTTTCCTTTGGATATTGGGGGTGCAAAATGCCTTATTGATCGGCGCATTTGGCGGTATTTTTAACGTGATTCCTTATATTGGCCCTATTTTGGGGATGGTTTTTGGTACTTTTATCACCATCACCTCCCATTTGGACCTCGATTTTGCCTTGATTATTCCATTGATCATCAAGGTAATTATCACCTTTTCTGTGGTGCAGGTGATTGATAATAGTTTGTTGGGGCCGATTATTTTTTCAAAAAGTGTACAGGCGCATCCGCTCGAAATATTTATTGTAACCTTGATGGCTGCCAATGTAGGAGGTGTGGCAGGTATGGTGGTAGGTATCCCGGTGTACACCGTCATGCGGGTGATCGCACGCAATTTTTTCAGTCGCTTGAAATTAGTACAGCGGCTTACCGATCACCTTGACGAAGATTAACCTTTTAAACTGTTCCGCAACGTGATGAAATTCTGGATACTTACCCTGTTGATTTTGGTGCAAACGGTGTTGTCCGCACAACCGGATACCAATTTATTGATTCGGCCGGAGCGTTTGCTGGAAAAAGACATCAATCGCAAAGATATTGGACGCAATACGGCACAATCGGTGAGCGCAACCCGCACCCTGGAAGAAATTGACAAGCTGCCGTTTACGGTTTGGGTCATTACGGCCGAAGAAATTGCGCTGTATGGCATGGTCACCCTGGGCGATGTATTGCGTGCAGCGCCGGGCATACGTGTTTCGCAGCCGGGCAATGCCATCGAAGGCGAAACGTTTCTGATGCGTGGATTATCAGGCAATGAATACGTAAAAGTACTCATCAATGATGTGCCGGTGAAGCCTTCCCTTGCGAAAGGCATGCCCATTGGCGCACAATTGCCCATCCGGCAAGCCGAGCGCATCGAGGTATTGTACGGACCTGCCGGTTCTATTTATGGCAACGAAGCCTGTGCGGGGGTGGTCAATATTATTTTAAAAGAGACCGAACGCCCTATTTTTACCCAGGCCGATTTGAGTTTTGGCAAATATGGGTACAACAGTTTAGACCTGATGTTTGGCGGAAAATTAGGGAAGGATAAAAAGATATTGCGGTATAGCCTGTTTGGCAGCAGTACTATCCGGGAAGCAACAGATTTATTTCACGACCAAAATATTTACAAAGCCGAAAATTACCTGCCATTTAACTTAGATTCCTCTGTTTACTATACCAACCAAAATTTTCGCCCATCCTCAAATGGGAGCAGCATCCCCGAACTTTCGAAAGTAGCGCACCAAAGCCGCCTTTTTGGCTTTAATTTAGCCTATCGAGGCATGCGGTTCAATTACGAGCGTATGTACCGTTCCGATTACAGTGCTTTGGGGCGCAACACCCTGGCAATGTCCTGGGCCAATCCGGCCGATCAATTGAATGAAAAATTAGAAACCTTTATGTTGGGATTTACCCGGCAACGAAAACGCTGGACGGTCAATACCAACTTTTCAGCACAGTTTTATCAGGTTATTAATTCTACCAGTACGCATGTTTTTAGTGAATTAAGTTCCAACTTTTACGCACTCCGAAAGGATGGATTTATCAATCCAGATGATCAGCGTTTAGTCTTTGTGGTGGCGAAATTTCTTTATGACTCCGACCAGCGCTTTAGTTTCAGCCGCAGCTTTGATTCCAGGTTTGAAACCCGACTTAATACCTCGTTGAGTTCTAATTTGTATTTGGAAACCGCCTTGCAGTTAAATGTGGGCGGAGGAACGCCGCTCACTACACAATCCAAGGACCCGCTTAACGCTGATTTATTTGGCTTTTTAGACTACGCAATCTATGGCGTCCCGTATCTACCCTATTCCGGGACTACTGTTGATGCCAATGCGTTTGGCCAAATGGAATGGCGCGGCCCACGACTTTCCTTGATTGGGGGAACTGCAATCAACACTGCTGTTTTCTCAGAAACACAAACCCGGCAACCGATCCTGATTCCAAGAGGCGCTTTGCTTTTCCGAATTGATAGTTTTTGGTCTGTTTTTGCAAATTACAGTACCGGGATTCGGCACCCTACCTTGTACAATATTGCCAATACCATTACTTTTCGGGATACGTTCGGGGATATTTCCGCAGGGGTATTGTTACAGGATAACAACCAGGGCTGGTTTGAAAAAACAGAACGCACGGAAGCTTATGAGGCTGGTATTCGCTATAAAAAGGAAGGCTTTCGGGCCAATTTATCAGGGTTTCGGCAAGTGATTAATAATTATATCCGCCCAAACCAAACTCAAAAATACCTGAATGAATTCGATTATGTACACCAACTCACCGGATTCAACAACATTCCCGGGCGCGGCCAGTTGATTTGGGGGCTTCAGGGACTTTTTACCTGGGAAAGTAAAGGCAGCTCCATAGATCTTGGCAAAAAATCGACCCAAATACGCAGTAAAACAGAAATATACACCCAGTATTCCCGAGGAAAAGAATGGCTGGGCAATGGCTTGGGCACCACCAATGATGTGTTCAACATGCCCCGCTGGATGGTGCAGTTTCGCACTACTTTCCGGAGCGGCAAATTCCAGATGATGCTGGCTTCCAACCGACAAACTTCCGTATTGAGTAAATCCGCAGCGTACAAAACGGCTTTTCAACTCAAAAATACCATCGATTATTACCCGACTTTTCGCAGTTGGGACATGGTAATGCGGGTGTACCTCGACAACCATTTTGTTGTTTACTTCCAAATGCAAAATATGTTCAACCGGCACTTCGCAGGCCTGGACGCTTATGGAACCACACAAGACCTGCAATTTAACCCGCAACAGGGCCGAATTTGGCGATTAGGCGTTAATTATAACATGAATTAAAATCCGTGCATGAACTTAACACTAGGGATTGCGTTGGATTATCGACCTTGCATCCGGAATTTACCTCTTTATTATGAATCTATCTGATCTTTCCCTAAGCCGGCCGGTTTTGGCCACCGTTGCTTCTATCCTTATTGTCGTTTTTGGTGCGATCGGCTACAGCTACCTCGGTGTCCGCGAATACCCGGCCATCGATCCGCCCAATATTACGGTACGGACCAACTACACCGGTGCCAATGCGGATGTGGTGGAAAGTCAGATCACCGAACCGCTCGAAAAAGCCATCAACGGGATTGCCGGTATCCGGGCCATTTCTTCCCAATCTGCCCTGGGAGCGAGTGTGATTACCGTAGAATTTACCCTCGGGATCAACCTCGAACAAGCCGCCAATGACGTACGCGACAAGGTAAGTCAGGCTGCTCGCAACCTTCCGCAAGATATTGACGCACCGCCTGTGGTACAAAAAGCCGATGCATCGGGCGATCCGATCATTTTTGTGCCCATTCAGAGCAATACCCGCAATATCGTTGAATTGAGCGATTACGCCGAAAATGTCATCCTCGAAAAAATCCAAACCATTCCAGGGGTTTCCGGGGTGAATATTTTTGGCCAAAAACGCCCTGCCATGCGCCTTTGGATGGATCCGGTGCGCCTTACAACCTATAAACTGACCGTCCAGGATATCCAAAATGCCCTCGGCCGCGAAAATGTAGAACTCCCGGCCGGTAAAGTGCGTGGCGACGTCACCGAACTTACGGTGAAAGCCTATGGCCGCCTGTCGACCGAGGAGGAGTTCAATAATATGATTATCAAACAAACAGCGGGTCAAACGATTCGCTTGCGGGATGTAGGCGAGGCGGTATTAGGCCCGGAAGACGAAGAATCGGGTGCACGGCGCAACAATGTGCAGGGCTTGAGTTTGGCGGTAGTGCCCCAACCAGGTTCTAATTACATTGAAATTGCGGATGAATTTTACCGCCGTTTTGAACAAATCAAAAAAGAATTGCCGCCCGATATCATTATTGCGATCGGGGTTGATAAATCCAAATTTGTACGCCGCGCCATTTCAGAAGTGGAAGAAACCCTAGCCATTGCCATCGGCCTGGTGGTTCTGATTATTTTCCTGTTTTTCCGCAACTGGGTTATTGCCTTGCGCCCGCTCATCGACATTCCGGTTTCGCTGATCGGGGCGTTTTTCATCATGTACCTATTTGGGTTCAGTATTAATGTATTGACCTTGCTGGCCATCGTACTGGCAACGGGCCTGGTGGTAGACGATGGAATTGTGGTGACGGAGAATATTTTTAAAAAGATGGAGGCCGGGATGGATAAGTACACGGCTGCCCGGGAAGGCACCCGCGAAATCTTTTTTGCCGTCATTAGTACCAGTATTACGCTGGCGGTGGTATTCATTCCGGTGATTTTTTTACAGGGATTTACGGGCCGTTTGTTCCGCGAGTTCGGGATTGTTGTTGCTGGCGCGGTGTTGATTTCGGCTTTTGTGTCGCTCACGCTTACGCCAGTTTTGAACGTGAAATTGGGTGGAAATGCCAAACATGGCTGGTTTTATTACGCTACCGAGCCGTTTTTCCGGGGCATGGAGCGGACTTACGGCAACGCCTTGCGCAGTTTTTTGCGGTATAAATGGTTGAGTATGGCCATATTAGTGGGCTGTTTTGCGATCATCTGGGTGTTGAATCAAACCATAAAGAGTGAATTGGCTCCCCTGGAAGACCGTTCGCTCATTCGGGCCAATATTTCTGCGCCGGAAGGCACCGACTTTGACCGCACCGAACAGGTGATTATGGATATTGCGCAGGTTGCAATGGACAGTGTTCCCGAAAATGAAATGGTGTTTGGCATTACCGCACCAGGGCGTTTTACCGCCGGGGGCACCAATACGGGTTTTATCAGCATTCTTTTGCCAGATAAGGACAAACGCGAACGTTCGCAGCAGGAAATTTACGACCAGTTGTTGCGCATTTACAAGCGGTATTCGGGTGCGCGCGTGTTCCCCAACCAGGAACAAACCATTTCAACCAGCCTGGCTTCCGGTTTTGGTTTGCCCGTACAATTCGTTTTGCAAAACCTCGATTTTACAAAATTGCAGGAAAAAGTGCCCCAATTCATGGACGCAGCCCGTAAAAATCCGGCTTTTGCCAACGTGGATGTCAACCTGAAATTTAACAAACCCGAATTGCAGGTAGAAATTGATCGTTTGCGTGCCGCCGAATTGGGCATCAATGTATTCGATGTAAGCCAAACCCTGCAACTGGCGCTTTCGGGCCGCCGATTTGGTTATTTTATTCAAAATGGCAAGCAGTATCAAATTATTGGGCAGGTAGATCGCTCCGACCGCGACGAACCTTTGGACCTCGCGGGCCTGTATGTGCGCAACATACGCGGGGAAATGGTGCAACTTGATAATGTGGTGCGTTTTACCGAAAATAGCAGTCCGCCTACGCTGTACCACTATAACCGTTATAAAAGTGCCACCATCAGTGCTTCCCTGGCGCCGGGCAAAACCCTGGGAGAAGGCATCGAAGCCATGGAATCCATTTCTAAAACCGTGCTGGATCCGTCCTTTCAAACCGATTACAGTGGTGCTTCCCGCGACTTTAAAGAAAGCAGTGGCAATACCTCTTTTGCCTTTTTATTGGCTTTGGGCCTGATTTACCTCATTTTAGCGGCCCAGTTTGAGAGTTTCCGCGATCCGTTTATTATTATGCTTACTGTACCGCTTGCCATTGCAGGCGCGTTGTTGAGCCTTTATGCTACCGGCAACACGCTCAACATTTTCTCCCAAATCGGGTTGATTATGCTGATTGGTCTGGTCACGAAAAACGGGATTTTGATTGTGGAGTTTTCCAACCAAAAACGCATGCTGGGCATGGACCGATTGACGGCGGTGCAGGAAGCGGCGCAGGCACGTTTGCGGCCTATTTTGATGACCACGCTGGCGACGGTGTTGGGTGCCTTGCCGATTGCATTGGCTTTGGGGGCGGCGGCTACTTCCCGCATTCCGCTCGGGGTGGTGATTGTGGGCGGTCTGTTGTTTTCGCTGGTGTTGACGTTGTTTGTGATTCCGGCGGTGTACGCGATTTTATCTAAAAAACAATACCGTAACGTGGAAGAAATTCCGGCCGAAACGGCTGAATAGACGCGCATACCTACATTGCGCGCCGCTTGGTTTTGTGCATGGCCTTCGGCCTAAATGATTGAAAATCAGCGCTCGGCATAATACTAAATGCTGCCTTTTAGGCGGCGTTTGGTATATATCGTAACACAAAGCGTGCACCTTTCAAAATGCTGAAACATGCGTAAAATTTGGTATTTAGGCTTTGCCTGTTTGGTATGGAGTCATGTACTCACCGGCCAACAAATTTACGAGGTCATCAACGGTACTACAAGCACAATTTGGTTGCTCGATGCAGGCAATTGTACGCGTACAGCAATTGTTTCGAACATTTCCCCCGGTATCAATGATTTCGTGGAAATACCCGGCGGCAGTTTTTTTATGGTCAATAGCCCCAATAGTGCCCAGGCCGACTTCTATTCAATTGATCCCGCGAGCGGTGCAACGACGTTGCTTTTATCGTTTCCGATCGCTGCCGGCAGTAGCCCGAGTCGCTTGCTTTTAGTGAGCCCTACCGAAATATTATGGGCGGTTAAAGGGCGTTTTTATATTTTTGACCTGACAAACAATACCCTGACCCTGGTCGCTACTTACCCACCAACATTTTTTGTCTGGCATTTATTTACTTACAATGGGCTAATATATTATAGCGAAGAAAGCATCGGCGGATCTTTCAACCAAAGTATGTACACCATTTCACTCACCCCTACCTTTACACGGACGTTCCTTGCAACCGTGCCCGATGATTGGATAGAATTGGGTAATATCAGGGACATCGCAGAGGCTTGCGATCAGTTATACTCCGGGGGAGGTATGGAAATGGCTAATTATAATCTGGATAACTATACTACGAGTATCCACTGTTCCTGGCCCGATGGCGGTTCATCTCTTGCACCGGTAGCGCCCGTATTGGCGGGGACAAGCGGCCCTGCCTGCGGCTGTACCACCGATGCTGGTACCTGGAATTACAACATCTCCACCAACAACCTTGTGGAAGTTTGTGCAGGTGGTATTATCGACCTGCCACATACCGGCGACCAAGTACTTACCGCTGGACAAAATTTATCCTTTGCGCTTTATGCCTTACCGTTTATCGGGGACCATTATTACGAATACCTTACCTCGTCCAATCTGCTGTATGTATATCCGTCCGAGCAACTGAATTTTTTACCCGGTATTACCCAGGTGAATGAATATTATATTGTGATACCCATTGCGAGCGATGCGCCACCTGGGAGTTTTAATCTTGACGACCCCTGCAGAGATCTTCAACAACCCCTTTATGTACGTTGGCTTACGCCGACCGTTAGTTTTACAGAGATCAATCCTGTAACATGCGGAACGGGTTGCCGCACCCTGCAGATTACATTCGAAGGATCGGCACCTTATACCCTTACGTATTCGGTCAATCCATCGGTCAATGGGGTGTTGCAAACGTTTACGCAAACGTTCACCTCCAGCAGTGGTACCATCGTGGCTTGTCCGCCTGCTGGCTATGAGGGTACAATGGAAGTGAAAGCGCTCAGTTTAACCGACAGTGGCGGGTGTACCTGCAATTGACTTTGTTTGTGATTCCTGCGGTGTATGCAATTTTGCCTAAAAAACAATACCGCAATGTGGCGGAAATTAGTGCCAAAACGGTTGCATAAGTATATATTTACACGTAGTAAAACACGTCATTTCAAAATGCTAAAACATGCGTAAAATATGGTTTTTAGGTTTTGGCTGTTTTTTGTGGTGTAATGTACTGACGGGCCAACAAATTTACGAGGTCATCAACACCGGCACAAGTACTATTTGGTTGCTCGATGCAGGCAACTGTACGCGCACAGAAGTTGTCTCGAACATTTCCCCCGATATCGATGATTTTGTGGAAATACCCGGCGGCAGTTTTTTTATGGTCAATAGCCCAAACAGTGGCCAGGCCGACTTCTATTCAATTGATCCCGCGAGCGGTGCAACGACGTTACTTTTATCGTTTTCGATCCCTTCCGGCAGTAGTCCGAGCCGCTTGCTTTTGGTCAGCCCTACCGAAATATTATGGGCGGTTCGAGGGCGTTTTTATATGTTCGACCTGACAAACAATACCCTGACCCTGGTCGCTACTTACCCTCCAACAGCTTTTGCCTGGCATTTATACACCTACAACGGACAGATTTATTACAGCGAAGAAAGTGTTATTAGTTCTTTTAACCAAAGTATATACACCATTTCACTCTCACCAACCTTTTCACGGACTTTCCTTGCAACTGTGCCCGGTAACTGGCTAGAATTGGGGAATATCAGGGACATCGCGGAGGCTTGCGATCAGTTATACTCCGGGGGAAGTATGCAAATGCTTAATTATAATCTGGATAACTATACTACGAGTATTCAATGTTCCTGGCCAGGTGGCGGTACATCCATTGTGCCGGTTGCGCCCGTATTGGCGGGGACCAGTGGCCCTGCCTGTGGCTGTACCACCGATGCCGGGACCTGGAATTACAACATCTCCACCAACAGCTTTGTGGACGTTTGTGCGGGCGGTATTATCAACCTGCCCCATAGCGGCGACCAAGTACTTAATGCCGGGCAGAATTTATCCTTTGCGCTTTATGCCTTACCGTTTATCGGGAACCATTATTACGAATACCTTACCTCGCCCAATCTGCTGTATGTATATCCGTCCGAGCAACTGAATTTTTTACCCGGCATTACCGAGGTGAATCAACTATATTTAATCATACCGATCGCGAGCGACGCGCCACCGGGAAGTTTCAATCTTGACGACCCATGCAGGGATCTTCAAGAACCCATTTATGTACGTTGGCTTACGCCGACCGTTAGTTTTACAGAGATCAATCCCGTAACATGCGGAACGGGTTGCCGCACCCTGCAGCTTACATTCCAAGGATCGGCACCTTATACCCTTACGTATTCGGTCAATCCATCGGTCAATGGGGTGTTGCAAACGTTTACGCAAACATTCACTTCCAGCAGTGGCACCATCGTGGCTTGTCCGCCCGCTGGCTATGAGGGTACTATGGAAGTGAAAGCGCTCAGTTTAACCGACAGTGGCGGGTGTACCTGCAATTGACCGAGCTTACATACCCACAACCCCCAACCCAAACAGGGCAAAATCGTACTTTACCGGATCTTCCGGGTCGAGCTGGCGCAATTGGGCGCTGAGTTCGAGTACTGTGCGCCAGTCTACCTGCGTACGTTCCAGCAAACCGAGTTGGCGTGCGACTCTTTCAACGTGTACATCCAAAGGAATGAGTAATTGGCTCGGCCGAATGCGTTGCCAGGCACCAAAATCGACCCCTTTTGGGTCTTTACGCACCATCCAGCGTAAAAACATATTGAGTCGTTTGCAGGTAGAGCCGCGTTCGGGGGTGGCCACGTGCTTGCGGGTGCGCTCGGGCGCGTACGGGTGGTCAAAAAAATCGCGGTGAAAACCAATCAATGCATTTTCCACCGTAGGATCGTCCGCGTGCAAATGCCGGGCAAATGCGTGCTCCAAGGAAGCCTGTTTGCGGTAATATTGCTGAAAAAACTCCAGGAAATAGAGGGTATCTAGGGACTGAAACGTGCGGTGTTTGAAGGATAAAAAACGCGCCCGATCGGATTCCTGGTGGTTTAGGATAAAATCGTAGGGTGCATCATCCATCAAGGCGCAGAGTTTGTTTGCACTTTGAATAATGCTTTTGCGGTTGCCCCAGGCCAGCATGGCTACCCAAAAACCAATGATTTCCCGGTCTTGCAGGCCCGAAAAACGATGGGGCACCGATATTGGATCATCGGCAATAAAGTCGGCGCGGTTGTAGCGGGCCACGGCAGCATCCAAAAATGCTTTGCGTTCGGATGCCTGGGGCCAAATAATTTGCAGCGATTTATCCATGTGTTTGCAAACGCCGCTGGGCCAGTGCCGCCACATATTTTCCAATAATATCAAACTCAATATTCACCCGTTCGCCCGCGCGGAGTTTTTTGAAATTGGTAAATTCCCACGTGTATGGAATAATGGCCACCGAAAAATAATCAGCGCCGGGTGCTACTACGGTCAAACTGACGCCATTTACACAAACAGAGCCTTTGTCAACCAGCACCTGGTCGGGCATTGTATCAAATTTGAACGTATATTTCCAGGAGCCACCTTGTTCCAGCACTGCTGTACAACGCGCCACGGTATCCACATGTCCTTGCACGATATGGCCATCGAGTCGGTCGCCCAACGCCATGCAACGCTCTAGGTTTATCTGAGTTTCTTCCTTCCAATCGCCCAATTTGCTCCGCTGCAAGGTTTCTGCCACTGCCGTGACTGCGTGGTGGTGGGGCGTGCATGCAACAACCGTAAGGCAAACGCCATCATGGCTTACACTTTGATCGATTTTGAGTTCCGACGCAATTGGACTTTCAATGGTAAACGTTATGTTGGAGCGATCCTGTTCAATCTTACGGACCGTTCCCAGGGCTTCAATGATACCAGTAAACATACAAATGGATTTAGGCTGGAAATTCGACAAAGTTACGCGGCGTTTCGTAGAGTCGGATGTGTAAATCGAGTATTTCAGGAAGTTTTGCGCGCAAAATTTGCCAAATCACCACACACATATTTTCGGCCGTCGGATTGAGGTCGCGAAATTCTACCGTATCCAGGTTGAGGTTTTTATGGTCGAACCGCAGTTCAATTTCCTGTTTGATCAGGTCGGCAAGCCAGCCCAGGTCGACCACCATACCCGTTTCTGGATCAATATCGCCGCTTACTTTTACTTCCAATTCATAATTGTGCCCATGCCAATTGGGGTTATTGCAAAGGCCAAAAACTTCCTGGTTTTTTTGGTCAGACCAGCTGGGATTGTGCAAACGGTGTGCAGCATTGAAATGCGCTTTTCGGATAACGGCAACTTTCATGGTAAAAGAACTTAAAAACAGAACAAAACAGGGATGTTGATTGTGTACGGGTTTCCAAACAGCGAATAGGTCAGAATGTTGAGTAAGGACTTATTTAATAGACTTGTTGCGGTGGGGAGTTGAAAAAAAAACAGCCGTTGCGCGCAAGGCACAACGGCTGTTATATTCACGAAAAAACAATCAAATTACTGTACATCCCAAAATACGCGTTCTGACAGATCCGCTTTTTGACTTGGAGCATTGGTATTCAAGTCAATTTCTACTTGTGGATAGTACAAAGAACGGGGTGTGGTAGAAAACAGGGCATTGGTTGGTGCTGAAATAGCGGGGAAACCGGTACGACGCCAGTCGGTCCAAGGCTCCATTACCACGCCATAGTTGGCCACAAATTTCTCTTCAATGATTTTGCGTACTTTTTCTGCTTCTGTTCCGCTCAGGGTGCCATTCGCAGCGATGTAGGCATCAATTTGCGCCGTTGGTACACCTGCTGCCGACATGGAAGCGCGGATACCAGCCTGGTAGAAGGTTTCAGCATCGCCGGTTGCGCCATATACTGCTGCTTCTGCGCGAATAAAGTTATATTCGGCAAATGTGAGCATGCGGACTGGTGCAGTACCATTATAGGTGTAGTCGGTGTTTTTGATCGAACCATCGGCTTGTGCTACCACAGCCACCGTATTGGTTGTATCGCCACGCAGGTAAGTGTGCATGCGCGAGTACTTCACAGACGGTGCATCACCGCCTTTTGCGCCGGCAAAGCTGGCGGCATCAAACGGGCGGGTGAATGGGAATGGGGTAAAGAAACGCGGCCGACGTGGATCTGATTTTGAATTCATCAAATCAACCATGGTTGCATTCGGGAAAAACTGGTTAACACGGTCGAGTTCAAACTGATGAATCGAATTTTGCTTGCGGGCTTCATTGATAAAGGCCATTTGGAAATTATCCGTATTAGCATCCATGAACGTAGCACCAGAAGCAATCAAGGAGGTGATATTTTGAATCGTTGTATTGCGGTTGCTTTTTGATTCGTGCAGGTACAGGCGCAATTTCAAGGTGTTGGCCAATTTGATCCAGCGTGGTTTTGAAGCAGCATATGCACCTGGGAAAATCGTAGAGTTTGCACCCGGTGATTTCACAGAAGTGGTTGCATTCAAATTCACAATTGCTTCGTCCAGCATGTTGTGCAGGGCGCGGTAAATATCGGCACCGTTGTCAAAGTTTGGTTTTACATTTTCTGTAAACTGCAACGCTTCGGTAAAAGGCGCGCGGCCCCAGGCATCCACAATAAGGTGAAACATATAGGCTTTCAACACTTTTGCTACCCCTGCATAGTGGGGGCTGCCTTCTGTGTTGGCCTTTTGAATGGTGAGTTCCAAATCGCTGAGGATGGTAGCATACATCAAGTTCCATACGTTGTTGAGGTCGGAACCTTGGATGTTATAGCGCTCATACTCCTGGTTTTGGGTGGTAGCACCTTGTCCCTGACCCGAAAACTGTTGCGCCAGCAATGCGCTGTAGCGGTGCAGGTCGGATCCGCCAAAAAAGCCAACGGAAGTTGTAGCCGACGTAAGCAATTGCTCAATCGGTGCATCTACCACCGCATTGGGGCTCTGGTTGATGTCGAGGAAATCTTTGCAAGAAGCAAGCAAAGAAACGCCTACAACAAAAAGAGTATATTTAAAGAATTTATTGATTTTCATAAATCCCTGATTTTGTTAAATGTGTGAAAAAAAAATGGCATTTGGGTGTTATATTAAGCGCTGCGTTTAACCAGATTAAAGCGTGGCGCGCAGATTGACGCCAAAACTCCGCGTTTGTGGCAGGGCGTTGAATTCAAGGCCTTGCGCGTTGTTGATACCCAAGGCATTTTGCTCTGGATCCAGGTGCGGATAGTTTGGTGCGTACAGGTACAAGTTGCGTCCGAAAATGCTGATATCCAGGGCGCCCAGGAATGATTTGGTAAGCATGCGCTTCGGTACGGAGAAGGTCAAGGAAGCCTCCCGTACGCGGAACCAGGAAATGTCATAAATAAATCCTTCTGCAGCAACGTGTCTTCCGCTATTTCCCCAGTAGTCCTGTGCCGAAACGCGTTTTTCAACAGCGCCTTCATTCACTTGGCCAGCGTTGGGTGTGCCTGGGGCAAATACGCCGTCGTAACGGTAAGGCGTACCCACGGTAACGCCATCTTCATTGAAACGGTTAAATTCGGCCGTTTCCGCTGCCGCGCCATTCCGGCGCAAGTCGGCCAGGTTCCGCGAATATTGATCACCGCCTTTGCGGATATCCAACAAGAAATTGAGCGAAAATGCCTGATACGTAATATTGTTGTTTACACCGAGGGTCCAATCAGGATTTGGGTTGCCAATTTTTTGCACATTGGCGGTCGGTAGCGGCAAACCATTTGCATTGAGCAACAAACGACCTTGGGCATCGCGTTGGTAACCACTGCCGTAAGCCTGGCCGTAATTATCGCCTTCTACCAAGCGAATGTTTGGTGTTACGAAACCACCCAGGAAGATGTTATCCACCCCAGGAGCAAGTTCTTCAACGGTCGATTGAAACTGGGTAAAGTTGAACGTAGAAGACCAGAAGCCTTTGCTTGTTTTGATTGGTGTGAGGGTTAAGCCAACCTCAATACCATTTGTTTTGAGGCTACCTGCATTCAACACAACTTCAGAAATACCAGAGGTTGGCGAATTTGGAACGCTCAAAATGATTTGGGTAGACTTCTGTTGGTACAACGTGAATTCCAGGCTGATGCGGTCATTCAATGCAGAAAGGTCGAGGCCTACTTCGGCCGTTGCCGTAAATTCTGGTTTCAAATTCGGGTTACCCGCCGTGTTAGAAAGGGTAAAGCCCGGCAAACCGTTGTATGGGAACTGGATATTTGGACCAAATCCGTCGGCTGGATTGGCGGTCACATAATAAGAGTCTGTTGCGTAACGCAGGCTCGCGCGGCCTACACGGCCGTAGTTTGCACGTAATTTTGCAAGGCTCAGGAACCGTGATTTGAGTACAGGCAGGGCCTCTGTCAGGTTGAACGTACCTGCTGCAGAGTAGTACAAATACGAGTTGTTACCCGACAACAACGTTGAGTTCCAGTCATTCCGCACCGAAAGGTCGAGTGACGCAACGTTGCGGAAAGAAGTGGTTACATTACCAAACACGCCAATAATACGGCCTTGGCTGGTGCTGAAACTCGGTACAAAGGTGGTCGTATTGGCATTCAGGTTGCGGAAATTGCGTACGGTAATACCACGGCCAATCACCTGGCTGAAATTGTTCACATCATCTACTGTTTCCTGGCCCAATACGAAATTCAGGGCAAGGTCGTCGGTTAGTTGTTTGGTACCATTTAAGGTGAAATAGGAGTTCAGGGTGCGTTGCAATACATTACCTTCTACAATACCGCCTTGTTGACTGGCCGCCGTATTCGCGCCGCCACGTGCGCCCAATTGGTCATAACCGCTGTATTTGAAAGTATAATTGTCCACACCGAGGCGATATTCAGCGCTCAACCAGTTGGTGAGCTGGTAACGCAGGCTGAAGTTACCAAATACACGGGTCGTCAAATCGTTGTACAAGTTGTTCTTGATGCTCCAGTACGGATTGTCCACCGCAGCATCGTAGTGCAATTGGCCGCCGGTTGCGTTTTCGAAGGGCAGACCGGTCAGGTTCCAGCTGCGTGGGGTAAACCAAGAGCGGAACAAGGGGTTCGACAACTGGTTGCCTTGCTGGGTACGGTCTGATTTGTTGTAGCTGTAGTTCACCGAAATGGCCGCAGTAAGTTTGCTGGTAATTTCGGTAGAAGCATTCAAGCCTACATTATAACGTTGCAGGTTGTTGTTGTCCAATACACCACGGTCGTTGAGGTAACCCAGCGACAAGCGGTAAGTGCTTGCGTCTTTGCTGCCTTGAAAACTGAGGTTGTGCTGCATGTTGCTGCCACGACGGAAAATATCCCTTACATTATCTGGATAAGCAGCGAGTGACACCGAATCATTCGGGCTAACCAGTTTGTTGCGGAAATCGCTGGGCAGCGGTACTTGTTGACCATTGATGCGTGGTCCCCAAGAAGAAATCGCAGCCGGGTTGAAATTACCCAAAGAGCCTTGTGCGTATTCATTTTGATAGTCGGGAATGCGGTTTACCTCTTGAAATGCGTAGTTGGCATTGTAGGTAATTGAATTTTTTTGGCCGGTTTTGCCTTTTTTCGTCGTAATCAGGATTACACCGCTGGCTGCACGCGAACCGTAGAGGGCCGTTGCTGCAGCACCTTTTAATACGCTGATGCTTTCAATGTCTTCCTGATTCAAGTCGATGGCACGGTTCGAAAGGGCTGGGCCGCTTTGCAAGGGGGTATCACCACCACTGTTGTCGATCGGAACACCGTCTACCACAAAAAGCGGTTGGTTACTTCCTGTAAAGGTCGTGTAACCCCGAATGATGATGCTCGAACCGGTAAAGGAACCACCCGAACCGCTGATGCGAATACCGGGTACTTTGGCATTCAAGGCATTGGTCACGTTGGTTACCCGTGCGGTGGTCAGGTCTTTCGAACTGATTTCACTGACGGCATAACCCAGGTTGCTTTTGTCCTTTTTGACACCAAAAGCAGTGACCACGGTTTCTTGCAAAATCAGGCCTTCTTCCAACACAATGTCGGCAACATTACTTGCGCCAATGGTCGCTTCCGTGGTTTTGTAACCGGAGTAGCTTACAACCAAGGTGGTAGCGCCTTCTGAAACATTGAGTTTGTAATCGCCGTTGAGATCCGTTTTGGCACCAACGGTAGTACCTTTTACCACAACGGTGGCACCGATCAGCGCTTCACCATTGGAGGCAGAAATTTTTCCGCTGATGGTACGCTGGCCCATAACGGCACCCGTAGCCAATGCGAAAAGCAGCATTGTTAACAATTTCTTCATAAAAAAGATTTGACTGGTTAATAAATCGGATTAAATCGATGGCAAATTAAAGCAGTATTGCTATTGCATCAAACATTTTGCGCAGAAATAATTTGATATGTAGTGAATTAGCAGTTTTTTGAATCTTTTACCTTGTTTTTTTAAATTATGGATCATGTTCATGGAGAATTAATGGAAATCCTATAATTTCACAGCATGGAACGAGTTTACAATTGGGGCATCCTTGGCATGGGAAAAATTGCCCGCAAATTTGCCGACGATTTGCGCCTGCTGCCCAATGCCCGATTACACGCCGTCGCTTCGGCTTCCCTCGAACGTGCACAGGATTTTGCGGCTGCATATGATGTTCCCCACGCATACGGCACCTATGAGGAAATTGTTGAATGTCCCGATCTGGATATTGTATATGTCGCCACGCCCCACGCCTTACATTTTACGTGCGCCATGCTGTGCCTGAGTTGCCGCATTCCGGTGCTCTGTGAAAAGCCCTTTGCCATGAATGCCCATGAGGCGCGGAAAATGATCGAGCTCGCCCACAACAATCAGGTGTTTTTGATGGAGGCCTTGTGGACCTGCTTTATGCCTTCGTTTCAGCGGGCGCTCGAACTGGCCGAATCGGGTGCTATTGGCACGGTACATACCGTAAAATCCGATTTTGGCTTCAAATTACCCTTGGATCCTAATTCCCGGCTGTTTAACAAAACCCTGGGCGGCGGCGCATTGCTCGATATCGGCATCTATCCCGTTATGCTGGCCATGCGTGTTTTCGGAAAGCCCGACGCGCTGCATATTCAAGCGGCTGCCACCTTCACCGAAACAGAAGTAGACGATACCTGCGTTTTTACCTTTCAATATCCCGAAAAACGCATCGCACTGGGGCATGCGACGGTAGCAGCCAATACGCCCGTGGAAGCCTGGATACTGGGTACCGAAGGCAGCATTTACCTGCATCCGCGCTGGCACCATACGGCTCAACTCACCATCGCACAATATCAAGACCGTGCCGAGGAAACGCGGGAAGAATATTTCCCTTACGCAGGGTGGGGCTATCACCTGGAAGCCCAACACGTCATGGAATGCCTCGAAAAGGGCTTACAGGAAAGCCCAACGGTACCCCTCCAATTTACCCTCGCCCTGGCAGAAACGCTGGATGCTATTCGGGAAAAAGTAGGACTGGCTTATTGAGTTTATCAAACAAAGCGCACACTGAACCTAAGTTCGGTGGCCATTTTTTGTGTGTTTTTCCTGGTAATACGGTAGTTTTGATGATAATTTTACCCAAACCTGACTTCTACGCGGGCCTAAATGCCTATCCTTGCGCTTGTTTAAACACATCCAACCCTCTTCCTGATCACGATGCGGTGGGTACAAGCAAATTGTACCTTCGCTCTAACCTACTATTGATTTTCATGCGTCCATTTATCTACGGTCTGTTTTGCTTTTTTTCCGTTTTCGCTGCACAAGCCCAGCCACAAGCCTCCACTACCCCTGCGCCCGAAAAACACTTGCGCAACATCCAACAACTTACTTTCGGCGGCGATAATGCCGAAGCCTATTGGAGCCCAGACAGCAAGTGGCTTACTTTCCAAAGCAATTATGCAAAATGGGGGGTAAAATGCGACCAAATTTTTGCCATGAAGGTGAAAAAAGCGGCAAACAACCCAACGTATATGCCACAAGCCATCAGTGGCGGAAAAGGCCGTACGACCTGTTCGTTTTTTATGCCCGATGGCAAACATATTATATACGCCAGCACTGTTTCGGCAGGCGATACTTGCCCTGCTGTACCCAATCTGCGCCGCGATGGTAAATACCTGTGGCCGGTATACAGCAGCTACGATATTTATGTGGCTGATTTGAAAGGGAAAAACATCAAACGCCTGACCAATTCACCTGGCTATGATGCCGAAGCGGTTTTAAGCCCAAAAGGCGATAAAATTCTGTTTACCAGCGATCGTTCCGGCGATCTGGAGTTGTGGACCATGAACCTCGATGGTTCTAACCCAAAACAGATTACCGATGCCTTGGGCTACGACGGGGGGGCATTTTTCAGCAAAGACGGCACTAAAATCGTGTACCGTGCCAGCCGCCCGAAAACAGAGGCCGAAATTAAGGAATATAAAGGTTTGTTGAAAGAAGGCCTGGTTGCGCCCGTGGCCATGGAAATTTTTGTGTGCAATGCCGATGGATCCAATGTGCATCAGGTAACGAACCTGGGTAAAGCCAATTGGGCGCCGTTCTTTCACCCGGATGGAAAACGCATAATGTTTTCAAGCAACCACCAATCCAAACGCGGCTACGACTTTCACTTATACCTGATCAATGAAGATGGTACGGGTTTGGAGCAAATTACCACCGAAAGTATCTTCAACTCTTTTGCCATGTTTTCGCCCGATGGCAAAAAGATTGCATTTAGCTCCAACCGCAACAACGGCAACACGCGGGACACCAATGTGTTTATGGCCGATTGGGTAGATTAGTCAATAGATTGTAATGGAAGCATTTGGCCAGCATATTTGCCAAATGCTTCCACTGCAACAAGACTATTTGAATTCAAATGCTTTTCCCCAGTTTTCGATTTCTTCTGTTGTCCACAATTCGGGGAAAAATACGACCTTTTGGAACCGTGGAGGCAGGTATTTTTGCCAGTTGGTGCCGCCCGTTGCTTCTATTTCCTTTGGCTTGGCATCGAGGTACCGTACTGCCGAGCGGTAATGCGACAAGGCCCAGCGTACGTTGGAATTTTGGTCGTGCTCACGTAGGAGTGCGCGCAACTCGGGGTCTTGTTGTTCCTCCGTGGATAACTTCAAATACAACTGACGTAGGTTGCTTTTCTGATATTGTTGGGCAAAACGCACGAGTTCTTCGGCGTATTTTTCTTCAAATTGGCGCAGGGTAAGCGTTTTTTTGCCCGAAGCCAGTTCTGTGGCACCCGATTTCCAATACAACACCGACGACAGTAACCGTACTTCATCTACATCGGTAGTAAGTTCGCGTTTGGAAGTATGCACCAGTTGCCGTAAATCCGTGCTCGCAATTTCAATCATGCGGTATTGCACACTTTGAAAACCGCTGGCGGGCAACAAACTCATTCGAAACTTTAGGAACTCATCGCGGTCCATGCCATCCACCATGATGTCAAAGGAGTCGATCAGATTTTTGAAATACCGGTTGATGCGTGTCAATTGGCGTTTGAACAAACTGAGGGAAACCGGACCTTCCTGGGTCGACAATTGTGCGATTGCATTGAGGCAAAGCTGGAAATACAACTCTGTAATTTGGTGGTAAATGATAAAAATCCGTTCATCAGGAATGGGTGTGCGCGGATTTTGCAGGCTCAAGAGGGTATCCAGGTGGATATAGTCCCAATAGGTCAAAAATTCGGCATACAATAGTCCATCCAGGTAGGATTTCATATCCTGGCCCATGGCGCCATATTTTTCCTCCAGTTGCTGGAGCCTGTCGAGTATTTCTTCGTTCATAAAGCTGGGTTAGGTCAGGCTGCTATTTTCAGCCCCAAAAGTAGGCAACCAAAACAAAGGAACAAACTTAAAAACAAATTAGCGCTGGCTGCCAGCCATTGGCCTGCTTGTATCAATTGCCAGGTTTCGGCGGTGAAGGTAGAGAATGTGCTCATTCCTCCACAGAAACCGGTTGCTAGTAACAGACGCTGCTGCTGATTGATGGCTTGTTGCATGGCCAGTCCGGTCAGCACCCCAATGATCAAGCAAGCGATGCTGTTGGCCAACAAAGTAGCGTACGGAAAGCGTCCTTGCGGGGGCTGCGTTGCTAAACTGATGCCAAAACGGCACATACTGCCTAAGCCACCGCCCAGAAAAACGAGGAAAAACGAATAAAACTGCGCCATTTTATATAGATAAATGCGGACGCGTGCAAAATTGCCAGAACTGTGCCACAATTTGGCTACAAATGGCCGCCGATTCAAACATACCCATGTGCGCAACCCCGGGCAATACCGAAACGGAAAGGGCATCTGCCGGAAGTGCGGCTTTGAGGGTGTCTTGTACTGCAATGAGGGGATCGGAAGCCCCCAGGAGCAGGAGCAACGGACAGCTTGCCGTTTGAAGGGTCGCGGTGTGATCTGGCCGCTTGAGCATAACTTCGAGGGCCGCAATAATGCCTTCTGTTTCCTGTTTTTGCCCGGTTTCGATCAGGTTTTGCACGATTTTAGGGTGTGCTTTCGCAAATTCGGGGGTAAATAAACCCGGGAATAACTGACTTACATAAAGTGCCTTTTTACCTGATTGCAGCAGTTCAATGCCTTTTTGACGGGCTTTTACACGTTCGGGCGTATCGGCAAAAGGATGCGCATGGTACAATCCATATCCGAGCAGGCGATTTGCATATTTTTGAGCAAATTCGAGGGCTACATACCCACCCAGGGAGTGTCCCACCAGCACACATTGTTGCACTTCGGCGGCATCCAACACTGCCTGAACGCAGGCCGCATAATGGGAAATACTTACTTCTGTGGGCAAACTGGAAGCGCCAAACCCCGGCAAATCGATCCGCAAAATTGGCAAGTCCGGCAGGCGTGTCAAGGTATCCTCCCAAATGGAAGATGTTTCACAAAAACCATGTAACAATACCAAGGGGGGCGACCCTACCTCGCCATCCTGGTACCAGGAAAGGGTGGTGTTTTGAAAAACGCAGCTGTATTTCATCCTGCGAATTTAAAAAAAATGCGCGGTGCCTGCATACTTTTTACAAGAAACCTTGAAATATGCAGACATTTGCTGCGCACTAAACAAATACCTTATGCATTCCTGGTTATCCATTCCTTCCGAATCTGATTTTTCATTGCAAAACTTGCCCTATGGCGTCTTTCACCTGGGCGATGGCCGTTTGCGTGCCGGTATTGCCATTGGCGATCATATTATTGATCTGGCGGCCGCTTCCGAGCTGGGGCTGTTTGGCAAAAAGCGGTTTTTTTATAAAATATTTACCCAAAGTACCCTCAATGATTTTATCGCGCTAGGCAAACCGGTAACCAACCGCGTTCGGAAAAAAGTGCAGGATTGGTTGCGGCTGGAACAACGGCCCGAAAATACAGCACAAATACTGGTCAACCGTGCAGAGGCGCACATGGTCATGCCGATTCGGGTGCCCAATTACACCGATTTTTATAGCAGCATCGAACATGCCACCAATGTGGGTAAAATGTTTCGGCCCGACAATCCGTTGCTGCCCAATTGGCGCTGGCTGCCCGTTGGTTACCACGGCCGCGCTTCTTCTATTGTGGTGAGTGGCACCCCTATTCGTCGGCCACACGGGCAAATTCTGCCACCCGGCGGCGCACCCGATACGCCTGTTTTTGCGGCTTCCCGACAACTCGATTTTGAGTTGGAAATGGCTTTTGTAATTGGTAAAGAAAGTCCGCTGGGCACCCCCATTACTGTGGAGCAGGCCGATGAATATATTTTTGGCCTGGTTATTTTCAACGACTGGAGTGCCCGCGATATTCAACGCTGGGAATATGTGCCGCTCGGACCGTTTCTGGGTAAAAACTTTGGATCCAGCATTTCACCCTGGATTGTCCCGCTGGAAGCACTCAAGCCACATCGGGTGAAAAGTCCAAAACAACAACCCGAGCCCTTGTCCTACCTGGCTACCAAGGGTTTGCAAAACTATGATATTCACCTGGAAGTCAGTTTGTTACACGGCGACCAATCTACCGTGATCAGCCGCTCCAATACCCGATATTTGTACTGGTCTATGGCGCAACAATTGGCACACCACACGGTCAATGGCTGCAATGTGCAAGTCGGCGATATGATGGCCTCGGGTACGATTAGCGGTCCAACGCCAGGCAGTTTTGGTTCCCTGCTCGAGCTTTCCTGGGGTGGCAAACAAGAGATTGCGTTATCCGATGGCACCGTACGCAAGTTTTTGGAAGACGGCGATACCTTGCGCATGCGTGCGTGGGCGGGTGCGGCCGATCGGAAAGTGGGTTTTGGACAGGTGGAGGGTACGGTTTTGCCAGCACATGATACCGTTGGGTAGGTTGGAATTTACATTTTGACAATGGAAGCAACATTATTGTTAAGCCACATCGGTCGGCACATACAACTGGATAGCGAGGAAACCGCCTTGTTTCTGTCCCTTTTGCAACCCAAAACGCTGAAACGCAAGGCTTTTTTGTTAACCCAGGGCGAAATTTGTCATGCCGAGCATTTTATCCTGAAAGGTTGTTTGCGGGTGTACACCATCGACGACAATGGTTTTGAGCACATTGTAATGTTTGGCGTAGAAGAATGGTGGGTGGGTGATCTGTACAGTTTTCTGACCCAAACGCCCTCTCAATATTTTATTGATGCGCTGGAAGACACTGAAATCCTTCAAATTTCGAGACAAAACCTCGATAAATTGTATCAACAGGTGCCCAAATTTGAGCGTTTTTTCCGCATTCTTTTTCAAAATGCGTTCATTGCACAACAACAGCGTATCCAACAAAATTTATCGAATACCGCCGAAATGCGCTACCAGGATTTTATCACCCGATATCCGCAACTTGAACAACGGCTTTCGCAAAAGCAAGTAGCCGCTTATTTGGGTATTACCCCGGTGTTTTTGAGTATGTTGCGCAAAAAACGAACCCAGAAAACGGGAAAACCCAGCAAACAATAGATGGAATGGTGTTCGGACTTTGATTTATTAAACTAGTTGAATTTTTATCTTTTTGCATGCCTGTTCCTTTGTACCAACAAAAATAACAGCATATGCAAAACGCAAATCAAAATGGCCTTTTCGGCTTTGTGAACACTTCCACCCCAACCAACACCCTATTTTGGGCCACCCTTATTTCCGGAGTTTTAGATGCTTTAGCCGCAGTAGTGGTGTATTACGCTTTTTTCAAACTCAACCCCGTTCAGATTTATCAATTTGTGGCAAGCGGCATTTTGGATAAATCCGCCTATTCGGGTGGATTGGGCACCGCCTTGTTGGGCCTGGGCATTCATTTTTTAATCGCCTTTGTTGCCGCGTATCTGTTTTTCCAATTATACCCAAGGCTGGCCTTGCTGCGCCAAAACGTATATGCCGTGGGATTGGGATATGGCGCGGTGATCTGGGCGTTTATGAACCTCATCATCATTCCATATTTTTCCAAAATTCCGCCTGCGCCTTTTGATACGGTGGCAGTGTTGGGTATTTTGTGGCACATGGTTTTGGTGGGATTGCCGATAGCATTGATCGTAGAAAAGTATGATCGGCAAAAAGGATAATTTGGGTAATCCTTGCAAGTAACACACTACAAAGGATTTACATTTTCACAATGAGGCGCATCAATTCCGGTTTTTTGGCGCGCGCCACCGGAATTGAGTGCCCATTGGCCATAATAATTTCACCCGAATCGGAGCGAATTATTTTTGCAATGTGCTTTAAATGAACAAGATAGGAATTGTGTGCACGGAAAAACGCGGGATTGTTGAGCAGTTCCTCGAATTCACGCAGGGATTTGGACAAAACAATGGGTTTCGAGGATCCTTTTAAAAATACCGATACATAAGCACCTTCTGAAGCACAATATTGTATGTCGTCGACTGCAACCAAAAGCAGTTCCTGGCCCACGGGCAGGGCGATGCGTTCGGGTACCGGGTTGTTTTTTAGGTATTCTACGGCAGCAAGTTGGGCGGTATTGGGCGTTGCACTTTGCTCCGCTTTTTGAACGGCAATCGACAATTCGTCTTTATCGATCGGTTTTAATAAATAGTCTAAAGCATTAAATTTGAAGGCTTTTACGGCATATTGATCGTAGGCGGTGGTAAATATTACCTTAATAGGAAGACCTTCGCAACGGCGCAACAGTTCAAATCCGTTGAGCATCGGCATTTCAATATCCAAAAAAATCAGTTGCGGCGGCTGTTGCTGTATGGCCTCCAAGGCGCGTTCAGCATCATTAAAAATGCCGGAAATCGTTATGATTGGGCAGTATTTTTCCAGCAATACACGCAGTACGTCTGTGCAATACGGTTCATCGTCAATCAGGTAAGTGGTCATGTCATTTTTGGATAATGTATGCTTTAAATTACACGCCACCGCAACCGTTTTTGGGCAAATTGTCTTAACAGTTCAAGCATTATTGCACAAAACGGATTGCTATTGCGTTTAAAGTCGAATAAGCACCCGAGTTCCGAGCGCCTGGCCTGCGGCATCCACCAAATCAATCGTTTCGACAGCCGCCGAAGTGCCGTATAACTGGTTGATAACTTCTAGGCGTTCGGCGGTCACTTTCATGCCCAGCGATTTATGCACCGTGGCCGAACGGGTTTTCAGTTCCATCGCTTTTTGCCTGCCTACCCCATTGTCTTCCACCTCAATACACAGCCGATTTCCATCCGGGTACACCTTTATTTGCAGTTTTCCTGCCGTTTTTTGGTGCATGAGTCCGTGCCAGATCGCGTTTTCCACAAAAGGCTGAATAAGCAAGGGCGGTACTTCCAAATGTTCGGTTTGCAACGCGGAATGTACACTGATTTCGTATTCAAACCGATCAAAAAAGCGCATTTGCTCCATTTCAATGTACAATTTGAGCGCTTCCAATTCTTTGTTGAGCGGCACGGTTTCGGTACGACTATTGTCTAAAATAAGCCGAATCAAGCGACTGAACTTGGTGAGGTACACCGATGCTTCATCCGGTTGGTTTACCAAAATAAACCGATTGATCGAACTCAGGCAATTGAATACAAAATGCGGGTTCATTTGGGCCCGCAGCGCCGCCATTTCCGTCCGGGCAATGCGCTGGTTAAATTCCGACTTTAGGCGTTCTTCCCGGCGTATTTGCCGTACCCGTGCGCGGTATAGCAGCGCTGCCAACCCAGTTAACAAGAGTATTCCGAGCACCCGAAACCACCAGGTTTCCCAAAAAGGCGGGGCAATATAAATCAGTAATCGCTTGGTGCTGTTGTACCAATGTCCTGCATGGCCGGTTTTTATTTCTAAAACATAATCGCCGGGCGGAACCTGGGTATAACTGGCGCTGTGTCCGTTTTTGAGCACCACCCAATCGGCATCATACGCCAGCAACCGGTAAGCAAATTCGTTTTTCTCCGAACGCGCAAAACGTGTAGAAGCCAGATCGAATGAAAAAAAATCCTCCTGCCAACTGAGTTTTATTTTTTGTAAAAAATTGATATTCAGACTGTCCGCATAAGGTTTGTCAAAAATTCGGAACGCGGTAAACAGAATTTCAGGAGGATCTTCGGGCGCTAACAATTCGTCGGGGTAAAAGGTCTGAAAACCTTGTGGAGCACTCATGATCACAGCGCCCCGGGCATCCAAACTTAGGGGCAAGTCGATCAATTCCGTCAGCATGCCTTCTTTTTTACCAAAAGCCCTTGCGCGCCACGCTTGTGCATCCACGCAGGCGAGTCCTTTGTTGGTTCCGGCCCAAATACGCCCTGCATCGTCACAAATCAGGCTTAAAACCTGGTTGGAAGGCAATCCATTTTCGGTGTTCAGGGTACGAAATTCCTGTCCAACAGGTGCCGCATCATCGAAACGGGATAATCCACCCGGGTCGGTGGCTGCCCAGATATACCCTTGCCGGTCCTGACAAAGCGCATGTACAATATATGCCCCCAAACTGTGTGTGGGATTGTCTTCCTCATACCGATACAGGGTAAATTTGCCCGATGCGGCATCATATTGAAACAACCCATGATCTTCGGTGGCAATCCACATCCTGCTTCGGCTCGGATCGAACAACAGATCGATTACTGCCTGGCCAATGAATTCCTGGTCGGGCCCTGGCCTCCACCAACGGTGGTTTTGCGGATGCCACACCAACAAACCTTGCGTATTGTTGGCAAACCAGTAGTTCCCTGCTGCATCCTGTTCTATATCTACAAAAACCGATTTTTCGGCCGGATCAAGCAAATAGGATGGGATAGGAAATGCTTGAAGGCTTAGGTTTTTTCGGTTTACCTGAAAAATTTGTGCACTACTGCCGACCCAAAGTTTACCCGTATTGTCTTCTTTTAAAAACATCGCTGGACCAGGCAATGCAATGGTTTTCAAAATTTTATCTTTTTCAAAGACCAGCAACTGATGCCCGTTTAAATCCAGGAGATAGCGCCGTCCGTCGATCCTCGAATCCAATAAATGGTGGTAAGTGTTTTGGGTGGATATCTGTTTAGTGGTCGGGATTTGCGTAAACGCAAAGTGTTGAGCCTGGGGATCATACAACCATAAGCCATTTTCGCCACCCAGCCAGATATTGCCGTTTTTTTCAATAAAATACCGCTCCAAAGCACCCGTGGGCGCTGAAAACTGGTTGGATGCTACGGGTAGAACCGGAATGGGTTGCTTGTCGAAGATATCCTGGACCGATAATCCCGCCGACCCAAGCAACCAGCGCAAGGCACCAAAATTGAAAACATGGCTGTCAAACGGAGCGGGTGTTCCTGAACGCGGATGAAAGGCGAACAAAGCCGTTTTTTTATCAAAACTGAACAAACCAAATTTGGTTTCCAGCCACAACGCCGTATCGCCTTTGGAGTGGATGGTAAAAATGGTTTGGTAGCTTATATGGGCCGTATTAGGCAGTGTTTGGACCAAAAATGCCTTCCAGGGATAGGTTTTAAACTGGCCATTTACCGGATTAAAAACGGTCAGATCCCGGTTGTCGCAAGCCAGCCAAACGCCATCCTGATCCGGTAATAGCCCTTGTACCAATGCATTGGGCAAGGAACCATCTGAGCGACCCGTATTTTTCCAAACTTTAAATGTTTCGGTGCGCGGATCGTATCGGTTCAAGCCATTGTGGGTAGCGATCCAAATAAATCCGGCACTATCTTCCTTCAAATCGGTAATACATTCATTGCTAATGGTGTATTGCGGTTGCCGAGTATCGGGAAAATAGTGTCGGAAAGTATAACCATCATATCGGTTCAGGCCATTGGCGGTGCCCACCCACAGGTATCCCATGCGGTCGCGCAGGACACACTGCACATGGTTGTCGCTCAGGCCTTCATTTTCGGTAAAATGGGTAAAATAGCGAATGGGTTGCGCCTGTATTTGCAGACAACATAGCAACAACAACATACACGCTCTGATAGCCATTTTGATCAATTAACCTCGCAAAGTATAAATAGGTGTTCATATAAACAGACCCAAAGTTACCCTACCGAACCCGTTCCAACACCATATTCCCATCCGTATTGAGCCGCGGATCTTCACTGCTGTAAAAACTGCTGCCATCGAGCCGAAACCAGGAATACACCATGTGCAGCTGGATCGTATTGCCCGTCCAGGTGCCTTTGCATTCGTTCAGGTTGAAACCGGGCGGATGTGGCTCATGCACCGGACGCATTTGAAAATGCAGGTCATTGCTATTCCATTTTTCCATCCCGCCCCACACTTCAAAACTGTCGCGCCGCCCTTGCGATTCAATCAAAGCCATGCCTTCAAAAAAGGTTTTGCTGGAACGGTCGCGTTTGATGCGTTTTTCAAAAAAACGTTTTTTGCGTTTCGCATCCGATAACGGCTCGAAAATTTCCAATTGGATGTTGTGGTCAATCTGGTCGGGATCGCGGAAGGCGCCTTTCCATTTGCCTACCAACAGGGGTTTATTCGGGTCGTTGCTGTACGCCCAGGGACGCCGATACGTGTCATATTGTTGGTCGAGGTAATAACAACCGTACCGACCCAACACGACTGCCGCAATCACTACGACCACCACGAGGGTTGTTCTATTTAAAAATGGCATATTTTCGTTGATTATCGGTTTACAACAACAGGGATGGCCTGTTCTTTTTGATTTGCCCTTACCAAGAGGATATACAGGCCGGGCGTCAGCTGCGCAACACTGATTTTATTGCCGTTTGCACTGCGCAGCAATTGTCCATCGGTTCCCAGCAGTTGCAGTTTTTCCACGGTGGTTTCCGGCATGGTTACGGTGAAAAAATCACTGGAAGGGTTGGGAGATACGGTAATTTGAAAGCCGGTATTCAAATCATACACGGCCGTTACAGCACCATCGGCACCGGTTCCAATCACATTGGCAGGGGGCGGCACCACCAAAGCCGGACCGTTTCCGTATTCATCGGCCCCGATATCCAGTACGCCCGTGCGGGTTTGCGCATCATAATCCTGTGCAGCGGGGGCATTTTGACCCGCATTGATCGCAGGACTGCCCGCATTGAGGTGAAATTGTGCATTCAGCCCTGGATTGATTTCGCTGCTTTGTGCATCCAGGCCCAACTGCGTTTTCCATTGCGCCAAGGTGAGCGCCGGATAACTCACGCCATCATCAAAACTGGCCGCACCCGTTGTTTTATAATAAATATTGTGGTCAAATAGGTTCGTGCCGGTCAGGGCCGCTTCCCGCACTTGTACCGTGTAATCTTCCTCGCCCGTGCCGCTTTGGTCTACAAAAATGTTGTTAAACACCTGAATATTGAAGTTGGCAGGATTCGCCGTGGTGTTTTCGTCAACATAAATATCGCCCCGGGAGATAAATAGTGGCGCATGGTAATCGGGTGAAGCCGTCACAACGGTATTGTTGTAAGCGCTGCAATTGCGGGCTGCAAAAAAGCCAATGCCCGAAGCACCGGTGTTGACCACAATGTTGTTGCGGGCCAGGCTGTATTGGCATTCGTAGTAGGCTGGATTGGTGCCATCATTGTCAAAAAACTCCGCATCGGTGTAAAAACCGAGCAAAATACCGGCCTCCCCGGTGTTCATAACCAGGTTTTGTTCAATAATGCAGTCTTTTACGCCCCCTTTTGCATACACGCCCGTGGTAGAAGTGTGGTGGATGTAGCATTGGCGCACCACCATTCCGTCGCCGTTTACATTATCGATGCCTTCGGCGTTGGGGCCGCCGTTGACGGGTAAATTAGAAGGGCCTTTTCCAGAGTTATACAATTCACAACCAATAATTTGTATATTACTACAGCCTGGTTTTATTTTGATGCAGTCTCGTCCGGTGTCATGTACGCGGCAATTGAGCAGGATAATGTTGCGTGCGCCGTGGCGATCGGCAGGCGGGCCGCCCCATTCCCAGTTGGTTTCAAAACTCACCCCATAATAGTAGCCGCCAATAATTTCGAGGCGTTCGAGTTTGCCGCCCGACACATCCGGCTCGTTGTACCAAATGCAGGAGGCGATGTCTTCCACATCCAGGGGCGCAACGAGCACGGCCCATTCGCCTGGGTAGGAACGGATGGTGAGGTTGCTTTTGGTAATGCGAATTTCATTGGAAGGGTAGGTGCCGTTGCGCAATTCGATCACATCACCTGGTTCGGCAGCTAAAATGGCGGCCGGTATGGTTTTGAAAGGTTGCGATAAGGTACCGGGGTTGTTGTCGTTGCCAGTAGGCGCAACGTACCAGTTGGCGGCGTTTAGTTGGCCTAAACACAGCAGGGCAGCAAGAAAAAGCAAGGGAAATTTCATGGATGTTTTAAATTTTCCTCAAAGATGGATCTTGTAAAGGAGCAGGCAAAGTGTGGGTTTTTGTTTGGCGGGTTTGGGTTTTTGGATGGGAAATGGTGTTCAACAGATGCTTGGTTTATCAACAGGTTTAGTCGCCCAGAACTTTGAATTGATTTGCCACATAAAGCAATAAGAAACAATAAATTAATCTACCAAAAAGCTGGACATTTGGTTTCAAGAAAACCTGAATCATGCGCCACCTTGTTTTCAAAGCAGGAATTTTATGCGGGCTTTTTTGCATGCCGTTTTGGGCCATCGCACAAGCGAATAATACCGCTGATAGCCTTCGACGCGGTTTGACTTCCATTTCGCCGAATGATACATTGTATGCCCTCAACTTACTTTATTTATGGATCGCCGAGGGTAAATCGAACCCGGAAGCAGCCATCGAAAGCGCCCAAAAAGCACTGGAGGCCTCTCGAAAAATCAAGTGGGTGCGCGGCGAAATCAATGCCTTGAACGGACTGGCCTTGAGTCGGCAGCGACAAGGATATTACTCCGAAGCGCTGGAATACTACCTGCCCGCGATTGAATTGGCTGAAAAATCGCAAAATCATCGACATATCGCTAAGACACATGTCAATGTGGGTATTTTGTACCAATTAACGGCCGATTATCCGAAAGCATTGGGGCATTTCAAACGCGCCCTGGAGGTCGAAAACCGCCCGTTTGAACGCGCCGGTATGTTGAACAATGTCGGAATTGTTTATAAAAATACCGGACAGCCCGATTCTGCACTGTTTTATTACAACGCCGCCTTAAAAATCCACATCGCAGGAAACGACGATGCGGGTATTGCACCGGCCTATAATAATATCGGTATTGTGCTGCGGGATCGTGGAGCATATGGAGCGGCCCTTACCCAATTTGAACAAGCGCTGCGGTTATACCGCAAATTAAATGACCAGGAATCTATTGCCGTGGTGTTGGGCAGCATGGGTGATGTACTTAGCCACCTCGGTCGTAACGAAGCAGCATTAGATACCTTGAAACGGGCATTTTCCTTGGCGCAAACCCAGCATTTGTTGGTCGCGCAGGGCGACATTGCCCATTATATGCACCAAATATTTGCGCAACAAGGCCGTTTCGATTTGGCCTATCAATGGGCGAAAACCCATAAATTATTCAGCGACAGTCTACAAATTATTCAAAAAAGAGATGAATTAGAGGCTATTCGGGCGCGGTTTGAAAGTGATAAAAAAGTAGTGCTGCTGGAAAAAAATGTGGCCCTCGAACGCTCCCAACGCCTGCTTTGGACGGCCTCGGCGGTCGGATTGCTGCTGTTGCTGGGGGCTTCGGCATTTGCTTTGCGACAAACTCGCCGCCGCCGCCGCATGGAAAGTGTGTTGCAACAACAAGAAATTGCCCGACTGCGCGCAGAAGAGGAAACCCGCCGACTCCGAGAAGAAAAACTCAGCGAAGAACTTGCCTTCCGAAGCCGCGAATTGACTTCTCAAACACTGCATTTAGTGCAAAAAAACGAACTCCTCCAGGCCGTGGCCGAACGCTTGCAGGAAACCGGGAAAGACAGTCCGTCCCAAACCCAACAATTGCGCAGCCTGCAACGCTTGGTGGAAACCAACCTCAACGACGCGGAACAATGGGAAGATTTTAAACGGCACTTTGAAGCGGTGCATCCGGATTTCTTTCAACGGTTGCTTTCGCAAAATGCCCAATTGACTGCACATGATTTGCGCTATTGCGCCTACCTGCGCCTCAATCTTTCCTCCAAAGAAATTGCCGCCTTGCTCAATGTATCGCTGCGGGGCGTAGAAACCCATCGACACCGCTTGCGGAAAAAACTGGGGGTAACGGCCGAAACAGATTTAACCGCCTGGGCGATGCGGGTTTAAGAAAACAATCGATTGGTCCTGGCCATTTTGGGTCCAAAAATTCATTTTTTCATTTGTAGTGGTAATGACGTAGGTCGTTTTTTGGTGCAAAGGGCGCTCAACCCTTCTATTTGCAGCATCAAATGTGGCAACACGCCACGATCATTCACCTACTAACATTTCAAAAAATGACACTGCAAGAAAAACGTTTGATCGCCAACATCGAAGCACAAGAACTTCCAAAATTCAAAACCCAACTCAAAGAAACCCTCGGTTTTGAACCCGACCTCGAAATTCTCTGGGAAACTTTTGCCGGAACGGATGAATACCCTTTTTCACGTTTGACAGGCGTTTTGTTCCGCGACCTGAACCTTGGTCTGAAAGAAGTTGCCAAAGATCAATTGGGCAAGGAAGCGCTCCAGGCTGCCATCACCCGCATCAAAATTGAAAATACCACGGACAGCGACGCAACCCAGTACAGCCTGACCGACAAAGAACTTTACCTGAAAGTACAACTGGCGGGCTCCACTTTGAAGTCGCCCACCCCGGCTCAATTTCGCACTTGGCTTGAAAAAAACCTTTAATCGCAGCGCCCAACCCATCTTTTTTATGCGCATTTTAAAATTTCGAAAAATGGCTTACCTCATTGGCATTGCCCTGGCTGCAGTGACGGCCCTCTTTACCCAAAGTTGCATTGGCCGGGTTGAGAAAAAACGCATCACCACCGCTGCACATGCGGGACACAAGTTGGAGATTTATGAATTCACCACGACGGTTGGATTGGGGGCTTATGCACACAGCGCGCATTTGTTTTTCGACGGAAAAGAACGCAGTGCCTGGGATCCTACCTGGCCTATTCAACCCGAACTTTACCCGGATTGGGTGGTGCATACTTTTTCCGAAGCGCCGGATGCGTGGATTGTTTATATCGCACCTTCCGCTTGTAGTCGCAGCGATTTTGATCAGTTGGTGGCCTGTTACCAAGCCCATAAAGACCAGGTGGATGCGGATTTGAAAGCCCAATTTACCTTGTACGATACCGAGCGTTTCCAGGTTTTGGGTCGCTTTGTGTACGGGAATAAGCCAGAACCACTGATTTTTAAGCCCACGGTTTTACGGTACCAGGCATTCACGGGTTTTGGATATAGCGACAAAACGACCATCACCCAGGAACAAATTGTGGTAAATCCAGACGGCGCCTGGGCGCTTCAAATCACCCAAACCGATGGCAGTCTTTCGCAAGGTGGCGATCATGTTAGGGGTAACCTAAAACTGCAAAACGGTCGGCTGCATATAACGCCTCCGCCGGATGAGCAATGGCATGAAATGCCGGGCAGCATTCGCCCCGATGCCGTAGACCGCGAAACCTACCTGCGCGCATTCACCGATGCACAAGGTCGCCGCCTGGATGCTGTATTTGTTTGGAACGAATAATCAACTTCGATACCATGAAAATAGCCATTCTAATTGTTGCACTTGCCGCACTTGGCCTGATCGGGCTCGTCCTGCTTTTTCGGATTGGTGTCAATACATTCGAAGCCACCCTTGCAGAATACAAGGAGGGCAATGACCAACTGGTATTGCGGTATGCTTACACCACCAACTGGGGCAATTCGCTTATTTCCCGACAATTAATCTGGAACAACAAACTGGTTGATTTTCAAGGCTTAGTGATGGGCCGAGAACATGAAGGCAACAAACAGTTTCCGGTACATGCGGCGGATATTGCTAAATTAAAAGTGGACGTATTGAGTGTGCCGGATTCCAGCGCGATTCCTTGGACGATTTGGGTAAATCCGAAAGATTTTTCGGCGGATAGATACGAACGATTGAAGGAATTGTTGCTGAAAAGTCAGGAAAGCCTGCTTGAACAACAGCAAAATTATCAAGTACCCAAAACGACCGCACCCGCAGATTCCTTCTTTTATCAGCACGTGGGCAGGCCCTTAAAAATTTGGCGCATGGTGTACTTCAATTATGCAAAATTGAAGCCGCGGGAGTTTTTACGGGAAAAAGGAAAGATCAAAGAAACCATCACAGTTGGGGTAGGCGGCGAAGTATCCATTTTGAAACGTACTGATCAGTACAGTCTTTTTGGGGCTTCCATGGGTCAGTTAAATGCCACCGGCGATACCCTCACCCTGCTTGAACATTGGAATACCAGCGATCTCTTTTTCCCGCCTGCTGAATTATCGGAATTCAGGGATGTCGAAGGACTGTCCTTTGCCAGTTACTACAGAGTGATTCAAAATCAATAGTTTATGCGAAAAAATGCCCTTGGTACCGCATAGATTATCACCTTTAAAATTTCCAAAAACAATGAAAAATATCAAGCAAAAAATCAGTCTCCTCAGCCTGTTTCTAACCTTTTCCCTGTGCGTTTGCGCGCAATCGGTGGAGAAAATCGAAAAAAAGTGCAAAGGACTGGAATATGATAAACGTATCCGCATCGCAGTAGGCAGTTTTAAAGCCACGACCAACAGCGCATACGGAAAATTTGCGGGCGAACTCTCCACCATGCTGAGCAATGCCTTGGTCATGACGGAATGTTTCCAGGTTCTGGCCAGCACGAAAAGCAACGTGATGGCGGATATCAAGGAAGAAAAAGCCTTCCAACAATCGGCAGATGCCGACCCGGATGCGACCGTGGCTTCGGGCAAAATGTTGGGTGCGCAATTGCTGATTACGGGTGAAATCACCGAATTCAAGGAAGGCAAAGAAGGTTTTACCGCGGTGGGGATTGGCGTTACCAAAAACACGGCAAAAGTGGGGTTCATTCTTCAAATCGTCAGCCCGCAAACACGCCAAATCCTGTTTTCCGAATCCATCAATGCTGACGCCATTTCGCTGGGCGGCTTCAATGGGCTTCGCTTTTTTGGATTACCCGCCATTGGCAGTTTCAAAACCAAAGCCATGGCAGATGCTGTTGAAAAGGCCATCATCAAATCGGTAGAATTGATTGTGGTACAAAAGGATGCAATCCCTGCTTTACCCGCCAGCGATGCAAACGATACAAAAACAGCTACGGTTAAAATCGAAAAAGTGGATTACGCGATGCTGGGCAGCATTACCAAAACCCTGAAGGAAAACCCGAAAGTCAAAGATGCACTCAAAGAACTGAATGAAACAACCGGCACCATCAAGGTATCCCACACTGGAACGTTGGAAGAATTAGCCGATTATCTTTTGGAAAAGAAGCCGGAATTCAAAATTGTTACCGTTGAAAAAGGTCAAATCGTGCTCAAACCCAAATAATATTCCCCATGAAAATCTTGAACTGGATTTACTTGCTGCTGCCTTTTGCGCTGAACGGCCTTGGCGCACAATCCTTGCCGCCAGGCAGCGTGGTGCTGACAACGGTGTACGCCACATCAACCGCGAACGGTTCGGATGTATTGAATTTATTTGACCAAAATCCGCGCACGATATGGCAGGCACACCCTAGCGCTGGCCCGGGGGAAGGCATTTTAATTCGTTTTGCAGTGCCCACTACCTTGACCGGCCTCGAAGCAATTGGCACGGATGGCGCGTTCGATCCGGAAGGCGGGCTCATGGATTTATCCTTTGATGGCAAAACGATTTATCAAAACGTCATTGGCCAAAAACTGGACCTCACGGGCGCAACCGATGGGCCTGTGCATGAACTTTACATCCGCATCACCCATACGAACCTGGAAAAACCCTTGAAACCCGAAGTAGGTCCCTGGTTTCAGCCCGCCAATTTGCCCCCCATCGGATTCAAATCGCTTCGACTTTTTGGCGATAAAGGACAGGAACTGCAGCTGGTAGCCCCTAAAGCGCAAAACGGCACGGTTAAAGTTTCCAGCAGCCTTACCCCTGCGTATGCGTATGGTGCGGAGCGTTTGTTTGATGCGAATTTGGGCCTGGCATGGGTGGAAGGCAATCCTAAAAATGCCGGAGTAGCCGAAACATTGGATATCACCTTCGATCAGCCTGTACGCATAAGCGCCCTACAATGCTGGAATGGCTATCAACGCACGCCTGAAAGTTTTGAGGATAATGCGCGGTTAAAAGCATTTGAATTTGGTCTGGAAGGCGCAGTAGCAAAAACGTATTTGCTTAAGGATGAACGGAATGCACAACACATTGCCCTGGCAGCCCCGCTTAGTGGAACCCATTTCCAACTAAGTATAAAGCAGGTTTATCCCGGCAAAAAATATACGGATTTGGCCCTGAGCGAACTGGTATTTTATGATGGTGATCGTCCGTTTTTCCTCCGAGCTGCTTCCAGCAAAACCAAAGATCTGGAAACACGCGCGGCAAAAACTCCCTTAAAAACCATCCTGAACCGGGGCTGTCGTGCGTCAAGTGGCAGTTTAAAACAGGATTTTAACCAAATATTTACCCTGCGGGGGGATGGCACTTTTGATTTTCAAATTATTGCCACCACCATTGATGAATCCGAAACCATCCAAATCGCCGCTGGCCACTGGGAATTGATCGAGGCGACCCCTAATTTTGCAAAAGTGAAAATTACCGGCAGCCTGCAAAGTACCGTGAACTGGATGGACCAGCCCAAGCCCGAAAAAACGACCGTCCGGACTTTTAGCGAGCTGCTTTCAATTGATCAAAACAGCCTGCGCGGTCAAAAGATAGTTCAAACCATTCCACTGAAGTAGCTAAAATGCCTGTTTTTATGAAAAAAATCCTTGTTTTTAGCGCAATGTTGTTGTTGCTGCAAATAAATGCCCCTGCGCAAAAGACCGTTGTCACGCCCGCAAAAGGAAGTCCCGAACGCAAAATTTTACTCGATTTGATCCGGGTCCAGGTAGAAAAAACACTTGGAATTGAGGTTATCTTTGAAGTAAAAACCCTTAAAATGCAAGGCGGGTTTGCTTTCGGGGATTTAACGCCCCGCCAAAAAGACGGGCAGCCCATCGATTATACCAAAACCCGCATCGACCCGGATCAGTTGGACGCATTTGACGACTGGATTTGTGTGCTTTGGCAACAGGATCAACAGGGAAACTGGTCGGTGCGACAATCGATACTCGGCGCTACCGACCTGCCCTATGGCTGCTGGTGGAAAGAATTTAAAGCGCCCAAGGCAATTTTTACTTACACCGAAGCAGCTGAAAATTGCAGTTCAGAATAAACCAATCCTCCTCAACAATGAAAACACTACTTTTTTGCTGCATGGCATTTCTTATGCTGGGCACTACGGCTATGGTCATTCCCCCTTCGACTGCACAGCACCCATCCAACTACACTGCCATGGATACACCCGGCGTTCAAAAATCAGCACCCAATGAAGCTTCCAAACAAAAACGCAAACGAAAAGGACATTTTTCCGCCTGGGGTTGGATGGTGTTGGGGCTAACAGCACTTGTTATCGGCGGATTGGCCTGGCTGACCGTTTGGATTTGGCCGATGGTGGCGCTTGGCTGGGGTATTTTAATTGCCGCTGGGATGACTTGTTTGGCCGCAGTGATTGCCGCCATGGGTTTCTACTTATTCAGCTTTTCGTACGAAACGGCGCGAACCATCGCTTTACAGGAACAACAAGCTGCGCGCGAGTTGAAAGTAGGCGATACTTTGTACGTTTATGCGTCTGGCAACCTGGTATTGCGGGACAAACCTGCGAAAACCGGAACAAAAATTACCTCCGTGCAATTTGGCAGTCCCGTGGTTGTCTTAGCCTTGCCGAAGTCTGACAATCAATATGTTGCAGAACAAATAGGCAGTTTTACCCTAAGTGGTGGATGGGTAAAAGTAAAAACGGCGGAAGGGAAAGTTGGTTATTTGTTTGAGGGGTATTTGATGTCCTATCCGCCCCATATGGAATCTTCGGAGGAAGGTATTTACGATGCAGAATGGTTTTATCCATCCAAATTTGACGGCCAACGGATTCCATTGCTCCTTACAGACATGCCGGGTTTGGTGGAGCATTTTAAAAGACAATATCAGGACGGAGCCGTATTTGAGCAGCAGGGATATGAAGGTGGCATCACGCAGTTGCTATTTTTGCCAGCCGAAAAGTTTACCATGCAACAGGCCTTGGTGCTGGGACGCAATTTGTTTTTCAGCACCTACGACAAAAATGGCAATGTAACCCTTCGCAACACAAAAGGCAGTTACGAAGCGGCCAAGCAAATACTCACCATCCAAAACACCGATGGTTATGAGCAATTTACACTGCAAAATAAAGACGGGCGTTTGGTAATAGAATTTAATTCAGCCGATTAAACTACCCGTCAAAACCAAACAATATGAACACTTCTATCCTCCGACTCAACGATGAACTGATCCGCAGTTCAAACCTGGATTCGGCCACAAAGCAAGTTTTATACCGTAATATTGGGCGTTTTATTGCTGCCGAGGCAAGTGAACGCGGTTGGTTATTCTTGCTGGAAACCCTGGCTGATACTGAAAAAGCGGCGCGTGCTATCTGGGAAAAATTATCAGAAAATGCCTAAAGTACCTTTAATACATCCTTTTAAACGCCCGATTACCGTACTTCGTTACGTTCCGCAAGAGATAGTGTGGCATAAAGCCGAATACCGCGCTTTGGCCACACACTTGCCGGAATGGGATAAATCCGCCACCCTGCAGAATGGCTGCGTGCGGGACGGTCGCTTGTTGTTGCGCCAGGATCTACTTTCCACCGTGGAGCAATTGCCAACGGATACGCTGTTGTTGCAAGGTACGCGCAGTGCTGCCTGGATTGAACTGTTTCATCGCGCACACGATTTGCCCTTTTTTCTCCAATTGAAAAAGTTGGAAGATGCCATTTGGGTCGCCTGTAAAGATGATTATTACCCACATTTTGGGTCCAAAAAACGCGATGCTTTCGATATTTTGCCCTTGCTACCGGGCAAAAACGCGGCCATCCACATCAATGCCCGCCATTGGCACACGATGGCGGGTTTTGGCACCGATACGCATTATGTGGAAAACTACTTGTATTTGGAGCATTTGGGCCAATTTGAACAGGCCGAGTTGGTAGAAAACCTGGCGGAGGATTTTCATTTTCAGCCACAGAAAGAGGTGGATTTGCGGCAGATGTTGTATTAGGCTTACCCAACTAAACTCCCACCCCAATAAAACTGTTCAAAATTATTTGTGGGCTGATGCCTTCCGATCAAGCGGCAATCTGTAATGCCAATTTGTGCTGCGCGTTGGTTCAATTTATGCAAATCTGCTTCTACCGGCGTTTCTTTTACTTCAAATGCAATCGTTTCATCCAAGATAAAATCAATTTCTTGTCCGGATAACTTTTGAAAGTATTGCAATTTTCCACGCTGCATCAATTGAATGGCTACCGCATTTTCGAAAATCTGGCCACTGCTCATTTGACCTAAATATTGAAGGATTCCAGTGTCAGAAAGGTAAATTTTTTGCTGTTTGCTCAATTCTCGATCAGGACTTTTGCTAAATGCGGTAACTGGAATAATAAAATAGGTGTATTGAAGCAAGTGTAAATAATCTTTTAACTTGTTTCGATTAATCCCAAGGATAACCCCAAGTTTAGAATAGTCTACACGATGGCCAGAACGAACTGCTAATAATCGGATCAACTTTAAGAGATCATCCGAGGCCGAAAAGTCAGAAAGCAGTCGAATGTCTAATTCGATATAGGCATTTACCAAGTCTTTAATAAAATAACGTTTATCTGCTTCACTGGTGGCCGTTACGACTTCCGGGAATCCGCCAAAGCGCAAAAAATCTTCATACAGTGCTTTCCATTTTAAATAGAAACTCAGATTAAATGGTTGATTTCCAAATTTTAATAAAATGTCCGCATCCAGATTTTTAAATTTTACAAATTCATAAAAGTCTAAAGGGTACATTTCAAAAATACGTTTCCTTCCTGCCAGGCTCTCTGAAAAGCGATTTTTTAAATAATAGGAACTGGAACCACTCACGATGAATTTGACCTGATAGGTGTCGTACAAGTATTTTATCACACTGGGTGCTTGTGGCGTAAGTTGTATCTCATCGATGGCAATTACTGCGGGTTGGCTAAAATCAATGCCTTCAATGGACAGGTTGATTTCAATATCCTTATAATTTGTCAGGTTCAGGATAAATCGGTACTCGGCCCGTTCAAGATCCAGGTACACTTTGTTTGTATGTGGTACATTTTGCAACAAATACTTTACAGCAGTAGACTTTCCTACCCTGCGCATTCCGGTTATTACCGTTACTTGTGGTTGCTCAAGATGTGCTAAAAGCTCCTTAAAAATACGTCTTTGAATCATTTTATTCAATAATTTGCACAAAAATAATGCAAATTATTGAATAAAATGATTTTTAAAATGACAAAAATGATGTTTTAGCTCTGTGCAAAGCCATGATAGTGTACTGAAAAGGGGATTATAACCCGTCCAAACGGTTCTATGGAATTGGTAAATGCTCCAAATCGTTTAAGTCCTTATAACAATCGCCAAAATGGCATTCCAATTAAACGGTTCAAAATTGTTTGTTGGCATACCTTTGATCCGTTCCGAACAGCCTGTCTGAGCGAAATACAGTTAAATGGAACCTAAGCCTACTCCTCCATGGAAATAATCATCCGAAATGCAACCCCATCCGATGCCGAAGGCATTTTAGCCCTGTACAAAACTACGGCCGCAGTGCCCGGTGGATTAGCGCGTACCAGCGAAGAAATTACACCCGCATACATTGGAAACAACCTAAACAATGCTTTGTCTACCGGAATTTGTTTGGTAGCAGAAACGCCCGATTCCCAAATGGTGGCCGAAATACACAGTTATAAGCTGGCACCTGCTGCGTTTAAGCATGTTTTGGGCGAGCTTACCATCGCCGTACATCCCGATTTTCAAGGGCAAGGGCTTGGTAAGCGTATTTTTAAAGCGTTGCTGGAAGAAGTGACCGTAAACCGGCCGGAAATAAAGCGGGTGGAATTAATTTGCCGCGAAAGTAATACTCGCGCGATCGGCCTGTACACATCCCTCGGTTTCCGGCAAGAAGGGCGTTTGGAAGGGCGTATTGAAAGTGTAACCGGCGGCGTGGAAACCGATATCTTTATGGGCTGGCATCGCTCCTAAATTTCAGCGCAACAAGTATTTTTTTACATAAAAAAAGGCGCGTTCGGTACAACATCTTGTACCAAACGCGCACTTGCTGTTAGAAAACTTCTCCATCTTTAAACCGCGCCTTCCCCTTGCAGGAAAGCCGCAATTTCCTGATGTCCGCCCCGCAATGCGTCCTGCAAAGGCGTGCCACCCCAGCGATCGAGGGGGCTAATATTTAATGCTCCTTGTTTATAATAATCTACCAAATACTGCACAACTTCCATTTTGCCTTCCGCTGCTGCCAAATGCAGGGCGGTACGGTTGTCGTAATCGGCCACACTGAGGTCAACTCCGCGGGCATACAACTTCATGATATTGTCCAAATCGCCGTAACTCGCCGCAAAAATGAGTTCCATCATATAATCGGCCTGCACCTCGGTACGGCGTTTGCGCGGGTCTTTTTTGGTCGAATTTTGCACCAAACCGTCGTAAATGTGCAGTTTGAAACGCTCCACCAATTTTTTACAAAATGCTACCCCGCGGTTGGTATTGCCATATTCATCCAAACGCGGCGAATAAATACAAATACCCATCAGGTTGGGAACCACCACCATCAAGGCACCGGAAACGCCACTTTTGGCGGGCAAACCAATTTGAAAAGCAAACTCGCCGGAATAATCGTACATACCACAAGAGTACATGACCGACAAGCAGTTACGCACGGTTTGTGTTTCGTAAATGCGCTTGCCCGTAAGTGGATTGATGCCTGCGTTCGATAAAGTGGAGGCCGCCAAAGCCATTTGCTCGGCATTGATTTCGATGGAGCAACACTGAAAATACAACTCCAAAACGTCCTGTACATCCACCGTGTCATTGTCCATAAACGCCTTGTTTTCGCGCATGAAATAAGCTAAGGCGTTGTTGCGGTCGGCCGTGCGGCGTTCCCCGAGGAAAATTTCGGCATTGAACCGGGGCTTGCGGCCAAATTCGCGCTCTGCTTCGGTAGCGTCTTCCTGGTTTTTTACGATTCCATGCGTGAGTGCGCGCCAGTTATCGATCACAAATTCCAGGCGTTTGTCCATGGTTTTGTGGCGCTGCACCAAGGACGCGCACATGATGGCACCCGCATTGATGAGCGGATTGTGGGGCACTGCTACCGGATTGTTGGAAATATTGCTGCCACCGTGGGCATCGGTATCCCCATTGCCGCGCAATTTTAACTTCAACTCATTGAATGCCAGGCCACTCGGTTCTTTATCCACGTGCTGATGTACCACTTCTTCGCCCAATTCTTCCAACACCATGCAATAAGTAAGCGGCTTGGAGGTCGATTGCAGGCTAAAATCCAGCCCAAAATCGCCAATCGAAAAACGCTGGCCGCTGGTTGTACAAATGGAAATGGCGAATAAATCGGGATCTACTTCCGCCAGTTGCGGAATATAAGAGGCTACTTTTCCGCTTTTATTTTTACTTACTTCCTGGTATAATTCGGTAATATCTTTGCAAAAATCTTCAAATTCCGGGATGGCCAAATCGCCCACCAAGGCCTGGCGTACAATATTGGCACTGCCCACAATACGGCGGAAATCGTGGTAAGGAATGTACCGCTGCCCGTTACTTTGGGTCGGAATTTGCTGCAACAACTGCAAAACCGGCTTCAGGCGGATGTCATTTTCCAAAATACCCACCTTGTTGAGCCTTTGCAGAAACTGTTTTTCGGCCAGGCCTTCGGCGCTGGTTACATTAAATGAATTGTAGATGGCTAAAAGTTCATCTTTTTCATGTTGAAGGTTAAATCCATCGGTTTGGGCTTCTCCGGCGGCTTTTGTTTTAGGCTCCCCTTCTTTTATGGTTAATTCCTGGTTCTTTTTCATGGTTGCGTGAATGGGTAAATGAATGAAACCCCCAGACCAAATGAATGGTCTGGGGGTAATTGCTTTATCAATAACGAATTTAACGCATAAACAACAACTCGCGGAAGTGTGGCAAACGCCATTCGGCATCGTCGATCAAGGCCTCGAGGGTGTCGGCTGCTTCCCGGAGTGGCACAAACGTAGGACGCACTTCATCGTGGAAACGCTTGGCTTTTACCACCAAATCGGCTTCGTGCTCGGCGGCTTCTTTGGCGTGGTGCATGGCATGCAAACCTGCGCTTGCTTTTTCAATCGCAGCGGCTACTTCCTGCGCCAGGGTACGAATACCAGCGGCACTTGCCTCCAAATCTAATTCTTTCAAACCTTTCGCCGCGTTGATCAATTTATTCAAATAGTTGATCGCTGAGGGCAAAATATGGGTCGCAATAATTTCCTGGTAGCTCACTACTTCCATTTCAACGTCTTTCACAAAATAGTCGAGAAACGCATTTACCCGTGCTTCCAATTCACGTTCGTTCAAAACCAATTGCTTGGCAAACAGGTGTTTCGCCTTATCGCTCAAAAATGCATCCAGCGCATACGGCGTTGATTTGACGTTCGGCAAACCACGACGCGCTGCCTCTTCTTCCCATTCTGCCGCATAACCATCGCCGTTGAAAATGATGTGCTCAGATGCTTTCAAATAGGATTGCAAGGTTGTTTCGATCGCTTTTTCCTGGCTGTGGCCCTGTTGTACCAAGGTTTGAACGTCGTGGTGGAATTCACCAAACTGATCGGCAACGGCGGTATTCAACACGGTCATGGCAAAAGAGCAGTTGTGGCTGGCACCTACTGCGCGGTATTCAAATTTATTGCCGGTAAATGGGAACGGTGAAGTACGGTTGCGGTCGGTATTGTCCAACAGTACCTCTGGAATTTTAGGCACATTGAGTTCCAGCGTTGGCGCGGTGAAGTCTTTGCCATTGTTGAAACCATTGTCTTTCAAATCCATCAAAATTTGTTCCATCAAACTGCCGGTAAACACCGAAATGATGGCAGGTGGTGCTTCGTTGGCGCCCATGCGGTGGTCGTTGCCGGAAGATGCCACACTGGCACGCATCAAATCGCTGTAACGATCCACGGCGCGTATGATATTGACAAAAAACGTAAGGAAACGCAGGTTTTTGGCCGGTTCTTTACCAGGCGACAACAAGTTGATGCCGGTATCGGTTGCCAGCGACCAGTTGTTGTGTTTGCCGCTACCGTTGAGGCCTGCAAACGGTTTTTCGTGCAACAAAGCCTTCAAATGGTGGCGTTTGGCAATGCGGTGCATCAAATCCATCAACAGCAGGTTATGGTCTACCGCCGTATTCAGTTCCTCAAACATCGGGGCGCACTCGTACTGTGCAGGCGCTACCTCGTTGTGGCGGGTCAGCACCGGAATGCCCAAACGCAGGGCTTCTTCTTCAAAATCGTGCATATAACGCTGCACGCGCTCTGGAATGGTACCGAAATAGTGGTCGGCTTTTTCCTGTCCTTTTGAAGGCAAAATGCCAAACAAGGTGCGGTTCACCATCGCCAAATCCGGGCGCGCTTCATACAGGTGTTCATCTACCACGAAATACTCCTGTTCCCAGCCAAGGGTAGCAAAAACGCTTTCCACATCGGCGTTAAAGTATTGTGCCACAGGGGTTACAGCGCGGTTTACAGCTTCAATGGATTTGAGCAAGGGCGCTTTGTAATCGAGCGATTCGCCGGTATAGGAAATAAAAATAGCAGGAACGTACAGGGTTTTGCCCGATTCTAATTCTACCACAAATGCTGGCGAGGTTGGGTCCCAAATGGTGTAACCACGTGCTTCGGCAGTGTTGCGCAGGCCGCCGCTTGGAAAGCTCGATGCATCGGGTTCGCGTTGTACGAGGTCGCGCGCGCTCAGCGACTCAATGCCTTGTGCTTCAGCGGTGTAAGCGGGTTTGTAAAAGGCGTCGTGTTTTTCAGCCGTGATGTTGGTGAGCGGCTGAAACCAGTGCGTGTAGTGGGTAGCACCAAAATCCATGGCCCACTTTTTCATGCCTTTAGCAACGGTTTCTGCTACTTCGAGGTTGATCACTTCACCTGTTTTGTACGCCCGTTGGATGGCTTCAAACGCGGAAGTTGGCAGGTATTCTTGCATTTTAGCAAGGTTAAACACGTTTTTACCAAAAATTTCAGAGATTTTTTTCTGCTCTTTGGTGTAAGCGCCTTTGCCGTTGCCCTGTACTTTTTCCAGGGCTTGTAAACGAATTGACATGTGGTATTGGTTTTATTAACAATGACAGGGCAATGCCCCTTGGGTGAATTTGACGAAATAGAGTGAAAGGGTATTTCGGGTGAATACCTTTTCATGCAAGTATTTGATAACCAGGGAATAAACTGTAAGGTGAGCGTATTTATACCACAAAATTAGAACGCTGATGAACCCTGTCCCATACCAAGATTTAGTAAAAACTCAGGCATGTTCGCCATTGATCCGCTCCTTCCAATCGGTCGCCGTTTCTCCATGTTGGGTCAAATCCAACCCTTCCGATTCCTGGGTAGGCGAGACACGCATGGGCAAAATATAATCGGTGAGCATGAACAGCAAATAGGAGCCACCAAAGGTGAACATGCTCACGATAAATAAAGCCAGCAAATGGAAGTAAAAGGTGTTGGTGTGGCCGTACACCAAGCCGACATCTTTGGCAAATACAGCAGTAAGGATCATGCCCACGATACCGCCTACACCATGACAAGGAAACACATCCAAGGTGTCATCAATGCCGGTTTTGGTTTTGTATTGCACCGCAAAATAGCTGATAATGGGCGCTACAAAGCCAATAAACACACTTTGGCCCACATTGACAAAGCCCGCAGCAGGCGTAATGGCCACCAAACCAACCACTGCACCCACACAAGCACCCACGACAGAACGTTTCCTGCCCGTTACGCCATCCAGCATGACCCAGGTAAGCATGGCGGTTGCCGAAGCAAAATTGGTATTCACAAAAGCGGTAATCGCCAATCCGTCGGCTGCCAGCGAAGAACCGGCATTGAATCCAAACCAGCCAAACCACAACAAACCTGTACCAATTACCACAAAAGGGATGTTGGTAGGCGTATGTACGTTGCTCACCGTTCTGCGCTGGCCCAAAAACATAGCACCCGCCAAAGCCGCAAAACCCGCCGAAATATGCACCACCGTACCGCCCGCAAAATCAAGCACGCCCCATTGCCGCAAAAAACCGGATGGATGCCAGGTCCAGTGTGCCAATGGCGCATAAATGCAAATGGAAAACAACACGATAAACAACATCAGCGACGAAAAACGCACCCGCTCGGCCACCCCGCCTGTAATCAAGGCAGGTGTGATGATGGCAAATTTGAGCTGAAACATAGCAAATAAAGCAAAAGGCACTTTGCTCGCAAATTCGGGCCGAACGGCCAACCCTACTTCTTTAAACATGAAAAAATCGCCCGGATTGCCAATTAAACCGCCCCAATCGCGCCCAAAAGCCAGGCTGAAGCCTACCAATAACCAAACCAGGCTGACAATGCCCAGGGAAATAAAATTCTGAATGAGGGTAGAAATCAGGTTTTTATACCGAACCATGCCGCCGTAAAAAAAGGCCAAACCAGGGGTCATCAGCAATACCAGCCCGGAAGCCGACAACAGCCAGGCTACATCGCCCGCCTCTACCGGATAGGCCGGGTTGGGTTCGTTGACAGTAGGGCTATTTGAAGTAAAAACACCAATAATAGAAATGATCGCGAGTAAAATAAAGGGGATTAAATAGCGATTTTCGGAACGGAGCATAAGTGGGTTGGACAGTTAAACTGGGCTGAACGTGGGTCTTAGCGCAACAGGAAAATGAATCAAATGGGCAAAATTTTTGAGCGGCAAAACTATCTTGCTCACAAACGCTGGCCAATACTCAATTTTAGTATTCTAATTTTAAGAAAATGTAAAGTCCTGGCGCGTAGATTTTTTAAGCAATAATTTTCCATTTTAGTTTTTAGCGCTGCCAAATAATTCGATATTCGTCCCAATCAAACTCTTGTCATGTTTAAAGAACGCGCCCCGCTTACTTTTTACATCCTGGCCATTTCATTACTCGCGCTGTCGAGCACGCTTGCCTATTTCTTTGCACGAAAAGGGTTGGAAGATCGTGAGAACGATGCGAAGGTGGTAAACCTGGCAGGTCGACAGCGGATGTTGAGCCAACGCATCACCAAAGATTGTCTGGAACTGCAACACATTGGCATTAACGATTCAGACAAGCAAGCCCTGCTCGAAGAACTCCACCATGCGCTCAATGATTGGCAACTCGCTTACCACCAATTACATGGCGCATTGCCCATTGACAATTTTATCGTTAAAAATTCGGAAGCCGTGCGGCTGCGTTTTGATAGTATTGAACAGCCGTTTCAGATGATTAAAAACGCCGCCCTGAACATTTTACTTGCTTCTAATCGGAATGTACATCCAGCGACCGAGGTGATTTTGCAGTATGAACCGGCTTTTTTGAATGGTATGGATGAAATTGTACTGCAATACCAAAAAGAATCGACCGTAAATATTCAGCAATTGGGCCAGTTGGAAACCTATATCTGGGTTTTCACCCTGGTGCTTTTGTTGCTGGAGTTGTTCTTTATTTTTATCCCACTGAACCGCAGGATCATCCGCGAATTATCCGAAAAAAATGCGCGGAATCAATTGTTAATTGAAAAGCAAAACGCCCTTGAAAACTCCCTAAGTCTGATGCAACGCATGCAGCAAAACTTATTGGAAGCCGAAAAATTAGCCATGCTGGGCGAAACCGTGGGCGTCATTACCCACGAAATTAATACCCCCATCGGTATCGCAGTTACGGCTGCTTCTTCTTTGCAAGAGTACACCCAACAACTTGTTGCAGCGTACAAGCAGGACCAATTACGTAAATCCAACCTGGACGATTACGTAGCGCATGCCGAAGAGGGAAGTGCACTGGTTTTAAATAACCTGGGAAAAGCCGCACAACTGCTGCAAGATTTTAAAAATGTGGCCATCCCGCAGTTGAGCGGACACAAAGAACATTTCGATTTAAGTCAATTGATCGTACAAGTTGCCAATACGCTCAGCCCGTTTTTTAAAAACACGGACATTCAATTGCAATTAAACCTGCCTCCAAAACTCGAAATAAACAGCCATCCTGGGGTTTTTGCCCAAATTATCATGAATTTGGTTACCAATTCTTTAAAACATGGATTTCCAAATGTACCGCAATCCGGAACAATCACCATCCAATTAACCGAGCATACCCACCACCTGCATCTGAGTTATCAAGACGATGGGGTAGGGATTTCCCCTGCCTTGCTGCCCCAAATATTTGAGCCTTTTTTTTCTACCGCCAAGCAAAAAGGGGGCAGCGGACTAGGCCTGAGTATTGTGCAACATTTGGTGGTAAAACAGTTGGGTGGAATCATTCATTGCAAGAGCGATACCAACGCGGGGGTATTGTTCGATATTCAAATCCCGAAACATCAAAAAGAAATAGAAAGCCTTTGATGAATAAAAATTGTTGTAGTAAGTATGCTTACGTATAGTCAACGCAAAGTGATTATGAAAACAGCAGGCTTCTAATCCATTGAAAATCAATTTTTTTATCCATCTATCCTTCAAATCCATTTAAATCTTGGTATAAAATAACCTTAAATTTATATCCTACTGTTTTTGGGGACAAATGGAAGTTTCTATATTTGTCAATTCATTTGCTAGCCTTAAAAGTAATATTATTGGTATTTTCCAGTGTACGCAGTCGTTTTAAGGTTTAGGTAAATGAACATAGCCAAATGGACGATTTGTTGTCTTTTATTCCAGAGTTGGTGCGAACGCCCGGCAAACCAACTGAGTTTTGGAATATCTTGATCGTTGACGATGAGCAAAGTGTACATGATGTTACGCTTTTTGCCCTCAAAGGTTTTGTTTTTGAGGACAAAGCCTTGCAATTTCATTCGGCTTTTTCTGCGCGCGAAGCCATCGAACTATTAAAAACACAAGCCGATTTTTTCCAGGTATTGTTGTTGGATATTGTCATGGAACACCGCAGTGCAGGCATTGAGGTGATCAATTTCCTGCGCAATGAATTGAAAAACAATACTTTGCAAATTGTAGTACGCACCGGGAATCCTGGCTTGGCCCCGGAAGATTATCTGGTGCATCACTATGAAATCAATGATTACGAGGAGAAAAACGGGCTTACGGTGCAACGCCTCAAGACATCGCTGACGGCAGCATTGCGGGCTTATCGAAATATTGAAACCATTCAGCACATTGTCGCAAACAAAATAGCGGAATTGCAGGGTCTCCGCCAAACGCTGCGTCAAGTCACCTTTGCAACCAACCACGTAGCGCCGTCCAGTGCCGGGTGGGCCGCCCCCATTTCTTTACCTGTTTTTTTGCGCAATCCATCTCCCCATTTCAAGCAACCAGCCGTAGTAGATACTCCCTCCGTTCAGACCTTGGATATTGGCATGAGTTTGCAGTTTATGCAGGAAAAAATTGCCTCCACCACCCGTAAAGCCATTGCTATTTTTGATTATAGCATCCATGACTTCCGGTATGTGAGTGATAATATTAAAGAAGTGACTGGGTTTAGCTGGAACGAAATGATCCAAAAACTACAAACAGGTGGCCATTATTCGCCCGATACGCACAAAATAGACCGGGTAAATAAACAACTCACCAAATTATATACAGAAGCAAGCAGTCCCGAAAAAGCACAGTTTACCGCTATTTTTGATTACCGCCTGACGCTGGTTCCGCCGCATAACGTCCGCATCCTTGAATATATTTCGCCTTTATTATTTGATGAAAATGGCCGTTTGTTGTTGTCTCTACATGTTTATTCCAACATCAACCACTTAAAAAAGGCCGATGCCAACAGTATTTTAGCAGTACATATCACAAAACAAAACCACTATTTCAGTATTTCCGACTACCGCATGGATGAGATCTTTTTTGGGCAGCGCGAACAGGAAATCCTGGAATATTCGGATAAAAACCTCCTGTCAAAAGAAATTGCCCAGGCCATTAACTTAAGTGTCCATACCGTCGATACGCATTTGCGCAACCTGCGCGATCGGCTGGGCGTCATCAGCACCAATGCTTTGATTAGTTACAGCAAGGAGATCACGCATTTATTTGGACGATAGTGTAAAAATAAACACTTTTTGTTTTAAGTTAAAAACAATTTGTTATCTTTGCCGCAAGATTGAGGATTTTCCCGTGAAAAGTTGCACATTTGCGGCCCGTGAATCCATTTGAATCCAGTAACACATTATGGCCAAACAGCGAAAAGATACTTCCGTCCCCGACATGAACTCCCAGCAAAGCGGGGAGGACACCATTATTACCCTGTCGGGGATGTACCAAAATTACTTCCTCGATTACGCCAGTTATGTAATCCTCGAGCGCGCCGTACCGGCCGTGGAGGATGGGCTTAAACCCGTACAACGCCGTATCCTGCATGCCATGTTTGAGCAGCACGATGGCCGTTACCATAAAGTGGCCAACCTGATCGGTCAAACCATGCAATACCACCCCCACGGCGACGCAGCCATCGGGGAGGCGCTGGTAAATATGGGGCAAAAGGAGTTGATGATCGATTGCCAGGGCAACTGGGGTGATTACCGCACCGGCGACCCTGCCGCTGCACCGCGTTATATTGAGGCGCGTCTTACCAAATTTGCCCTCGATGTAGCCTTTAACCACGATACCACCGTTTGGCAACTATCGTACGACGGCCGCAAACGCGAGCCCGTTACCCTGCCCATGAAATTCCCGATGGTGCTGGCCATGGGCGTGGAGGGTATTGCAGTAGGTTTGAGTACCAAAATTTTACCCCACAATTTTATCGAACTGATTAAGGCAAGCATTGCCGTGCTCAAAGGCAAGCGCTCGGATCTTTACCCGGATTTTCCAACGGGCGGCTCTATTGATGTGGCCAATTACAACGCCGGCGCGCGCGGGGGCAAAGTGCGAGTGCGTGCAAAGATCAAGGAATTAGACAAAAAAACGCTGCAAATTACCGAAATTCCCTTTAGTGTAACTACGGGCGATCTGATTGAAAGCATTCTGAAAGCCAACGATAAAGGCCAAATCAAGATCAAAAAGGTAATTGATAAGGTAGCGGCAAATGTGGATATCGAGATCGAATTGCAACCGGGTGTTTCGCCTGATGTGAGCATCGACGCGCTGTATGCATTTACGTTGTGCGAAGTGAGTATTTCGCCCAATTGCTGTATTATTGTAGAAGACAAACCGGTGTTCACCGAAGTGAATGAATTGCTGCGTATTTCGACTGAAAATACCCGCGATTTGCTCAAAATGGAACTGGAAATCTTGCGCGATGAACTGCAAGAGAAACTGCATTTTGCCTCCCTCGAAAAGATTTTTATCCAAAACCGTATTTACCGCGACATTGAAGAGTGTGAAACCTGGGAAGCGGTGATTGATACGATCGATGTCGGCCTGAAAAAATATGTGGTTACGCCCAGCGATCCTGCCTATGCTAAAGAAGCTAAACGCATTAAACTACTGCGCGAGGTCATTGAAGAAGATATTTTGCGCCTTACGGAGATCCGAATTAAGCGTATTTCCAAATTTAATTCGTTTAAAGCTGATGAGGATATTGCGAAACTGAACGCCGAACTGCTCGTAACGCTGAACCACCTCGAACACCTGGTGGAATATACCATCGCCTACTTCGAAACCCTGCTCAGCAAATACGGCAAAGGCCGCGAACGCAAAACGGAAATCATCAAGTTCGACGAAATTCGCGCCACCGAAGTGGTGGCCAACAACGCCAAACTGTATGTCAACTATGCCGACGGATTTATCGGAACCGGCCTCAAAAAAGACGAATTTTTACAGGATTGCTCCGATATTGACGACATCATCACGTTCCGCCGCGATGGGGTGATGAAAGTGGTGAAAGTGGACGATAAGGTATTTATCGGAAAAGATATTGTGCATGTGGCCGTCTGGAAAAAGAACGACGAGCGCACTACCTATAATATGGCCTACCTGGATGCCAAAACCGGACGGAGTTTTGTCAAACGTTTCAATGTAACGGCAATCACCCGCGATAAGGAATACCAACTGGGTTCCGAAACAAAAGGCTCTAAAGTGCTGTATTTCACAGCCAATCCAAATGGCGAAAGTGAGGTGGTGTCGGTAATGCTGACGGCTGCCAGTACCGCTAAAATCAAGGTGTTTGATTATGATTTTGGCGAATTGGCCATCAAAGGCCGCGATTCGCAGGGCAATGTGCTGACGAAATACCCGGTCAAACAAATCAAGCAAAAAGAGGTGGGTAAATCGACCATCGGTGCCCAAAAACTCTGGTTTGATGATATTACCGGCCGCTTGAATACCCAGGAGCGCGGTCGACTACTCGGCGAATTTGATACGGGGGATAATATCCTGATCCTATACAACGATGGTACCTATGAAGTAACCGACATGGATGTGCAGCAGCGTTTTGAAATGAAAGACATCGTGCATGTGGGCAAATTCCAGGCTGATTTGGTCATAAATGCCGTGCATTTTGACGGCATCAAAGGCTGGACGATGGTCAAACGTTTCCGCATCGAAACCAATAAATTGCGCGAGAAATACAGTTACCTGACCGACCACTCCAAATCGAAAATGCTGTTTGTGTCGGTAAAAGAAAATCCGCGCATCAAATATACCATTAAGGTAAAAGGCAAACCCATGACCGGCGAAATTAGCCTGGGCGATTTCATGGATATAAAAGGCTGGAAGGCCTTGGGCAACCGCCTGAGTGATCAAATTTTATCGGGTGTAAAAGAAATTGATGCCTCGGAATCGCGGTTATTACCTAAAACAGACCCGACCAGTGCTGCCATACAAGTCGATTTGTTTGGCGCGCCCGATGTGGAACCCGAAGATACACAGGATACCATTGAGCCCGGCAGCGATAAAACCAAACCAACGCCAAAGCAAACGTTCAAGCCAGGCGATACCCTTGATTTTGACGCTTAACCGAATAAGAATTTAACTGCAAAACGCGGGATCAAGTTTTTCGTCCATTTGCCCTCGTTTAGCCCGCCCCAGCGGTAAAAAATCGCTGCGCCGGCCCCTAAATGTGCAAAATTGAGGTAGTTAATGCGGATCAGGTTGTCAAACTGAATGCCCGATTCCAACAGGGATCGGGAAGGTGTACGAAAGTCTAAATGGTAATGTAGTTCCGGGCGATCCAAGCTGCCCCAGGCAAAATTTTGCAATAAAGCCAACTCCGGTGCCGAATACTTGCGCACATACAAAAAAGGGCCAAACTCCTGCGACCAATACAGGTTGACAAACCGATTGGATACGAAAAAGGTATTAGGAAAGGACTGAAAGGTATTGTGTACCACAAAAAGGGCCAGGTTGCGGTTGACCGTGCTGCTCTGATTGAGGGTAAATAATTTGGCCAGCGGGACCTCTGGACTTACCCAACCTGCTTCCAACCGCCAGCGCATCCGGCCTAGTTTGGGAATAAAAAACGACTGATGCAATGCCATCGCCCAGCGATCATAAGGCTTTTCCCGGTCTAATTGGCCCCGCGTGTAGGCAATTTCCAGGATCGGAATATTATTGGTCACATCCACGGCGTCCCCCAGAAAACTGCGGGTTTTGGCATCAAAGGAGTAGCGAAATGCCAGCGTTACTTCCCTGAAATGGAATCGATTGATTAAAGACCCATCCTCCATGCTGTAGCGATAGGCATAAGCAGGCTTCAGGTCTTGTTCTTGTACTGTCGCTTTAATCGTCGCGCCTTTCCATAGGTTGCTGCGCAAGCTGGCGCCCAGCGTCTGTACATAATCCATGCGGCGGGCGTAAAAGGTGCGATTCACATAATCGGCCTTGGGCAATTCATGCAGAGCACCGGGTTCCAGCACATCGCGGTTCCAGTCAAGCCGCAAATGGGTTTCCGAAAAGCGGGTAATACGCCACAGAGCATAACTGCCATATTTCCAGGCATCATCGCGAAACCCAAAGGCACCATACGCCCCCACTTCGATGCGTCGGGGTAGCCGCAAGGGCTGCGATTGTGCATTGGTTAGGGTCATGCCTAAGCGGGGGCCTTCGAAATGATTGAACCGAAAGATTTTCTGCAAATCGAGATTAATACCCTTGTAGAGTTCTGCCTTGCCCGTCGCCCCGTAATCGAACAAAAAATTGACCCAGGTAAGTCGTTTTTGTTTGCTCAAACTATCCAACCAAGTGTAGGTGCGGCTTTCTTTGGCGCTCAGCGGGGCCGGTGCGCGCCATATTTGCCATACGCCCACCCGATCTCGGTTCCGATCGGCAGTGGGGTCGATGTACACGGGCATCTGCGAAATAAAAGTCCGTTCGGGCACCTTTACCTCAATTTTTATCCCCGAAATAAAACTTTTTCCCGACACGCGCATACCCGCGTACGGGGCCGGATATTTGGGCACATCAATTTCAAAATTGAGTTGTTCGGGAAACCATTTTAAGTCGCGGAAAGGTTCTGCCCGGTCCCAAAGTCGTTTTTTTTCTGGTTCAGGGGCCGAAATTGGTACCAGTTGGTATGCCTGTTCAATTTTTACCTGCATGTTTCCGCTCGGATTGGCTGGTTTGGCACGCACATTTTGCACCGCCCAACCATAAGAGTGCAGGCAGAGTACACCTTCCAGGCCTTCAAACAACTTGCCTTTGCGCGGTTTGAAAGCAATCACCCAAATGGTATCCGGACCATCAGAGATGCTGTCTTCAAGGGTAAATGCATACAAATCGGTACTCCCTGGACTGATTGGGTTGACATAATCTTTGTCCAGGATATGCAAATAGTCGCCATAAAACGAAAATGGCTGCACAGCACCGGCGAGGGCCACCAGGCCCATGTCTTTAAAACCGCTCACTTTATTGAGCAATACCCGTTCCTGGTTGCGGTTGGGTGCTCGAAAACTGCGTTCCGTGACCGTTTCCATAAACAAAGCATGGTGTTCTTCCATGTTTTGCGCCAGCAGGTCAAAATTTTGGTGTGCGCGTTTCTTTTTTACATCAACCGTGTCGGCGTGCGAAAAAGCCTTGTCAAACTCCGTTCGATTCGGCGTCAAATCGAAGGTAATCTTGTTATAGGTATTGCAAATAAAGGATCGGTAGCGCTCTGGGTTGTTTTGTTCACGGTTGGCAATGGCGCGGCGTATCAGCACATTGGCCGGATTTTCGCCCGCCCGAATCACGGCTTCGGGCAGCGCATTTTCAGCGGGGTGTAAAACGATTCGAAAATCAGGTGTTTGAATCTGTTGTATTTGAGCGCTGTCCAGGACCAGGGGCGTGAAGCCAACATATCGAAAACGCAATTGCCGGGTCCCTTCCAGCGAAAACAGTTGAAATTTGCCTTCAATATCGCTGGCCAATACCTGATAGGGCAAATTGTCCTGAAAAACAGACACAAATGCCAATGGATTGCCTTCCGGATCGGTGATACGGCCGTTCCATTGAGCCGTTGCCAGCATCGGAAGCAGACAAAACAGGAGCGCAAACAGGTGCAAAGGTCGTAACATTCGGATCGTTTCGACGGAATTAATCGATGCCCAGGAGTTCTACTTCAAAAATAAGGGTGCTGTTTGGCCCAATCTCAGCGCTTACGTGCTGGTCGCCATACGCCAGGTGCGGCGGCAGGTACAAGCGCCATTTACTGCCAATGGGCATCAATTGTAAGGCTTCTGTCCAGCCCGAAATTACCCGATTTAGTGGAAATGTAGCCGGTTTTCCGCGTTTTACGGAGCTGTCAAATACACGGCCATCAATCAAGGTGCCATGGTAATGGCAGGTTACACTGCTTTTAGGGCCTGGTTTTGCGCCATTGCCTTCCACTAAAATTTCGTATTGTAATCCGCTTTCGAGCGACACCACTTCAGGGCGTGCTCCGTTTTCGGTAAGGAATGCCAGGCCGGTGGCCAAGTTTTCGGCAGATTTTGCGTCGCGCATCGCTTTTAGTTTTTCTGAAACAGACATGATGAAATGAGTTTGGTATTGATTGGGCAAAGTTGCTCAATTTTGAGGACATTTAACTTTTGACCGCTTAGTTTGGCATGAATTGTGACACCATCATTATGTCTGCCCACGACAAAACACCTAATTCCTAAGTGCAAATGTTTTGTCAATGGCACTATATTCGCACACGCTTCCCTTCAATACTTTTGTTTTATACCGTAAAATTTTGCGTTCTTTGTAGAAGGCAATATTTTTATCTTAGGTTTGCAGCCCGGTAATCCGAGCATAAACAAGAAAACTACAACATGATGCGATTAATTTCCCTGCTGTGTCTACTGGTGTTGCCCATTCGGAGTGGGTGGCAGTCGGGCGGTTTACAGGTGGCGATAGGCGAGTTGCAGGGCGTCGATGTATCGCATTATCAGCATGTTATTGCTTGGGATACGGTAGTGGCCCGTCAATCTGTGGAGTTCGCTTTTGTAAAAGCAACCGAGGGTGGCGATTTTATTGATACCCTTTTTTGCCGAAACTGGGAGTCGCTGGAGCGCCTGGGTATTCGGCGTGGGGCATATCATTTTTTTCGTGCTTATGGCTGCGGCTACGATCAGGCGCTGCATTTTTTGCAAACGGTCGACATGCGGCCGGGTGATTTGGCACCAGTACTAGATGTTGAAACAGCCGAAGGAATGTCCAAGGCGGTAATTCAGGAGGAAGTAGGCATTTGGTTGCGCACGGTGGAGCAAAGTTTGGGCATCAAGCCAATTCTTTATACCAATCAAAATTTTTACGAAAAATACCTTTCCGGCGCATTCGACCAAAATCCGTTGTGGATTGCGCGTTACTCCAATGAACGCCCCTTGCTGAGTACAGGCAAGCGCTGGGATTTTTGGCAATACTCCAACGCCGGTTGCGTGGATGGAATTTCTCAAAAGGTGGATTTGAATATCTTTCCCGGCACCCCCAGTATGTTGGAGCGCTTGTGCTGGTATCCGCCCGCCGTAGGTGCGCAGGAAGCATCCTTGGCTATTCCGTAAGATTGTTCTGAAAAGTCGTGCTTTTGCGCTTCAAACCTGCATAAATTTCGTTTTAAAGCGCAATATTTCTTTTTATTCGGCCACCAGGATCATTAAACTGGTGCCTGGAACCGTCACTTTGCTTCCCCGCAGTACCCGCAAACCTTGCTCATCCACGCTGTTTTCATCGGCCACTACGGTCCAGGTGCCTGCTGGCAGCACATAATTACCGGCTTTGGCGTTTCCATTGAGCAATACGAGGATGTTCTGCCAGCGATCCCCATTGGCGCCGTTGTTGATGCGGTAAGCCACCCATTCTGAGTTGCTTACCGGTAAAAATTGCAGGTTGCGGCGGATCATTTCGGCCGTGGGCATCCGAAAGGCCGGGTGGTTTTTACGCAACTGAATCAACGACTTCACATATTCATACACGTCCCGGTACTGACTTTTTCTGCGCCAATCAATCTGATTGATGCTGTCGGGCGCATTAAAGGAGTTTTCTACGCCTTGTTTGCTGCGGCACATTTCTACCCCTGCATCCAAAAAAGGGACACCTTGCGCACTCAAAACAATGCCCAGGGCCAGTTTTTGCATGCGTATTCGGTCGGTTTCGGCGGCAGTTGGACAAGCAATGTCCAGTTTATCCCATAAACTATGGTTGTCATGGCAGCTGGCATAATTGATACACTGTCCAGGCTGGCCCGCCCAAGGCGCTTTGGAATAATTTACTTTGCTGTAATCCACTTCCGGATGTTGGGTGGCTGCCACGATGCCAAATTTGATCGTTTCTTCCAATCCTGTTTTGCCGCTTACAAATCCGCGGTCGCTGTGTTCAAATACACTGCCTTTCAAGCCATCGCGCATGTCATCGCTAAACGCGGCTACCTGATCCAGTTTCCAGGTATGGGCTTTTAGCGCGCGCAAGGAATCCGGCAGGGGTGATCCGCCGGAGGTCCAGCCTTCCCCATAAATGAACACATTGGGGTTTTGTTGATGCAGGGCCTTGCTCATTTGATTCATGGTTTCCTGGTCATGAATGCCCATCAAATCGAAACGAAATCCGTCAATATGGTATGTTTTTGCCCAATATAATACCGATTCGAGCATAAATTGCCGCATCATGGGTTTTTCGGAGGCCGTTTCGTTGCCACAGCCAGACGCATTGGAATAGGTACCATCGGCGTTTTTGCGGTAAAAATAGCCCGGTTCGATGCGGTTGAATACCGATGCATCCGTAGTGCCTGTATGGTTGTACACGACATCCAGGATGACCCCAATGCCCGCCTGATGCAAGGCCTGGACCATTTGTTTGAATTCGCGGATGCGCACGGCGCCATCGTAAGGGTCACTGGCATAACTGCCCTCGGGTACATTGTAGTGTTCGGGATCATAGCCCCAATTGAAGGGCCGTTTATCGGCGGGTAAGCGTTCATCAATCGACCGAAAATCAAATGCTGGCAACAAATGCACGTGCGTAATGCCCAATGCTTTCAAATGGTCGAGTCCGGTAGATAATCCTTCGGGGCTTTTGGTGCCCGCTTCTGCCAAACCCAGGAATTGGCCTTTATGTTGAATGCCCGCGCTCGCATGTATAGAGAGATCGCGGATGTGTAATTCATAGATTATGATGTCGGTAGGGCTTTTTGGGGCAGGACGTTTATCTTGTTCCCAACCAACTGGATTGGTGGCCTGAAGGTCAACAATCTGTCCGCGCAGGCCGTTTACCCCAACTGCTTTTGCCCAAGGGTCGGGCGTTTCATCCAACCATTTGTCTTTGTTTTTTACCTGCACGGTATAGTATTTGCCCAATTGATTGCCGGGCAGGGTAGCAGACCAAACGCCTTTGTCGCCCCGACGCAGGGCAATGGTTTGGGTGGGTTTGCCCTCGATGCCGGTCGGATACAACAACAACCGCACCGCCGTCGCGGTAGGGGCCCAAAGTTTGAATACGCTGCGATCTGGCCCGTATGCCATGCCCAAATCACCCTGCTGGTACAATGGGTAGCTTCCGAGTTCGGTGTTTTGAACGGCCTTTGGCATTTTACAGGCAAAAAACAAGGATAAAAAACTGAAAAACAGGATTTTATGGTATTTCATAAGCAAATTTTTAGGCAACCGAATATTCGGCTCAATATCTATATTTTTTGCGAAAACATAGCATCCTGAAAATTGCCGTAACTGCACTGCTACACAAACTGTAAGGGTGCAAAACGGGCTCCGAGTACTTGTGTAGCGTCCGCTTTAAGCCAGTTTTGTAGCAAGGTGGCATACACTTGCCTGAAATCTACCTGATATTGCAGGTCACCCTCCGAAAGATTGCTCAGGTCGGGCATGGCATTGAGCATGCCTTTTTCTTTGAGTGCCCCGCCCATCATCATCATGTGGTTGGCCGTGCCATGGTCGGTGCCACCGCTGGCATTTTGGGCAACCCGGCGCCCGAATTCAGAAAAAGTGACCACCAGCACGTCTTTCCAGCGGTTGTTGTTGGTCATATCTGCTGCAAAAGCCGCCAAAGCATCGTTCATTTCCTGAAACAGGCGCTGCTGCTGGTTCTGTTGGTTCACATGTGTATCAAAACTGCCATGCGATAAATAATACACCGAAGTATCTACATCCGACAAAATCAGGGACGCGATGGTTTTAAAATCTTTGCCCAAACCCGTGCCAGGGTAGGTACCCGTGCTGCTTTTTGCCTTGCTTTTTTCAAACAAATAATCGGCAGAGGAAAGCGTTTCTGACATCGTTTTGTACAAATAATCAACGGGAGCAGCCTCCTGTTGGACCTGTTTTGCCTTAATATAGGCCTCGAAATAGGGGCTTTTGGCCGATTCGTACAGGCGTTTTACATCCTGCAGCGCCAAACCCTTGATGTCTTTGCCCTTCAGCGCCAGGCCCAGCGTATCGTCTATTTCGAGCGCGGCCGTTGGGCGGCTACGACCTTGGCATTGGGCATCGAGGTAACGCCCGAGCCAGCCGGTGGTCCAATAATCCTGCGCCGGACTGGCCGTTTGCCAAATATCCATGCTTCTAAAATGCGAACGATCGGGATTGGGGTAGCCAACACTGTTCAAAATGGCCATTTGTCCTTGGTCAAACAGGTTCTTCAGTCCGCTCAAAGCCGGATGCAGGCCCGTTTCATCGGTCAGTTGCAGGGCTGTTTCGCGGGCAATGGCCAATTTAGGCCGTTCGCGGTAATAAATATCGTTGCGGGTCGGGATGACTGTATTGAGCCCATCGTTGCCACCGCTGAGTTGCAGGACAATCAAAATGCGGCCGTTGTTGGCGATTGAACCGGGCGTTTCCAGGCCTTTTAAAAACCGGGGCATCCACAACGCCGCCGTTGCGAGGGAAGTATTTTGAAGAAAATCGCGCCGTTTTATGAGCATAATAGACCCAGATTTAAATGGATTTGAAAGATGGATGAATAAAAAACTTGATTTTCAATGGATTAGAAGCCAGCTGTTTTCATAACCACCTTGCGTTGACGATAAACTGATTTAGGGGTGGTTAGCACAATTGATATTCCGGGGTGGCCATTAATTGCACAAAAGCGGTTTCAATCTGTTTTTCACGGCTACTTTGGTCCGTGTGGCGTTCAAGTACGGCTAAAGGCGGTGTGGCTACAGGCGTTTGCCATAAAGCACGGGCAATTTGCGGGATCAATTCTTTGTCCGGGATGCCTTTAAAACGCTTGAGCACCGGTTGCCAGTCTGTTTTTGCCGCAAACCGCTTTTGACGGTTGCGCATGCCTTCCATTTCACCCATTTGCTGGTCGTCGTCGGTTTTGGTGTGCAAATCCAAATCGCCCTGAAATGCGATCATTTGGGGCAAACGCAGGCGCAACATCAGCGAAGAACTGTCAATCCAGGTTTTTCCGCCTGGCCAGCCTGCTACATTGGGCGGAAACAGCAGCACTTGTCCGAGCGCCTTTTGCAAAAGCACCTGATTTTCAGGATTTTCCATTTCAAAAGGCATGGCCCGGCGCATCCCTACCCATAGTTCGATGGGCGATTTGATTTTTGCACCGGTATTTTCGGCGTCATGAAACCAGCTGCTGCCCACGATGGCATCCAGCAATTGGGTGATATCGTAACCGCTTTTGAAAAATCCGTTGGCCAATTCAGTGATACGGGCTTCCGGGATTTTTTCTTCGTTTACGAGAAATTTGTACAGTTTGCGCGTGATAAAGCGCGCTGTTTGGGGCTGTGCCAGCAAAAGATCGAGCACGTCCTCGCCTTCGAAATTGCCGGTTTTGCCCAAAATGGTTTTGGAACCGTAATCGTGTTCGCGGCGGCGGAAGAAAAACTCCCCGTTGAGGCGAAAAGACCAGCCGGTAAATGCGCGTGCGGCTTCTTTGACGTCCTGCTCGCTGTAATTGCCGCGGCCGAGGGTGAATAGCTCCATGACCTCGCGGGCAAAATTCTCGTTGGGATGCTCTTTTTTATTTTGCTGGTTGTTGAGAAACGCCAACATGGCGGCACTTTTGGATACAGCGCGCAACAATTCACCAAAATTACCCAAGGCTTGTTGCCGGGTAATATCGAGCAATTGCTGCTGGTACAGGATGTTGATGTTGCGGCTGGCGAAGTGACCATGCCAGAAAAGTGCCATTTTTTCGCGCAATTGCGCCTTGGAATGGGTCATGGCATCCAGCCAGCGGAGGTTGAGGGTTTGCAAATCATCGCGGCTTTGTTTGCGGACCCGCTTTTTTTCTTCGTTGTCCAAACTTTCGCGTTGCATTTGGCCCGCTTGGCCAGCCCCCATGAGCAAACCCTTGATGGCATTGTCGGCCACATCAAAATATTCAGGTGCAGCGCTTGCATCGGATTTTATTTTTTGCCAGCACGCTTTTTCCGACAAATTGGCCCATTGGCTCCAATCGGCGGTGGCCGGACCAAAGCCGGTACGCCAAAGCAGGTGTTGAATGCGTAGTTGACTCATAGACCAGGATTTAGGGGGATTTGAAGGATGGATGGATAAAGATTGGTTTTCAATGGATTAGACGCTACCGGGATTTGTAACCACTTCGTGTTGGCTATATTTGGGTGGATTGAAAATGGGTACTTGTTAAAAAATAACGCTACTAAGACGAATATTCAGACGATACGTTTAATGCATGATGTAACTTTGGGCAGATTTAACCTAATGACAACATTTGCATGAAAAACATTGCCATTCTTACCGGCGGCGATTCTGAAGAGCGGGTAATTTCTTTGAAAAGTGCGCAGGTGGTGTTTGATCACCTGCCGACCGACCAATATCGGTGTTTTATGATCGATTTTCAAAAAGCCGATTGGCGGGAGGTGGTGACCGGCACCCAAGTGGATAAAAACGATTTTAGTTTGACGATTGCGGGCGAAAAGATCCATTTCGACTGTGCGTTTGCCGCTTTGCATGGTTCGCCGCTCGAAGATGGCAAGTTGCAGGGATATTTCGAATTGTTGGGCATTCCGTACACCTGTTGTGACGGGTATGTGAGCGCGCTCACGATGAACAAGCACAACACGAAAACCCAACTCGCGCCGTATGGCATTCCGATGGCCAAATCGGTGTTGTTGCATCAGGGCCAGGCGATTGATACGGCTTCATTGTTGAGCCTGGGCTTGCCGCTTTTTGTAAAACCCAATACACATGGTTCCAGTTTCGGGGTAAGCAAGGTAAAAACAGCCGAGGAATTGTTGCCGGCCATTGAAGAAGCCTTTCGTTTTGGTGATGAAACGGTGGTGGAAAGTTTCTTGCCGGGCCGCGAATTTGCCAACGGCGCTTTTCGGCATAAAGGTGAAATCGTGGTGTTGCCGGTTACTGAGATCATTCCGGAAACCGAATTTTTCGATTATGCGGCCAAATATGAAGGCAAATCACAGGAAGTAACACCCGCCGCCCTCACGGAGGCCGAAACGCAGCAATGTCAGGAGCGCACCCGGGCGTTATATGCCTTGTTGCAATGTCGCGGCGTGGTACGGTTCGATTATATTTTGTCGAATGGCGTGTTTCACATCCTGGAGGCCAATACCATCCCTGGTATTTCCCCGGCCAGCCTAGTTCCGCAGCAAGCCAAATCGGCAGGTTGGGAATTGGGAGCGTTTTTTGCAGCCTTGGTAGAAGAAGCCTGTGCGGCATAAAGCCATGGTACAAAATAAGCCATACCCAATGATAAAATACCTGTTACCAGCAATCCTTTGGATGACCCTTATTACCGGATTATCGGTGATGCCGGCCCCTGCATTGCCCAAAACGCCCTTTTTTGCCCCGGACAAACTCGCGCATGCTACGATTTACGCGGTGTTTACCTGGCTGATTTTATTTGGGTTGCAGCGCCGCAAAAGGGCGAAGTTATCGCGCCGACAAATCATTATTTCTGTCGTTTTTGCGGCATTTTATGGTATTTTGATGGAGTTTGTGCAGTTTGCTTTTGTACCCGGCCGTTATTATGAATACGGCGATATGTTGGCCAATACCTTGGGTGCTTTGCTGGGTTTATCGCTGTTTATCCCGCTTTTGCGCCGAAAAGGGCGCTTGGAACCAAAATTTTAAAGATTTAACCGTTTTAAAATGGCATTAATAATCGATTGTCGCGATTTTACCCCACAATTTGGTGCGGATTGTTTTTTGGCCGAAAATGCCACCATTATCGGCGATGTGGTGATGGGCGACCAATGTTCTGTTTGGTTTCAGGCAGTGGTGCGCGGCGATGTGAATTTTATCCGCATTGGCAATAAAGTGAATATTCAGGATGGCGCAATTTTGCACGCGACGTACCAGAAATGCGGCACCACCATTGGCAACAACGTGAGCATTGGGCATCGCGCGTTGGTACACGGCTGTACGCTGCACGACAATGTGCTCATCGGCATGGGCGCGATTGTGATGGATGAAGCGGTGGTGGAAGAAAACTGCCTGATTGCAGCCGGAGCGGTTATTTTAGAAAAAATGGTTTGTCACGCGGGCGGCGTGTACGCGGGCGTGCCTGCGAAACGGGTAAAAGAACTTACGCCCGAGTTGTTTCAGGGCCAGATTGAGCGGATCGCCAATAACTATATTATGTATTCGGGGTGGTTTAAATAATGGATGCCTGTTTGGATTATATAGAACGGCGGGGCGGCGAAGAAGCCCGTATCATGCGCGTTTTACACGAATTAATGCTCAGTTTTCCAGCGGTAAATAGTAAAATAAGATACGCTGTGCCTTTTTACGGCCAACATACCTGGATTTGTTATTTGAATCCTCAAAAAAAGGGTGGGGTAGAAATGTGCTTCGTGCGTGCGCGCGCGCTTTCCAATGCACAGGGTTTGCTTGATTTTAAAGACCGCAGTGCGGTGGCCGGGGTGTTTTTTGAAACGGTCAGGGATATTCAGATGGAATTGGTTACGGAATTGGTGATAGAGGCGTTGTTGGTGGATGCGGATTGGGGGAATGCGCGGCGGCGGTAGGGACAAGTAGGGACAAGTCGCGACTTGTCCCAAAGCAACCATTAACACAAAACAAACATCTTAATTATGGATTAAATGCCACCAAGCAATGAAAAACAAAACAATTTTCCTTCCCATCCTGCTCTATTTAAGCCCGTACCTGCTTCTCGCTCAAGACCAGTTATCAATCCTAATTCCAAGAGAAGATACCATCGCTACTTTTAATATCATCCCGCGATGCCAGGATGATCGAATATACTTAATCAGTGACGCTTATTATGCAGGCTTCTTTACTTTTAATAACAGATATGGCGTTGTGGATGGCTTTTCAATCCAGGGGGCGCATTTATTTCGACATAAAATTGATCCAACGCTAATTCAACACAACCAAATCATATCACCGCTATCCGCCTATGCACATACTTCCGGACTCCTTGTTGCTTCTGACCAGACTTATGATTTTGGCAATGACCCGCAAAGTTCTATTTTATGGGGTTTGGATAAAAACGGCAAGAAATTATGGAGTCGAGAATTTAATTCAGCCGACGGGGTTTCGCTTGCTGGATCGATCCTGAAAGGTGTAACAGCCGATGAGGTTTACCATTTTAGCACAAGGGTCGATAATACCAATGGTAAAGAGTATTTAGATGTAAATTACCTTAAGGTTGATGGAACCATATTGTGGTCCCTAAGTCACCTTTTGCCAGATTGGGAAAATTTAGATTATAATTATGCATACACTGCCGTAAAGTTGAGTGATAAAATTGTATTGATCAGTGATTATACACCGGTCGTGGCTCCTTCCTCTAAATATATGGCAATAAGTGTCAACTTGGATGGGACTTTAATTGGCTTCACCGATTTGTCCTCCCAACCTGCCATACTGCCCTTTTTAACGCGTCAGCTTTCAGCGGATTCCTTTTTTTTAATTGATGTAGATGATACTGGCAGCACACAATCCATTTGCTTAAATGGGTTTAACGAATCCATTGACAGTACTGCACAGCCATTTTGTGCAGGAAGTTATCCTTTGCAAGACTTATTATATATTTCTGATACTAAAACAGACCAGGCTGGCAATGTATATGTTGTGGGAGAATATAATTTTCCCTCTAATCATCTACTTGGCTGGCTTTCTAAATGGTCGGCACAGGGGGATTTATTAGGGCAAAAATTTTATCGTTTCAGTACGGTATTCCCGGATGGCAATACAAGTTTTAAAGGACTGGATTTTTTACCCAATAAAAAAGGTTTGGTTCTTGGTGGGACAGCACGTGAAACTGCCCCGCCTGCGGCAGGAAAAGGATATGATTGGTTGTTAACCTTGGATGAAAATGGCTGTTTCAATGGCGATTGTGGGGATACGGTGAACGTCACCGCAACGATTGTGAGCACTTTGGAACAATCGGATACTGCTACACAAATTGCTATTTATCCAAATCCCTGCACAACGCAGTTTAATCTGGAAATCAAGGATTTAACAAAACAGGAGGCTACACTTCGGTGCTTTGATTTGACGGGCCGAATGGTATTAAGACAAACCGTATTATCAGGCACAAACCCCATTATTACAAACCAACTTCCTTCGGGTATTTATATTTGGCAGGTAATGGATCAAAATTCGATCGTTGGGAATGGGAGATTGGTAAAACAATAGGTTTCGGGGTTTAGAGATCCTGTTTTATATTGTTTGAATTTTAATGTGCCTACCGTTATTGCCAAATCGCATCACGTAGGGACAATTCGCGACACGTAGGGACAAGTCGCGACTTGTCCCTACCGCCGCGCCAAATACAACCCAACCAAAATCACCAAAGTCCCTACCACATCCATCAACCCAATTACCTCGCCATCAAATGCGCCCACCAGAATGGCCATCACCGGCAATAAATAGGTCACATACGTGGCAAAAACCGTGCTGGTGCGCTGTAATAAATGGAAATACAGGATAGACCCGACCACCGTGCCTACCGCGCCTAAATAAGAGATATAGCCCACTGCTTTCCAACCGTCGGGGTTTTGAAAAGCGGCCGACCAGGCATCCGTGCCAAACAAGGCAACGATAAAAAATGGTCCCGTGAGCAAAAAAGAAGCCGAACCAATGGCTGCCGGGTGCATGCCTTGCAGGTTGAAGCCCACGCTGTTGGCATTGATCGCGTAACAAACGGTCGCCAGGGCACACAAACCCGCATACCAAGCATTGCCGGCGTTGGCGGATTGTCCGTTCCAAAGCACCAGGATCGCCGCGCCGAGGAGGCCCAGCGCAACGCCCAAAATTTTATTGCGGTTGAAATGCGCGTTGAAAAATAAAACGCCTAAAATGAGGGTAAACAGCGGCGTCAAAGAATTTAAGATGCCCGCCAGGCTGCTGTTGACGTGCTGTTGGGCGAAGGCAAAGAACAAATTGGGGATCGCAGAGCCGCAAAGCGCTACCACCACCAACGGTTTCCATTTAGACCAGTCGATTTTACTCCAGAACATGATCGCAAAGGGGATGTAAACGAGGGTCGCAATAACCATCCGCCAAATCGCCATTTGAATCGGGGTAAAAATTTGCACCGCGTGTTTGATGAAAAAAAACGAGGCACCCCACATCATGGCCAGGGCAAACATCAAAAGCCAATCGAGCAGAACAGGAGGACGGTTATTCAAAAGAAGCGTATTTTTAGGACAAATGCAGGTAAAAAAGGCGTCAAACTTTATAAAGCGTGTTGTCTTTCAGGTATTCAAAAACCGGTTCTGGAACCAGATATCGCACTGATTGGCCTTTTCGGATGCAATCCCGGATGTAGGTCGCTGAAATATCGAGCAAGGGCGCTTCCAACACTTTTACGCGCGGGTGCGTTTCGAGCGGGCCCAATTCCGTGCCTGGGCGCTGGTACACGTATATATCAAAGTTGGCCAGGAGTTGTTCGTAGTTCTTCCAGAGGTGCAGTGAGGCAATATTATCGCCCCCCATAATCAAGGCAAACGTTTTGTCGGGGTGTTTTTCGGTCAAAAAAGCCAGTGTATCAACCGTGTACGAGGGCTTGGGGAGATTAAATTCCACATTGGAAGCTTCGATGCGTGGGTTGTCGCCGATGCCGAGGCGTACCAGGTGCAGGCGGTCGAAGTCGCGGGCCAGCGTTTTTTTGGGTTTTAGGGGGTTTTGCGGACTGACCACCATCCACACTTTATCCAAATCGGTATGCGTTGCCAGGTGGTTGGCGATGATGAGATGCCCCACATGGATCGGATTGAAAGAACCGAAGAAAAGACCCACTTTCATGTGCCGATGGTATTATTTCGGCTGAATATCAATATCATTGTCTTGTACGCGGTCGAGCAAGTGTTGCACGCGGTACATTTCATCGACGGTGTCGTCGAGGAAGAATTCGATATCTGGCAATCGGCGCATTTGGCGGCCAATTTTAGAGGCCAGGGCCTGGCGCAGGTGGTGGTGTTCGTTTTCCAATTGCAGGATCACTTCCTGTTTGTGCTCGGTGCCGTACACGCTGATGTAGATTTTGGCCACCAGGAGGTCGGGCGTCATTTTCACATAAGTTACGGTGACCAATTTATCGCGGCCATAAATGATGCTGCCTTCTTCGGTGAGGATCATTCCGAAGTAGCGTCGTATAAGTTCGCCTACTTGTTGCTGGCGGATCGTTTCCATAATAAAATGCTTAAATGGTGAGGTAGGCGCTGCTATAAAAGTAACGCAAAGGTAGTTTAAAACAGGCGCCAACCACAAAAAGTTTCGTTTGCGGCAAAAAAGTAGGCCACTTTCCGAAACAAATTTGGTGTTAAAGGTGTTTGAAACGGGCTTCGCAGAAATATTATTGCAAATTTTTGTTGTAGCGCTTGCAAAGTTATGCTGAATAGATGTATCTTTGCCCCGCTTTTCAGGAATGCTATTGTTAAATTAGTATTTTTGAATTTGCAGGATTGAAAAATCCGGTTCGATCTCGTAGCTCAGCCGGTAGAGCACTTGACTTTTAATCAAGGGGTCATGGGTTCGAATCCCATCGAGATCACTGAAAGCCTGGACAATTGTCCGGGCTTTTTTGTTTTACCCATTTTGGCTCGGCCGGTAGAGCATCCCGATTTTTAATCGGGAGGGTCATAGGTTCCAATCCCATCGAGATCACAACAATACCAGCCATTTTAGCGGTATCTTGCCCCCTTAATTGGTATTTTTGGAAGCATTCGGCCATATTAAGAACGCAATGCACTTACCGGAAGTTACCAGCATTCGATCCATCACACATGCGTGAAAATCAAAACATAGAATGGAAGAGCATCTGGCGAGACGAGTATATCAAATGGATATGCGGCTTTGCCAATGCCACCGGAGGAAAGCTTGAAATTGGCAAGGACGATACTGGGGTTGTTATTGGCGTTGCCGATGCCAAAATGCTCATGGAAGACTTGCCCAACAAAATCAGGAATATCCTGGGAATTATCGTTGATGTAAACCTTCATTCAGAAAACGGGAAAGACTGGATTTCCGTCGAAGTTGCACCGTATCCTTACCCAGTCAGTTACAAAGGCCAATACCATTACCGCAGCGGTAGTACCAAACAGGAACTTATCGGGGCGGCCTTGGACAAATTTCTCCTGCAAAAACAGGGAAAGCGATGGGATAGCGTTCCTGTTCCGCATGTTGCCGTAGCAGATTTGAGTGCTGATGCCTTTCGATATTTCCGAAAAAAATCTATGCAAACCAAACGTTTGGATGATTCGGTGTTGCAGGAAGAGGATAATAGTTTGATCCAGAAACTCCACCTGAAAGAAAAAGAATACCTGAAACGGGCTGCTATCCTGCTTTTCCATCCTGATCCTGAACAATTTTTACCGGAGCCTATGTCAAAATAGGCTATTTCCGAACCGAAGACGATTTGCGTTTTCAGGATGAAATTCACGGTAATCTGTTCGAGCAGGTCGAAAAGACGATGGATTTGCTGCTATCCAAATACTTTGAAGCTGCTATCCGTTATGCAGGCATCAACAGGATAGAAGAATACCCTTATCCCGAGCTTGCCATCCGGGAAGCGCTGCTCAACGCCATCGCGCATAAGGATTATGGCAGCGGCAACCCTATTCAGATTAGGGTTTACGACGATCGGATTATCTTTTGGAATGCTGGTCAATTACCGGAAACCTGGACGGTGGCCAATCTCTTAAAAGAGCATCCTTCCATCCCTTTTAACCCGGATATTGCGACTGCATTTTTCAGAGCCGGTCTGATAGAGGCCTGGGGACGGGGCACCCTGAAAATCGTCCGGGAATGCAAGGAAGCTCGACTTCCTGCACCCATTTTTACCTATGACCTTTCCGGGTTTAGGATTGAATTTAAAAAAGAAGCCGGAAAAAGTTCGGAGAAAAGTTCGGAGAAAAGTTCGGAGAAAAGTTCGGAAAAGATCGTTGAAATGCTCAGAACAAACGGTTCTCTTACAATTGCTGACCTGGCAGATCATATTGGAATCTCTACTCGGGCGGTTGAAAAACAATTAGCGAAACTAAAGAAGGAAAATATAATAAGTAGAGTTGGTTCATTTAAAGGTGGATATTGGAAAGTAATAGAATAGCTACTTTCAATACACGGAGAGTGTTCAATATTCCCTCCCCCTCTTTTTCCTACCAAACACAGCCCAATCCCCACCAAAAAACGAAAGCCTCCCGGCTAGGGCTACTCGGCACCCCATCTTTGTATCATCAAACAGCGCACAACGCTACAACAAGATACAAAAAAGGTTACCATGAAATTCTTCGCAATCGTCCTCGTTTTCTTCCCAATGTTGCTCACTGCGCAGTTCGCTGCAAAATTGCAAAACGCATCCAGCCCAGTTGCTGCTGAACTGCACCTCAACAATACCTCTACCAACAACACCGTAAAATACAACTGGAAACGCGGCATTCGCCAGGCGATCCTGCCTGGTACTTTGGCTTTCGCTTCTGGTGTTTCCGGCGGCTTGCGCGAATCCATCCTTTGGAGAAAAGACGTGTTCTTCAAGCGCTTCCCAAATGCCAACCGCAACTTCTGGACGGCTCCAAATACCCTGAAAGACGCGCCTGCCAACGCGCAGCCTTACTCAAAAGCACACAAAGTGCTCACCAACAGCCACAACATTTTCTTGGCGACTGCGGTCGTAAGCGCTACCATTCCGTTGGTAAAACACGGTAAAAAAGAAAAAATCGGACACAAGTTGATGGATATTGGCTTGCAAAGCCTTGCCATTAGCCTGGGTTACTTCACTGGTTTTGAAGGTACTTTCAGCCAGGTTTTCAAAAGATAAGGGGATTGAACGAATTGCAAACACAAGCAGTCGGGCGCTTGGATTAGGAAGACCAACACCGACTTTTATTTCAGATTGGTAATTTTATCTGCCGCACGAGGAAACTTGGGCGGCTTTTTTTTCCCCCGAATAAAATTCGAGGGTTACAAGATGATAGATGTGATTCGAAATTTCGCATAAATGCGATTACGTTCACTCCCATATAATCGCATAAATGCGATTACTTCCACTCCAAAACAATCGCATAATACCCTTATCAGCGACGAATACAGTTATTAACCTTGTACCGGATAACTGTGGAATCACAAAGTCGCCGGAATGATTGGTAGGTTTATCTGCTACCTTAAATATGAAGTAAATGCAAAATTTTGACAAACATGTCTATTGCTTTTTATTGATAGTAATACTATTTTTGCTTTTAAAATCCGCCATATGAAAAAAACGATATTGCTACTTAGCCTGATTTCATTGTGCCTTCAATGCCGCATGCTGGGCCCAGCAGACTTTGCTACCACCCCCATAACCACTAAAATTGATTTACCGCGTCTGGAAATACTGACCCACCAGCAAAGTTTTGGGGCCATGTTTGGCAACACGCTTTGGGGCAATCAGTTTTTGATGTACGACAACAGTTGGTCGACCTTCATGCCGTTGGGGTATCAGCGCAGCATCGCACCGCGCAAAATCCTGGATGCCATGGGATATCTGGAGCGTGAAACAGCGGCCATCAGTCGGCGCACGGGCAATGCGCACGGTTATGCGCGGTACAAATTGCTGTATTATGAAGTGCGGCAGCCCGGGTTTGGCTGGGAAATTTTATCCTCCCTCACCTGTTTTATCCCCAATTTTTTTGGGATGCCGTTTAACAGGCTGCGCACCGACCTGGAATTGCAATTAGAAATTGTGGATGCACAGGGCAATATACTTTCCACGTATCGCAGCGCGCAATCGGCGCTGGTCTGGTCGGCGCCTTATTGGGGCTATTGGTGGCCCGATGCCGTTCGGAAAGCGTGCATTTCGGCCCTTCAAATGGCGATGACCGATATAAAAGGACAAATAGCGCTGGATCGGAATACCTTAGAAACCCAATTGCTGGCAGGTGGACAATTGCCGCCGTTTGTTTCGGAAGGATACCGGCGTTAAACCCTTGGTGTTTTGTAATTTTAAAATAAAATATGGAGTAAGCCCTGATCCCAGGACTTACTCCATATTTTATTTCGACAGTACCTCCAGTCCCATTTTTTCAATAATCCCGAGTACTACTTCGTCCCATTGCATGTTCAGGCTGTAACCCAGTTCATTATCGGTTTTTTTCAGGCCATCTACAATACATGCATAATCTGTTGAGGGACAAGCGAGTGCATCGGCATACCAGGTTCGACTGTTTACAAATTCGCCAAAATCAATAATGGCTTCTTCTGCCGAGTAATACACGCGAAACTTGGTTGCGGCATCGTCGTGCCATTTTGAATACGTCTTGCCTGTCCAGGGGCTGCTGGCTTTAATGCCAAACGGATTGCCTGCATTTATAAACAGTTCGCTACTAAACCCGGATTCGTTGATTGCAATGGCAATCACTACGGGTGCTGCGACGCCTGTGCGACTTTCCAATTGAACTGCGGCGCGTACAAATGATTCGACAGTACCGGCATCAGCATGGTAAATTTCCGTAATGCGCGCGGCCACCAGCAGCATGGTTTCTTCGGTTGGAGTTTTGATATTATTTATTTGATTAACTAGGCGGGCCTCCTGGCTAAAGGCATTAAAGGAAGAAGAACACAATAAATTAGCCAGAACTAAAACGATAAACATCCATTTGTTTTGCATGGTTTGTGGGTTAAACTGTAAAAAGAGGTAAAAAAAACCGTGTTAACAGTCGTCAACACGGTATATTATTGCCTTTAACAAAGCGTATAAAGTGCCACTTAGGCAATGAACAGAAAATGCAAATGATGGTGGAGGATTACCTTCGCCAGAGAAAGAAAGTCACTTTAATTTACAGAAAATTAAACGTTTCCGCCCCGTATTACCCGAAGAATCACGGCGATGATGGCAATGACCAATAGGATATGTATAAGGCCTCCAGCGTGAAAACCGATGAATCCGATGGCCCATCCGATGATGAGGATGACCGCAATGATGTAAAGTAAATTGCCCATGATTGTTGTTTGTTATAATGTTTGTTTGAGTAACAAAGGTGCTGGATGGTAGGGCGCAGTCTGTTACATTATGCACGAAATATGTTACATGATTCACAGGTGTTGCCGACATGTGAATAATGTAATTATTTAATTTAATTATGTAACAGATTCATTTTAAAAGGCCCTGACCTTTGTATCTTAATTCACACTAAATATCAAACATGAAACACACAATCAATCATACCATCGTGCTACTTGCCACGATCGCCTTGTTTTTGGGCAGCATCCAGTATGCAAGCGCACAAAATGTCGAATTTGGCATTCGATTTATGCCTACGTTTTCGAAGTTTAACTTGAAATCCAATACCGGCACTACTATTAATGGCCAAACAACAGTAGGATATGGTGCAAGTGCATTTTTGGGCATCAATTTGACCGATTATATTGGCATTCAAGGGGAGGTGATTTATAGTTCAGCGTCCCAAAAATACACGGAAGTAGATGTAGAGCGGAACATTAAATTGAAATACGTGAATATTCCCCTATTGCTTTCATTGAACACCGGAAAAACGCGTAAAGTGAACCTGAACATTGTTGCTGGCCCACAAATTGGCATCAGCGCCGGAACTGATTTAGAAGTATCGGGAGGCGAAATTTCTGCCAGTCAAAACGGGGTGCTTTCTATTAAAAAAGGCGATTTGGGCTTTGCGTATGGTGCAGGACTTGATTTTGGCTTGAATCCAACCCGTACCGTACGTTTAGGCATAGGCTATCGCGGGGTATCTGGACTTATTGACATCAGCGACCGCGGCAATACCCTTTCTACCGATCAGTATTATTTGGTAGACCGGACCCACCTCCGTACCAACGCAGTATATGCCGGATTATCCATTCTGTTTTAATATAAATGCCCTGAGAAACCATCTTTGAGCAAACTGCAGCCCGTTTCATTTCAAACTTGAAACGGGCTTTTTTCTCCTTTCCGCTGTACCTGTTTTACATGTGTGAATGATGTAACTTATCCTATTTCATGTGTAATACTTTGAAGCGGACGGCCCCCCACCTTTGTTCAACAAAATTTGATTCACACTTAAAATCAATACCATTGAAACATTTAACCGCATTCCTGCTTGCCGCTTTCATGTTGCTGAATTTTATTCCTACTGCTGTAAAAGCCAACACGGTAGCGGTGGTAAATCTTCCAACAGCACCAGCCGATTCTACCGCAGCCACCATCGTGATGGCGCGCCTGACACAAATTATGCATTTGGATAAAAAAGCCCTTTCCAGCACCGAAAAGAAAGCCTTGCGCACCGAATTGCGCACGATCAAAAACCACAAGGAACTCTCTGGCGGCGTGTACTTGTCGGCTGGTGCTGTATTGCTGATCGTATTGCTGATTATCATCCTGCTGTAAACCACGCTTAAATCAAATCCATGAAAAATGTTCTGTTATTCACACTGCTGGTAATGAGTATGTTGTTTTTTAATGCTTGTTCACCAGGATATGTAGCCTCCGAACCTACCGCCTTAGTGGTGGTAAGGCCCGCAAATCCAAGGGCCGGCTATATTTGGCGCGATGGAGATTGGTCGTACAATCGTCGACAGCGCGTATATGTGCAAAAAAATGGTTATTGGACGGCACCTCGCCGCAACCGCAGTTACCATGCCGGGCATTGGAACGCTTCACCAAGGGGGCATTCCTGGAAAAAAGGCGGTTGGAGGTAGTTTAAATTCTGCCAATCGTAACCAGAAAAACTTCCAAATTCGATCCCCCACGACATTCAAACAAACGCTTGACGCACCATTTAAAACACATTGCCATGAAAACGAATGAAGATTTGCGCAGCGCCGTTCAGGATGCCATTGAATGGAATTGGGAAATCCCCGACACATTAACTTCGGTAAACGTGGGGGAGCGTAAGGTAAATTTGGAAGGAGAAATAAAATTGAATTTTCAAAAAGATGCCGTCAAAAACGCGGTAAGCAAAGTGGCCGGGGTAATAGGTATTCATAACCTGATCACCATCAAATCGACCGAGTTGGATCATATTGAAAAAGAGGATATCGAGCGCGCCTTGGTAGAAACTTGGTCGGTTAATGACAAAGCAATCAAGGTAGGGGTGGCCAACAATCAGGTAACCTTACATGGGACCGTTAGCTCCTGGTTTCAAAAATATGAAGCCGAACGAATTGCTTGGGCTGCACTGGGTATCTGGAATGTAGAGAATGAATTAGCGATTGAATATGCACTTTAAACGGCTGTTAAAAAGCGGGCGGCAACGGGCGCTCGTTTTTTGCAGTCGATTAGAAAACCCGTCATTTTAAACTAAACCGAATTTATGGTAATGCTTCAGACAACAACCTCTGATGCAGAAATAATGTACAAAATTGAAGAAAATAACCTTCAAGGTTGGGCTGATCTGTATGACAAATACGGCTTAATCATGTTCGTAGCAATGTTTTGGGCTACAGACGATGAAAAAATGGCCGAAGAACTGCTCATTTCACTTTTTGGGCAACTGAAATTAAATCCGGATTTACTGCGCGTTAAATCCAGCCTGCCCTTAAGTCTGCTATTCCACACCTACACGACTGCTATGAAGATCATTTATGTCAATAAAAAAGGAATAGAAGCAAAGGTGCCGTCTAAAAAAATAATTCCTATGATGCATCTGCTGGCATTTAAGCCCAATTCGATCCAGGAGGTTTCAGAGATACTGGAAATTTCAAAGGATGAAATTCAAATTAAATTGCATTCAGAAATGAATGAACTCAGGAAATCATAACAATCAAGCAAATTCAAATAAACAAATAAATCATGGATTCAGGTAAAGTATTACTAGGCTTGTTGGCCGGTTTAGCCACCGGCGCCACTTTAGGCATCTTGTTCGCTCCAGAAAAAGGCAAAACCACCCGCCGTCGCATGATCAATAAAGGAAACGATTATGTGGAGGAATTGGAAGACAAATTCAATGATTACATGGAAGGCGTCACCGAACAGTTCAATAGAACCAGGGCAAATGCTATGAAAATGGCAGACCAGTGGAAACACAAAGTGGAAAAAGCAGAACACGAAATGCTCGATGGAAAACAATAGGTAATCCTTGCCTAATTCAATAAACTTTCCAAAAACCATAAAACCCATCCAACCGATTATGCTATCCAGCCCGCTCCATAAAAAAGTAGCCCTAATTGTCGCTCATCCTGACGATGAAACTTTATGGGCGGGCGGGATGCTACTCCAACACCCGGAATGGCACTGTTTTATCATTAGCCTTTGCCGCGCCACGGATTTGGATCGTGCAAGTCGTTTCAGAAATGCCCTGAAGGTTTTAAATGCAAATGGAAACATGCGCGACCTGGATGACGGCCCGGAACAAATTCCCTTAGATAATCAACTGGTACAAATAACCATCCTGGAATTGCTGCCGCGTACACATTTTGATTTGATCATTACCCACAACCCAAGCGGCGAATACACCAAACATCGGCGCCATGAAGAAGTGAGCAAGGCGGTTATTGAACTTTGGTGCGCGCAAAAATTAAAAACGGATGCCCTCTGGACGTTTGCTTACGAAGATGGAAATAAGGCCTATTTCCCGATCGCAGTACCCCAGGCGGATTTTATTTCAACCCTGCCAGAAGCGATATGGCGTCAAAAATACCACCTGATTACCCAGGTATACGGATTTGAAACAGAAAGCTGGGAAGCACAAACAACCCCGCTGGAAGAGGCTTTCTGGCAATTCGATCACCCCGATAAAGCCAAAAAATGGCTGGACCAAGGTGGAATTATTAATGCGTAATAATTTTTTTTTCAATATATTTTATTGTTTTTGATCTTCAATTTTCATTGATTCATGAAAGTATTGGTACTCTATGATTATCCGCCTTCGCCAGGCGGTCTTGCGACACAAGGCGACCTGTTATACAAAGGATTACTTGAAATGGGCGTAGATGCCCACGCCGTACACTTTGAGTCTGCGCAAGAGAAAGAGTGGTATTATCGGTGGTTTGAGCCCGATGTAGTGGTGGGTATCGGCTATTGGGGCCACACCCCGCAATTGGTGTTGCACCCACAACGCTATGGGGTACAACCCGTTCCCTGGCTGGTGGCCGATGGTTACATTGCCAATTACCAGGAAGTGCTCAATGCGCTCCCGCTCATTTTGGTTACCTCCAATTGGGTGAAAGAAATGTATGTCCGCGATGGCATTAATGGCGATAAAATTGTCGTTTTGCCGGTGGGTGTTGATACCGATCGGTTTATTCCGTTTAAAAAAGACGATCCTAAAATCATGGCGGTGCGTGCATCGCTGGGTATATCCGCCGATCAGCTCATGATCCTTACCGTGGGGGGCGATGCCGCTTCGAAAGGCGCGCAAGAAGTGATGCAGGCACTTGCCATCATTGATGCCAAAGCACCCGATTGGAAATATGTGTGCAAAGTATGGCCACAGCCCCGCACCAAACTGCAAAATCTGGCCGATTTGGAAATGGCCGAGCAGTTAGGGATTGAAAAAAACGTCACCTACGCCACCAACACCATTTCCCGCAATTTCATGCCCTACCTTATTGGCGCCTGCGATATTTATGCAGCGCCTTCGCGTTTGGAAGGTTTCGGGATGCCTCAAGTGGAAGCAGGCGCTTGCGAGAAACCAGTGATCGGAATTAATGCGATGGGCATGCTCGATACCCTGGTACAAGGCGAAACCGCTTTATTGGCCGATGTAGCCCAACGGATTGTGGTGAATGAAGTAACCCTCGGCCAGGAATCGGGTTATGCCGAAAACCAGAATATTCAGTTTAGCGAGCCCCGTACGGTCGATTATCGCGCCAACGTACAAGACATTGCCAAATACCTGCTTCAACTCATGGAAGATGCGCCTTTGCGCGAAAAATTGGGCAAAGCTGGCCGCATACGCGTGGTGCAAAATTTTGACTACCGGGTGGTGGCCAAAAAATTTGTACAAATAATTAACGATCATTTGGGTATATATTAAATCCTAACCATGACCACCGAAAACAAGGCGACCGTTGAAGCAGCCAAAAAAGCAGCCCTCGAAGTATTGTTGCACAATGCACACGGGCCTTACCATGGGTTGCCCCGCACGGCAGGTTGGGGATATCCAGAGCCCTACACCCGCGATTTGATGATTTCTATTTTAGGCATCGCGGTTAGTGATAACCCGGAACTAATGGCCAGCATGCGAAAAGTGCTGGAAACCCTGGCTTCAAATCAAACAGAGCGTGGACATATTCCGTCTTTGGTGCATGACACGGAAGATCGGGGATCGAGCGATACGACGCCACTGTTTTTGTTTGCGGTGGGTGTTTACCGAAAAATGAACAACGAAGCGGACTTTTTACAGGAAGCCGTACAGAAAGCACTCACCTGGATGGAATACCAAAGTCCATCCGACCGATACCTGGTCGCCCAACAACCTACGAGCGACTGGCGCGACGAACAATGGGTGCTTGGATATGGGCTTTTTGTAAACACCGTTGTGTATTCCTACCTGCGTTTGTTGCATCAGCACGCCCGTGCCGATCAGGTGCGGCAAAACATGAGTCGATTTACCATAACCAGCGGCGTAATTCACCACCATGCGCATGAAGGGCTGGTGGTAAAACACAAGCCTTATTTCGCGTTTTGGTCGTATAAAATATTCAGCAGTGAGCGCTTCGATTTATTGGGCAATAGCTTGGCCATGCTTTCCGGGATCGCCTCCCCAACCCGCGCCGATGAAATGGTAAGCTGGATCGAAGCAGAGTGCGCCCAAATGCAGGCATCCGGCGAATTGGTGCTTGAGTTACCCCCAAACTTTTTCCCGTATATCCATCCCGAAGACCACGATTGGCATGTACGGTACACCGAATATAATATGCCCGGAGAGTATCACAATGGCGGAATTTGGCCATTTATCTGCGGGTTTTATGTAGCGGCTTTGGTCGCGGCAAAACGCTTTGCGCTCGCTGAAGAAAAGTTGCTGGTGCTTACCCAATGTGTAAAATTATCGAATACTTCCAGCCTGGAATTCGGATTTAATGAATGGATCAAAGCGCAGGATGGCAAGCCCCGCGGGCAAGACTGGCAAACCTGGAGCGCGTCGATGTATTTGTATGCGGCGAAGTGTGTAGAAACGAAATCGACTCCGTTTTTTGATGAAATGCGGAGTAACACTTTGAAAGCCAGTACCCTGTGACCTGTTTTTTCGCATTTTAAACTGTTCAGATTCATACCATTCACCTTTTCAAATTCCAACACCATGAACAACGATAAAGCAATGGTTGCCATTTACGACAACCACGAAAAAGCCGAAGATGCGGTAAAAAAAATGGAAAAAAGCGGTTTTGATATGACCAAACTGTCGATTGTCGGCAAGGACTATCACTCCGACGAAAACGTAGTGGGTTATTACAACATCGGCGATCGCATGAAGCAATGGGGTGGCATTGGTGCTTTTTGGGGCGGGTTATGGGGCTTGTTACTCGGATCAGCCTTTTTTATCATTCCGGGTGTAGGTCCGATCATGATTGCGGGACCGTTTGTATCCGCTTTAGTAGGCGCATTGGAAGGCGCTGTTGGCTTTGGCGGATTGAGTGCCATTGGTGCCGCTTTGGTGAGTATTGGTATCCCAAAAGACAGCATCGTTGAATACGAAACCGAAGTAAAAGCCGGAAAATTCATGTTGCTGGCCCACGGTACGGTAGCCGATGTAGAAAAAGCGAAAGAGACACTGGGTATTTTAGAACATAGCCTTTAATACATTTTAAAAAATAAACCATGGCCATTCAAACCATCAATCCCACGACCAATCAGGTGGTCAAATCTTTTGAAGCAATGAGCCCCAAGGCGGTAGATGCGGCGGTTGAACAAGCGGCACGTGCCTATACCGACTGGCGCAAAACCAGCTATCAGGATCGTTCCAATTTGTTGATGGAAGTTACCCATCTCATGCGTGCGCGCAAAACCTATCTAGCTCAATTAATTACCCTTGAAATGGGCAAACTCATTGGGCAGGCAGAAGGCGAAATTGATTTGAGTGCCGATATTTTTGAATACTATGCTACCCATGGTGCCAAATTTTTGGCGGATAAGCCTTTGTTTCCACAGTTTGGACAGGCATTTATTCGGTATAGTTCTATAGGTGTGCTGTTTGGGGTAGAGCCCTGGAACTTCCCATTTTATCAGGTGGCGCGTTTTGCCGCTCCTAATTTGATGGTGGGCAATACCATTTTGCTCAAACATGCCTCCATGGTACCCCAGTGCGCGTTGGCCATCCAGGATTTATTCGATGATGCCGGAGCGCCTAAAGGGGTGTACACCAATCTGTTGATTTCGGGCAGCCACGCTTCCGAATTGGTAGGCAATACGCTTATTAAAGGTGTATCGCTCACCGGCAGCGAGGCGGCGGGCGCAAGTTTGGCCACCGAAGCGGGCAAACATTTGAAAAAATCGGTACTCGAATTGGGCGGAAGCGATGCTTTTATCATTTTGGAGGATGCTGACATAGACAAAACGGTTGAATGGGCGGTAGTAGGGCGCATCAACAACAACGGTGAATGCTGTGTGGCTGCCAAGCGCTTTATCGCCGTAGAAGCCATTGCCGATGAATTTCTCCAAAAATTCAAGGATAAATTGTCCAAACTCATCATTGGCGACCCGATGGATCCCAAGACTGAACTTGGCCCGATGAGCAGTGAAGCCGCGGCTGTGCAAATAGCCGATCAGGTAAAACGCTCCGTCGAGGCAGGTGCAACTGTTTTATTGGGTGGTAAACGCATTGATCGGCCGGGGGCCTTTATGGAACCTACCATTTTGACCGATTTAAAGCCTGAAATGGCCGCTTATTACGAAGAGTTATTTGGTCCGGTGGCTTCTTTTTACCGGGTAAAAGACGAACAAGCGGCTATTGATCTGGCCAATGATTCGCCGTATGGGCTGGGAGGTTCGGTATTTACCCAAGACATTGAGCGGGGAAAGCGGGTGGCGGATCAGATCGATACGGGTATGGTTTTTATCAATCATCCTACCTGGACCGCCGCTGATCTGCCTTTTGGCGGAACCAAACAATCGGGCTACGGCCGGGAATTGTCGGAACTTGGGGTGGAGGAGTTTGTCAACAAAAAACTGATCCGCACCAGTGCCTTGAGTGACCCGTTTTAGGTGCCTGTGAAGTATGTAACTTTTAACAAAAGTTATACAACAAGTGCCACTTTATACTCCTGCAACTTTGCAGCATCGTAAAGAAAAACTTTACAATTAAACATAAACAACCATGAAAAATAACGCAGAATTACAGAAAATGGTGCAAGACGCCATCAAATGGGAACCCCTGCTGAATGCCGCTGAAATTGGTGTTACGGTGAAGGATGGCATTGTTACGTTGACGGGTGTTGTAGACAGTTACGCGAAAAAAACGGAAGCCGAACGCGCTACCAAAAATGTAATGGGCGTGAAGGCGATCGTTGAAAAAATTGAAGTCAAATTTACCAGCCTCGCTGCTAAAAAAGACGACAACGAAATCGCGAAAGAAATTCTGAACGCTTTTCGCTGGAATTGGGAAGTTCCCAATGACGGTGTAAAGGTAAAAGTAGAAGACGGCTGGGTTACGCTGGAAGGCGAATTGCAGTGGAACTACCAAAAAGAAGCGGCACGCAATGCCATTAAAAATTTGATGGGCGTATTGGGTGTGACCAACAACATCAAGATTAAATCAAAATCGCTCGACAAAATTGAACAAGCCGATATCGAAAACGCACTGCGCCGGAATTGGTCGATCAATGACAGCGATATCACCGTGGTGGTAAATGAAAACAAAGTGCGCTTGGGCGGCACGGTAAGTTCATTTTACCAAAAAGAAGAAGCAGGCCGTATTGCCTGGAATGCACCAGGTGTATGGATGGTAGACAACGAAATCATTGTTGAATACGATTATGCGCTGGTAGACTAAAATCAATGGATGTTGTTGCAGGAAGGGCGCTTGTTCTTGCTGCAACAACACTTTTTATACTTCGCACTGTATTGTTTTGTGGATAGATTTTGACCTAAAAACATGACCATCAGCGCTTCAGCATGACAAAGAATGCAGCCTTTCAGGCGGCGCTTCGTACAACATGAAGGACAACCAGGAGCCGTCTGCGGTTTTTTCAAATAGTCTGGATGCGTATTTTATCGGCGTTTTTAGGGGTTTTCACTTCTTTTTACGCTTTTTTAAATCCGTTTTCACAAGGCCTTTTCACACCCGTGAAATCATACATCAAGGTTATGAAATCGGCTTGAAGTCGCTTTCCCTGATTTCGCTGACCGGATTTGTGATCGGGATCGTTTTTACCAAGCAATCGCGCCCTTCCTTAGAGGATTTTGGCGCTGTTTCGTGGCTGCCATCGCTGATGGGTATCGCCATCATCAAAGCCTTAGGGCCTTTGGTGACGGCGATTATTTGTGCAGGTAAAGTAGGATCGAGCATTGGTGCCGAATTAGGCTCCATGCAAGTGACCGAGCAAATAGATGCGATGGAAGTTTCGGCAGTCAATCCGTATAAATATTTGGTGGTTACCCGGGTGATCGCCACAACCCTCTCGGTGCCCATTTTGTCCATGTATTGCAGTTTTGTGGGCTTAACAGGCGCTTATTTCAATGTGCATGCTTCCGAAAACACGGGTTTGCGGGTTTTTATTCAAAACGCATTTTCAGGTATTTCCTTTCTCGATATTTATACGTCTATTGCCAAAACGGTGGTGTACGGATTTACCATTGGCATGGTGGGCGCTTTCAAAGGATACCACGCTACCCAGGGCACTCGCGGGGTAGGCAAGGCGGCCAATGAAGCCGTGGTACTTGCCATGTTTCTGATTTTTCTCGAAGAAATCCTGATCGTACAAGTGTCCAACTGGTTCAGAAATTTTTAAACCATGAACAAATCACAACAGGCGCCGATCATTGACTCCGAAGCAACCGTCATTCGGATTGAAGGGCTGCGAAAGTCTTTTGGGACCTTAGATGTATTAAAAGGCGTTGACCTCACTGTTTTGAAAGGCGAAAACGTGGCGGTACTCGGCAAATCGGGTTCGGGCAAATCGGTGCTCATCAAAATCATGGTGGCTTTGTTGCAGCCCGATGCGGGAACGGTAATTATTTTGGATCAAAACGTGCATGACTTGCGCGGGAAAGCCCTCGATGCCTTGCGCCTGCGCGTGGGGTTTTCGTTTCAAAGCAGCGCCTTGTATGATAGCATGAGCATTTACCAAAACCTGGCTTTCCCGCTCAGCATCAACAAGCCCAAGATGACCAGGAAAGAAGTTGATTTTACCGTGGAAGAAACCCTCGATGCGGTAGGACTTAAAAGTAAAATGCTGCAAATGCCTGCTGACCTTTCCGGTGGCCAGCGAAAACGTATTGGCATTGCGCGCACCCTCATTCTCAAGCCCGAAATCATGTTGTATGACGAACCTACAGCGGGCCTCGACCCCGTGACCTGTGCTGAAATCAATGCACTCATCAACCAGGTGCAGGAGCAATACAAAACCAGTTCGGTCATCATTACCCACGATCTCACTTGCGCAAAAAGCACCTGCAACCGGGTTGCCATGCTAATTGAAGGCACTTTTTTAAAAATTGGAACCTTCGATGCCGTGTTTCAAACCGAGGATGCCCAAATACACGATTTTTATGAATACAATTTTATTCAATAAACCATGATTGAAAAATCCAATAAACGCGCCGTTATTGTCGGACTATTTGTGCTGGTAGGCTTAAGCTTTCTGGTGGCCGGTATTCTGATGGTGGGAAATTTGCACGATACTTTCCAGCCTAAAATTAAAATCGTTTCGCTGTTTCCCGATGTAAGCGGTCTGAAAAAAGGCAGCAATATTTGGTTTTCGGGGGTAAAAGTGGGGGTTGTATCGGGTTTGAAATTTTACGGCAGTTCTCAAGTTGCGGTCGATTTAAACATTGAAAACAAGGTGCAACAATATATTCGGCAAGACGCTAAAGTAAAACTGAGCACGGATGGACTCATTGGCAATAAAATTCTGATTATTTATGGCGGCACCGGTGCGTACCCGGAAGTAGTAGCAGGCGATACCCTGGAGGTTGAAAAAACCTTTACCAATGAAGACATGATTAATATGCTGCAAGCCAATAACGAAAACCTGTTGGAAATTACGACCAATTTCAAAACGATGAGCACCAAACTGGCCGCCGGTGAAGGAACTATTGGTAAATTATTGAATGACAATGAATTATATGACAATTTGAGTGCAACGACCCATGCACTGCACAAAACCGTTGACGCGACCGCCAGTTCTTTAAACAAAGCTTCGGCGCAGGCGCAGCAATTGCTCGCATCGCTCAACACCTTTAGCGCAGGTTTGAACAAAAAAGGCACCCTGGCGCATGATTTAGTATCAGATACCCTTGTTTTTAACTCCGTAAAATCGACCGCGCGCCAATTGCAGCAAATTGCCGATACCGCCCGGGTGATGGTGGCCACGCTCCAAACGGCCAGCCGCAACCCAAAGTCTGCCCTGGGCGTGTTGTTGTATGATGAGTCTACCGGTGCCAATATGAAAGCAACCCTGAAAAACCTTGAAAGTAGCTCGCTCAAATTGGACGAAGACCTGGAAGCCGTACAACACAATTTCTTATTGCGGCGGTATTTTAAAAAGAAAGCAAAAGCGCAAGAATAGTCCCATCATTTAAACCTTCTAAAACGCCAAAACATGTTCTTTAAACATATCGTTTTTGCCTTGACCGTGCTCGTTTTTTCGGGTATTTGTCTGCCACAGACCCAAGCGCAACCCCGCACCGTCAATTTTCAAATTTTCTACGACGAATTAAGCCCTTATGGTTCCTGGATCGAAAGCCCCGATTACGGCTATGTCTGGTTGCCCAATGTAGATGCCGGATTTAATCCTTATTCCAGCAACGGATATTGGATTTTAACCGACGAAGGTTGGGCCTGGGTGTCCGATTACAGTTGGGGATGGGCGCCTTTTCACTACGGCCGTTGGTACAGCGATGCGATTTATGGGTTTATGTGGATTCCCGACAATGAATGGGGGCCTGCCTGGGTAAATTGGCGGAGCTCGCCCGATTATTACGGATGGACGCCTATGGGACCCACCTACGGCGCTGGTTATCACGATCACGGGGATCGCTGGACCTTTGTGCGCGGCCGTCGTTTGGGCGATCGGCATATTCATCGGTATTACATGAATAATTCCAATAACACCACCATTTACAACAATACAACCGTGATTAACAACTATGGTGATGGCAATAATCGCAAAAATTACCATCCAGGCCCTGATCGCCAGGACGTAGAAAAACGCCAGGGCCGCGCCATTGTGCCCATGCAAATAAAAGAAAACGATCGGCCAGGCCAGCGGGTAACCAACAAGCAATTGGAAATTTACCGCCCCAAAGTGGAAAAAACAGCCGGTATTGCCCCCACAAAAGTGGGCAAGCTCCAAGATGCCAAAACCCGCGACCAACGCCTGAACGAACGCAAAATAAACCCGGCCGCAGTGCAACCTAAGCGTCCCGCCAAAACCAACCAGGCACCTGCGAATCAACCAATTCAGCGCAAGGTTCCAACAGACAAACCAACGAAGGGGTCACGGCAAAAACAAACCGATATACCCAACCAGACACAACGTGCGGAGCAAGAACAGGTCGATCAACCCAAGAGTCGCGCCTATAAACCCATTCAGCCGCGCCAACCACAACAAGCGCCTGCCAACAAACCGGATCGTACAAGCAAAACCAACCCGGCACCCCGGCAGCAACCCCAGGTTAGACCATCCAAGGATCGGATGAATAAGCCGGCGCAGAGACAGCAACCCCAGGCACCACAAGGGAAAGAGCGTAATCTGGGCCCCAAAAAGGATTAGTAGGGACAGGTCGCGACCTGTCCCTACGGGTGTGCGGCGTGTTGGGACAGGTCGCGACCTGTCCGTACGGGTCGCGTGTTGGGACAGGTCGCGTGTTGGGACAGGTCGCGAGGCAGGGACAGGTCGCGAGGCAGGGACAGGTCGCGACCTGTCCGTACCTGTGAATTATATAAAAACCATATTTTAAGATGTAACCCACCCCGTTCCTTTTGCGGTGAACTTTGTATGGCTCAAATGCACAAAACAAAAACATGAACCATTCATTCCGAATTTTTATCGCATTGCTTTTATCCTTTATCCTGGCGCACACCTTGCGGGCGCAGGAGACCAATACACCCCGATTTGGCTTCAAAGCGGGACTGAACTACTCCAACCTGTACGCCAAAGATGCCGACAATTCCAAAACGCACGCTGGCCTGAATGTGGGCTTTTTTGCCAAAGTACCCTTGACGAATTGGGTGTCTATCCAGCCTGAGGTGTACTACACCACCAAGGGCGCGGATGTCACGTACAACAATGTATTTGCAAATGGCACGGCCAAATTCAATTTGAATTATGTAGAAGTTCCGCTGCTGTTCGTATTCCACGTTACCCGCAATTTCAATGTACACCTTGGTCCGTACGCGGCCGTGTTGGTGTCCGGTAAAGTAACCAACAAATCGAATGTCACCCTTTTTGATTTTGAAGAGAACATTCAGGTCGACGACTACAACCGCTTAGATGCCGGTGTGGCAGCAGGTTTGGGCATTGATTTGGGCGCATTGAGTATCGGTGCGCGCTACAATTACGGCTTAACCAAAGTAGGCAAAGAACGCAGTGTGCTGGGCGTCCAATACACCTTGCCCGATGCTGTTAATGGTGTATTTAACCTGTATGTATCGGTTTCAGTGCATTAGTCTTCCCCTCTCAAGTACAAAATCTTTCAATCATGAATACGATTAAAAACATCATCGTTCCAACCGATTTCTCGGTCACTGCGCGCAATGCCTTCCATTATGCCCGCCATTTGGCCGAAAAGTTGAATGCTACCCTCACGTTGGTACACGTAAATGAATATTTTTTACCCACTCAGGAATTGACTGTTTCGCCCATTGCCGATCTGGAAATCAATCAGGTATCGGTAGAAGCCATGGACGCATTTATTTCGGAAGAAGAAGGCGATGATGATTCGGTGATGGTAAAAAACCAGGTAAAAACAAAAATTCTGCGCGGAAATACGGTAGGCAGCTTGCTGGAATTGTCGAACAATCCGCAAACCGACCTGATCGTCATGGGTGCCACTGGTATGCAAGATTTTATCTCCAAAATCATGGGCAACATTTCATTGCAGGTAGCACGCGATGCCCATTGCCCGGTATTGTTGGTACCCCGGGATGTACGGTGGAGTCAAATCAGAAGCATTATGTACGCCAGCAATTACGATACGGTAACGCCCTCGCTGGTACAAGAAATCACGGATTTTGGACGTGCCTTAAGAGCATCTGTGCATTTTGTGCATGTGTCAGATGGGCACGAAATAGATCAAAAAGTGACTCAAACCATCACCGATGCTGTGTTATCTACCGACGGTGCTGAAGCGCCTTTTCAGGTGCATACCGTAAAAGGAGATGATATTCTGAATGAATTGCAAACGTATGCCGAAGCACATCAAATTGATTTAATGGCTTTTGTAAGCCTACATCATAGTTTTTGGCAAAATATGATGTATAAAACCATCATTCAGGATATTTCGCTTTCTACAGAAAAGCCAATTCTCATCATGCACTTAGCCTAAATGTGAGAAAGATGTAACTACTGCCCGGATAGATGTAACAGTATAGGCAGTAGAAGCACCCACCTTTACACCACCCAAACAACACCTCCTGTAACCCGGGAAAGCCGGAAATAAAAAACAAACACCATGAATACTACAGAATTAAAAGGCAACTGGAACGAGCAAAAAGGAAAACTCAAACAACAATTTGCTCAATTGACCGACAATGACCTCATGTTCGAAGAGGGCAAAAAGGAAGAAATGCTTGGACGGATCCAAATCAAACTTGGTAAAACCAAAGAAGAACTGCACAGTATAATCTCTGGGCTTTAATCACCTGCCCTGAAAAGGTTCCGTTTGTCGGTCAAAAATCGTGAAACGGACCTTTTCAGCAGTTTTTCAAAAAAAACAATTTTAAAATCAAACAAAATAAAATGAATAAGTCACTTTTTACCATTACCACGATTGCGCTTTTTTTACTCGGTTTCCTGTTTACCAGCTGCCAAACGTCCGCTGAAAAAGTAGACAGTGCAGAGAACAAGGTAAAAGACGCTAAAACAGAACTCAAGCAAGAGCAAAAAGACTCTAGCATTGCAGCCCAAAAAGCCGAAAATGCTGCTGCATGGGCAATGTTCAAAAACGAACAAAATGCGATGATTGCCGCCAACGACAAAAGCATTGCCGAGCTGAAAGCCCAAAAGAAAGCAAAAGGTAAATCAATGGATGCGATGTATTTGAAAGATATCGCGGCGCTGGAGCAAAAAAATATCGACCTGAATAACCGCATCATTGCTTACGACAAAGACCAAAGTAATTGGGACGTATTCAAAGCAGAATTCAGCCGCGATATGAACGAACTCGGAAAATCCTTAAACGACTTTACCATCAAGAATAAAAAGTAAGTGGACTTGTTGCCGATTTAAAAAAGGTGGGTCTCCCGCCCGCCTTTATTTTCATTTTTCAGACAGAAGAAAATACCTAACGTTATGGACAACAATACCGAACTAGAAAAGGAGAAAGCCTACATCACCGTAGAAATTATCGAATACCTGCCCAACGCAGTGGTAATTAAAACGGTCTTGAAAAAATCAACCGGAAATATCAGTGTCATGTCGTTCGATAGCGGCGAAGGCCTCACCGAAAGAACCATGCCCTTCGATACATTCGCGCAAATTATTGACGGTGAAGCTAATATCGTAATCCGTGGGAAATCGCACAAATTAAAGACGGGACAATCCATTGTGATTCCCGCCCATGCATCCAACTTGGTCAAACCCAACGGACGCTTCAAAATGATCCTGACCATCATTAAAAGTGGATACGAAGAATAAACACATTCCTAAAAATAAACACGATGAGCAAAGATAAAGGTACCAAAAACGTCAAAAAAGCCCCCGCTGACAAAAAGGGCAAAGCATTATCCAGCTACAAATCGGAAGGCAAAAGCGGACTCGACAAACAACCAACACTAGAAGCATTTATCCCCAAAACCGACGCTAAATCTGCCGGATCTACCAAAAAAGGCAAATGATTGAGGTAACAAAACACGGGGTCATCCTCAATAAAACCGATGCCGGATTTGAAAATGAAGGCGTTTTAAATCCAGCCGTACAACAAGAAGGCGATAGCATCCACTTGTTCTACCGAGCAGTTAGTAAAGGGAATTATTCAAGCATTGGTTACAGCAAATTGAAAGGACCGCTCGCCGTGGAAGAACGATTTGATGTACCCGTGCTTTTTCCCCAAATGGAATACGAATCGCACGGTGTCGAGGATCCGCGTATTACCAAAATAGAGGATGAGTATTACATGAGCTATACCGCCTTTGATGGCGTAAATGCAATGGGTACCCTCGCCTTATCGAAAGATTTGGTGCATTTTGAAAAATACGGGATTATTGTCCCTCAGGTTACTTACGACGAATTTAAACATTTAGTAGGTTTTGTTACGGACATTAATGTCAAATACGAGCGCTTTAACAACCGCAATAACCTGCTGACCGTCCCGGATAAAAAAATATTAGTGTGGGACAAAAACCTGATTTTTTTCCCGCGCCGCATTCAGGGGCACCTCTTTTTTCTGCACCGCATTAAACCCGATATTCAAATCGTGGGCGTAAAGGCGCTGGAAGAACTTACGAAAGATTTTTGGGAACAATACCTGATTCATATTCGGGAAAACATTGTAATCTCTTCCAAATACGACCATGAAGCGAGTTATGTGGGCGGTGGCTGCCCGCCCATCGAAACAGAAGCGGGTTGGTTGATTATTTACCACGGCGTATACGATACCCCCAAGGGTTTTGTCTACACAGCCTGCGCAGCATTGCTGGATTTGGATAATCCACAAACAGAACTATCGCGCTTGCCTTACGCCTTATTTAGTCCGGAATACCAATGGGAACTCAATGGAGAAGTGAATAATGTGTGTTTTCCCACCGGCACGGCACTTTTTGAAGATACTTTATACATCTACTACGGCGCTGCCGACGAACGCATTGCTTGCGCTTCGCTCAGTTTATCCGCGCTGACGGCAGAGTTGGTAAAAAACATTCAAAAACATGAGAAATGACCTCGCTTATAACCGCGTACCTGAAATAGAAAATCTGTTGTTCCGTCAAGTTACGGCTAAGGAACCAGTACACCTTGCTACGCCACTCCCCGAAGTTTTATTCCTTACCTCGTATCCGCCGCGCGAATGTGGTATTGCCACTTATTCGCAGGATCTATTAAAGTCACTCAACAATAAATTCAGTAATTCATTTTCCCTTAAAGTTTGCGCACTCGAATCGGGGAACGCACAACTGCATTACCCTAAGGAAGTAAAATACGTCCTGGATACCACCGATGCCGCCCAATATGTGGCCTTAGCAACCACGATAAACAGCGATAAACGCATCAAATTTGTGCTCGTACAACACGAGTTCGGCTTTTTTGAAAACGGCGGAGAAGCTGCTTTTTTGCAGTTGCTGTATGTCGTAACCAAACCAATCGTGCTGGTTTTTCATACCGTGTTGCCCAATCCCGATGAAATATTAAGAGCGAAAGTGCGCCGTATTGCGGCCGTTTGCGCCGCAGTAGTGGTCATGACGAAAAACGCTGCCCAAATTCTGAATACCGATTATGATGTTGCTGCCGAAAAAACAAGCGTGATCCCACATGGTACGCACTTGGTGCCCCATTTGAATAAAAATACCCTGAAAGAAAAATATGGCTTAAGCGATCGAAAGGTATTGGCCACTTTCGGATTGCTCAGTGCTGGCAAAAGCATCGAAACAACCCTCCATGCATTGCCCGCAATTATTAAACAGCACCCCGATGTCACGTTTTTAGTAATCGGAAGAACACATCCTACGGTCGTAAAATCGCAAGGAGAAGCATACCGCGACGCCCTCGAAGCGCAAGTAAAAGCACTCCAACTTACAGAGCATGTGCTGTTTATCAACCAATACCTGCCGCTGGAAGATTTGCTCGAATATTTGCAATTAACGGATATTTACCTGTTTACCTCAAAGGATCCGAACCAGGCTGTAAGTGGCACCTTTTCTTATGCCATGAGTTGCGGTTGCCCCATCATCTCTACGCCTATTCCGCATGCCCGTGAGGTGTTGCAGGAAGACGCTGGCATCATCATCGATTTTCAAAATTCGGATCAAATGGCTACGGCTGTGAACCGCCTTTTGGGCGACGACGACCTCCGTACCTCCTTTAGTGCCAGTGCGTTACAGCATATTGTGCCCTCCGCTTGGGAAAATTCGGCCATCGCCCATGCACAATTGCTCCAAAAAATAGACGCACAAACACAGGACGCATTCCAAGATAACTTTATGTTTTCCAACCGAAAAAAACAACCCGAAACCATTACACTCCAATATCAATTGCCCGACATAAGCCTGGAACACGTCAAAAAAATGACCACCCAAGTGGGCATGATTCAGTTTTCCATCATTAACCAACCCGACCTCGAATCCGGGTACACCCTCGACGACAATGCGCGCGCCATGATCGCCTTGTGTATGCACTATGCACTTACGCAGGAGGAAAGCGATTTGGCCGATATTAAAACATACCTGAATTTTATCGGCTTTTGCCAACAACCAGCCGGTAATTTCCTGAACTATGTGGATGAAAATCAGCAATTTACCCCGCAAAACGACGAAACAAACCTCGCCGATTCCAACGGACGCGCAATTTGGGCACTGGGATTTTTAATTTCCAAACGCGCTATTTTACCCGCCGATTTGGTTTTGCAGGCTGAATCAATCCTCAACGCTGCGCTCAATCAGATACCGGGTATGCACGCCACCCGCGCCATGGCTTTTACCATCAAAGGTTTGCATTTTTGTAAAGCGGAAAATAAACCATCCCAACATGCCGACCTGATTAAATTATTGGCCAACCGGTTGGTGCAAATGTACCGCCACGAATCGGAGCCCGGCTGGCACTGGTTTGAAAGTTACCTCACCTACGCCAACAGTCTGCTGCCAGAAGCATTGCTTTGCGCTTACCAGGAAACGGGCGATTTAGTGTATAAAAACACTGCCAAAACCGCATTCGATTTCCTGCTGTCGCGCATTTTCAACGAAAAAGGTATTTCCGTAATTTCAAATAAAAGCTGGTTGCACAAAGGATACCGCGCCCTGCCCGTTTCACCAGGCGGCGAACAACCGATCGACGTGGCCTACACCATTTTCGCGTTGGACCGTTTTTACGAGGTGTTTGAAGATTCGGACTACTTAGAAAAAATGACCATTGCCTTTAATTGGTTCCTCGGCGCCAACCATTTGAACCAAATCATTTACAACCCTTGCACTGGTGGTTGTTATGATGGCGTGGAAGATTTGCACATCAATTTGAACCAGGGTGCAGAATCAACCCTGAGTTATTTAATGGCTCGGTTAACCTTAGAGCAACAGGACCATTTTGTGCACAATTAGCAATAATAAAATATATCAATCGGTAGGAAGGGTGAAAATGGAAGACTAGCCCCAAATGCCAAAGTACATCCCATGTACAAAACCTGGGTCACCTGATAAATATTATGGGGTGGCCCAATTTTATACGCCAAAGCACGCTGTTTTGTGCATAAAAAATCTTAATTTTTCTCGGATCAATAAGCACAAAACACCGTGCGTCGGCGTATCAAATATTCTCCAAATTCCCCATCCGCTTCTGCTTCAACTGCTTATAATACGACGGCGTAAGTCCAGTAATTTTTTTAAACTGGTTGGACAAATGCGCCACACTACTATAATTCAGTTTTTGGGAAATTTCCGTCAGGTTTAGTTCGTCGTACAACAAAAGCTCTTTTACCCGCTCAATTTTGTGGATAATAATAAACTGTTGAATGGTAATGCCTTTTACCTGTGAAAAGACATTCGATAAATACGTATAGTCGTAATGCAATTTTTCACTGATGTAATCCGAATAATTCATCGTAGGAAATTCATCCGAATAGTGAATCATCTCCACAATTACATTTTTTATTTTTTCAATTAAAATCGCCTTTTTATCGTCCAGAAGTTCTAAGCCAGAACGCAACAAATTAATTCTCAGCATTTCGCGCAACTCCGGCGTAATATCTTCCATCAGTTCTGCCATGCCCAACTCTACGATCGCATGGTGAATATCCAGCCTTTTTAGCTCGTCTTTTACCACCATCTTACAGCGCAGACTCACCATGTATTTGATATAGAGTTTCATATCCGACAGTTTAGCAATTATTACGGATACATGAAGGGCAATCAAAAGGACCCCAAATGAGTGTTCCCATTTAGTCCAATAAAGGTAAACAAAAAATATGAGAAAAACGAGTGTTTTTTATTTAAATAATATTGATAATCAATATTTTATTAAAATTTATTTCCGAAAATGTATCCATAAATAGCCGCTGAAAACGATACCACGAGGCAACTTTGGTACCTGATATAAGGATAAGTGCATGTGCTTATCACAGCGGGCATTTCTCCTATCTTTGCCACATGCAAACATTCGCCGACAAAATTATCGCTTACAACGTCCAGCTCGAATATACCGGATCTTTGCCCGATGGTATTCAAATCATGAATCCCTTCAAAGCGCCCGCCGCCCTCGAATATAGCCACCTGTTTTACAAAAAATATTACGACGACGCACAACCCCGGCGCCTGATCCTTGGCATCAATCCGGGTCGTTTCGGAGGTGGTATTACCGGCATTCCCTTCACAGATCCCAAGCGCCTGACGGATGTGTGTGGCATTCCATACACAGGCGAAAAAGCCCACGAACCTTCCTCTGTATTTGTGTACGAAGTCATTGAAGCGATGGGCGGCCCCGAAGCTTTTTACCAGCAATTTTACATTAATTCCTTATGTCCGCTCGGCTTTACCAAATCGACACCCGCCGGAAAAGTGGTCAATTACAATTATTACGACAGCAAGGAACTCACCGCCGCGGTGTACGATTTTATCATCCAAAACATCCAACAACACATCGAAATGGGCCTGCGTACCGATACCGTTTTTTGCCTCGGAACCGGCCAGAATTACGCGTTTTTGGATAAATTAAATCAAAAAATGGGCTTTTTTGGCAACATTGTGCCACTTGATCATCCCCGTTTTGTGATGCAATACCGGGCCAAACGCAAAGCCGAGTATGTGGAGAAATACCGGGAATTGTTGACAAAACCAGTTTGATTTCTTAACCTGAGTTAAGGTCCAGCGAAATGCACCCCCATACTTTTGTACCGTAAAATGATTCAAAAAGCAATTTAACGTTACAAAAAATGAAAGATCAAATGCATACCGTACTTGGTGCATCCGGCGCTACAGGCAGGGCCGTAATCGCGGAACTAAAAAAAAGAAACCTCCCATTTAATGCGGTAGAGCGCAGTAAAAAATTGGAAGGTGTAGAAACGATTCAAGCCGATTTGCTCAATGCACAGGAAGCAATCAACGCGATTCAACATGCCGATTATGTTTACCTCTGCGTTGGCTTGCCCTATGAATCAAAAGTATGGACAAGAGATTGGCCGAAATTGATGCAAAATATTATTGCAGCCTGTGAGAAGGCAAATGCAAAATTAGTCTTCTTCGACAACGTGTATATGTATGGTCCGGCACCATTATCAGCACCTTTCGACGAAGCACATCTGCAAAACCCAACCACCCTAAAGGGCTTGGCCAGAAAGCAAACCACCGACTTGTTACTGCAGGCAATAACAGAAAAAAGAGTGGAAGCCGTGATCGGAAGGTCCGCAGATTTTTATGGAGAACTGGCGGTGAACAGCCCTTTTTACATATCATTTCTTCAAAACATGCTCAAAGGAAAAGCCCCGCAAGTCCTTGGTAAAAAAGGAGTTACACATACGTACGCTTACAGTGGCGACAATGGTAAAGCCTTGGTAGCGTTGGCATTAGACCATCGTACGTATGGACAAGTTTGGCATCTTCCAGTGGGCAAACCCGTCACCTTCGACGAAGTAAATGCAATGCTGAATAAAGTATTACGTACAAACTTTAAACTCGGATATGTACCTAAATTAATGCGTAAAATACTTTCCCTTTTTATTCCACCCATTTCGGAAGTAGAAGAAATGCTCTACCAGTTTGAGCACCCTTACGCTATGAATTTTGACAAGTTTAAAAAGCAATTTCCAGATTTTCAAACCACGCCTTATCAGGAAGGACTTGAAAAAATGGTTGCATCCTTTAAAAATAACTAGCATTCCTTTTGCGCCGCGCATGGGCTTTCTACATGCGCGGCGGAATTGGAAGAGTCATCCATTTTCCCAAATAACTTGTTTCGATGATTTTGCCCCCATGTCCGTAATGCTACGATCACATGATCCAACGACTTGCCATACTCCGACAAACTATACTCCACCGTAACGGGAATTGTATCATATACTTTTCGAATAATCAATTGATTCACTTCCAAATCCCGAAGTTCCTTCGACAGCATCCGCGGGGTAATACCCTCCACATCCCTTTCCAGCTCTTTAAACCGCCTGTTGCCGAACGACAAGGCAATCAGGATCGGCAACTTCCACTTGCCGTTAATGATATCGAGCACGTCTCTGACGGGCCGTATATATTCGATACACTCTTTGGATGATTTCATCTGCTTGATAATCAACATACTATACTCCAGGATACCAGTATACTACAGTATAGTACTATATTTTGTATAGCGAAGGTAGATAATTTTGCCAAATAATTCACTACTAAATAAAAAAACATGAAAGTACTTGTTTACGGTGCAGGTGGCTCGCAACAGTTTCCTGTAATCAAAGCGCTCACCAACAAAGGCGCAACAGTGGTCGCAACAACCCACCAACCCGAAAAGGTTGAATTACTTACAAATGCGGGTGCCGAAGCAGTCATTGCCAACATGGCCGACCGCGCACGCATCCATGAAATTACCAAAGGGGTGGATGCAATTTCATTTTTGGCCCCGTTCTTTCTCGCCAATCCGATGGATGGATTGGACTACGCCAAAAATGTAATTGATGCCGCCGTTGCGCATCAGGTAAAGCACTTGGTATGGAATAGCAGCGGCTTCATACTTCCAGTAAAAATTGGCAACCCATCCCTGGATGTACGCATCGATATTGCCGATTATTTGAAGGAAAGTGGGCTTCCGTTCATCATCATACAACCATCTGTTTATGCAGAAAACCTGTTAGGCCCCTGGACCGCACCTTTTGTTCAAGCAGAGGATAGCGTAACCTACCCAACCCCGGAAGAAATGCCCGTTGGCTGGATTGCCACCCAGGATGTTGCGGCCTTGGTTGCAGCAGCAATTTTTAGCCCACACCTTGCGAATGCATCTTTTCAAGTGAGCGGTATTGAAAATCTAACCGGCCATCAACTGGCGGAAAAGTTTTCAATTGGCTTAAACAAACAAATCCATTACCGCCAAATGCCGCCCAAAGACTTTGGAAAAATCCTGGATGGTTTGATGGGCGAAGGCGCAGGAGAAGGCGCAGCGGCTGTTTATCAAGAAATAACAGATTCGAAAAATTACCCGGTCATGCATGCATCCGATATGGACAATGTACTCAAAAAATTGCCGGTGCCCATGACAAGTATAGAGGATTGGGTAGCACAGAACAAATCTGCTTTTGTAAAATAGTGATTACTTGGTAAAATCGCTTTCGAGGTCGGCGCGTTGCGTACAAAATGGTCAAAACGAAACCAAATCCCAATCGGAAACCTTCACCATCCAAAACGCAACGCCCTGACCCCGCTAGGGGTCGTATATTGGTAGCAAACATTTGACGAAATAAATTGAACTTTACCCGCCAGAACCGAACCTACACACACACCAAAACCGTAAACCCATCATTATGAATCCAGAAGTAGATTGGTTTTTTACAAAAAAATCAAAATGGCAAACGGCATATGCGGAATTGAGAATGCTGGTGCTCGACTGTGGCCTGACGGAAACCTTAAAATGGGGAGGCCCCTGTTACACCCGTGAAAGCAACAACATCCTTCTAATCCACGGATTTAAAGACTATTGTGCGTTGTTGTTTATGCAAGGCGCCCTGCTGAAAGACCCGGCCGGCATTTTGGTCCAACAAACCCAAAATGTACAAGCCGCCCGACAAATGCGGTTTGCCAACCTGCAGGAAATTGAAAAAAGCCAGGCAAGCATCCTCGCCTATATCCGGGAAGCCATCGAAATTGACAAAGCAGGCTTGAAAATGGAACTAAAAAAGACCAGTGAATTCAACATGCCCGAAGAATTTCAACTTGTTTTAGACGAAATGCCCGAATTAAAAACGGCGTTCGAAGCCCTCACGCCCGGGCGGCAAAGAGGCTACCTGCTCTACTTTTCGGCTGCCAAACAATCAAAAACGCGTACCGCTAGAATTGAGAAATACCTTCCACAAATATTGGACGGAAAAGGATTGGAGGATTAAAACTTAGCCTATACTAAATCAACAAAATGAACATCTTCCTCACCATCCTTCTCGTCATATTAGCCATCATTGCCTCCCTGCTCCTCCTTGCACTTTTCCTAAAAAAGGACCATTATGGCAACCGGGAAATCATCATTAACGCGCCCCGGCAAGAAGTATATGACTTCCTAAAATACCCATTGAACCTGTTGATCCCGATGGCAGAAAAGAACTTTGCAAAAGACATGGATGGTAGTTTGGTTACATTGAAAAGCCTCCTCGAGGAATGAAAATTCGCCCCTACATCTACTTATTACTACTGATTGGAGCTTGCAGCTACCCACCAGCACCTAAAAAAAATGTCACCACCGATTTTAAATATGCAACATATACCTGGTATCTCAGCCCAAACAGCGAACAATGGGATTTCCACTTAGCCGATTATTTCCATGTTGACAGCACCGGTCATTTTGAGATAATTCGGCACGATACTTTTTTAACCAAGCATACCTATTTCAAGGGCGTTTTAACTGATTCGATCAGACAAATTGTCGATTCATTGTTGTTAGCGAACAACTTTTTCCCAGGAGTTAGCACTGCGGGTATATTTGATACTTTAACTTTAACGTATGATGGATTAACGTCCTTCCTGGATTATAAAATAAGAGATAGCGCCCAAATTAGATTGCAGTATTTGAATCATTCATCCGTGGTTCCTAAAAACATCCTGTATTTAAGCGACTGGCTCGACACTATAATTTCCAGTACAGTAGTTGCCCAAACTGACAGTTTTTCAATGGGAACTTACTTAGATACTTTAAAAATGATCAGTTCGAAGGATGTGCCGCCGCCGCCGGGTAAATCGGTACGGTTTATTCACCCTCGAAATAGATATCCCATTAAATGATAACCATGAAACACATACTCTACTTATTGCCTTTGTTGATAGTGCTGATAAATTGTAATAACAGTACTCCGCCGAAAAACATGTATAGTCCTCCGACTATCCAAACAGCGGATACTTTGGTTAAATTACATCCATTAAAGAAACTATTTGTAGTTGGCGATTTTGACGGTGACAGAAAAAAGGACACTATTTTCGAACATAACTACTCCAGACGAACAAAAAAGGAAATTGATTTCTCGGCAGATCCTTTTCAAAATGAATGGGATACCGTTATAAATTGGTTCATTGACCAGGATCCAGACTTATATCTGTCCTTAAATAAAGACAACCAAGATACCTTGCACTTAGGGACAGCACACGGTCTATACTGCTTAATCAACATCGGTGACAACAATGCCGATGGCAAAGACGAAATTGCGTTGGTAATTGACCAATTAGACTTTACCCGCGTGAACAGGTGTAAAATATATGCGCTGTGCCAAGGCAAATGGATCCAATTAAAGGAATTTGGCGTGCATGAGGATTCGTTTAATTTTCCACCGGACAAAGCACCAATCTTTAACAACATAAAGGACTATTTAGAAAAGCAACATGGCAAATGGGTATATATGGATTATTTAAATGACGGCTATGAAAAAATGGAAGATGTAGGAAAAATGATGCCCCTAAAACTTGAAAGATGCCAAAACCAATAAAGCCAGATCAAGCGCCCCCTTATTTCGGAGTTCGATATTCGGAGTTCGGTGTTCGATATTTTCTAAATCAGTAGCGCCCCTCTTATTTCGGAGTTCGATATTCGGTGTTCGGTGTTCGATATTTTCTATTCACACAATCGAAGTTCCCTCCACCCCAAAACCACCCCAAACCCCTTCTCCAAAAAATACCCACGCGTCTCCGCTTCCCCGCGCGCACTCGTAACCAACACAAAATCACCGCCCCAAGCACCCAAACTCTTCACCGCCCCCCAATAATCCGAAAAATACACCGATTTGGCCGTCGGCAACTCCAAGGCCGCGCCGATGCATTGCTCGTGCGCAATCACCACCTGTTCAAAAGCCTCCAAATCCTCGGCAGCCAACATTTGCCGCGTCAAATCCGTAACCTCCGCAACTTTAGCAGCCGTGCCACTGCCCAAATTCCGGTACCGCAAAATGCCCGCCCGACTATCCTGCTTTTTATCCAAATACACAAAATACAAGTGCTCGGCATATGGCGGATCAAAAACCACTGGCGTCACCTCCGGCGTTTGGCCTTCCAAACGATACAACAGCGGCCCTTCCGCGTACGCACACGCGAGGTCGTAGCCCGAACCGCCCATCGTTTCAAACAATACCGTGTATGGATTTGCTTCCGCCCAACGCGCCACCGCCGCAATCAACGTACTACTGGTACCCAAACCCCAATTGCGCGGGAAGTTATTCTGCGTCAGTACTTTAAGCCCCGTGGTACCGTCCAAAAAATGCGGATTTTGCCGTTGACAAGCACGCAAAATACCCTGCAAATTCTCCGATATTTTCCGATCCGTATCGGTGAGCACTTCCAAATCCGGCAAGGCAAATTCAGCCAAATACCAAGCCACGCCTTCCTCGTTTTTACTGGTCCACGACAAACTGGCGGGTTCCTTCCAGGTCTCCACCCGCAACGACTGCCCAAATCGCACCGGCAACGCCAAGGCCAAAGCCCCATCCAGCACAAAATATTCGCCGCTCAACAGCAATTTGCCCTGCGCAAAAGTTTCAAAAACCAGCTTGTTGTGTTCCATAAAAGGGAGATATGCTTATGAAATGGTGCAACGCAGGTATTTAATGGTCTTGCCCGCTGCCAAATGTTTTCCCTCATACAATGTCTGAATTCCCAATTCCGGATACAACATCGGCGTGGCATAAATATCCTGATTTTCGTACAGCAAGGTACAACGCGGGTCGGATTCAATCACCCGCAAACTATACCTAAAAAAATGCGGATCATCATGTTTCAAATGCACCAACCCGCCAGGTACCAACACCTCCCGATAACGCTCCAAAAACATGGGCGAGGTCAACCGACGGTTCTCCTTGCTCTCCCGCGGAAACGGATCAGGAAACGTAATCCAGATTTCTGAAACCTCCCCAGGGGCAAAAAACGCACTCAACACTTCAATGCGGGTGCGCAAAAAAGCAGCATTGTGCAATCCACCATCCAGGGCATTTTTGGCGCCCTGCCACAACCGATTGCCTTTAATATCAATGCCGATAAAATTGCGCTCCGGAAAGCGCCGGGCCAAATCCACCGTGTACTCACCACCGCCGCAAGCCAATTCCAGCGTAATGGGGTGGTCGTTTTTAAAATGGTCCCGGTGCCACACGCCTTTCATTTCTACCGGCTCCATATTGGCCCCCACCAGCGAAGGTTCTTGCACATTGTAACACTCGTACACATTCGGGAACGCAAGGATTTCAGCAAATTTGCGCAATTTATTTTTACGACTCATAGCAGGAAGGCAAAGACAACTTTGCTCGATAATTTGAAAAAATGAATAATTTTTTGCGGTTTTAAACGCTGCAAAAACCCAAACAGGCCGTTTTTTTACCATAATGTTGGCCAAACGCTTGTTTCGGGGGGCGAATTTCCGGTTTTTCTCTGAAACCATCAGGATCCTGTGCAAGATCCTGGATAAAAGCACCCCAATCGCCCGCGCTTCGTCGTATCTTTGCATTTTTAACAAGTAAATGCGCACAGACTCTGCACGTTCCGTCTGATACCAATATATGAATTTTTTAACACTCGAAAATGTCACGAAGAGCTACGGTGAAAAAATGCTGTTCCAGAACCTCTCTCTTCACATCGATAAAGGACAAAAAATCGGCCTGATCGCCAAAAACGGCACCGGTAAAAGTACCCTCATGCGCGTAATCGCCGGCAAAGAAGGCTCTGAAGGTGAAAATGCCAAGATTATCCTCCGCAAAGACATTCGCATCGGTTGGCTCGACCAGGAACCCGATTTCCACCCCGGTTTAGATGTGCTCGGCGCGGTACTCGATAATAAAAACCCCATGGTGAAGGCCGTGCAGCAATACGAACACGCCCTTGCGCACCCCAGCGACAAAGGTACGGCCCTCGAAGATGCCATGGCGCTCATGGACGACCTGAAAGCCTGGTCGTTTGATGCAAAAGTGAAAGAAACGCTGTTTAGTTTCGGCATGACCAACTTCGAACAAAAGGTCAATTCATTGTCGGGTGGACAAAAAAAGCGCGTCGCCCTGGTAAAAGTACTGCTCGAAGAACCCGATTTCCTGATCCTCGATGAGCCGACCAACCACTTGGATGTGGAAATGATCGAATGGCTGGAAGAATACCTCCAACAGCCAGGCGTTACCCTGTTTATGGTCACGCACGATCGCTATTTCCTTGAAAATGTGTGCGATAGCATCATCGAACTGGAAGGCGGACAATTGCGCCGATACTCAGGTAACTATTCCGATTATCTGGAGAAAAAAGCCCTGCGCGAAGAAGTGGAAGCCACCACCTACGAACGCACCAATAAACTGCTCAAAAACGAACTCGATTGGGTACGAAAGAGTCCGCAAGCCCGTACCACCAAGGCCAAAGCCCGCGTGGATGCCTATTTTGATCGAAAGGAAACCAATGATACCCTGAAAGTCAAAAAAGACGAAATGAGCATCCAGATCAAAGAAAACTGGATGGGCGGCAAAATTGTCGAGTTGCACAATGTCAGCAAGTCGTACGGACCGAAAAAACTGATTGAAAATTTTTCCTATAAATTCAAACGCAAGGAACGCGTGGGCATCGTGGGCGCCAATGGGGCCGGGAAATCTACCTTCCTGCAACTGCTTACCCAGGCCATCGAACCCGATACCGGCAAAATCGTGGTGGGCGATACCATCATTTTTGGCCATTACCGCCAGGAAGGCATCCAATTGGCCGACGATCGCCGCGTCATTGACGTCATTCGCGATATCGCCGATGTGATTCCGCTCGAAAAAGGCAAGGAACTCACCGCCGCCCAACTGCTGGAAAAATTCCTGTTCAGCCGCTCCCAACAACAGGTGTATGCCAGTCAACTCTCCGGGGGCGAACGCCGGCGCTTGTACCTGCTCACCATTTTGATGAAAAACCCCAATTTCCTGATCCTCGATGAGCCGACGAACGACCTCGACGTGATGACCTTGCAGGTTTTGGAAGATTTTCTGGAAGACTACCCCGGCTGTCTTATCGTAGTAACGCACGACCGGTACTTTATGGACCGACTGGTAGATCACCTTTTCGTCTTTGAAGGCAATGGCAAAGTGCGCGATTTCAATGGCACCCATGCCGAATACCGCGCCCTCAAACGCACCGAAGAGCAAGACCGAAAAGCGCTGGAAAAACAGCAATCCAACGTTGCCAAACCAGCCCCGGTTATTGCACCCGTATCCAATTTGCCCGCACTCAACAGCACCGAACGCAACGAATTGAAAAAATTAGAGCGGGAAATTGCACAACATGAGCAAAAAAAGACCGAAATACTGCAAAAATTCGATGCTCCCGATTTAAGCGCCGCAGATGCAGCAGCCCTTTCCCTCGAACTCGGAAAAATACAGGAATCCATGGAAATGAAGGAATTGCGCTGGCTGGAACTGGCCGAACGCGCCTGATACATGCCTATTTTTTAGTCCTATGATCGTAAAAATACTCGATAAAAAAGTCCCCGATACCATGGTGGTGCCCCTCGCTCAGGATGCACAACTAGCAGATCGCCTGGCGGAGATCGCCGCGCGCACGGGTGCAGATGCGGCCACGCTACAAAACGATTTCCGCGCTGAAGCCAAGGAAGTGTTCGTTTTGTACGCTGCGGGCAGTCCGGGACGACGCCTATACCTGTGCGGAATAGGCAAAAAGACCGGATTTCAGGAAATATTTTCCACCCTCCGCCTTTTTTGCCACCGCTATAAAAGCAAATTGCCGCAAAAAGTGGGGATAGATTTGCGCCATTTCCCGCAGGAATCCCTCGCACGCTTCACGGAAGCAGCCACCTCCGGCGCTTTGCTCGGCTTGTACGACATCGGCAAATACCGCACAGAAACCAAGCCGGAAGTGGAATTTGGCGGCCCAAAATCAGAAATCAGCATCGTGCTGCCCACCAAAGGACTGAAGGAAATGGAAGCGCCCGCCCGCCGGGGACAAATTTTTGCGCTCACCTATCTTTCCTTGTTCGACCTGCTCAACGCGCCCGGCAATTACAAAACGCCCGAGCAAATGGCCAATTGGGCCGTAAAAGCAGGCAAGGAATGCGGTTTTTATGTAAATATTTTAAATAAATCGGCCCTCCATGAACAGGGTTTGAAAGCCCTCACTGCCGTTGGCCAGGGCAGCCCCAATCCACCCGCCTTAATCGTACTCGAATACGGTGCTAAAACCCGCAAAACCAAAACACCCGTGTTTGGCCTTGTCGGTAAAGGCGTCACCTTTGATACCGGCGGCGTGAGCCTGAAGCCTTCCACCAACATGCACCTCATGAAAAGCGACATGGGCGGCGCCGCAGCCGTTTTAGGCGCCTTCATGGTGGCCGCGCGCCTGCAATTGCCCGTGCGCATAATCGGCGTGATCCCGGCCGCCGAAAACATGATCGACGGCCTGGCCATCAAGCCAGGCGACGTAATCGGCTCATTGTCAGGCAAAACCATCGAAGTAATTGATACCGATGCGGAAGGTCGACTGATCCTCGCAGATGGACTGGCCTATTTGCTCAAACAGGAAATGCCCGATGTGCTCATCGACCTGGCTACCCTCACCGGCAGCATTATTCGGGCAATCGGCACCCAGGCAGGCGGTCTGTTCACCAAAAGCGATCAATTGGCCGATGTATTAAGCGCGGCAGGTATGGAAAGTGGCGAACGCTTGTGGCGCATGCCGATGTGGGACGAATACGGCAGCGATTTGAAGAGTGATGTGGCCGATTTGCGCAATTTTACCGGCAAACCCATGGCCGAAAGTATCTCTGCTGCCAAATTTCTCGAACATTTCACTAGCGAGCACCCACACTGGGCACACCTCGACATTGCCGGAATGGCTTTTGCCGATTCCGATTTTGCTACCTCCAAAAGCGCCACCGGATATGGCGTGCGCTTGTTAATCGAATTTATTGAAAAATGGTCCAACAAAACGGAAACGCCTACATGAAAAGGAATAGAATCCTCTTAATTTGCCTCTTTTTATCCATTACCGCCTCCATTATTGGCAGCGCAGCCTATTCCGATAAAACCAATCATACCGTTTTTGTTCCCCAAAACCAAGGGAAACAGCCCAAAAACATCATCCTGCTCATCGGCGATGGCATGGGACTTACCCAAATTTCGGCCGGGTTGTATTCAAACAATAACCACTTAAACCTGGAGCAATTTCCGATCACCGGACTCATTAAAACCAATGCCCATAAACGTTTGATCACCGATTCGGGGGCCGCTGCTACTTCCTTTGCCTGTGGCTGCAAAACGTACAACGGCGCAATTGGGGTGAATAAAAACAAGAAACCCTGCCTCAGCATCCTTGAACAAGCCAGTCAAAATGGCCTTGCAACCGGATTAATTGCCAGTTGCAGCATCACCCATGCGACCCCGGCTGCGTTTATTGCACACGTGCCCGATCGGGCCGATATGGAAGGCATCGCCCCGTTTTTTCTACAAACCAAACTGGATTTACTCATCGGCGGTGGACTGAATTATTTCCGCAAACGCCGCAGCGATACCAAAAATTTATACCAGGAAATGCTGGATGCCGGTTATCAAATGGGCAATTACACCGAAAACAAACTGAGCAACTACAAACCCGCCGGCGATCGTCCGTTTGCCTGGTTTTCTGCCGATGAAGAGCCCGAAAGTGTCGAAAATGGCCGCGATTACCTGCCCTTAGCCGCCGAACTTGCCGGACCATTTTTGAAAGAACGCAGCCCAAAAGGCTTTTTCCTGATGCTCGAAGGCTCTCAAATCGACTGGGCTTGCCATAAAAACAACGGTCCGTACGCCATAAAAGAAATGCTCGATTTTGATGCAGCCATTGGCGCTATCCTCAAATTCGCAGAAGCAGACGGTGAAACCCTCGTCATCGTTACAGCCGACCACGAAACTGGCGGTATGGCCATCAAACAAGGCTCCGAAATGGACAGCTTGATCATCGCGTTTTCCACCGACCAGCACACCGCCACCATGGTACCCGTTTTCGCGTACGGACCCGGTGCCGAGCAATTTAGCGGCATTTATGAAAATACCGAGATATTTTTCAAAATGCAGGCCCTTTTTGGCTTCCCAGCAACCGCCACAGACCCAAAAAAGTAAAATGATTGCCTAATTTTCAACGAAATCCCCAAAGAATTGTTAAACGGGCTATCTTTGCGGCCGCAATTTTTTGTTGCTTTTAAAAAATTGAAATCAGGCCTCAAAAGCCAACCAGGCCCTTCCGGCCAAACTTAACACTAAGGCTATCGCCATGAAAAATATCCGTAATTTCTGCATCATCGCCCACATCGACCACGGCAAAAGTACCCTCGCCGACCGATTGCTGGAGTACACCAATACGATCAGCAAACGCGACATGCAGGATCAGGCACTCGATAACATGGATCTCGAAAGAGAGCGCGGCATTACCATCAAAAGCCACGCCATCCAGATGCATTATATCGACCCAAAAACCAAGGAAGAATACATCATCAACCTGATTGATACACCCGGCCACGTCGACTTTTCCTACGAAGTGAGCCGCTCTATCGCCGCCTGCGAAGGTGCGCTTTTGCTGGTAGATGCCTCTCAAGGTATTCAGGCTCAAACGATTAGTAATCTTTACCTCGCCGTTGACCACAACCTGGAAATCATCCCGATTGTCAACAAAGTAGATATGGCCAGCGCCATGATCGAAGAGGTACAGGATCAAATCATGGACCTCATCGGTTGCGAACGGGAAGATATTATCTCCGCATCGGGTCGTACCGGCCTCGGGATTCCCGAAATCCTGGATGCCGCCATACACCGCATCCCGGCCCCCAAAGGTGATGTAGATGCGCCCTTGCAAACCATGATTTTCGACTCCATGTTCAACTCCTACCGCGGCGTAATCGCCTACGTACGCGTGATGAACGGGGTCATGAAAAAAGGCGACAAACTGCGTTTTTACAATACCGGCAAAGAAGTAATCGCGGAAGAAGTGGGCGTTTTGCGCCTCGGCCAGTTCGAATCGGCCGAAATACGTGCCGGCGATGTTGGCTATGTAATTACCGGCATCAAAGTGAGTCGCGAAATTAAAGTGGGTGATACCATTACCCACGTTGCCCGTCCTTGTTCCGAACCCGTACGCGGTTTCGAAGAGGTAAAGCCGATGGTATTTGCCGGTATTTACCCCTTGGACAACGATGATTTCGAAGACTTGCGCGATTCGTTAGAGAAATTGCAACTCAACGATGCCTCCCTTGTATTCGAGCCGGAAAGTTCCGTTGCCCTGGGTTTTGGGTTCCGTTGCGGCTTCTTAGGCATGTTGCACCTCGAAATTGTGCAAGAGCGCCTGTACCGCGAATTCGACCAGGACATCATCACGACCGTACCGAACGTAACGTATTTCGCGACCAACATGAAAGACGAGCGTTTCACCGTACGTCAGCCCAGCGATTTACCCGAGCCCAACCACTTACAATCGGCCGAAGAGCCTTATATTTTTGCACAAATCATCACCAAGCCCGATTATATCGGCTCCATCATGAAATTGTGCCTCGATAAGCGCGGGATGCTTCAAAAGCAAACTTACCTCACGCCTTCTCGCCTGGAAATGAACTTCCACATGCCGCTGGCCGAAATCGTGTTCGACTTTTACGACCAACTCAAGTCGCTCACCCGCGGTTATGCCTCCTTCGATTATCATGTAATCGACTACCGCCTAACCGACCTCGTGCGCCTCGACATCAAGCTCAATCAGGAACAGGTAGATGCCCTGAGCGCCCTCGTACACCGCAGCAAGGCGGAGCAAATGGGCCGCAAGATGTGCGAAAAACTCAAAACCCTGCTCCCTCGCCAGCAATTCCAGATTGCCATCCAGGCAGCCATTGGCGCAAAAGTCATTGCCCGCGAAACCATCAGCGCCCTGCGCAAAGACGTAACCGCCAAATGTTATGGTGGTGACATCTCCCGTAAACGCAAACTGTTAGAGAAACAGAAAGAAGGTAAAAAGAAAATGAAACAGTTCGGCTCGGTGGAAGTACCGCAGGAAGCGTTTTTGAAGGTGTTGAAACTGAACGATTAAGCGGGGAAGGGGTTCCGCGGAATAGCGCGGAGGTATGAAGGGGCGCGGAACAATATACAAATCCGTTATTTTGGTTTAATTAGGCTAAAATAACGGATTTTTTATGTCTAGTCAAAATGAATCAGGTTGCTTTAGTGGTATGCCATAACCAACGCTTAGTGGTTATGAAAGCGGCTCGGTTCTAATCCATAGAAAATCGATTTTTATCCATCCATCCTTCAAATCCTCTTTAATCTTGGTTAACTTTAAAAAAAACGTGTATTTTACAAGTCAACCTTAAATTTTCATACTTAAAACCTTAAGTAAGTTCAATGAAAGCCCAGCATTTTTACCAACCAAATCTATACGCGTTATGAAAATATACCAACTAAAATATCCCTAAACGGCACCAAGCCGCCCATCTGGAAGCGCATTTTGGTCGACAGCACCGTTTTGATGCCAGATCTTGTATACTCCGGCCCAAACTATACCACCATTATATAGCGTGTCAAGGTTTAAATTCTTTTTTCCCTTTGTTAAAAAATAGCGATGCAACATGGCAAATCATACCCAAAATTAGATCGGTTCTAATTTGATAAAAGATGACAACTCCTCGAATCAATTTGCGCCCACTCCAAATCGCGGTAATCTAGCCCATGAAATTCCTTGAAAAAAATCATTCATTTTCATTTTTCTAGCAGAATTTGTTCCAATTCGGCGCGCAGTTCGGTCTCATTAGGGAGGTAAAGTTGATATTTGGAGACAAAGAGTTGGCTGTTGAGGTTGGAAGTAGCATACTTTACTACCAAGTCGTTTTTTTCCTGTGCCAATACAATACCGATGGGAGGGTTATCCCCTTCGGTATTTTCTTCTGCGGCAAAATATCCCATGTACATATTCATTTGTCCAATATCTGAATGATCGGCTTTGCCCGTTTTTAGATCAATTAGGACAAAGCATTTGAGGATTCGATGATAAAATACCAAATCCACATAATGGTGCTGGTTGCCCAGTGTAATTTTGTACTGTTCACCGACAAAGGCAAAACCCTTGCCTAACTCAAGCAGGAAGAGTTTGAGGTGTTTAACTAATTTATCTTCCAAATCCCGCTCCGCAATATGGTAGGGTTCAGGAACTTTAAGAAACTCTAGAATATACGGATCGCGTAGTACATCTGCCGCCAGTACTGTTTTTTTTCCTTCTTGTGCTAACGCAAGCACCCCTTTTTTATCGGTACTCAGGGCAAAACGATGGAAGAGCATCGTACTTTTTTGTCGTTGCAATTCTCTGACCGACCAATTTTCCAATGCACATTGTTGCTCATAAAAAGAACGTTCTAAATCATCATCTATGCCCACTAATTCGCAATAATGTCCCCACATCAATTTTCCAGACGTCTGGAAAATTGGATATCGTTGGTAAAACAATCGCATATTGTACAGGTTGGAAGCACTAAATCCTTTGCCATATTGAATCACCAAATCTCTGGAAAGTTGTATAAAAAGTTTGGTTTTGTAGGCTGCACGGGTTTTCCCTTTTTGTTCAAATTCCACGATTTGTTGCCCTATTTGCCAGTATAGTTGAAGCATGGCCGCACGAATAGCTTCCTGAATTTTGCCTCTACTAGATTAAATCAGATTGCCCAATCCTTCAACTAAAGAATCATATTCCTGATCTTGGCTTAGTTTATCTATGTTAGTTTTTTTTATCATATGTAATATATTCGTCAAAAAGTCATTCGGTTTAACCAAGACCAAACTACGTTCCGTTTCAAATTCAATACTGCACGAATATAAGCACAATTTTAAATAAACACCCCATAATCTACTTACAAAAATCACACCCCACCCCCTCATTCCCCACAAATATTCTAAATTTGTAACCTCCACCCACCACACAAATCAAGCCTTTCCATGAATATCTACCAACTAAAAATATCCCTCAACGACGCCAAGCCGCCCATCTGGAGAATCTTTTTGGTCGAAAGCACCGTTTTGATGCCGGATTTGCACAAAATCATCCAAACCACCATGGGCTGGACCAACTCACACCTCCATCAATTTGACTTAAATGGATTGATTTATGGCGATCCCATCCTGTTGGAAGATCTCGATTATGAAAATTACAACGAGATCACGTTAAACACCTTGCTAAAAGCGGAAAACGACAGCATATCCTACTTATATGATTTCGGGGATGGCTGGGAACACCAGATTGAATTGGAAAAAGTGTTGCCCAAAGAACCCAATCGCCCATATCCTGTCTGTATTGCGGGAGAAAACACCTGTCCACCTGAAGATTGTGGCGGCATTGGGGGTTATCAAGCCTTGCTGGAAATTATGTCCGACCCATCCCATGAAGAACACGAAGAAATGACGGATTGGCTGGGCGACGAATTTGATCCTACCGAATTTGACAAGGAGGAGGTATCGGAAACACTACAGTCAGATAATTTTGGCGTGTATAGATGGGAGGATGAGGAATAATAAAAAAAGGGTTCCACGGAGAAGCGCGGAGGGACGGAGTTGCACAGAGGAAATAAACTCCGCGTAACTCCGTCCCTCCGAGCTCCTCCATGGAACCCCTTTTTTTCTGTGGAACCCTTTTTTCTCCGCGTAACTCCGTCCCTCCAAGCTCCTCCGTGGAACCCTTTTTTTCTCCTTAACTTCCGTTGATAAAAAACCCCGACTAATTACAGCCGGGGCAACAACTAAAAATTAAGCTATGAAAACAAAAACTTCTTATATCGAAACAAACAATGGGCAAATGTAGGAAACTACAAATCAAATTTCCAACACTTGCCCTCCAAATATATTGTTATTCTGTTACATCCCGACCGCCCATCAGCATTTCCTGGTATTCTTTCAGCTCTTCCCATTTGCCATCTGCAGCAAATTTGGCTTGAGCAGCCCAGGTGCTCGGGTCGTGGATCTGATACCGTGAACCGGCAGCATCCAGAATTTCTTTCAATTTATCCAAATCTGCCGCAGCAAGATCGTCCCAGTTCTGGATACCACCTTCTTTCAACAGGGTTTCAATTTTAGGACCGATACCTTCCACGATTTTCAAATCGTCGGGCTTCGGTGCTTTTTTAGCAGCAGCCTTTGCTTTTGGTTCTTCTGCAACTGGAGCAGCAACTTCAGCAACGATTTCTGGTGTTTCCTCCGCAACAACTACCAGCGGTACAACTTCTGCAACAGGTGCAGCAACTTCAGCAACTACTTCCGCAGCAGGCGCTTTAGGCGCTTTTGCTGGTTTAGCCGCTGGTTCTGCAACTGGCGCTTTGGTTTCGTTGCCGGTTTGGGTACCCGCTTTGGTTGGAACCTGTGCAGGTGCCACCATTTCAAGCGGCAATACGTTTACATAACTGCGGTCGTTCTTCGTTTTGCGGAAGGTAACAACACCGTCAATGTATGCATGCAACGTGTGGTCACGTCCCATGTACACGTTTTCGCCCGGATGGAAACGGGTTCCACGCTGACGAACAAGAATATTGCCGGCTTTCGCGATTTCGCCGCCGAACAATTTTACACCAAGACGTTTACTTTTACTGTCCCGGCCGTTATCTGTACTACCTACACCTTTTTTATGTGCCATGACTCAAAACAAGGGTGAATGAGTGAATGATTTATTGTGAATGCTAAAAGTAGAAAGCGCTTCAACACAACTTGCCACTTTACCAAATCTTAGCCTTTGATCGCGTCAATCTGGATTTTAGTGAATTGCTGACGGTGACCGTTTTTCTTGCGGTGACCTTTACGGCGTTTCTTGTGAAATACCACGATTTTATCACCTTGAACGTGACTGAGCACACTGGCACTGACGCTGGCACCGCCAACATAAGGAGCACCGATGTTGACGTTGCCGTCATGCTCGATGAGATGCACGGCATCGAAAGAGAGCGCGTCTCCTTCCTGTGCTGCCAGCCGGTGGACGAAGATCTGCTGACCTTCCTCAACTTTAAATTGTTGACCGGCGATGGAAACAATTGCGAACATATTGTTAGACAATTTTTTAGTTAAAAAATACCCTTTTTTCCAAAAGGACTGCAAAGGTACTACGAGCGCACCAAACCGCCAAACAAAATCATGATTAATACGCGCATATCCCGACACTTTATCGTTCCTTTGTGCTTCATTTTGAACAGAATGCGCTACAAACTCACGATAGAATACGACGGCTCCCGTTACGCCGGCTGGCAAGTACAAAAAGAAGACCGCACGGTACAAGGCGAACTCATGCAGGCCACCTTTAAAGTGTTCAATTCCCTGCAAATGGAACTTTACGGCGCCGGTCGCACGGACGCTGGTGTACACGCACGCGGACAAGTGGCCCACCTGGAGGTGCCTGTAGAAGGTGTTTCGCCCGAGCAACTGCAAATGCGCATGAATGATGTGCTGCCCCACGACATCAATATTTTAAAAGCGGAAAAGGCCAATCCCAAGTTTCATGCGCGCTACGATGCCCAATCCCGGCATTATGTGTACCAGATTTCCAAACGCCGCGATGCTTTTGGCAAAAAATACGTGTGGTGGGTGCGCGATCCGCTCAATTTGGCTGATATGCGCAAAGCAGCCGCGATGCTCCAGGGCTTCCACGATTTCCGTTCTTTCGGCGATACAGAGAAAGAAGGTCAGTCTACCATGGTCGATTTAACCAAAGTTGAAATCATCGACGATGCCCAGCGCATCTATATTCACTTTATTGGCTCGCATTTTTTGTGGAAAATGGTGCGCCGCCTCACCGGGGTACTGGTGGAAGTGGGCCGCGGCCGCATGTCGCTCGAAACTTTGGAAGGGTATATGGAAACTTATACCAAGGAGCCGTCGAAGTATACGGCACCGCCTTCGGGGTTGTTTTTGGAGAAGGTTGCTTATTGATCAGTCCGCTTGCTAATTTGCCATTTTGCCCCTACTTTTGTAAACGCTTGTCATATGGCAGGTTCAATGTACAATGCAACCAGTAGTCTTAACAAGTTCTAAGCATCTTTTACCTATGCAAGCGGATGTTATAAAAGAAATGGACGCAATTCAAATAAGCGTAAACAAGCAATTGGATGGTTATACGTTCAGCATAAGCCCATCTATTCGTGCTTTAATTAAAACGTGGTTTCCGGATGCACATCCAGCGAATATTATCTTTGTTTCTTACGATATAAAGAGTGATTTTGAAAATTATTATAATAAACTAGAGGCATCCATTTATCCGGCCTTATTGGGCATTGAAAAACAATCGGATCTTAACCAAAAGATTCATGAAGTGAGGTTTGTAGACACTCAAACTGGTAAAGTTTTACATATCCACAAGATTGGTGCGTGAAGAAAAATTATCATCTTTATTTGGGTAAAGCGGGGCATCTCACCGTAATGTCAGAGTTTTTAACGCTTGGCTGGAATGTTGCCATCCCGGAGGTTGATATTGGTGATGATATATTTGTAGTTCAAGATGATAGTGGAACTTTAAGACGGGTTCAGGTTAAAACCTCCACTGGCACGCCCCGTCAAAATGGGTTCAGTGGGCAATTTAAAGTTTCAATAACTCAACTGAAAAACATCGCAAATATCCCAGTCCATTATGTTTTCATTGTCAGATTCAACAATCAATGGACGAAGCCGATTATCATTCGTCAGGATTATTTACTCAATCATTGGCAAAATGACAATATTGGCTCACTGTATGAAGATAATTTAAATTTATATTTTTCATATACACAAGATTTCGTTGAATGCTCAGGTGTCAATTTAACCACCTACATTTCTGATTTTTCAGACTTCCCATTGGTTGAAGTGTAGTATAATATCGGAGGTCTATACTACATAAGGAAGTCCAGGTCGGGTATTTTTCTTAGAAGGGTGAATATGGAAATGTTTACCAAGGAGCCTTCCAAATGTATTGTGCCGCCATCGGGGTTGTTTTTGGAGAAGGTTACATACTAAAACCCCTCCAACACCATAGCCTTAAACCCCGCTTTCTTTGCCTCCAAAAACTGCGCCCCCGTCTCTCGGATCGTCGTTTCCAAACTCCGATACGTAAAATCAAATACCGTTTTGGATTTATCGCTGGTGTAAAAATACTTCGATACACTGCTGCGCGCGGCTTCTTTGGTAACCATCGGCTCCGCGCCCAATATTTTTTCTTTCAGCCACTCTACCCGCCAGGCTACTTCTGCCAGCAGCGGACTGACCGGGATAAACGGCGGTTTTTTATCAATCGAAGCACCAATCAGGTCGAACAAACGCCGAAAAGTAGCATTTTCGCTGTTTAAGATATACCGTTCGCCGTTTTGCGGGCCTTCCAGCAGGTGTACCATAAAACGCGCCACATCCCGCACATCCACAAAACCGGTGCTGCCGGTCGGGCAAAATTTTAGTCCTCCTTCCACTTGGGTAAAAAACTTGGCCGATCCCAGGTTCCAAAACCCGCTGCCAAAAATGATCGCCGGATTCACAATCGCCACCGCCAGGCCTTCGTGGTGCGCGCGCCACACTTCCTGCTCGCCCTGGTATTTACTAATTGCATAATTGCTGTTACCCCGACTTTGCACCCATTTGCTGTCTTCATCCAGGGTGGGCCGGTCTTTAGCGCGCCCCAGGGAGGCAATACTGCTCACGTGTATCATTTTCCGCACCCCCATTTCAAGGGCTAAATTGGCTACATTGGCCGTTCCTTCCACATTTACCTGCATCATCCGGGCTACATCGCGCGGGTGAAACGATACCATGGCCGCACAATGCAACACCTCGGTGATATCCGTCATGGCGTCTTCCAGGGCCACCACGTCCGTTACATCGGCATCCACCCATTCCACCTGATCGGCAATGTCTGCGACCAGATCCATGGGGCTGTTGGCCCGGCGGGTGGCACGCACCGCATATCCTTTTGCAAGTAATTGACGAATTAAATAGGCGCCCAAAAAGCCGGTGCCCCCGGTAACCAAAAGTTTAGAATCTGGTAACATGCTTTATTTTTTCAACGATAAGGTATAATCTGCTACGGCCAAAATCTCTTCCGGAGAAAGCACTTCTTTAAAAGGCGTCATCATTTTGCGGCCATTCGTAATGATATTGATGCGCTCCTCCTTGGTTAAAGGGCTGACGGTTAAGTCTTTAGCGCCGTTAAGGCCCAGTTTTCCATCCGAGCCATGGCACGTAATGCAATACTGACGGAAAACGGCCATGCCATCCGGCGTAAGTTTGGCGCGGGAAGTTTCAGCACTTGCCGACGTGCGCGATGCCTGTTCCGAACTACAGGCCGCAGCCCAGCAAAGCACTGAAAAAAATACTACAAAAAGTGTATTTATGGATTTCATGACAATATTTTGTGGACAATGACGGAGGGTGGTACGGTTTTTGGCAAAGGGGTATTAGACAAGCAAAGGAACCTAACGAAGCCCAAATTTCTGAAAGAATACTGGTTTTTTGGTCAGCGTTAAGCAACAAAAGTTCCGCGGAAAAAAAGGGAATGATTTCCAATTAGTGATTACCTTTGCTTTTGTTTTTATTTTGCTGTTTTTATAAAAAATAGCGGTTTGCCCCTAAACCCACAAATTTGATAAATAGTGTTTGTTCATAGTGTTTGTTTTTTGTTTTGTCCCTGTTAAGTAGCAATATTTAATAGGGTTTTTTGTTTTTATACGTAGTTTTAACATTTAAACGTGTTTTTTGGCACATATTTGGTTATACCGTTTGTATTGCAGCTTCATACAATAGAAACGGTTTAGTGAAAACCCGGAGCAAATGTGCTCCGGGTTCTCTTTTTTTAAGGCCTATCTTAAGAGCGTTAAATTGCCCGCCTTTACTTTTTCAACCCCTTGGCATTTGTACCGCAGGCGATATAAAAAGGTACCCGGGTTAGCAGGGGTACCACTGATCATACCGTCCCAGGTTTCAAATTGATCTTTTGCATTAAACACCCTTCCCCCCCAACGGTCAAATACTTCAAACGAAATAAATTCATTCACGGAGAACGGATTACTGATGCCAAAAACATCATTACGACCCGAACTGAAGCTCGGCGTAAAGGCATTGGGGATAAAAATTTTATTGCAATCCAGGGTGTCTGGATCAATGACATTTACAAAAATGGTATCGTACGCCAAACATACCCCGTTGCCATAATCAATGGTTACCACATAACTGCCTGGTTCCGTGGGCGTTACAATTGGGTTGGGGATGGTGGGATCAGAAACGCCCGCAGCGGGGCTCCACGAAAATTGCTCAGCACAACTTGCCGATACATTAACCTGAAATGAATTGCCCAGGTAAATCAGGGTATCCGAATTTAGGATATTGTCTGCCCGCAAATTATACCGCGCAATCGCCTCTTCGTCCAGCGCTTTACTGTGGAAACGCAATTCATCAAACTCCCCTTTGTACCAGGAGTCGAGTGGACAGGCGGGTTCTCCAACCTTAAAGGTGGCGGAAGAAGTAAGGTCAAGGCGTGCCGGGGCGACTTTGGTATCCCGCAATTGACCATTAATATATAAGGTGTAGCGCGTATTGCTGCGGGTAAGCGTGATAAACTGCCAACAGGGGCCATTATCGAGTGCGCCCTGAACGGTCGTAAGCAGGGTATCATTTTCGCTAATGCCGGAAGTTATACGGCGTGTTTTAGGCGAAAAACGCACCCAAAATGCGCGATTGGTGGTACAGCTGCCCTGTTTGGACATGATCAGTTGGGTACCATTTACATTAGTGGCATCTGGCGGCTTGATGTAAAAGCTCACCGTGAAGTCACTCGTAGAAAAAATATCGGTAAAAGGTCCTACAAAATAAAGCGCATCGTCTATCCCGTCAAATCTGAAACAGGAATCGCGCAGGCCGCAGGTGCAGGAAATGCCATTGATCAATGCGCCGGCCGAACCATTGCCACTGTTATCAACAGCTTTGCATCCATTATCGAATGCAAAGTACGCCTCAACCTTGTCGGAAGTGCTTTGTGCAAAGAGCGCACCGGCGTAAATGAAGCTACATAAAAGGAAAAGTGTACGCATGCGGGAAATCGATTTAAGCACAAATAAACGCCTGCAATGGCATTAAAGTATAATTTTCAAGCGGCGTAATCCATGAAAATGCAAATACGCCATGGAGCGTCAAATCTGGGCATGCACTCAGGGTTTCAGAAACTGATCCAACCCGCCCGGCATCATTCCTTGCAATAATTGGTTGGTCTCGGCCGCAGCGGCCACACGCGCCGCTTCCAAGGCCCGATTAACCGCCACCAATACCAAATCTTCCAGTTGCTCTAGGTCCGAAAAGTCGAGTTTGCTGGCGTCCAATTTTATATTGTGCACCTGCATATCGCCCGATGCTTGCACCCGCACTGCGCCATCGCCCGATTCGGCATCTACGACAAGGGCCGCAAGTTTTTCCTGCATGACCTGTTGCTGTTGTTGCAAATTACCCAAAAGATCTCCAAACATGGTAAATATAGTTTATCTAAAATGAACCAGGCGTGCAAAGGCTTCCACCCGCGCATCAATCATTTCCTGGGTTAAATTTTTGATGCCATCAATACTAAATGCTTCTACGCAAAAGGAAGCCATCGCCGAGCCGTGAATCACCGCCAATTTCATATTCTCAAAGGAATAATCTTTGGTTTTGGCCAACCAGCCCGTAAAGCCACCCGCAAACGTATCGCCTGCACCTGTCGGATCAATCACCTCTGCCAAGGGCAATGCCGGTGCGTAAAAAACTTGTCCATGGTGAAACAACAAAGCGCCGTGTTCGCCTTTTTTTATGACCAAATATTTTGGGCCCATCTCGTGGATGGCCTGGGCAGCATGCACCAACGAATGTTTGCCCGTCAATTGCCGCGCTTCTTCATCATTAATCGTTAACACATCTATTTTTTTCAAAACAGCCTTCAAATCATCCAGCGCAATGTCCATCCAGAAATTCATGGTGTCCAACACCACCAAACTCGGACGCTGATCCAATTGATCCAACACGTCCATTTGAATTTTAGGAACCAGGTTGCCCAACATCAATACGTCCGGATTTTTATAAGCAGCAGGCAATACCGGCTCAAAATTGGCCAATACGTTCAGTTGGGTATCCAGCGTATCGCGCGAATTGAGGTCCTTGTGGTAACGGCCGGCCCAAAAAAAGGATTTTTCACCCACCTTAATTTGCAAACCCGCCAAATCAACACCCCGGCTTTCTAAAAAAGCCAACACATCACTCGGGAAATCATCACCCACCACCGAAACAATCTGTACCGGCTTCACAAAATAGGATGCAGACAATGAAATGTAAGTACAAGCACCACCGACTACTTTTTCAGCCCGTCCTGCAGGTGTTTCAATATCGTCGAATGCAACGGTTCCTACCGCAACTAAACTCATAAGGCAAATTTTATACGTAAACGTTTAAATGGGCACTTTCTCCCACCTGTTTTGACCAGGCAAAGATGGCAAATTAGGCCGAAAATAAAAAGGCCATCGCGTTTGCGATGGCCTTGCGCCTCCTAAAGGACTTGAACCTTTGACCTACGGATTAACAGTCCGCCGCTCTAACCAACTGAGCTAAGGAGGCTTGCTTTAAAAAGCGGGGCAAAGGTATAGCGTTCAGGTGTTACCAAGCAACAATTTTTCAATTTTTTTTTCACTTATTTAAACTTTGTGGCAATTCGACCCGTGCAACTACTTCAAAATCCTGTTGAACAAGACTTAAATGGGCCGCTGGGCCCAATAAGTGCACCAGCCGCCGCCGCGCATTGTCCAGTCCAATCCCTGCCTGATCCGAAATTTCCAACGCACCGGTGTTGGTGATTTCTAAAACAACACGTTCCCCATGCGCCCGTGCTACAATGCGGATACGGCCCCCTTCAATCATGCGGCTTATCCCATGTTTTACGGCATTTTCAGCCAATGTAAGCAGCAACAAGGGCGGAATCTTTACTTGATCCAGCGCCGGATCAAGGTCCCATTCCAGTTGCAGGCGTTCTTCAAACCGCAATTGCTCCAAAGACAAATAATCGCGCACAAAGGCCAATTCTTCCTCCAGCGTTATCAGCCCGGTCGCAGGCGCGTGCAAAGCCGAACGCAATAAACCCGATAGGCGGCTCAAGGCATTGCCTGCACGATCGGGGTCAACATAAATGAGTGCCCGAATACTGTTGAGGGCATTGAATAAAAAATGCGGATTGATTTGTGCTTTGAGGTTATGCAATTGACTCTCTTTCAATTCATTGCTCAACTCCAATTGCTTCATCCCAGTTCCATGCAGACGGGTAAGAATTTTGTTCAAATGGTAAACCCCCACCCACCCAAACATAATAGGGGCCCAAGTAGTCAAATTAACCAGGGTATGCAACAATTCAAAACTCACTTCGGTATCCGTCAGGGTATGCCCAAGGTTATGATGGGTTAAAAACATCATAAACGATAGGGCAAAAACCGCTACAATACCCGACCACAACAAGGTGTTGACCGATTTTTCGCCCAGCCGCAACCAATGAAAGACCGCCCGGTATAAATGGGTGACCCCAATTCCAATCGGCAAAATCAACAAAGGAAACAAAATCAACAATCCCTTCAAATAACCATGCGCATAGAAATCCAGCAACTGTTGCACGCAAATACCCGACCAGCCCGTTAATTGGCAAATCCAGTAAAGTTGGGTATGGCTTGGTCGAAACATGGCTTAAAAGTGCGCCTCTTTAAGGATTTTGCCAAACCATTTGGTTTCAAAATTGCGCAACCCGGCAAATGGTATCTTTCCCGATTTCTGCAACCCAATCCGGGCAAATATAATGGCCTGATCACGGGTACCCTGAAGCAATTCGAGCGCTGCCTTTACTCTAAATGTCGCCCCATCCGCATCACGGTCGGCGCCTTTTTTAATGTTTTCCCAAATTACCTGTACATCCTGTATGTCTTTGAGCACGAAAGCATAGAAAAAGACCACCTCTTTCATAAAATAACGCTGAAAATAGCCCGGCGGCATCTCATTTTGATGATCAATCAGAAATTGCGCCTGGCTGCGTGCTGCTTCGATCTCCCCGCGGTCAAGGTGGTAAGAAAAAGCGAGGTACCGACTATTTATAACGGTAAGATTAATTGCTTCCGTATCCTGTTCGCTGATGGCTGCTACCAGATCTGCCGGCAACTCGCCGGGCGTTTTGCCGGCACACAACAACGCAACCAAGGCTAAATTGGCTTGCTCCCGCGCGCTCGTCTTGCCCCCGCGCAGAAGCGCCAAAAAACGCCCGCCATCGGAAGTGAAGCCGCCCGCCCGACTAGGAATGGACGTGGAAACAAACAACAACAGCGATAGTGCGCCAAGGCAAAATAGACCAAAAATAAATACTTTATGGCCCCCATTGGGCATCAAGGACCAGGCCAACACCAGCGATCCAATACCCAGCAACAAACTGGATAAAGGACCGGCCGCTATAACCAAAGCAAACTTTTTGCGCAAATCCTCTCCATGCCAGCTTGCCGGAAACGTGGCCGCCAAACCGCCAAAACTATTGATATCCCGGTTGAAAAACACTTCTGCGCGGTCTTTGCCGGCCCGAATGCCTAAAAAACCAACGGTAAATAAAGCAAAATGAAAACCCTGCAGGAGCCCCGCCAACAAATGCCCCAATTCATGTACCGCAATGCCAATCCAAATGGAAATTAACGCAACCACAACATAAAGGAAGCCTTCCATCGGATCGTTTGGTTTGATCGGACTGGCACCAGCATTCGAACCATGCAATATAAAGGTAACCAGAAAAAAGCCCGCCAAGGCAGCGGCTGTTCCAATGAGTACGCCCGTTAGCAATTGCAGAATATGAACCTTCCTTTTTTTGTTTTCCATCTCGATTTGATTTTTTATTTTCTGGCTTGGAATGGCCTCCAAGGATTAAAAAGGGAGCGCTTTTGCGCAATATTAAGGTTTTGCGCCCAAAAGCACCACGGTTTCAGCCTGCCGTATGCCATTTACCAATAAAACAAGTACATAGGCACCTGCTGGCAAATCATGGGTGTTCAATCGTTGGGTTTGAAGCCCCGCTTCTTGTTCGGCCGCATGCTGAAGTGTCAGGGTCCCCTGGGTGTCAAACAATTGTAAACCAACTTTTGCCTTTTTCTCCAGGGTATATTCTACCGAAAGAGAATCAAAGGCCGGATTAGGATACACTTTAATCGGCTGTTCCGAGGTTCCTACTTTTTCATCAATACTTACCAAAGACTGTACCATGCGCCAAATGCGGGTTCCAATACCAAATGCAACGTTTTTTTCGGGCGATTTTAGTACCCGAATCTTGTTAATGTATTGTCCAACGTTTTTTACCGTCCAATTTTGGCCACCGTCTTGTGTTTCGTACAACGAATTATCACAACCCACCCATCCTATGTTTTCATCCAAAAAGCCAATACCAAATGCTTTATTGCCATTGTTGGTGAAAGGCAAATCTGCCCAGGTTTTGCCGCCATCTACGGTTTTTGCAATAAAACGGGCCGGTAAATTGGGTACATAACTCAGCAAGGTAACATATCCGGTTTGTGTGCTTGGGAAATGTGCCTTCCAGCAAAGTTCAAACGTGCGGGTACCTTCATACACAACCGTCCAACTTTGGCCACCATCGGTCGTTCGGATAATTTTTGCCTTGGAGAATTGCACGTTCGGATCGGTTCCGCCAAAAACAAAACCCGTATCGGCGCTCTGAAACCACACATCGGTTACCATGCTAAGATAAGGACTCAAATCTGTACTTTGCCAACTTGCGCCCCCGTTGCTTGTTTTTAGTAAAAAAGCAGGTCCGCCCACCCGGCCAGCAGCGTATATAATTTGTTGATTTACAATATTAATTGCGCAAAGACCTACCGGAACGGGGCCGTCAATTGCCGTAACAGCCGCCCAGGATGCCCCACCATCCTTGGTTTCATACAAGGGCGTTTGGTCGGTTACTCCCGGAAAATAATTGGTGCCAATGTTGCCCGCAAATCCATGCAAACTATCGGTAAAACCAATGCAACGAAAATAAGTACCCGGCTGATCGAGTAATTTTGTAAAACTCAAACCGCCATCCGTAGTGCGAAAAATACGCCCGGAGCCATTCACGGCATAGCCCAATTGCGGCGAAAGCATAAAAAGATCATCTTGCTTTTGACCATTTTGGGGCGATTGACTCAATAATTGCCAGGTATATTGCGCTTGAAGCACGACCGTACAGGCAAAAAAAAGGGTAATGAATAAAGTCAAACGTTTCATCATCGTAGATAGACAGGTGTAGAATGCATTATTTTAAAACAAAGATAGCCGTGTCCAAATTTCCCCGATATGCAACTTACATAAGCGTTTGGCAATAGGGATGAGCGTTGTTCGTTTTCCTACCGCAACATGTCTGTTGTATCTTAACATGATTTTTTTAGTAAATTATCGACCTTTAACGCGAGGTGCTCGAACCTCACAACCAAACCGATAAATTTGTTTCTTTATGAAAAACACAGTACTCGTCTTTTTGATGCTCCTTTTGGGCGTATCTACGTTTGCGCAAAGCGCGAAAAAAAATCCCCCACCGGCCAACCGTACTTTCACACCGGCCGAGCTAGCCGCACGAAAACCTGCCACTTCCGTGCCCCCAGCCGAACAGGTTTTTGGTATTCCAACACCATCCTTGAAGCCGATGCCCGCTTTTGTTCCAGGAGCGCCCGCACCAGCAACCCTTAAAATTACCCGGGATGAAAACGGAATGCCCATCTTTTTTGAAAGTAAACCAGAAATTCGGGTAGATGCAGACCGCAAAACACCCGCCGAAAATGCCCTGGCGTTTTTGATGCAATTGCAACCGGCTGGTATCTTCGATCCTGCCAACGAGTTTGTCGTAAGCAGCATCCAAACCGACGAACAAGGCAATTACCATGTGCGCCTTCAACAAGTGCTCCACACCATCCCGGTATATGGCGCAGAACTCATCGCCCACAGTAAAAATGGTTATTTTGTAAGCCTTGGTGGCCGATATTACCCGAGCGCACCTAAACTTACCACGAATCCGGCCATTACCGCAACAACCGCGTATGAGCAGGCAATGGCCGATTTTGGTCCAGCCTATACCAAAACGCGCTGGACGGCCGAAGAACTGAAGTTTGTAGGCGGCGCCACACATCAAACCCAACTCGTGGTGTACCACCCAAAAGCAAGTCAACAAACGGCACGCCTGGCATGGTACGTGGAGGCGCACCCCAACTTGCTCAAACGCGTGGTTTATTTTGTGGATGCCCAAACCGGCGCAGTGATCCATCATTTTGACCATACCTGCAAAATTGACGGCGGTCGCCATGTTTCGCATAAAACAGCGGAAGTAACCGAAACAGAACACAATAACCAGACAACCGATGAGGTGGTCGTCGGCCCCGTTACAGCCAATGGCCTGGATCTGCTCGATATCAACCGTTCTTTTGGGGCTTGGCAGGTGAGCGGCAGCCAAATTGTGCTCGAAGATGCCAGCAAATCCATGTTCAACAGCGGACAGTCAAACATGCCCAACGACCCGGTTGGTGCCATTATAACGTTGAGCGCGCTGGGCACCTCCCCGGAAGTTCAATCTACGTTCAATTATGATTTTGTATCTGCCACAGGCCTCAATTTTAACAATAAAACGGCGGTAAGCGGACACTGGAACAGCAGCAAGAGTTACGATTATTTCAAAAATACCTTCAACCGCAATTCCATCGATGGGGTAGGCGGCAACATCATCGCGTTTGTAGAAGTAGCCGACAATGATGGCAGTTCTATGGAAAATGCCTTCTGGAATGGCGCAGCAATGTGGTACGGAAACGGCGGATCAACCTTTAGGCGCCTCGCACGCGGCCTGGATGTAGGTGGACACGAAATGACCCACGGCGTGGTGGAAAAAACCGCAAACCTGGAGTATCAGGATGAAAGCGGTGCCATGAACGAGTCTTTTGCCGATATTTTCGGGGCCATGATCGATCGGGATGACTGGAAAATTGGAGAAGATGTGATGCAAACGGGCGTGAATCCGACCAACTGCCTCCGCGATTTGTCCAATCCCAACAACGGCGTTTCTTCCAACAGTCCCTGGTGGCAGCCCAAGCAAATGAGCGAAAAATACAACGGCAGTGATGATAATGGCGGCGTACACATCAACAGTGGCATTACGAACCGCGCGTTTTACCTTTTTGCCAGCAATGCCTCGGTGGGTAAAGACAAAGCCGAACAGGTATATTATAAGGCCTTGCGCGATTATTTGGTAAAAAGCAGCAAGTTTACCGATTTGCGCATTGCCGTTTTGCAAGCGTCCAATGATTTGTACGGCGCAACGGTTGCACAAGCGGCCGCTTCGGCTTTTGATGTGGTGGGAATTGTTGGAAACCAGCCAAGTGGTAACTACCAGGGTCAATTGAACCCGAACCCAGGCGATGAATACGTATTATGTGTATCCGACAATGGCCTTTCCCTCGACCTCGCACTAGGAACCGGTCAGTTATTGGGCTCTATTTATAATGAAGGCGTGCAAAGTCGTCCAAGTATTTCGGACAATGGCCGTCAAATTGTTTTTGTAAACAGCGAAGGCCATATTATTACGGTGGATGTGCAGTACACGCCAACCAACATCATTCCGGTGGTCAACCCGCCATTTAGTGCTTCTCCGATTTGGCGGAACGCAGTCATTTCAAAGGATGGCCGCTTTATTGCAGGCATTACCCAAAGCCAGGACAACCGTGTGTATATCTTTGATTTGGCCGATCCAAACCTGTTTTTGCCCGAAACTTTCTTTTTGTACAACCCAACATATTCTCAAACCCCCACCATTACCGGCGAAGTACGGTATGCCGATGTGTTGGAGTTTGATTACAGTGGTTCATACTTGATGTACGATGCATTCAATGAATTGACCAGCAATAATGGCCAGGACTTGAGTTATTGGGATATTGGTTTCCTTCAATTTTGGGAAAACGGCGCGTTTGTAAATACGCAAACACCGTTTATTTCCAAGTTATTCAGTGGTTTACCTGAAAATACCAGCGTTGGAGATCCAAGTTTTGCCAAAAATTCACCTTATGTCATTGCATTTGATTTCTTCGACAGCGCCAATGATGTTTATGAAATTTACGGTGCCAATACCGAAACGGGTGATTATACACGCCTGGTAGCCGATAACGGTGCCTTGGGATGGCCAACTTACAACCGTTTGGACAATAAAATTTTGTTTGAATCGCCCACCGCGACCAACGTTAATTTGTATACACAGGGTTTGAAGGCCAATAAAATTGAGCCACAAGGCGGTATTGGGGCCCTGTTAAATGCGCACCAGTGGGGCGTATGGTATGCGGAAGGAGACAGAAGTTTGCAAGTAGCGACCCAAGCACCAACATCGGGTTTGCATGGTGTGCAGGCGAATCCGAACCCGACTTCGGGCGTAACGCAATTGAATGTTCAATCAGATGCAGGTGTAGAAGCGCATATTGTGGTAAACAATATCTTGGGCGCTACTGTATACCAACAAACAACCCAGTTGGTATCGGGCAGCAATCAGTTGAATATTGATTTGAGCGCGTTGCCAACGGGCGCATATGTAGTGCGGATTTTGGCAGGAAAAAGTGCAGCAGCACTGAAAATAATTCGGGAATAAATCGCGCCACACCCGAATAAATATGGGCTATTGCGTTTCCAAAAGAAACACAATAGCCCATTGTTTTTATACAAGCAGTTCGCAGATTTGTACAAAATCGAAGGCCGCGGGTATTGGGGGGATTACTGGAGCATTACTTCACGTTCCACCATCATCTTGCGGATGTTGATGAGGGCGTAGCGCATGCGACCCAGGGCTGTATTGATGCTCACGCGGGTAAGCGAGGCAATTTCTTTAAAGCTCATATCGGCGTAGTGGCGCAAAATAACCACTTCCCGTTGTTCGGCAGGCAGTTCGTCGATGAGGCGACGGATGCGGTTATGCGTTTCGCTGCGCATGATTTGTGTTTCAGGACCATCATCGCTGAGGCGAAGTACTTCGAAAATATCAAAGTCGTCGGATGGATTGATGTGTGCACGGCGTTTGTTGCGACGGTGGTAATCGACACACATGTTGTACGCAATCCGCATAGCCCATTGGACAAATTTGCCTTCGTGGTTATACTTGCCACGACGGAGCGTATCAATAATTTTAATGAACACTTCCTGAAAAATGTCTTCAGCGAGCGCCTGATCTTTAACGAACAGGTAGATCGAAGTGTAAATTTTGGATTTGTAGCGCTTCAGAAGAGTTTCGAAGGCTTTCTCATCGCCGTTAGCATAAAGGGCGATTAATTCGTGATCATTGAGCATCGGCATAACTTGCATGAGCAAAGTGGTTTTGCTGTTTTACCAGATAAATTGACAAACAATTAAATGGTGTACAAGTTAGAATCGATAGACAAAATGATTTAGTGAAAAATGGAACAGGAATGATTTCCTGTGTTGTGTGAGCCCAAATGTATGGGGTTATTGTGTTTGAACAAAAATATTTTTCAAATTTTAACATATTTTAACTAACATTTCAGGCAACCTAAAGAAAGACTTGTGAAAAATTTGGTAATAGTGGTAAATTTGCACTCGATTCAGAAGATTGTTGCGTGCTTTTTTCCCTCATTACACAAATAAAATTAACGCTTCGTAGCCCAAAGCCCGTTCACGCACCGGGATGCTGCAGCATTTACCAAGTTTGGTAGGGGCATCGATGGCGTACAGAACATGGAAATAGCGATAATACTTGTACTGATTGTCTTACATGGTTTCCTAGTGTTGGGCGAAATAGCGTTGATTACGGCCAAACGTGCTCGGCTGGAGGGCGAAAGGAGCAAGGGAAATGTAAACGCTGGCATTGCGCTAAATTTGCTCGATAATATCGACAATTATTTATCGGCCATGCAAATCGGTATTACGCTGATTAGTATTGTAGAAGGCGCTTATGGCGGGGTGGCAATCGGCAAGCACCTGACCCCCATTATTGAAAGTGTACCGGTCCTGGCCCCTTTTGCCAAACAGATTTCCATCGCTTTTGTCATTACTGTAATTACCTACCTCTCGCTGATCATTGGCGAACTGGCACCCAAGTATATTGCGATTCAATACGCCGACATGCTTGCGCTCACCTGCGCACCCGCTATGAGCGTCATGACCAAACTTACCGGCCCTATTTCAGTGTTTCTGAGTTGGTCGACCAAAATGTTTTTGCGCCTGTTGCTCATTAAACCCAACGACCAGCAAAGTATTTCGGAGGAGGAAATCAAACTGATGGTTAAAATGGCCAATCAGCAAGGCGTGCTGGAAACCAAAGAAAGCGAATACATTCAGAATATTTTGCGCTTTGCAGACCGCGATGCCTATACCATTATGACCCACCGCAATGAGGTGGAGTGGCTCGACGTCCATGCTCCGGCCGAAGAAAACGATAAAATTATTCGGGAAAGCGGTTATACCAAATTCCTCTTGTGCGAAGATACCCTCGAAAATATCATTGGGGTGGTGCGTTTGCGCGATTATATTGACCAGCGCAACAAGCCGGGATTCAATTTGCGCAATGTGGTGAGTCAGCCTTTATATGTGCCTGAAACGATGAACGCCCTCAAGATTCTGGAGCGTTTCCGAAAAGCGCGCAACTATTTCGCCGTGGTGGTCGATGAGTACGGATCAACCCAGGGCATTATTACCCTGCACGACCTGACGGAGAATATATTTGGTACCCTGCCTGATATGGACGATGTAGAAGAACCATCAATCATCACACGCGAAGACGGCAGCCTGCTTGTAGATGGGGTGATTCCGATCGACGAATTGCGGGAAACGGTGCACCTGAAAGCCTTCGATGAGGCAGATACGGACTACTCAACGCTGGCAGGGTTTATCCTATACCATTTGAGCGAAATTCCGAAAGCGGGTGATTTCTTTACCATCGACCATTATCGCTTTGAAATTGTAGATATGGACAAAAGTAAAATCGACAAAGTCCTGATTCAGGAACTTGATCATGGACAAATGGCCGTTACCGATTAATACCAGTTGGATGGCTTAGTCGGCAACGGCCATTCTATACTATACGACTGTATTTACATCAAAAGCTTCCAGGAAGTCGGCTACTTTACGGATAAATGTACCGCCGAGCATGCCATCAACCACCCGGTGATCGTACGACATGGAGAGAAACATCATTTGACGGATCGCGATCACATCACCATGTTCTGTTTCCAGTACCGCCGGTTTTTTCTTGATTGCGCCAGTTGCCATGATGGCTACCTGTGGTTGATTGATGATCGGGGTGCCCATTACATTGCCAAACGTACCCACATTGGTGAGGGTAAACGTGCCGCCCTGTACTTCATCGGGCTTCAATTGGTTTTTTCGCGCGCGGTTGGCTAAGTCATTAACGGCTTTGGTGAGGCCCATCAAATTCAGGTAATCGGCATTTTTGATCACCGGAACAATCAGGTTGCCACTCGGCAATGCAGCGGCCATCCCGATGTTGATGTCTTTTTTCACGATAATACGGGTGCCATCCACCGAAACATTGATCATTGGGAGTTCCCGGATCGCGCGGGCAACCGCTTGTATAAATATAGGTGTAAACGTGATGTTTTCACCGTGTTTTTTCTTGAAATCGTCTTTGATCCGGTTGCGCCAGTTGACAATGTTGGTCACGTCGACCTCTACAAAAGAGGTAACGTGTGGGCTCACATGTTTGCTCATCACCATGTGGTCGGAAATGAGTTTGCGCATGCGATCCATTTCCATAATTTCTACGTTGCCGCTGATGCTTATGGCAGGCGCTACTGGAACCGCTGGCGTACTGGGTGCCGTGGGTGCAGGCGCCACAGGCTGGATTGCTGCGGGACTTGAGGTGCGATTGGCCAGGTAAGCCAGCACATCCTTTTTGGTAACACGTCCTTCCTGGCCCGAACCGGCAATATTGTCCAGTTCCGTTTGTGCAATGCCTTCTTCTTTGGCAATGGTACGCACCAGGGGAGAGTAAAACCGGCCTTCTGTGCTGCTGATCGGTGCGCTGCTGCTTGCAGGAACGAATGGTACATTGGTGGTGGTTGCACTAACTGTGGTGGTCGCCAGTGCGGGGGAAGCAGCGGGTGGTGCATCGGTGGCTGCTGTTTCGATGATTGCAATCGTTTTATTGATTGCAACAACCTCATTTTCAGCGAATAAAATTTCAACCAGCGTGCCCGCTACCGGAGAAGGCACTTCACTGTCCACTTTATCCGTGGCAATATCCAGCACGGGTTCATCCAGTTCAATGCGGTCTCCCGGATTTTTGCGCCATTTGAGAATGGTGGCTTCCATGATACTTTCGCCCATTTTGGGCATCACGAGTTCTACGCGCGCCATAAAAGTTGTGTATTTGTTTGAACGGCTGAAAAGATGCTGCTGCTTTTTGCAGCGTGTGCAAATATCCTGCCGTAATTGCGTGGAAATATTTGGTTAAAGCGCCGCAAAGGTAAGGAATAGCTTCAACTTTGCGGTACCGATTCAAGTACAAGTCTATTCATATTCATATTATGGCGGTCAAACATATCATCTTTGATTTAGGGAATGTCCTCTTCGACCTGGATTTAGGGCAAACCGGGCGCATGTTGCATACCCTTGCGGGCGAAAGTTATGCATCGGCCCATGCAAAACTATTGCGCGATCGTGTTTTTGAAATATATGAAGTAGGGGGCATGAGCACCGAGGAGTTTTTAAATGCCGTTCGATTGTCTATCGATCCGCCCTTGCAGGCAGAGCAGGTGGAACAAGCCTGGAACAGCATTTTTGTGGAGCTTCCGCGCGCGCGACTCGATCTATTATTGCGTTTGCGTCAGCGTTATCAGGTGTTTTTGCTGAGCAATATCAATGATTTACACGCCAACTGGATCGACGATTATTTGCTCCGGGAATATGGGGTAACCGATTTTCAGCACACCTATTTTGATGGCGTGTATTATTCACACCTGATTCGCCTCCGAAAACCCAATCGTGAAATATACGAGTATGTGTTGGCCGACGCGGAGTTGGTGCCAGAAGAAACCGTATTTTTTGATGATTTGGAGCCGAACGTGTTGGCCGCCCGCCAGGTAGGTATCCAGGCATTTGTGCATCCCTTGGGGATGGATATTGGACTGCACTTAAAGGAGCGCGGACTGGACTAAAGGGTTGTTACAAACAATCCCAGTCGTACAAAACCTTTGAAAAATCGCCTGATTTTAAATCACTTTCGCGGATAAAAAAGTGGCCAACACCCATATCGCCCCACATCAGGTCCATGCCTTCATCCGAATCGAGTTGAAACAAAAGCAGCATAGGATCATCCTTTCTGCGCGGATCATCTTGGGTAAAATAGGCATAACCGCCTACTTTATGTCCTTGCGCCCGTACTGCGCGGCCAAATTCGTCCATCACGTCCCATTCTTTTTCGCCAAATTGCTGAAAAAAACTGGGGTCAAAATGTTGCCAAAACCGGTAATCGGAAGCGGGAACAACCTCTTCGGCCATTTCAAATTGAAGCGGGTGAGACGTTTCAGGGTGGTGGGGCAACAAATCGAAGTCGCGCAACATTTTATGGGTTGATTGCAGCGACTTTTCATTTTTTAGCACTTCCGGGAAATACAGCACCCGAAATTGGTCCTGATTTGCACCATCGTCGAAGTCCATGCCGTACAAATCATCGTCGTTGATGTAAAACTGAACCAATCCTTTTTGAGGAAATGGTGCGAGCGCAGGCATTTCTTCAAAATTAATTTGCGCGAGAAAAAACAGGTTCAACCCCTCGGGTGTGGTTGGATACGGGGTGCCGATGGGTAAATAGGGCGCGCCCCCCACTTTGCTTTCCCAGGGTTTGGTATTGCGGGCGGGCTGGGCCTTTACACGGATAAAAGATTGAGTAGTTTGGAGCAATTGAGCGCGGAAAGGCTCCATTGCTGCCGGCAATTTGAACGTAGTATCCATGTTGTAAATCAGGCGAAGTGCGCGAGGTGAAAATTTTCCCTTTCCCGCATTTGCACCGTTTCGGCTTCTGTTTTGTCGCCATAACCGGCCAAATGCAGCAATCCATGCACCATTACGCGGTTCAATTCTTGTAAAAACGGAACCTGAAGGGTCTTGGCATTGTCTTCTACACGGTCGATGCTGATAAACAGGTCGCCCTGTATATCTTCCGTATCGTCGTAGGGAAAGGTAATAATATCGGTGTAATAGTCGTGTTGTAGGTATTGCTCATTGATGGCGCGCAGGAAATCGTCGGAGCAAAAAATGTAATTGATTTCCCGAATAATTTTGTCTTCCTGTTGTGCGACGCGCTGTAGCCATGCGCACACAGCATCAACTTGAGTTAGTTGAAATTGTACGTCTTCAGAAAAGAAGGTAATAGGCATTTCGGGGCCCTCATCTTCCAACGGTAAATCAGGAAATTGCATTTTACAGTTTGAAGCGCATTTCTACGGTAGAACCACCGCGCATAAAATTGCATTCGTCGCTCAAATGGCGCATCAGGAAAATACCGCGTCCGCCACATTTTTCGAGTAATTCTGGGCAGGTAGGATCGGGTACGTAATTTGGATCAAAGCCAGGGCCTTCGTCGGAAACCCGAATAGAGAGGGCGTCTTTTTGGCGGCGGAGGGAGATGGAAACGTTTTTATTGCAATCGGCATGGTTGCCGTGAAGAATAGCATTGGTAACGGCTTCTGTCAGACTAACCAAGATATTGCCGTGTACATCGGGAGAAAGCTGATAGCGTAGTGCTACTTCATGTACAAACAATTCAACTTTGGCAACATTGGTGGGGTCCGAAGGGAGGGTAAGATTCGTGTGTAAGTCGCTCATTCGCAGATCACTGTTAAAATATTTGACCGGAAGAAATGCAGAGTCCATCTAGCATCCTTGGTGTGATCGATTTTGAATCAACTTCAAAGTCAAATTCAACCAAGTAAGAGTTTGTGAATGGATTACGCGGCCGGGCAATGGATTAAAGTGGGCCACTTAAAAAAGGTTGCATGGGACACATCCTTTATTTTACAGCACAAATTTAAGATTTTGTTAAGATGCAGCGCAAGGGGTCGTGCCAACTATTTTTAAAAGTTCCCTAAAAAGGCTGTTTTTTCGAAGGTTTTGATTAAAAAAATCAAAAAAAAATATTTTTTTTTTCGTGGCCGCCCAACCTTTTTTCGGTTTGCCTCGTAAGCAGGGGTCAAACAGGGCTTAATGCTCCCGGACGAGCAAGTCTTCAACCAGTTGTCGGAGCACTGATTTTTGGGTTTCGGGGAGGGTTACGGCATCCAGGTGTTGGAAGGCGGCTTGCTGGAAATCGTGTTTGGCGGCTTCCACCAGGTTCGGAATTCCATTGCGGTCGAACAAAGCGCGCACGGCTTCAATTTTGGCAACGCCATCGGTTTCCGGGCCGGTTTGCATCCAGGTTTGCAAGGCTTGTTGGTCGGCAGCGGGCGCCACTTCCAAGGTTTTGAGCACCAGAAAGGTTTTTTTATTTTGCAGGATATCGCCGCCTACTTGTTTGCCAAACTTTGCCGGATCGCCGTAGGTATCCAGCAAGTCGTCTTGAATTTGAAATGCAATGCCCGCCAGTCGGCCAAACTGGTAAAGGTGTTCGGCATCCATCGTAGACGCGCCGCCGCATCGCGCGCCCATTTCGAGGGCACCGCCGAGCAGGACGGCCGTTTTGAGTTCGATCATATGGATGTAATCTTCGAGCGAAACATCACTTTGGGTTTCGAAGTTGACATCCATTTGTTGGCCTTCACATACGCCGATGGCTACCCGGTTGAAAATATGGATCAATTCGGGTACCAGGCTGGCAGGGGCAACGCTGGCCAGGTGTCGGTAGGCATGAATCAGCATCACATCGCCGCTCAAAATACCGGTAGTCAGGTTCCAGCGGGTGTGTACGGTTTGTTTTCCGCGGCGCAAGGGGGCCGCATCCATAATATCATCGTGCATCAGGGTGAAATTATGGAATAATTCGACGGCCCATGCGGCGGGTAAAGCTGCTTTTACCTCCGGCTGGTACATATTGCAGGCCATGAGCAGCAACGCGGGTCGCAACCGTTTGCCTCCCAATTCCAGCATATAGGTACAGGGTTCGTACAGTGCGGGCGGGGTTGAAGGAAATGGTTGATCGTCGGCGTATTGTTGAATTTGGCTTAAAAGCTGCGGAAGGTCTTGCATAGCATGAAAATTGGTAAAATAAGTGACAAAGATAGCCCAACGACTGGAATCACAACCTACTCGTAAAAGAACGCTTCGATTTTTAAAAATCAGGCAACCCGGACAAAGCGAACTGCGTCATTACAGCACTTTAACACCTGCTTTTTGAATATGACGAAGAGGAACAGCCTTCTTGTGGCCATTGGAGTATTTTCCCTGGGCGCTTTTTATGCGTTTACCAACGCCGATAGCGTACGGGATCGCGTACTAACGGTATTTTATCCCGACGCAACACCCACCATTGCGCCTGTATTGCCGATTGCAAAAGAACAAAAGGCAATCAAGTCTACCCTTGCTACGCCCGTAGTAGGTAAGCCTTTCAGCCCGGATACCCTTCCGCCGCTGGAGGATCGGTACAACGATTTTATCAATGAGGGGAACTCCAATCCATTCGATTTGAGAGACCCTAAAGTGATTAAACAGGAAGTTGAATACGATCCGATCAGCAATCGGTACATCATTTCCGAAAAAATCGGGGAGGATTTTTACCGGTCACCCACCTACATGACTTTTGAAGAGTATGTGCGCTGGCGGGATCGCAAGCAACAGCAGGAGTACTTCGACCGCTTGCAAGGCGTTGCATCTGGAAAGGGCGGCACAAATGGAACGGAAGATCCAATTGCCAAATTCAACATCAAAAATTCTTTGATCGACCGTCTTTTTGGCGGTACCAATGTCGATATCAAACCTTCGGGTAATATCAACCTGACTTTTGGTTATAACTGGCAGAATACGCAAAACCCGATTTTGACCCAACGGCAGCAGCGCAACGGCAATTTTGATTTCGATATGGATATCAATATGAGCGCGCAAGGTAAAATTGGCGAAAAGCTAAACCTCAATTTTAACTACAACACCCAGGCGACTTTCGATTTCGATAATCAGATGAAACTGCATTATGATCCGAAAAACTTTTCAGAAGATGAGATCATTCAGAATGTAGAAGCGGGAAATGTATCGCTGCCCTTGCGTTCCAACCTGATTAAAGGCGTTCAAAACCTGTTTGGTTTGAAATTAGAGTTCAAAACCGGCCACTTGCGTACTACCGTGGTTGCCGCGCAACAACGTTCACGCCAGAACTCGCTGACCGTACAAGGCGGTGCACAGGTGCAGACCTTTAGCAAACCCATTGATGAATACGACGAAAATCGACACTTTTTTGTAAGTCACTGGAACCGGGACGGCTTCGAAACTGCACTAAAATGCCTGCCCGTACCGATTTCATTGTTTACCATTACCCGGATGGAAGTATGGATCACCAATGATAAAAACGTTACGGAAAACTTCCGCGACGTGGTGGCCATTACCGACTTAGGCGAGCCAATCCCTTTTTTACAAGGACAAGTGGATTCGGCTTATAGCCTCAATCCGGTTGCCAATGTGAAATTACCGGGTAACCCACCTTTGTACCCACACCGCGACATCAACAACAATCCGCTACCGGACAACGAAAACAACCGGCTTTATCCCGATATTTTGAATGATTTGCAAGGGAGTCCAAGTTTGCGCTATACCGACCGGGTAGTAAATTACATGAATGCACAAGGGTATCGGCAAATTCGCGATTTTGAAAAGGTGAGCGCCCGCTTGCTTTCTCCTTCCGAATACACCTATAATGAACAGCTTGGATTTATCAGCATCAACCTGAATGTGCAGCCCGACCAAACGGTAGGCGTGGCCATGGAGTACACCTACAACGGTCAGCCACATAAAGTGGGTGAATTTTCGAGCGATATTCCGCGTACCCTCGACTCGATCAACAACAATGTATTGTTTGTGAAGATGTTGAAAAGTACCACGGCCAACGTTCGGTATCCGATTTGGGATTTGATGATGAAAAACGTGTACGCAATCGGTGCGACCAATGTGGATCCACAGGAGTTCCGTTTTGATATTGTGTACGAAGATCCGGGTAAAGGCCAAAAACGCTTCCTGGATGGTGATGTTCCCCCTGCCCTTAAACAACGTCCGCTGTTACAAGTATTTGGCCTCGATAACCTGAACTTACAGGGCGATCCCGGTGCAGATGGTATTTTTGACTATGTACCCGGGGTGACCATCAATTTGCGTTCAGGACGGGTGATGTTTCCGAAGCTCGAACCTTTTGGTGCGTTTTTGAAGGACGCGATTCTTACTGCGCCGGATGGTACAGAAGATCAGGCTAAAAAACTGATTTATCCTCAATTATACGACTCGACCTTATTCCGCGCCCGTGAATTTCAGGAACTCAACCGTTTTACCCTGAAGGGCCAATATAAATCTTCATCTTCTGCCGAAATTTCGTTGGGGGCGTTCAATTTGCCCAAAGGTTCGGTGAAAGTGAGCGCAGGTGGCCAGCAACTGAAAGAAGGCGTTGATTATCAGGTCGACTATAATATTGGTAAGGTCAAAATTTTGAACGACGGTATTTTGCAGTCGGGGCAAAATGTAAACGTGAGTTTTGAAGACAATACGCTTTTTGGATTTCAGAATCGGACCATGTTGGGCACCCGTTTCGATTATGCATTTAGTAAAGACCTGAATTTTGGGGCAACCTTCATGAACCTGTATGAACGGCCGCTGACCCAGAAAGTAAACTTTGGTGATGATCCTATTAATAATAAGGTGTACGGTTTCGATTTTAACATGTCGAAAGATGCACCTTGGCTTACCAAAGCACTGGATAAATTGCCGCTCATCCAAACCAAGGAAGCCTCCAGCATTGTGGCACAGGCAGAGGTGGCCATTTTGGATCCCGGGTATAACAAAGCAATCAATCCGGGCGCTGAAAAAGGGGGGACCGTATATATTGATGACTTTGAAGGGACTACGGCCAACTTGCCGCTTACCATTCCGTCCAACTCTTGGGTAATTGCATCCGTACCACAGGGCGATGAGAATTTGTTCCCTGAAACAACGGATACTACAATCGCCTTGGGGGCCAACCGCGCCGGTATGTCGTGGTACATTGCCGACCCCAGTGCACGCGATGCTGTAGATGCTGGCGATCCTTACACCAGTTTGATCCAGTATCAGGATATCTTCCCGAACCGCCAATTGACGCCCCTGGAGCAATCCTCCTTGCGTCCGCTTGATATTACGTATTATCCAAGAGACCGCGGACCTTATAACTATGAGCGTCCGGATGGTTATACCCGTAATGGCACCCAGATATCGAATGGTTTGACCGAAAAGGGCGAATTGAACCTGCCCGAAACACGTTGGGGTGGTATCATGCGGGGTTTGAATACCAATGACTTTGAGGCTGCGAATATCGAATTTATCGAATTTTGGGTGCTTAACCCTTATATGGATAAAAAAGATGGCAGCGCGGTTTCGAAAGATGGCACGGTGTATTTCGATTTGGGAACGATTTCGGAAGATATTATGCGCGACTCCCGGCAATATTTTGAAAATGGTATTCCAACTGAAGCCAATGGCAGTGCGCTGGCCAATACCCGCTGGGGTAGGGTGCCTGTTTTGACACCCGTTGTAAATGCTTTTGATAACAATCCCGACCGTCGGCCCTTGCAGGACTTAGGGTTGGATGGCTTGAATGACGAAGGGGAGCGTAACTATTTCAGTGCGTGGTATAATGAAATCATGAATTCCCCGGATATTTCGCCCAATGCAAAAGCGGCCATTACACAAGATCCTTCGAACGATAACTTTGTGTTTTTCCGCGATCAACAGTTTGATGCCAGCAAACCAGGGGTGTTGGAGCGTTATCGCAGTTTTAACAGGCAGCAAGGCAACTCGCCTGTGAATAATCAGGCCAACCTGAATCCTTCCGCAACCAACCTGCCCGATGGCGAGGACTTGAACCGGGATAATTCGCTCAATGAGAACGAAGCATATTTTCGGTACCCAATCAAAATGAAAAAGGGCCAAAATATCATTCAAACCAGCCCGACAACCACCGCCGTGGTGGATGGTCTGGATTTTATAAATGACCCGGTTTTAAGTGAATTGATTACTGATACGGTGGTTTTTTACCGCGATGGCCAATATTACGTGTGGTACCGCTTTAAAATGCCCCTCGATTACAAGCAACGGCAGAAAATTGGCGGTATTCAGGATTTCCGTTCTATTCGTTTTATCCGTATGTTTTGGAAAGGCTTTACGGAACGCACTACTTTCCGTTTTGCTACCCTCGAGTTGGGCCGCAACCAATGGCGCAGATACACCCAACAACTCAAATGCGAAAGTGACGACCCCAAGCCAAGTAGTATTCCTTTTGATGTGAATGCGGTGAGTATTGAGGCCAATTCGGCACGAACGCCGTTTAATTATACCATTCCATACGGGATTCGACGAGAGCAATCGGTGGGTGCCTTCCCCGATGTATTGCAAAACGAACAGGCGCTTTCCATGAGCATTTGCAGCCTGGGTTATTGCGATGCAAAAGCCGTGTTTAAGTCTTTAAATCTGGATGTTCGACAGTATAAACGCCTCAAAATGTTTGTACATGCGGAGGCAACGGATCCGCAAAACTTCCCGCTCGACTCTTCCGATTTGAAAATATTTATGCGGATTGGTTCCGACTTTGTGAACAACTATTATGAATATGAAATTCCGCTGGCTCCTTCCAAGGTGGATGGCCTCAATGGCAACCGCAATGCCGATAGCCGGGAGTATAAAGAAGAGGTTTGGAAGCCGGCGAATGACTTTGATTTTCCACTTGACCTGTTAATTGATGTAAAAACCAAGCGCAATTTAACACCAGGATGGCCCAATAATCAGCCCTATGAAATTATCGATCCGGAGCATCCTAATAATAAGGTGCGGGTCGTTGGTAATCCAAACCTCGGTTATGCCAAAGGTGTGATGGTTGGGGTGCGTAACCTGGATGAAGATCAGTCCCGACTACACTGTGTCGAAGTATGGCTCAATGAGTTGCGACTCAACGGTTTCAGTGAAAAAGGCGGTGTTGCTGCACAAGCCAAAGTGGATGTGAAACTGGCCGACATTGGCAATCTGTCGCTGGCGGGTAGTTTTACCAGCCAGGGTTGGGGTAGTATTGAACAAAAAATCAACCAACGTCAGCGCGAAGATGTGTTGCAGTTGGATGCATCCACCAACCTCGAACTACACAAGTTTTTGCCGGATAAATGGGGGATTAAAATTCCGTTTTACGCACAATATTCGAGCATAACCCGTACTCCCGAATTCGATCCATACGACTTGGACATTAAGTTGCGCGACAAATTGCGCAATGAAACCGATCCAGGAAAGCGCGATAGTATCCGAAATTCTGCCCAGGATGTTACCGTTGTACGCGGTTACAACTTTACCAATGTGCGGAAAGAACGCAAGGCAGGCAAAAAGGTATCCTTGCCTTGGGATATCTCCAATTTCAGCTTCTCTTACGCCTTTAACCAAACAACCAAACACACGCCCTTTATCCTGAACGATAAATTGAATCAGTACAAGGGCGGCATTGATTATCAATACAGTACGGGATTAAAACCCCTCACACCGTTTAAAAAACTGATTAAAAACGACAAATACCTCAAGTTTATATCAGAGTTTAACATCAATCCGATTCCGAATACGTACGGATTTAGCACCAACCTGGAGCGTTTTGCCGGTGAAACGACCTATCGTTTTGCAGGAGAAGATCCAAAATTGAATACTTATTTTAACCGTCGATTTACCTGGGAACGGAATTATGATTTGGGCTGGGATATTGCCAAATCCTTGCGTTTTAGCTTTGATGCAACGGCGCGCAGCCTCATTGACGAGCCTTATGGCTTTGATAATGAAGGCAATGTGTTGAGTAAAGGCGCGGTGCGAGATTCCATCTGGAAAAACATTTTGAAACTCGGGCGTCCCAAAAGTTACAACCATAACCTGAGTCTGAATTACACCTTGCCGTTTAAGTCGATTCCTTTCATGGATTTTATCAGCATGAAGGCTTCTTACACCGGCGGTTATACCTGGACCGCGCAATCACTCAAACTTCAAAACCTGGATGCGCCCAACTATGAAAACGAGGTGAATTCCCGCAGTTTGGGTAATGTCATTCAGAACAATAGTGTGCGGCAAATTAATGGGGAGTTTGATTTTGTGAAGTTGTACGACAAGAGTAAGTACCTTTCTAAAATAAATAAACCTGCTAAAACGGGCGGCAAATCAAAAGCCGTTCCGGGTGGCAAAGGTGGAAAAGACCCCGCAAACCCCAAATCGGGTGGCAATTTGCCAGGCGGCCGTGATCCGGGTGGTAAAAACAATCCAATTGCAGGCGGCAAAGACCCTGCTGCGGGCAAAGTACCGCCAGGCGGAAAGGATGATGCGATCGCCGGCGGAGGCAGCAAAGACCGAAATGATCCAAACACGACCCCCCCGACTCCGCCCGACAACAACACACCCAAAAACAACCAGGGCGCTGGTGTAAATTCTGGTGGCGTCATTGATCCGGCAAGTGGCAAACCCGCTGCAAATCCCAATGCCAATACCCCCGGTGGTAAAGACCCTGGTGGCGCAGCCGATAAAGACGGTAAAGGCAAGGATAGCAAAGCCAAGGACAAAGGCAAAAACAGCAAGGATAAAGATAAAGACAAGAAAGATCGGGAGCCTTCTATGTTTGAGCGTATTGCCCTGCGTCCGTTGATGCTGGTGCGTAAGGCGCGGTTTACCTACAGCGAAACCTATAGCACCGTGGTGCCTGGTTTTACGCCCGATTCAAAATTGTTGGGCCAAAGCAATGGGTTTGAAGCGCCAGGTTGGGGATTTGTTGCAGGCGTACAACCTAAAAGCGAATGGCTGGATGAAGCTGCTTCCAATGGCTGGATGACCTATCGACCAGAACTCAACCAGCAAGTGTTGCGCAATTATGCACAGAATATGGATGGAGGTGTCACCTTGGAACCTTTCCCTGATTTTAGGATCGAACTAAACGCCAACCGACAATATACCCGCAATAATACGGAACTGTTTAAGGACCAAAATTTCCAACTCAATCCCGACAGTACTGATTTTCAGCATCGGGCACAACGCGAGTTTGGTAGTTTCTCGGTATCGTATTTTAGCATGAAAACGCTGTTAAACAACGATATTAATGGCCTTTTCCGGCGCTATGAAGACTATCGGCCGATTGTGTCAAACCGTTTGGCTGAAGTACTTGGCAACGATGATCCGCATGATAACCCGAATTACCCGGGTTACAAAAAAGGCTATGGTGGTACACAGCAGGAAGTGTTGATTCCAGCCTTTATAGCGGCTTATAAGGAAAAAGACCCCAATAAAGTGGGGTTGAACCTGTTTGATTCCCGTCCCGATCTCAACTGGAAATTGAACTACAATGGCTTGTCAAAACTAGGTAAATTGGATAAGATTTTCTCCAGCATCCAGATTACACACGGCTATAAGAATACGTTGACTGTGAGTACCTACAACACCGACATTTTCTATGAACAGTCGAATCCGGTAAAAGTTGACAACCTGAACTACGACTATATCGCTCGATTTGAAGTACCACAAGTGGTCATCAATGAGCAAATGCAGCCATTGTTAGGGGTGGATGTGAAGTTGAAAAACGACATGACATTCAAATTGGATGTGAAGAAAAGCCGCACCCTGGCCTTGTCATTGGTTGATTATCAGTTGGCCGAGTCGCGCTCAACGGGTTATACCTTTGGATTTGGATACCGGGTGAAAAATGTAAATATTCCGTTCCTGACGGGTAAAAAAGCAACGGCGGCGGCGAAAAAGGCGAAATCGAAGAAAAAGAAAAAAGGCGCGCCGACACCGCCGGGCGCTCCAGGTGCGCCAGGTGCACCGGGTGGTGGCCCAACACAAGGCAATGATTTGAACTTCAAATGCGATTTTGATTTCCGCGACGAAGTTACCGTCAATCACCGGCTCGATATTCCGGGCGATGCTATTCCGACCCGGGGCGCGCGCACCATTGCGCTCAATCCGTCGGTGGAATACGCCATAAGCAAGCGCCTAACCCTGCGTATGTTTACCGATTATCGCAAAACCGTACCCAAAACCTCGCAGTCTTTCCCGATTACAACCATACGTTCGGGCGTGACTGTGCAGTTTAAACTTAACTAAAAGGCGGAATTGGCTGTGATTAAAAAATCATTGCACCCTAAATCGCCGCTTACTGCCGATGAGATACTTGCCAAATTGGAGCATTTCTGCGCCTATCGAGATCGATGTTCCAAAGAAGTAAAGCAAAAGCTGAAAGAACTGGGCGCCTCCGCAGCGGATGGCGCCCAGATTCTTCAGGTTTTGGAGGGTGACGGCTTTTATGATGATGCGCGTTTCGCGCAGGCATACGCAGGTGGAAAATTCCGAATCAATCATTGGGGCAAAAACCGGATTCGCATCGAACTGCGCATGCGGGATATTGCCCCTGCCCACATCGACGCAGCCCTGGATGCCATCGAAGAAGCGGATTACCTGCAAGTACTGGAGCAATTGATCGATAAAAAGAAAGTGCTATATGAAGGCGATCCTCAAATAAGGGAAAAAATTATTGGTGCCTTGATGCGGGTTGGATTCGAGTTTGACCTTATTTTTCGATATCTTTGAATAATTAATCGATGAACATGGCCGATTATTCGGCAAAGTCAAGCACTCAGAAACCTGACTTTTGAAAAAAAATGGTGAACCGCACTTACCGGTCCCTCCTTAACTTTAACCAACAATAATTTTTAACCAAATCACTTACTAAAATCGGACTCGTATGGCAAAGGAAAAACTTACATTGAGTGACCTTAAAGTTCAAAGTTTTGTGACCACCCTGGAACACGAACAATTGAACCAGGTAAAAGGGGGCTACATGATTGTAAAAGGTCGTCGGTACACCTATCGTTCGCGTTGGACCTTCATTGATACCCGTTCGGATGTGAACGACATGGGTAATCCTCCTGTTACAGGTGGCAATTTTGGGGGTTAATTTAGGGTAGACTGGATGCTTGCTGCAGGATTGTTGGTTTAGTGGGCATCCAGTCTTACGCGTTGTTCCTGTTCAAATTTTGCTTTTACAACCAGCGCAAAGCGCCGACCTTCAATTTTACTGGTCAACCAGGATTCGAGGTCAAATACCTGCGAAACGGCCTGTACTGCTTGCAAAAGCGCCTGATTTTGCATTTCTCCCTTGATTTTTAAAAATGCCGATTGCTGCGGTTTTCCCGACGGCAAGCGGATCAATTCGGCCATGAATTGAATAAAGCGACGTTCCAGGGCATAAAACCTGTTTTTCTTTTGCATAAAACGGGTGGTCGCGCGCAGCAACGATTCCAATAATACGGTATTTCCCATTTCAAAATGAATAATGAGCGAAAGGATGCGCCCAAGGCTTTGGAGGTCTTCCCGTTCAACGGTGCGCGTATGCCCAAACCACGCATTTAAATAGTCAAGTGCCGTATCATAATCGTCGCATCCAAAACAAATATAACAATATTGACCTAGAAAACTGGCGGTTTCATAGTCTAATGGGTTAAATTGCTGTGCTTCTTCCTGGCAACGCAGCATTTCCCTGCGTGCTGCTTCAAATTCGCCCTGGAAGGTATATAAGGCAAAAATACCACTAAAGTACTGCCTATGTTTTTTGCGCCGGTCATCTTCCGTGATGGGCGTTACATCCAGCATTTTCTGTAAATACCATAACACTTCCTGGTATCGGCGCAATAAACCACAAGCCAGGATCATATTGCTCAATCCGGCGATGTAATCCGACAGGTTTTCATGCAAAAAATGGGGCTGGGAGTCGAGTAAATCAATGAGTTTTCGGCCTGTTTCATAAAATTGTTCGTATTCCAGGGCGGCATAATGGTATAAATTGAGGGTGCGGTAGTACAAAACCCGGGCCTTGTGCGAATGGGCCATATCGGGACTGGAAAAATGCGCCTGTTGCACCAAATCACGCATCCGTGCCATGCGATCCTCCCCCCGGTGCAACGCCTCCTGCTTAATGAGCGCGTACACCTGAAAAAATATTTTTCGGTAATAATTGGTGTTTTGCAGTTGTTGAAGGGCGCGATCCTCTTCAAAATGCAGTTTTGCCAATTGTTTATGCAAAAAATCGACGTCCATTCGGGTATACGCCAATTGCTTCTGCCAATGGATGATTTCAATTTGGTGGGCAAAACTTTCGTAACGCCGTGCAATTTTGGCCGCTTTTTGTAATTGGGTTTTACAATCATCATAAAACCCGCGTTTGTACAACACCGATATACTTTGCAAAATTTGGTTGAGTCGATAATCTACCGATTGCAATTCATCGAACGATTGCAGGCATTTTAGGATCAATTCATACAAATAGGCCTTTAATTCGGAGTATTTTTTGCCTTCCACCGCTGCATCCTGATAAATTTTTTGCTGCAATACCTGGTCATCAAAATCTTCCATCGCTGCCATGGCTTCAAAAAGTTGCAGGTATTTGCTGTCACGCTCCGTTTTTCCCCGTACATAAATGCGGAAGTATCGCTTCTCTGGACGACTAAGCGCATGAATTAATTGAAAAAGTCTGTCGGAAGGAGGTTTGGCCATGATTCAAATTCAAGGTCAAAATTGTCGGATATCTTTCAGAAATCCAAAATTAAAATGAGGCTCAGAAACCTGACTTATGCCTAAAAGTTGGATTGCTGGCGGGGGGCTGCTCCAGTACTTTTGTATCAGTTCTGGTTCAAATAAAATCCGTTGTCTTATGAATGCTTTCTCAATTCGCCGCGCTGATGTTGAAATGCCTGTGCAAGGTGCCCGTGCCGTATCCATCGCTCCTGATAAAATAAATACCCCTGCGCCGCAGCCGGCCGTAAAGGGTAATAAAATTATGTTGCCTACGATGGAGGGATTGTGTTTTGAAAAAGTAAAACATATCGCCTACCTCGAGGCCAGTGGCAATTATACGGTGCTGCATTTTACCGATGCCCGTCAGGTGTTGGTATGCAAAACCTTGCGGGAAGTAGAGCAACTCCTGCCCGAATCTGCTTTTACCCGGATACACCGTTCCCATACCATCCATCTACGGCATATTAAAAAGTATGTACGTGGCAAAGGTGGCTATGTCATCCTGCAAAATGGCGTGACCCTTACGGTCTCAGCTGGCCAAAAAGATGCCTTTATCGAGGCTTTGAAATATTATTTCGGATAACCCTGTACCATTCCCCAAAAAATAATTGATCGGGCGGGCATTGGCTCGCCCGAGCCAGACCGAGGAGATTTTTTGCCCTGTTCGTATAAATCAGCCGGTTTATACCAACAGTAAGGGTTTGGTTTAGCGCCGGGCGCGGAAAGTCGTGTCCGGCGTTATTTTTTTCCCAAAATCTGTTTTAGTGCCTGCACACTTGCCTGGGTTTCGGCCGACCGATACGCCTCCAGAATATCTATTTTTTCGCGTTTACTAAGGTGCAAACTGAGGGAGGCTGCGCGGTTTTTGCGTACCGGATGGTATATGAATCGAATGATATCTACCCGTTGTTTGCCCATCAGATCGCTGAGCAGTGCCAGCATATTATCTTGTTCAAAATCTTGTATGGCGGTAATGTTCCCCGCTGCCGTGGCTGGCGTGAGCAAACTTTCAAGGATGCCTTTTGTATCGCTTACCGTTATAGCGTCCACTTTGTCCCAGCATCGAATTTGTACAAACACAACCCCGCTGGTATTTTCCGTAATCCAGTCGCGAAAACTGTGTACAAACCGGGTGGCCAAGCCAAGGCCATAATTATCGCGTACCCCCGCATCCATGATTTCCAGGGAGGGAACGGTGGGTAACCACACATTGGGCAAAATGAGCGGAAACGTGCAATTCATGCGCAAAGCATTCGTAAAGGCCAGGCTATCAGCCCCTTGTGCCCTGAAAAATGCACCAAAATCGACCCCGTCTACTTCAGTTTGGTGTACCACCTGGCGCGGGCCGGGTGGTTTCATGAGGTATGAAACGCCTTGGGAACTGATCAGCAAGCGCCGGGAATCGTTGAGGATAAAAGGCGATAGCACCATCATCGGGATCTGGGCCTTGGCTTCGGGCTGGCGATAATAACTCAGGCGGTGGTTGAGGCGTCCGTGGTAATTTTCATTCAGTTGACGCTCAAACAAATAGCCACGGTCTTTGCGGTACGTATAATCGCCCGATTCAAAACTGCTGAGTGGGAAAAAAATATCATTGGCCACAATGGCAAACGTGACCGGGTTCAGGAGGTCTTTCCCAATGTCTTCAATAGCGCTTGTATCATAGAGGTCAACATTTTCACCTAATTGTTGACGCAGCGCCAATTCTCGAAAATAGGCCGCTGCGAGCATGCCACCCGAAGCGCCAGTAATCAAAGCCGTGTGTTTGAACAATTGGCCGTCCAATGCTTTATCGACTTGCTGGAGCGTTTGCATGGTCCATAAAGCAGAGCGCAAACCGCCGCCGCTCACACAAATAAACACCATTTTGGGTTTTGGTTTTTCGGGGGTGCGGTTTTTAGCGAGCCAATGCTCCAAAATGGCTTCCGTTGCGGTTTTATCTTGCTCTACTTGGTTGCGCCGACACAAGTTTTCGAGGGCGCTGTAATTATAGACGCTCCGGTTTTCATGGTTGTAGTTCAGTCCATAGGCCTTGTTTCGGTAGTTTAAAAAGCCCAAACCCGTTAAAAAGTTGACTGCCAGCATCAGTGCAATAAACACCGAAGTGCCCCATTGCCGAAACCAAAAGGAGATCGCGCCAAACATGGCCAGGGCCATACTCGCCAGCAAAAACAGGGTGGCCGCTGTCGGGATACGCACCCACGGACTTTCCATAAAGAAGCCCATCGACATGAGGAGCACCAACGCCATGAGTTGTACAACCACCGCATTCCAGTGATTTTGGCGGAATACGGCCTCTAATATTTGCTGGTTGTAATGCGAAACACTGCGTACCAGTCGAACCCGGCAGCGCTCATTGAGGTAGGTATCCACCCGCCAGCGTGTAAATCCGGCCCGAATTTCCCAAACCGTCGGAATACGTTGCCCGGGAATCAACAGACGACCACCAGGCTGGGGGATAAACTTGAGCGGACGTAAAATCGCGCCAATGTCTTTATTGGTAAAATATAAATATACAACGATCAGCAAAATAAGGGTTGTGGCGCCCAGCATGAAACCTGCCAGGTTCCAAAAAATAGCCCCCGATTCGGTAAATTCGTCGTGCCACTGAAACCAGGTGGAGGCCGAAACCCAGGCACTCAGAAACCCCAGCGGAACCAGGCTGTTGTTGATGCTAAATTTGGTAAAAGGGGTATCCAAGGTGGCTAAAAAGGGAAAACGGCTTGCACAAAGCAGGTAACTGGTCAGGTTCCAAATCATCACAAATGCGCCAAAGGCTGCGCCGGAAATGAAAAAACTCCAGAAGTTAACCGCGCCCAGGTATTCAGGCGTAAGCATCAGGTAATGAATGCCAAAAAAACGCCCCAAAATACCGGTCGAAAACAATCCAAGTATTACCCAGATCCCAATCATGACCAAGTGGTTGCGCAAATGCAGGATGAGCAGGCGCACCGGAAAGGAATAATAAAGCCGGCGAAAAAACATGGGAAAAGGATTGGAGCCAGCAATATGCACCATGCATACCGCCATTAAATGTCTGAAGTTGTAACGTGCAAACCCATAAATTATGTCGAAACAACCTTGGGATTTCTTGTTAATGCCGCTTTTTAGACCGATTTTAGTGCAACAACACCCGGATCGTTTCAATTTTGCGGTCGCTTACCAATTCGAGGACAAATATTTTGCCATCCAATTCAATGCGGGCACCTTGCTCGGGTATGGTTTGGGTGGCCGTTACGAGGTAGCCGGAAAGGGTGTTATATTCACCTTCCGGCAGTTTGAGCACAGGATATTGTTCGTTTAAATAGGTAATATCTAGTCTGCCAGAAAATAAAAACTCGTTTTCGTTTACTTGAACTTCTATAAATTCTTCCTGGTCGTGTTCGTCGTCTATTTTTCCAAAAAGTTGTTCCAACGCATCCTCCAGGGTAACCAAACCAGCCAGACTACCGTATTCATCCACAACACAAGCTATATTGGTGCGGTTTTTTATAAATTTATGGAGCAAGTCATTCACCGGAATACTTTCGGGAACAAAAGTGATGGGCATAACAATGCTTTGGATGTTTTCAGGGCGTGCAAATAGCTGCTGCACATGCACATAGCCCAGCACTTTATCCAGTTCCCCATCGGTAATTAATATACGGGAAAGGCTACTTTCTATAAAACGTTGTTGTAACGTTGCTACGGATTCGGATGCATCATGATACACTATTTCAGGACGGGGGGCCATGCAATCCTGGGCACGCACTTGTTTGAGGTGCAAGGCGTTTTCGAGCAGTTCCATTTCCATTTCTTCTTCTGCGGCATTGCCCGAATTATTTTGTTGTACGAGGTATTCCAGCAACGCTGCATCCCCATCGGTAATCGGGCTACTATAAAAGTGGCCAACAATCCAGTTTCGAAACAACAGCAGGGAAAAAAACAGGACTAAACTGAGGACAAGCGGACCTGTCCAGCTGGTACCCAAGGTGAAATGCAGGACAGGTAGTGCAAAAATAGCAATAAGTGTCACCGCCAACACCAAAAGATAGGTCGCCTGGAAGTGGTGGCTTCCTATTCGAAGGGCTGCTTTCCAGCCCGATGTTCGTTTGGATGGGTCGTCCATAAGTTGCGTTATTGGATCACATTATTGAGTTGGTCTACCTTAATGCGCCCTTTGGGCACCAAAATTTTCCAGTAGGTAAAATCCTGGTCGGCTTCCAGGCCATAGCCGTATATAATTTCACCGGGTTTGGTCACTTTCACAAATTTTTCGGTGTATACCTTTGCCGTTTTTTCATCCCAGATCAATTCCTCGGTTTCCAGTCTTTCTCCCTTGGCGGTCAGCATCACCACGCTATCCCGGGCGATGATTTCGCCTTTCTCCTGTCGGCGCACGGCGGTTTTGGCGGTCAGGGTACTGCGCACCGAAAGATCGGGTGCCATAAACTGAATTTGTACGCCCAACGGGAATTCTTGCCGCGGGTTTTCACGGTCCACGTGGTTGTATAAAACGGGGCCGGTAACCCGCACCCGCACCATCGCACTGTCCGAATAAATGATTTCTACCTCTCGTGCCTCTTCTACGGCGACGTTATCTTCCGTAAAAACCTGCCGTGTTTCTTTTTTTAAAGATTCACAAGCCCCCATGATCAAGAGCCATCCCGACAAGCAGGTCAATAACAGGACGAATTTTATTCGAGTCATTTTTTGGATAAAAAACCGTTTCAAATGCTAACGGATGATGCGTTTGGTGCCCCAGCGAACAATAAAAAGCAATGCAGCCAAGATCAAAACAAAATAGCCGACCGGTAAGTTGACCCAAACAACCAAACGTGTGCGATCCAGCAAATACATCAGGGCCAAAACCGCACAAATCATGGTGATTAACGTCGAAATTTTATCAAAACCGGGTATGTAATCAAATGGAACACTGCGTTGAATAATGGAAAGCGTCAGGATCATCGACAAAACCGGCACAATTTGCACCAGGATATTGGCATTCATGATGCTGCCTCTTTCAAATATAAATAGATAAACGCTGAAGGCTGTAGCAAAGATGCCTGGTACACAAACTAAATAGATCAGCACCGAATACAAGTATTTCCAGGGCGATAAATGGCCTTCGCCTTTTCCCATAAAACCCGCAAGCAGGGCTGTAAAGGGAATTCCCAGAAAATACGCAAGCACAATAAAAGGATGGGCTCCCAGATAATCAAAAAATTCACGCAGGGTCATAGGACGTCAAGTTAACGCTTAGAGTTTTAAAATTTCACAAATGTACTGAAAGCAAGCAAAAAAATGGGCGATTATTTGCCGCCGCAAAACGGGGGCTTTTATAGGAGCAAAATAAACAATTACCTTCGCCCTGGCTCGCGGCCGATCGCGAACGTTCAAACAAGTCGATTTCTTCCTAAAGTATCCAATTGATCTATCCGTGACGTATAGAAACATCCGCCTGCATCCTTTTTTGCGCTTGATCTATTTGTGTCTTAGGGGCATCGCCTGGGCAGGTATTCGGGTGTATTACCGGGCGCGCCTGGTACTCGGGCGCGCGCATTTTCGTTTCGATGGCCCCGCAATTGTCGTTAGTAATCACCCAAGTACACTTACAGATGTGCTGAATGTGGGTATTGAAATTCGGCAGGAAATGTTTTTTCTCGCCAATTACGGGCTGTTTAAAAACCCTGTAAGCAATTGGATCTTGACCCGTCTATTTTGCATCCCGATCAAACGGAAAGAGGATGTGCCGGAAGGCGCGCAGCGCAACAATGATGTTTATTTTGAACAATCCTACCGGCATCTCGAGCAAAATGGGGTGTTATTCATCGCGCCGGAAGGCTATAGCTGGATGAATCGCTTTGTCCGTCCGCTAAAAACCGGCACTGCCCGCATTGCATTTGGCACCGAAGCCCGCAATAACTGGCAAAAAGACCTGAAAATTATCCCAGTTGGCCTTTCTTATAGTCAGCCCAACCATTTTAGGAGTGCACTCGTGGTACAGGCGGGCGCCTCCGTATACTTGCGCGATTGGCGTGCTGCCTGGGAACAGGATTCGGAAAAAGCCATTGCCGACCTAACCCTGCACCTAGAACAATGCCTCAAAACCCTCAGTATTCACAGCCGCGATGAGGCCGGTGAACAGTTGTTGGGGCGACTGGAAACCCTGTTGCAAAACACCCATGCATTGCCCCAACAAGCGCAATTTGAACGCAGTCAGGCGCTTGCACAACATTGTCTGGAGGATCCGGAACTGGCAATTGCCGTGCACCGTTATTTCGATGGCCTTCAGGAACATGCGGTATCGGACGAAGGCGTATCGGCATTTATTGCCCCCCAGGCAGGGATGCAACTAGCCACCGATGGTTTGCGGCTTGCGCTGGGATTTCCATTTTTTATCCTGGGTATTTTATTCTGGTTTTTGCCCTGTTTTTTGCCTTGGTTGCTGGCAAAAAGGCTGCGCTTATACATTGGCTATGATTCCAATGTAAAAATATTGGCAGGTTTATTTACCTTTCCCTTGGCATTCTGGCTGTTGTTCCGAATTACCACATCCCAAACAGGGGATTGGGTAACGGGTTTGTTGGCGGTGGGTTTTTTTGTGGGTTTAGGCTTGTTTTGTACGCGTTTTTGGGATGTACTGCAACGTTTTCGCGCACGACAGGCCGCCGGGAAACTTGCCGTTCGGGCACCGGCCATTTTTGCCGAATTGGTTCATCAACGCGCCGAAATACTTCAAAATTTGTCAAAAAAACCTGCGGGTTTTGCTTCATAAGTTTAACATAAACCAATCTTAATCATAAAATAAGGAATCACGTATGCACCTCGGAACTGTACGCGCTGACACGCCGTCTTGTACGGAGCTGATCCATTTAAACAACGCGGGCGCCAGCATCCCGCCTACCATTGTACTCCAGACCATCCAGGATTATTTGAGCCTGGAAGCGCAGGTGGGGGGCTATGAAGCCGCCGATCAAAATGCAGAGGCTATTGCCGCATTTTATACCGTCCTGGCAAAGTTTATCAACGCCCAACCCCGCAATATTGCCTATGCCAACAGCGCTACCGACGCTTATAATAAAGCATTGAGCGCCATTCCTTTCCGTGCAGGCGATTTGATTTTGACCACCGACAACGATTACTGTTCCAACCAGATTGCGTTTATGGCGCTCGAAAAACGGTTTGGCGTTCGGGTGATGCGCGCACGCGATTTGCCAGAAGGCGGTGTCGATCCATCCGATATGGAAACCCTGATTCGGGCACACCACCCGGCCCTGGTAGCCGTAACACATGTGCCTACCAACAGCGGCTTGGTGCAAAATATCGCCGCAATCGGGAAAGTTTGCCGCGAAGAAAACGTTTGGTACCTGGTCGATGCCTGCCAGTCGTTCGGACAAATCGCCCTCGATGTAGAAGCGATTGGCTGCGACTTTTTGTCGGCAACCATGCGAAAATATATGCGTGGGCCGCGGGGCGTTGGCTTTTTGTATGTATCCGACAGGGTATTGCAGGCTGGTTTGGAATTAATGTTGCCCGATATGCATGGCGCGACCTGGACGGCACCCGACCAGTATGAACCCGTGCCCGATGCCCGCCGGTTTGAATATTTTGAAATATCACCTGCCCTCTTGTTGGGTAGCAAAGTGGCCATTGAATATGCCGTTCGAATGAATATGGCCTTGATTGAACAACGCGTAGGGGATTTGGCCGGTTATACCCGACACCTGATTGCCGAATTGGATGGCGTACAAGTGCTGGATCAAGGCGACCACCTGTGTGGCATTGTTACGGTTTATCATAAAAAATGGGATCCGGCAAACATTATGGCTTATTTGCAAGAAAATAAGGTGAATTGCCGTATTTCGAACTTACAAGCAGGACAAATTGACTTTGCGCGCAAAAATGTACCTTGGGCGCTGCGCATCAGCCCGCATTATTACAACAACGTTCAGGATATCGAAGACTTTATCGAAATATGCAAAAAATACTAAATAAATACGCCCGTTTGCTCACCCAATATTGCATGGAAGTAAAACCGGGCGACAAAGTGTACATCAGCAGCACCATGCTGGCCGAACCGCTCGTGCGCGAAGTGTACCGCGAGGCTTATGCAGCCGGTGCCGCGCTGGTGGAATGTGATTTGGCTTTTCGCGAGCGCGATCGTTTGTTTTTTGAAAACGCCAGCGATGACGCTTTGAGAACCTTGCCAACCCTCATGCAGGTTGGGATGGAGTCGTTTGATTGTTATTTGGCCATTCGGGCACCCTATAATTTGCGGGAAGGCAGTGGTGCAAACATGGAACAATCCAAAATACGCAGTGAAGCCCTGGCTCCGGTCAATAAAATGTACTTCGAACGCACAGCCACCCGTGCCTTGCGCCGCAACCTATGCCAGTACCCAACCGATGCTGCCGCACAAGAAGCAGGGATGTCGCTCAGTGATTATGAGCATTTTGTGTACAATGCTTGCAAGTTGTATGATGCCGACCCCATTGCCAGTTGGTTGGAAGTACGCGCCAGGCAGCAACATATTGTAGATCACCTCAATGCTTGCAAACACGTACGTTACATAAGCGCTGGTACCGATATTAGTTTTTCTACCGAAGGCCGTATTTGGATGAACTCCGATGGACAAACCAACATGCCATCCGGGGAAGTGTACACCAGTCCTGTGGAAGACAGTGTAAATGGGGTGGTATTCTTTTCCCTGCCATGTATTTATCAGGGCGCGGAGGTAGAAGGGGTTACTTTATGGGTAAAAGATGGGTTGATTGAACGTTGGGATGCCCAGCGTGGCAAAGAATTTTTGGACTATATTTTTTCCCTCCCTGGCACCCGCCGCTTTGGAGAAGCCGCCATCGGTACCAATTATGATATCAATCGGATGACAAAAAATATCCTGTTTGATGAAAAAATTGGCGGTACGATTCACATGGCAATTGGCCAAAGTTATCCGCAAACGGGCGGTAAAAATGAATCGGGCGTGCACTGGGACATGATTACGGACATGACGCAATCGGGCGAAATATGGGCCGATGGGGCGAAAATTTACGAAAAAGGGAAGTTTTTGTAGGCGTAGGGAATTCTACCTTGTTCTACCAGACAAATTTATGGTTGAGGCCATTTGACAAACACGTGTTTGGCATTTGTGCCCGTTATTTCTTGTAGTCAATCGGAAAATATTCTTCCCACTTCCAAGGTGTACAGGTATCTCCAATTAATGTTTCTAATAGTTCTTTAAAAATAAATTCTCCATTAGCACTGTTTGTTATAATGATTATTGAAATTCCTTTATCTATAAAATTTATATTATAATTTCTCCAGGCGTCATCGTGTCCTTCTTTAAAAAAAGCTCTACCATATTTGCATCTCAAAAGCCCCCAACCAAGTCCATAAGATAGATTTATTGCTTTATTTTCAGTTGTCGTTTCATCTGTAATTACCGGGAATTGTGTTTTTGAATGGATTTCAATTTGAGGTGTAATCATTTCTTTGAACACTTTTTTATCCAGCCCTTTTTGTTGCATTACATATTCAATAAACCTTGTATAGTCTGAGATCGTAGTAACCAAGGAACCACCTGCAACAGGAGTTGTTCGCTTTTTCTTTGGGTTGAGTGTATTGTCTGCTAAGTGTCCTATCGCATAATTATCATCAAATTTTTCATACCATATATAACCTGTTCTTGTCATTCCAATTGGTTTAAACACTTTTTCAATGGCTAATGCTTCAACATTTTTCTTTGTTATTTCTTCTACAACTAATTGCAAAAGTTTGATACCTTCTCCCGAATAAGCGTATTTTTTTCCTGGTGTAAAATATATTTTCATTACGCCAAGTGTGTCTTGAACGCCCGTTGTTGGATGAAACCACCTAACATTTGGAAGTCCTGTTGTATGGCTTAAACACATTCTGGCCGTCATTAATTTCCATCTGTCGTCAGATTTTAGGTCTGAGAAGTATTCATATTCTGGAATTGGTTTACTCAGATATTTGTAAAGAGGCTTGTCTAAATCAATTATTTTTTCTTGTGCCAATTTCATCGTTAAGTAACCAAAAACGGCCTTGCTAAATGATGCTGCATACAAAACTGTTGATGTGTCCAAATACTCGTTTTTATATAGGTTTTTAAACCCATAAGTTTTTATATATGCCTGTTGGTTTTTATTAAGTATGGACAGACTCAACCCTTGAACATTTGCTTTATCCATTAAAAGTTGTACCGTTTTGTCAATTTCAACAGCAGAAATTTTGCTTCCGTCAAGTCTTGTAATTTGGTGAATTTGCCCAAATGTCAAGTTGTAAGCAAGTAGTAGTCCAAGTAAGATTTTGAGTTTCATATTTTTATAGTGCCAAACCGATGTTATACCCGGATTTAAATGGATTTGAAGGATGGATGGATAAAAAATTGATTTTCAATGGATTAGAAGCCAGATGTTTTCATAACCACTTTGCGTTGGCTATACCCGCTGGTGTTATTTTTGTTTTTTTAACAACCATTTTATTAATTCGTCATTATCCACAATACTCCACGAGTGCGGATGTCTTCTATTATCAGGTTTTCTATAACCTTTATTTTGTGTCGTTATTAATTCTGAATTTTGATTTCCAAGCCTATTTAGTTCATTAATCATTGCAGAACATTCGGTGGCATTTATACTCATAAAGTCAGCTCTGCGTTCTTTTAACCACCAATTTATGTCAGGTTCAGTATAAATTCTTAAAGGTATATTTGATAGTTTTTTAATTTCGGTTTGTGTCGTGTCAGTAAATGAATAAGGTGAGATTTTATAATATTGAGATAAATGCGTAAATGGATTTCCACCCGTTTCCTTTTCAAGTCGGTCAATCATATAAATATTCTCTTGATTGGCTTCGCTGTCTTTTGAAAGTCTAATGTCTCTTTTGGCCGAATTATAAAATCTTTCAAAGTCAAGTGGTGGGTCAATTGCAAAAATTGCGGTTGGTTTTATAGTCGAATTTTCAGCATATTTTATTGCACAACTACCCCCAATTGAAAATCCACCAACGTAAAATTTTTGGTCAATCAGTTTGTGTTTAGAAGTTACATCTTTTAAAATTCTGTCAAAAGTTTGTTGGCTTAAACTATCCACGCCGAACGATAATACACCATCTTGAAAAGTTGGGATAATTGTCAATATTCCATATTGAGCTAACTTTTTTGGTAAGTCAGTCTGCCGTAAAACATTTTCTGCTGTTTCTCCAAAACCTGGAATAAGAAACAAATATCCTGTCCAAAGAAGTTTTGGTGGATATATTATTGTGTAACAGTTTTTTGTTGAGTCCGTTTCGTCAAGAAAGACTTTCTCGATTTTTGGGTTAGATATTTTCTGTCCATTACAATTAATAGCAAAAAGTGAAAAAGTCAGAATTAGTAAAAAAAGTCTATTCATAGATATCTGTTCTTTGTTTACGTTATGTCGCCCTACGCTTGCAGGTAATGCGTAAATATACACACTTTTGGCACATGTTGCTTCCTTCTTTGCTTAGAATTTGACGTAGCCTTGTTTAAAATCTTGCGCATCGCAGTTATGCTACGTTAAAGTCCATTAATTCGTAGTTCGTGTCGTTTCCAAAACGCTGATTTGCTGCTGAATTGTCGGCGTGTGGACACTATATATTGGTATTTGTCATGGAATCCTTATTTGAAAATTTAGACCTATACATTTATTGTAATTACTTAACCAAGCATTTTGCATACATGAAAAAGATCTTCTTTTCGCTACTTTTTTCTTTAACCGGATTGATTTCCAGTTATGGGCAATTGCCCAATGGTTCTATCGCACCTGATTTCACGGTGACCGATCTGAACGGCAACCAAATCAATCTGTACAGCCTGTTAAATGCAGGTAAAACGGTGTACATCGATATTTTTGCTGCCTGGTGCCACATTTGTTGGGACTATAAAAATACGGGTGCCTTAGAGACCATTTGGGAAACCTATGGGCCTTCTGGCACCAATGAAGCGTATGTGATCTCTATTGAGGGAGATGCAAATACAAATTTGGCCTGCTTATTCGGCCCGAACGGTTGTAACGGCAGTACGCAAGGGAATTGGGTAACCGGTACAAGCCATCCTATCGTGAATGATGCGACGATCGCTGGTCTGTACGACATCAGTTATTACCCTACGATTTTCATGATTTGTCCATCTTCAAAAACGGTGTGGGAAACGGGCCAATTGAGCGCAACGGGCTTATGGAACAAACGCGCCCAGTACTGTTCGGCTTCTCCATTGACTTACAACGTGAATAATGTAACCAATGTTACCTGTTTCGGTACCCCAACCGGCGCTATTGATATTGCGGTTACCGGCGGCGCTCCTCCCTATTCCTACGTTTGGTCAAATAATGCGACCACACAGGATATTTCGAATTTGGCTGCCAATAATTATAAATGCACCGTTACCGGCTCGAACGGTTCGAGCATTGTGGTTGGTCCTTTGTTTGTATCAGCCCCCGCTTCGGCTTTAAGTGTATCTTTGGTAGAATCGACCCCGCTTGGTTGCAATGGCAATACTGCCTCGCTTACGGTACAAGGAAATGGTGGATGGAGTCAATATAATTACGGATGGAGCAATGGGGGGACCCAGGAAACCATTACCGGCTTGGGCGCGGGTAATTACACGGTAACGGTAACAGATTATAATAACTGCGCTAAAACAGCCGTCTTTAGTGTGGCTCCGGCTGTTTATCCAGTTGCTTCCGTGGCCGCTCCTCCTTCCATTAAGTGTAATTTACCCTCTATACAACTCAATGGCAGCGGCTCCAGCACTGGATCCAATTATACCTACTTGTGGACAGCCTCCAACGGTGGTAATATCGTGAGCGGTGCAAGTACCCTGACCCCCATTGTTAACGCTGCAGGAACCTATAACCTCAAAGTTACCAATACAACCACCAATTGCGTCACCAATGCAGTTGCTACCGTTGTAGCCGATATTATTCCTCCAGTTGCGAATGCTGGTCCTAATCAAATCCTCAATTGCCTACAAGATACGGTTTCGCTGCAGGGAAGCGGTTCTACTGGAAATAATTTTTCCTATTTATGGACGGCATCAAACGGGGGCCATATTGTGGCTGGAACGACCACTTTAACACCTATGGTCGATTCATCCGGAACTTACCAGATTAAAATTTCAAACGCCAATAATGGTTGTATCTCCACCGCTACCACAATGGTCGTATTAGACAATGTACCACCCATCAGTGCCATTGTCTCCCCAGCCAACTTGAATTGTACAAACAGCCAAGTGCAAATGAATGCAGGTGCGTCTTCACAGGGCAATAATTTTAGTTACACCTGGACGAGCACCAATGGCAATATTGTCTCGGGCGCATCAACTTTATTTCCGATTGTAGACCTGGCAGGTAATTATGCATTGCAGGTCAACAATAACCAAAACGGTTGCACCAGTACTGCAAATGCGACGGTTAACCAAAGCCCAATCGTTGGATACAACATCAGTGCGCTCAACAATGCAAGTTGCTTTGGAGCAACCAATGGAGGTGTTACCGTAGCCGGCACGGGTGGTAACAATACCTATAATTATCTTTGGAGCAACGGCAGCACGACTGCAACGATTACCGATCTTGCTGCGGGGACCTACCAAATCATCGTAACCGACGGCGAAAACTGTTCGGCCGCGGCCAGCATTGTTATCGCCCAACCCGAATTATTAACGGTTACCGTGCATGCTACAGCGCAGTCTGCCAACGGGATCAATGATGGTTCGGCTACGGCATTGCCTTTGGGCGGCACGCCTGGCTTTTCTTATCTATGGAACACGGGTGCAAGCACAGATTCTATTGCAAATCTGGCACCTGGCACCTATACCGTCACGATAACTGATCAAAATGGCTGTACAAAAGCCCAAAGTGTTGCGGTAAATGCCTTTAATTGTACAATTGCTGCACAGATCTCCACCGTAAATGTCAGCTGTTTTGGAGCAGTGAATGGAATGGCCAGTGTAACCTTGACGGGTGCAGGCGCTCCGGTAACCTATTCTTGGAACAATGGAGCAACCACCGCTACCATTGCAAATTTAAACCCCGGTACATACACCGTAAATATTGTAGATGCCAATAACTGTCCGGCTACGGTTCAAACAAGCATCACCGAACCTGCCACGCTGACCGCCAATGCGGTAGCAAGTGCAGAAACTTCCTTTAGCGGAAATAATGGTACTGCTACATTGAATCCAATCGGCGGTCTGGCCCCATATACTTTTGCCTGGAGCAATGGGACAAACACCCAAACAATTACCGGATTAGCGCCAGGAAACTATGTTATTGTGGTTACGGATGCCAACTCTTGTATCGCGCAGCAATCGGTACAAGTAGCGCCTTATATTTGCTTGTTGACCGCACAAACGATTGTGTCGAATGTGTCTTGTCCAGGAATTTCCGATGGAGCGCTTACCCTTGTGCTAAATAACGGCACCCCGCCTTATACCTTTTTGTGGAGCAATGGCGATACGGGCAATCAGGCCGTAAACTTGTTACCAGGCAATTACACCGTTTCCGTAATAGATAACCATAATTGTGTGGTCAGCGACACCCTTATTTTAGGCACAAATGACCTTTTGGCCCCGGTGCTTTCTTGCCCCAATAATATGTATCGATGTGCAAATGATAACATGGTAGATTATGAACTTCCAACCGCTACCGATAATTGTGCAATTTTGATCAACTCCCTGCAACTGGAATCTGGTTTGATGCCGGGTGCCGCCTTCCCGACAGGTACTTCTGTACAGGTGTTTTCAGTATCTGACGAGGCTGGCAATCGCAGTACTTGTTCTTTTGAAATTCAGGTTTATCCGCCTGTCCAATTTGAATCCCCCTTGGTTAACAACGATTTAGGTAATCAGGGCCAAGGAAGTATCGTCCTCAACTTTTCGGGTGGGACAGCACCTTTTACTTATGCCTGGACATTAGACGGCCAATTGGTGGGTACCACCCAAAACCTGAATAATATCTACCAAGGCTTATATACAGTAGCCATTTTGGATGCTTTAGGATGTGCTTACACCCTGCAAGATATTACGGTTTCCAATACAACCGCCATCAAAGAGCCTACCTGGTTGCATAAAGTCCAAATACAACCCAATCCAACCAATGGATTTACACAAATCGTTTTTGAAACACTTCCAGATGCGCTTCTGACGATATTGGTGACAGACCAAACGGGTAGGTTGATAAAACGTCAAATCAGTGCGCAGGAAAGCACGGTTTTATTGGATTGCACCAGCTTTTCGCCGGGTGTGTATTGGTTGCGTTTTAGTACGCAGGAAGAAACTGGAGTACGGAAATTAGTGGTGGCTCAATAGCCGGATGAAGGAAATCCCACACGGCAGCAGGGGAGGAGCTTGTTGTCGTGTGGGAATATTTTAAATGACCTGGTTTTGAGTTCATATTAATATTGTTCGATGTGCTCAAAGAAATTCAAAATGGTTTTGCTATGCGTAAGCTCTTTTATACTGCCAAGGCAATTCAGTGTGCAATCCCAATTCTATACTTGCATTCGTTGCAAAATAAGGGTTTCTTAAATGTTCTCTTGCTATTATTACTAAATCTGCACCACTATTTTCTACGATTTCATTTGCGGTAGTAGGTTTCGTGATGAGTCCTACGGAACCTGTTAAGATACCGGCATTTTCTTTTATTGTTTTTGCAAAAGGAACTTGATAGCCTTCTGATAGTTTACTTTTGTCCACCCACGAAAAACCACCAGCAGATGCAGTAATTAAATCTACCCCTGCCGCTTGTAGTAGTTTAGAAAACTCAATACTATCCTGAATTGTCCAAGCATTTTCATTTTCAACATAGTCAACAGCTGAAATTCTTACAAATAAAGGCATATCGTTAGGAATAACTTGGCGAATGGCTTCTACGATTTCAATTCCTAAACGAGTGCGGTTTTCAAAACTACCGCCATACTTGTCGGTGCGATGATTTATAAGTTTTGAAAGGAATTGATGCACTAAATATCCGTGTGCAAAATGTAATTCAAGGATGTCAAAACCCGCCTTAATAGTTCTTAAAGCGGCATCTTTAAAATCATTCTTTATCACGATAATTTCTTCCATTGATAATTCTTTTGGAACACTCATACCAGCAAAAGGTGCTACTGAACTTGAACTAACGGTCTCCCAACCTCCATTTTCTTTTTCCAAATAGTTAAATCCTTCATTGGGATGCGAACGACTTGCTTTGCTTCCAAAATGGCCCAATTGCATGGCGGTTTTTGCACCTTGCTGATGAATAAATGCATTGATTTGTTGCCACTTTTCAATGTGTTCATCTTTCCACATTCCAATGTCATTGTTGGTGCTTCTTGCCATCGGGTTAATGGAAGCACTTTCGGTAATAATTAAACCTGCTCCGCCAACGGCTCTGCTACCTAAATGAACCAAATGCCAATCGGTTGCAAAGCCATCCTCCGAACTGTATTGTTGCATTGGCGACATTACAATTCTATTCTTGAGTTCTATTCCTCTTATTTTTAGAGGGGTAAATAAATTTTTATTTTCCATTTTGTTCAGTTGCTTTTTCGGCATTCCATTTTAGAAATCCCCTTGTGTTCGTTATAAGAAAAATGATGTTTCCTAATACGATAGCATAGCTATGTAGTAGTAGAAAGCCAAGCAGTATCCAAGTAATATTGGCAAGCATAAACAGCGTGAAACCCCATTTAACTTTGTTGCCTAATAATATCATCGCTACTACGCTTAGCAACATGGCTATCCAGTCTAAGCCATAATATTTCAACAAATCTGTCATGTTTTGATTTTTTAGTGTGTTGTCGATGTTATTTTCATGTCAAAACTGTTTCCCAATAGTAACATTCCATATTAATTCGTTTTTATTATCGGAACGATAAAATGTATAAACAGCATTAGCGCCAACAAACAGGTTTAGTGGTTGATAGTTTAACTGAAGATTGGTGAAAATGCCTGACACTTTTAAGTTATCAACTATATCAACAAATAAAATGCGGCCTTCTTCAGTTAACCTCCATTTTTTAAAGTCATTGATATGGGTATAAGAAAAAAGAAAAGTATAGCCATTTAATCTTTTGGGATAGGCAGTCTTATTTCTTAAATCTATAAAACTCCATGTTCCCAGGTTGAATACATTTTGTGCATTAGGTTTGTAAATAAAATGAATACCAGGCCGCACAAAACCTCCTCCAGCAGTTTCTAAATTAGCCACTTCAACCTTTGGCTTAATTGAGAACTTACCCAAGCTATCCAATTTGAAGGTATAAGACGGCGTTACGATGCTTTGTATGGTTTTACCAAAACCCTTCAATGAAAAACCGTGATATAAGTCTAAGCCAAACCCTTTTTTTAAATACGTAAATTGAGTAACGCTGGCTGGCTCATCTGCTCCAAAAAGTCCTGTTATATCTATAAATTTGCTTTGTACTTCAGTCTTTGCTTTAAACTGCTGTGCGTATCCATTTTGGATGATTAACAGCATGAATATTATTAAAAGATAATTTTTCATTTTTTTTATGTTGATTCATTCTTTTGCTCCAGGAAAAGAATCCAAGAAAAATCCAGATTGTATTTGCAATGGGAAAACTGATAAAACCCAGGCTTTTACCTTTTCAGTTTAAATTAGCAGCAGAGCAGATTTGCTATTTCTGCCCTGCTGTATAGTTATTTATTTCAACAATTCTGCTAATGGAACACTTACCACTTTGAAAGGAAGCACAGGAGGTGTATTTATCTTACCATCTTTATCATCAATGATATGGTTCAACTGGCTGTTTACAGTGTATAATTTTCCATCACGTATTGCCGAAGCGGTAGGACGGTCATATACAGACTGGAATTTATTTCTGATCGTTAAAGTCGCTTCCGAATAGTTTTTATTGAATTTTGCAGAAAATATCGCACCTGCACTGGAAAAGACATTTACCATCATCAATTGTCCGTTGTAAAAGAACATACCATCAGAACCTGAGAAGGATTTAGTGGCTTCATCATCCTTCAATTTTATGGGTGTTACTGCTTTAGTTGCTAAATTAACCCGCACCAACGTGCCACCACCTTTAATCGTTCTGTTCATTACAGACGCAATCAAATATTTTTTATCGGGTGTAATGGTTAAACCATTCAAGCCAAATGGCTGGTCGGGAGACGGGTTTTTCAACAAATCATTTGTTGCAAATACAGTGGCATCCGTCGATTTAAAGGAAGCAGTATAAAGATTTGGTCCAAATGTGTTGGAAACATACGCATTGCCTTTTTCATCCAAAATAACTTCATTGAAAAATGCACCTTCAATAAATTTTTCAGGAATGGTTTTAAGCAATTTACCAGTTGCATAATTAAATACCTTAAACTGACTTCCTGGTTTGCCGCTTTCCGTTTTAAAATTGAAATTTGCGACCCAAAGTCTGTTGTTTTTTGTATCCAATGCAAACCCAACGGCGATTACCATTCCGTTTTCACCGGGTTTGCTGAAATACGAAACATTGTTTTTGCTGTCAATCTTTTGGATAGAACCATCACCAAATCCACCGATCAATAAATCATTGTTGGGCAATTTAATAATGCCTTCAGGAAATAACTGATCACCCTGTAAAGCGATGGTTTCAGTTTTGCTTGCATTGTTTGATTGACCGTAAACGCCATTTACAGTCAATAAGGATAACAATAAACCAATGGTAAAAATCAAATTTTTCATGTTGCTTTGCATTTCAATGTTGTTTGTCGTTATTGACAATGCAAAGGTGCGGCGACTTACAAAGCTTAAAAATGATGTAGTTTAGGAAATTTGGTTGATCTAGTTCAACTTTTTTTTGAACTCCTTTTGTTTCTTATCCTGGATAAAAATTCACTGGTCATTCCTAAATAAGATGCCAATGCATATTGAGGCACTCTTTCCACGATTTGAGGGTATTTATTTACAAAGTTTTCGTAGCGCTCCTCGGCCGTTTGTGTTAAATTAGATATCATTCTTCTTTGTTGGAAAGCAAGTCCACGCTCTGCCATTATTCTAAAAATTGTTTCAAACTTATGGTTAGATAGTTTCAGTTCTTGCTCCTGCTCATAGTCAATTTGTAATACGATACTATCCTCTAACGCAACAACAAACATCGTTGCGGGTTGCTGAAAAATGTAACTGTTGTAATCCGTAATCCACCAGTCGTCGATCGCAAAATTGATCGTGTGGTCTTGTCCTTCGTCTCCTACAACATAGGACCTAAAGGCACCTTTTAAAACATAATGCCTGTGCCTGGTAGTAAAGTTTGGCTGAACAATGAATTGTCGCTTTTTAACTTTTACCTCCCTAAAAGAAGCGCTAAAAAGTTGACTTTCTTCGTCCGTCAGTTTTACGAACTTATCAATAAATTCAATTATTTTGTTGGTCATTTATGTTATATAGCGCCTGAAAAACAGCATTGATTTTCATGTTTAACGTTGGTTGTCAACATCTTAGACTCAAGAACACATCCAAACCTATGACACCTGCTTTTTTAACCATTTTCTAACCGGCTCATCATACAACTTCAAAGACAAATACCCAAGGGCAATACAAGCGAAAAAGGCAAGTAAGCCGGTGGGAAGAAGCGCATCTTTTAATGTGGGTTTGTTGTTTGCCACCCAGCCGGTGTAAATGTAAATGATGGGGTAGTGCGTGATGTAAATGGGGTAGGAAATATCGCCGAAAAATTTGCAAACTTTCGAATAAAAGGCACTTTCAGTTTTTCCGCTCGCCCCTAAAAATACAATCAAAGGGAAAACCACAATAACCATGCAGGCGTCATAAAGTCCGTTCATCCATAAGTGTTCGCTTCCGCCTATTCGTGGCATGGCCAAGCAGCTGATTAACAATAAACTGCACAGGAAAAACGCATTTTTTACCTGGATTAATTTACCCATCCGAAAGAGCAGCAATCCTGCAAAGAATGGGTACATCATTCTTGATAAACCAACATGAATTTGTGCCGCATCCAACGACCAGCCACCGATAATATCTCCACTTGGATTCGTTAGCGCGAAATGAAATAAAAGGATCGCGGATAAGCAAACGAGGATGGAAAGCAGGGTTTTCGAAAATTTTCGCACAAATAAGGCGTACAAAATATTCGCAACGTATTCATAAAACAAGGACCACCCCGGCCCGTTCAATGGATGCAATTCTGCCCAACCCCGGATATCCAACGATGGTGGCAACGGAATCAAGGTGAACCCAAGGAGCATCACCAACAGCATTTTCCAAACCGGAACTTCGTGAATCGTCGGCCACAGAACCGAATCCTGAAAATAAAAACCAATTGCGCCGTAGATCATACCCAGGATAACCAAGGGTTGAAGCCGAATCAAACGCCGCTTAAAAAAGTCGCCCACACCCATTGTATTCCAGCGATCATCGTAAGCATAACCGATTACAAAACCAGAGAGTAAATAAAAGAAATCCACCCCCAAATAACCGTGGTTAATGATCTGGTCCAAATTGCTGGTTTTGCTGGCTTCGAATATATGGAAGGCAACGACCATGATCGAGGCTACGCCGCGTAAGCCGTCCAGAATTTGGTAATGTGGTTTGGTAGCGGGTAAGGTTGTCGTCATTATTTGACTTAGGTTACGGCAAACATTGCCTGTTGTGAAGCGTAATAATTATACGCCCAGCGCAAAGGTACATTGCCTTTCTATTGTTTAGGCGCTCCTATATTTGGCCCATGTTGGGAAATCAGTCTATTATCCAGCATATTGTTTGTTTATCTTTTTTTCCGGATTCTTGCAAAGCAGGTATAAGGAGAGGAGAAACACCCATTCTAGGGGTTTCATTAAAACATAGGTTAAATTTGAACGAAATGGGGTGTTGATTTTTTTTGAAAGGTTATATCCATACTTGTCATAGAGGTTCCTAATGCCACGATGTAATGTAGGGGATATATCCTGGATCATCTCTTCATAGGCATTTGCGATCAACAATTGCCTGTTTACAATTGTTTCCCTGCCGTTTCTGTGTCCAATTCGAATTGGTTTCACAACTTTGGGATCTCCAAATGCTGCAACGGTACATAAATAATGGCCTGTGTGGTCAAGCGGTGGAGGGTGTACTTGTTGAGACAATCTCCAGGTTGCGGTATCCGTAAATACTTTTACGATGGAGTCGCTGTCTTGTCCAAACAGGATTAAAATGAGGGTTGCCATAAAAAATACTGGAAACATCAGAACAAGGACCCAAAGAGGGTTTCTGCTTTTATTTGCCAAAAAAGAGTTTAAGGCATTGAGAAATTTATTTGAATAAGTTCTTTCAACTGTTTCGTTTATTTCGCTTGTCATAACTTGAATAACAAGCGAAATCCCGATTATTATACTAAATATGGGGGCAAAAGCAAAAAATGACGTCCCATCGTCCTCGTTGTAAACTGAACCTCGTTCATTTTCAACACTATATGTGTTTAACATAGTAGTATTGTGAAAGGATATTTGATGAAAGATAGCACAACTTATGATTACACCAATCACTATAAAAATCAAGGAAAGGGTCAATGTCAAAGGTGGTAATTGATTGCTTTTGCTCCAAACCAATACGATTGAAATATTGAATGCCAAAAAGTAAAAAATCAAGGTTAAAATATGTTGGCCAGAAAATGGACTATAACACTCAAATTCTCCTAATTCAATCGCCTGTTGATAAGGGGTGGTATGCCATGTCTTTTGTATGGCAAATAATATCAAGGAAAGCACATACAAAGTGCCCATGATTATTTCTATTGGATTTGCATCTTTTTTTGCTTCTTTTAATAATGCAATGGTTACAAAGAAAAATATGAAGGCGAAAATTAGTCCTCCTATTAATATTATTTCCATAAAGCGATACAAGTTAAGTTGTTGTTCTGATTTAAATTGTCTTATTGCATATTAAACTCCACCAATTCGTAGTTCACATTGCGCCCCCCTTCCGATGTTGGTTGTAAAATACCTTTTTCTACCAAGTCCTTGATATCACGCAAGGCCGTATCGGAGGAGGTTTTGGTCATTTTAGCCCATTTAGAGGTTTGTAATTTCCCTTCAAAACCGTCAAAAAGTTTGTTGAGCATCAACCTTTGGCGTTCATTGATGGCGGTATGTTCATGGAGTATCCAAAATGCTGCTTTACGCAATATTTTTTGGGTCGTGCCTTCTGTGGCAAGCATCGTGTTTTTCAGGCAATTCAAAAACCAGTCGAGCCATTCCGTGATATCGCCGGTACTGTGCTGCACATTTTGCAATATGGCATAATAACGTTTGTATTCGGCTAATATTTGGCTCGACATGCTGTAAAAACGTTCTCCACTGCCTTCAGAGCGGGCAAGCAACATATCGGTAATTGCCCTTCCAATTCGGCCATTTCCGTCATCAAACGGGTGCATGATGATAAACCAAAAGTGTGCAATAGCAGCTTTTAAAACTGGATCAACACGGTTTTCGTTGTTGACCCAATCCAGAAAACGATCCATTTCCACCTTGACCATTTCTGGCTTTACCGCTTCATAATGCACTTTTTCTTTGCCCATTGCGCCCGAAACTACCTGGATCTCGCTGGTACGGTATTGTCCCACTTCTATTTTGTAAGGGCCACTATAGCCGGTAGGGAAAAGCGCGGCATGCCAACCAAACAAACGGTTTTCGGTTAAGGGCAAGGTATGGTGTTGCGTGGCATCGAGCATCATTTCTACCACGCCTTCAATGTGGCGGCTGCTTGGCACTAATCCTGCCGTGTTGATGCCCAAACGCCTGGCAATGGAGGAACGCACCTGGTCATAATTGAGCAATTCGCCTTCTATTTCTGATGATTTTACTACGTCTAAGGTTAAAGTGCGCAGGGTGGCTTCCTCCTTTTCTGAAAAGCCCAAAGCACTCATTTGCCCGATTATTTTACCTTGAATATGCCGCACTTCCCCAAATACAAGGTTGATATCTTGATCCTGCCACGTAAAATCGGTCCAGTTTTCATATTCGTAGATGTAATTTGCCATTGGCTGGTATAATTTGCGGTAAATATAGAGGTTATTCGCCGCATTTTTGCGGCGAATAACCTGTTTTTTTGCCGCATGGGGATATGGTGGTTGATTTTGAGTTTTTGGGATGGTCACCCTAGTATTGACATAGTACGGTTGGGGCTTTGAGAAGATGCGGATTTCGAATGCGAATCGCCGCCGTCATTGCTCTAATCTTTGAAATTAAAAGTTCATAGACGCTAGTAGGTTTAAACCAGAAAACCGCCATAGATCATTACCCACATTATCTACTTCTACCCTGGTATTATTGAGTTGGTAAACGGCCTTAATGTCAAATGTTTTTTCGCTGTTTTTAAATGGCTTTAATGTGTACCCAATGGCAGCGGAAAAATTTGTGCCTATGCCAAATTGATGAAAATAGTTTTGTTTGCCTTCACCGTTTATAAACCTATTTTTGGTAAGCACAGAAGCCATCCCAAATTCACCTAATAGGAATAAGTTATTTTTGTCAAAAGGATAATACTTCACACCAGCAGTAGTAGTAATAAAATTGAAAAAATAGCCTTCTTCGTATCCTCCTGAACTTGGCTGGGTACCAGTTAAGGAGGCCCTTAATGCGGTGCCAAGCATTAATCCCTTCACTTTTTTTATTGGATGATAATAGGCCGTAGTTAAAACCCAGCCAAATGGTGTCCCATACGAACCCACATTTTTCCTTTCTCCCTGGGTGTTTTGAAAGTAACTTAACCCTTGATCTCTAAGTGCTTGAGCACTTTTTAACGCAACACCTTTGTGTAAAATGGAGGTAGCGAAACCTAACCCGAATTCTGTTTGGACTTTCAGTGATAAGGGGTTTTGTGCGTTTGCAAATTGCGATACAAGGCAGGTTATACCCACAGCAAGCATTACGATTGACTTTTTCATCTTTGTAAGGTTTTAAATTGTAGTTAATTTAACGCTACAAAGGTGCGTTGTCTATTTCCGCAGGACATTAACCCAGGTTAAGAAATGAAACTGGTCAATGATTTCAATGTACTTCCAGCATAAAACACCATGTTTGTCTTTATCGTCGGGAGTTATTGTTGTAACTTGCCCAGGAGTATCTGTGAAATTTACTATTCTCTTTGCATCTCGGTCATGCATTACTTTTAAAGCATTCGGATCTGATGCAACTTTTTTGTAGCCTTCATTCAGTTGTTCGGGCATATTTTCCAACTTGGCTTATGCCATAAATTCCCCGCCATTATGCCAAACCGATGTTAGATGCCGTTTTTATCCTCCTGTCAACAGTTTTGTGTCAAAATAGAACGGTTGCGCAGAAGTCAATTTCTGATTGTGAACAGCATAAACTTGTATCATTTCAGTCTCAATAATCTTCTCTGTTTTAAGGATTACTCCACGAATTTTTGAAATTGCAAAAATTTTATTGCCTGAAAAATAATAATCTGTATTCAGGGTTTTAAATTCCTTCCAAAATTCTGAAAACTTTTCAAAGAAATCATTTAACCCACTTACACCAACATATTCGCCACCATATGGAAGCGAAGCAGCTTGTATTAAAATAAAGTCTTCTGATAAAAGACTGTAAGCACCTTGTCTGTCGCCAGTTGCAAGGAGCTCATAGAATTTTTTCACTAAATCAATTTCAGGCATTAGTTTTTTGGGTTTGAATTTGTTGCATTAGGCTTGACCAATCTACTACGTCCCAATGTTCGGCAAGTTTACCATTTTCAATACGCCACCAGTCTGTGCCAGTCCAGGTTGCCTTTACATTTGATGCGGGAACTCCAAATAGTTCTCCCTTGTGCGTGCCTGTCCACGTGATTCTGGCAACTATGATGTCGCCTTCAACAACCATAGCGTCAATGTTGGCTGAAATATCAGGAAAAATACTTTCAAACCATCTTGAGCCTTCCTGAATACCCACTAATCCCGGTTTTACCATCGGATTATGTTGTTTGTAGTCTTGGGAAATAACTTCTCCAAATTTGTCAGATTGCTTGGTTGTCATCAGCTCTGTAAACCGTGATACCAATTGTTTTTTTTGTTCTGTTGTCATTTTGCTTGCTTTTTTTGTTTGACCAAAGGTTGCGGCTGTCATAAATAAACCGTATACCATTAGAATTAATTTTGCGTACTTCTTTTTGATGTTTTAAGTGAAATTGTACTGCAAAAGTAGTAAGCAAGCAATGTTCTCTAATTGTGGAAAAAGTCCTTTCAATTGAAGATTTGGGACATTTCAGTCCTGAACTCCATGGGCGTTTTGTTATTCATTTTTTTAAAGAAATTATTGAAGTGTCCAGTGTCTTCAAAGCCTAAATCGTAACAAATGTCTTTTACCTGATTTTCGCTGTAAAATAATTTACGTTTTGCTTCTAAATTTATCCTCTCGTGAATGATCGTTAAAGCTGTTTGGCTTGATGCTTCTTTACAAACTTTGTTTAATTGTTTTGTTGTAATAGAAAGTAGTTTAGCATACGCTTGAACTGATTTGATATGTGTAAAGTTGTTTTCTAATAACTTGATGTATTCCAAATATAGACTATTCTTATCCACTTTATCGGTTGGCATATCCTGCTGTTTTCTCCAAACATAAGTCAACAAGATTTTTATAAAGCTAAAAGCAAGCTCCGTTGATTTAGGTTTGTTAAATAGCAATTCGCTTTGAATTTGGTTAAATAGAATTGTGAAAAAATCGTCCTTCTCAAGATAAAATACGGGTGATGGCGAAAACTTTCCAAAGAGACCAATCAGATCATTACCTAAAAGATGCATGATTTCCTGTTCTATTGAAATTGCATATCCAAAGTTGTGGGTATTAGGCTTTGCGGTTATGTAGTGAACTTGGTTATAGGAAACCAAAAAGAAAGAATTGTCTTTGATTTCGAATTCATCAAAGTCAATGAAATGGCTTGCGTTTCCTTTCTCAAAATAAAATATTTCGTAATGTCTATGTGAATGAGGATTGCTTACAAAGCCATTGTTATCTGCTTTGTAGTCAATAGAGAAATATTTTATTGCGTTTTCTTTCAAGTTTGTGTATCGTCCTAAAATGGCATATAATAAGGAAACATATGCACTTGTCGCGTCCGGATGGTAAAGATAGTTTAGGAGCATCCAAACTCCCAATTGCTGCAATTTTAAATTTTACCAGTCTGATAATGAATAGTTCTCCGCGGCAGGTGGTCATATGTGGTTACCATTGTTGGAACCTCATACCAATCTGCTTGTCTGCAATCGCAAATTCTTTGGCGCCCCAAGGCCGGAGCGTAACTTTATTGAGGTTTGGGTGCAGTAGATGAGGATGCGTAGCCGATATCTTTGCAAACACGGCTTCAATATCATCCGTTTCAAGCCTGAGCTCCGGATAATGTTCCTTGGCTAATTGCTCGTCTTGAAAAACCATAATCCTTACTCCGTCTTTTGCTAATACACAATAAGGTTGTAAAGCCTTGAAATCTTCGTGTTCAATGGAGAACTGCAGACAGTCAACAAATAATGTTAATGCGTCTGAAATGTCGATATAGAACACACTGGGTACTAACTTTGAGAAATTCATAATTAGAGCCTGTACAAATTTATTTTTTTATAAACTTGTAAGTATCCGTACCTGCTTTAGAAATTAGCACGACTACATATACTCCATCTTGAAAATTCGAAACGTCCATGGTGGTTTCTACTCCTTTTAAGATGCCCGAATGTAGTTTTTGTCCTAACATTGAATATATTTCAACCGTAGCGTTTGTGTTTTCCGTGCAGGTGATGGTCAGGTTGTCCGCAACGGGATTTGGAAATAATTTAATTTTAGGAAAATTGGTGGTGTTCGCGGTGTTCAGCGCGTTTTCTTGATATACCCGCACGTAATCAACTTCCATGGCTGATTGCACAAAGTTTGGTGTAACACTTGGTTCAATGGCGACATTTAACAGGATATATTGTTCTGCATCAAACGGCCAGGTGTATTGGTTTTTTACCGTTGGACTATAGGATAAATGGTTGACGCCGTCGACACTAAATGTTAAGCTTTGTTCATTCCATTCAACAGCATAAATATGAAATTCATTGGATACGCCCGCTTTATATTGTGCATTGGAAGTGTATTCTCCAATAGATAAATTGCCATTGATGGGGTGGTGGACCGCACTAGAGATTACATTTTGATTGGTTCCCCAATGTTCCATAATATCTATTTCGCCGCATGCAGGCCAATTGATGGTTCCATGCGTTGCTGTCCAAAAACCGCCTGGTTCAATAATGTTTTTTCCAAGCATCCAGATTGCAGGCCATGTTCCAGCGCCCGTTGGCAATTTAGCCCGCGCTTCAACGCGTCCATATTTAAAAGCAAATTTCGAATTTAACCTGGCTGAGGTAAATTGCTTTGTTTGTCCCTGATTGGTGAATACTTCTTTTTTTGCCACAATATTAAGAACCCCATTGGACCGATATGCGTTGGCTGCACTGTTTGTATAGTGTTGTAATTCATTGTTGTACCAGCTCCAACCATTGGGTAATTGGGTTTGATGAAACCAATTAAAACTATTTACAACACCATCTCCGTCAAATTCGTCACTCCAAACCAAATTGTTAAAGGTAGAAGCCGCGCCGGCATAGTAAAAATCATCTATATAGGCTAGTACATTTGAGGTATTGTTCTCTCCATTTATTTGAATTAAGACCCGGTTAAAATCCCACCTGTTTAATGGATTTAATGTGTTTGGATCGAAATTTATAAAGGGATCGGTCGCAAAATTGAAGGTTATTACTTGCCATTGGTTCAGTAGGATGGGCTTAATAATTTCACATTGTGTCGTCCATGGTTCATTGATAGAACCGTTTTGAAGTTTCAATGAAATTTGATTGTTTTGGTTTCCGGTAATTCCACTTGAGGGCACGTAAACTTTCAGAGAAAACGTACTGCTGGTTTTTAAATTAAAACTAAAACCAGCATTAAATCCAGCGTTTGCGTATTGTCCACCAATATCTGAATATTTTAAAACAGTTGCTGAGGTGTTAATTCCTGTCGGATAAGGGTTGTTGAACTGGGTATCTATCAAGCAATTATCACCAAACCAGGAAGTAATACTGCTGTTTCCTTCAAAGTTGTCCTGTGAAATCTGGGCTTGCGAAAACAACGTGACGCTGAAAAACAAAAATACAAGTGAAATAATGGTGCGCATGGTATGTTTTTTAAATTTTAGCAGGTTTGGGTTGTAAATACAACGGGTAAAAGGGAAATATGCTCCTTGTTGCGTTGGCTAAAGATAAAGCAGGCGTATTTAATCTCCAAGTATTCATACAGAACGCTTAGTTTATATGAGTGTTTTGTGTTGTGTCAGGGGAAATTTGTGGCTTTTGATGCCTTTGTTACCGGTAGTTCCTTCTATAGGTCGCAGCTTCATAAAATGCCATAATAAATGGAAACGTCACAAACACGATCCAAATGGCAAGGTGTCTTGGAAGCGCTTGACGCATAACCCGTGTTAATCGTTGTTATTTTTTATTCGTTTTATTGATCAATTCATAGGATAAAGCATCAATTTCGTCATTAATGTCAGATACATTGGACAAAATAATTACTGCCGTTTTTTCTTCAACTTTCATTACGATTGAAGATGAATATCCGCCTGTTCCTCCATTGTGCCAAAGTAAATCTTTTGCGTTTTCAGATTCTAATTTGTGCCATCCTAAACCAATTTTCGTATTTCCTTTAATTTCAAAAGTTGTTTTTCTTGTCAACTCAAGTTCTTTGTTTTTAGGATTGAATTGTGCCTTTGCGAACTTTGCCAAATCTTCAGTGGTAGATAAGATTCCTCCTGCTCCAAATAGCACATCAAAATCCCAATTAGATACGATTTCTCCCTTTTTGTCTAATCCTTTTACAAGACGATTCCCCAAGTTTTGGGAACTTGTGCATGAATTTGTCATTTTGTACTTATCAAAAACTATCTTTTGTAATAGGTTTTGAAAACTTGTTTTTTGGGACAAACCGAGTGTGTAACCTAAAAGTCCTGTCCCCAAGTTGGAATATGAATACGTTTCGGAAGGTTCATTTTCAAGTTTCAACAAATCTTTAAGATACGCTTCAAGTTCGGTTTTGCCATAACTTTTATATGGATTGATTTCATTGGATAAATCCAAATTTTCGGGCAAGCGCGGCAAACCCGAAGTATGATTGGCCAACTGCTCAAGATTTATTTTGATGTTGTCTTTGAATGCAAATGGGTAATATGAATTGATTTCGTCTGTCAATTTTATTTTTTTATGCACAACGAGTGAAGCCAAAACGGTCGATGTGAATACTTTTGTTATTGAGCCTATTTCAAAAACCCTCTTTTGGTTTTCATCTGGTTTTATCGTGTCATTTACTTTTATAATTCCGTAGTAATTCGTGTTCCCATTTTGAATTATGGCGATGGAAAGTTGTGTGTTGTTCGGAAAATCTTTGGAATTTGAAAAGATAATTTCAGCAATTTCTTTCGGATATTTACTCAATGCGTTTACCGTTTTATTTTCACTTTCTTTTTGTATTTCAAAAGGTTTTAGGTAAAGTCCGTCAATTTGACTTTTGTTATCCAGTGAAATGTTTACCGCCAAAACATCTTTTTCAAATGTCGCTTTATACATTGCATAAGTTTCCTGCTGATAATTGATAAATTCCAAACTTTCTATACTACCGCTTTGACTTTTCAAGCCAGTTAGAAACTGCTTTGTTTTTTCAAGAGGTAATGCTTTTTTCATTTCTGGTGAAAAACAGTTGAAGATTTCATCATATTTGTCAGCGTTATAATTCGCGTGAAAATTGCCAATGGCAATTTTATAATTTTCGGGTTGAGCCAATAATAAATTTGTCATAAAGATTGCGATTAAGAAGAAAGGTAGTCTTTTCATGTGTATGTTGTTTTAATTTAACCCTATTAGCGGTTTGTTGTTTTTCTGCTTATTTGTCATTCGTTCAAAAATGTCAATAGGTAGTTTCTAATTTCTTGCCGTTGTTCGTCATTTGCATGGTCGTCCATCTCGTTATGGGTGGTAGTTGGGAGTTTTATAATTTTAATTCCAAACTGTTTTTGTTCTTCTGATGTCGGCAAAACCCCTTCGTCTGCGGGCTGGTCACTTGAACGTAAGGAATACACTTTTACGGCTTTCGTTTTGGGTAAAGCCATTCTTCTATTGTCAAAGGTAATGATCTTGTAGGCGATGTTTGGATACTTTTGCGGAAATAAAGCGGTCATATCAGCACCGTTGGAATGTCCTATGATTGTTAGGTGTTTGAAATCCAGTTCTGGATTTGTCTTTTTTAGTTCGTTTATTACGAACAAAATATTGTCGGCACCGCGTTCCCAAAATGGTCGTCTGACGATTTGTGGGATTCCTGTCAAGGGCAGTAAATCATCAGAGGGCAGTTCATGTTGGATGCTTGCAACAAAAAAACCTTTTGAGGCCAAAAACGCTGTCAAATAAGTGTATGCTAAATAGTCGCCGCCTTTATTTTGTCCATAACCGTGGCTGAAAATGACCACTTTCTGATTTTTTACTTTTTTGTCCATTTCGGGTTTATAAATAGCAACAGGAATTACGCGTTGTCTGCTTTGGTCATACAATTTCAAAGTGTCCAAACTTACAGCGAATACGGGTTTTTTGTCAACAGATTTATTGAATGTTGAGCAACTTGTCAGAAGTCCGCAGGCTAAGATATAAATTATTCTATGCATGAGTTTTTTGTTGGGTTATGTACTTCTTTTCTTTTATAAGTTCTCGTCCCTTTGTAATTCTTTGTCTCCTTGCGTCTAAAGTCTGAAACGTGGATATTTTCTTTTAGCGTTACAGTGTTTTTGTCCCACGCAACAATTTCTATTTGTCCTGTTACTTTATTGTGCTCGTCTCCCCAATTCCAAACCGAAAATGCTCCGTAACGACTTTTTACGATTAAAGTGTCTGTCGCCAAATTTAGAATTTTCTTTGCCTTAGCTGCTGCCGTGTCAAGAAAAGTCAAAGTAAGTTCGTAACAAAATTCTTCGTCTATTACGCCTGGTCTATTATAACAAACTGTTTGATAAAGTGTAAAAGTGGTATCGCTTTTAATTAAGCTATCCTCCTTAAAGAATTTTCTGTGTTTATAGGTCAGCAAGTTTGTTCGACTGCACGAAGCCAAGATCGTCAGGATACAATATGTTAGTATTACGCGTGGCATTTTACTTTTGAGTCGCAAATTTAATGGAGTCTTTGTCCCAGCTTGTTGCATTCTTTATGCTGTCAATTACTTGCTCAGGTTCGTCAACAAAAGTCCACATTTGCAAATGCCTTTCATCCATAAAATTTTCAGTTACGCATTTCTCAAGCATTTGCTTCAAAGGGTCGTAAAATCCATTTGTGTTTAAAATTATAATTGGTTTTGTAAACTGTCCAAGTCTTTTCAAAGTAATTGCTTCCAATAATTCTTCAAGTGTCCCACTACCACCTGCCAATGTTACCAATCCGTCAATATCGTCTAAAAATTTTGCTTTTCTTTCGTGCATTGTGTCTGTGAACTCAAAGTCTGCCACCCTTTTGTGCGCCCACTCAACTTCGTTCATAAATTTGGGCATTATACCTTTTATCTGCCCACCGGCGTCAATAATGGTGTCCGCAAGATGCCCCATAAGTCCAATACCACCACCACCATAAACAACATCAATATTTGCCTTCACAAACTCCTTGGCTAATTTACCGGTCGCTTCAAAATAGGACTTGTCAACCTTGGCACTTGAAGCACAATAAACACAAATTTTCATCTTTTTTAAATATTTGTTTTCGTTCCTGCAATTCAGCAGTCCCGAAAAGTGTACAAGAAATCATCTCCAAAAGTGTACCATTTCGATTTTAAAGCTCTTTCAGATTTTGGTCATTCGTAATCGCTTACCCTTTCCGCCCAAGCTGACTCTGATAATAAACCACCTTGCGCGCGCGCATCACCTCACCCAAGGGACGATGCTCCATGAAGGCATTCCAGGGATCAAATGCTGCGGCCTCAATATCGGCAGCAAGTTGTGAGCCTTCCGTACTATCCGGGTTCTGTGTAGGTACGGTCAATACGGCTACCGTGATGAAAGGAGCCACCGCTTCTGGCCATTCATTCGTCGCGTCTTCAATGGGCGTGCTGGCTTCATCTACATAAAACTGCAACTGAACTTCAAATTGCAAATCTCCTTTCGATAAATGTGCCAAAAAGTCGCTCGACCAGTTTTCTTGGGCGTTTGCGTTCACATCGGTACTTGTAGCGGGCAACATGCGCATGCGCGCTGCGTAAGGGCCACAAGCGAATGGGGTGGCGGTGTAGAACTTTTCAGTAGCAAAACCCGTAAATGGAATTTTAAGTGCTTTGGCGATTTGGCCTAGTTTTCGGAAGCCGCCCAGGAATCCAAATTTGGAAAACAGGTACTTAAACAAGGAGAGAGGGCCAAGCGCGGCACTGTGTACAAAGTCAACAAAATCCTTGCTTGTGGCGAAACCAAAAGCAGCGCGCTGGATCATCAAAAAATCCTGGCAATTCGTATCGCCCGATCCTAAGGCGCCAGGCCCCTTCAGTCCAAGTATTTTCATGGAAAACCCGCGAATATCTGGTTTGCGATCTGCAGCGCGGTCCATGCCTCCATTGGACAATCGAATCCAGGCATCGTAGGTGGCAGGAGCAGCGAAAAGGCCAAACCTTGCATAGTCCGGCAGGCCAGACAGCACTTCAAAACGCCCGTGCAAACCAAGTAGACCCTTCCGATGGAGTTGTCGGCCCTTTCCGTATTTAGCATCCTTTATTTTGCTAATTTCTTCAAAAGCCAACTGGTGCTCGGCGTGCAAACTTGCCTCATCTGGAAGCAGCGTTTCTTTCCAATTGGTGCTCGGTGCCGCTGCTGTTTTGTTTGCTAAAGCCATAATTTTCTCCTATTATTGGTTCGTAGTGTGCTTGGATGGGTGTCAATCGGTTATGCTTGTTGTTGAAGTGCAAAGTACGCAATAAGTCTAATGTTGCTTAAACACTTTTTCTGAAAAATCGGTAAAGGTCTTTCCATCGTAACGGAATATATACCCACCCCTCGAACCGAACCAAAGGTGTCCATCATTATCTTGTGCAATCGTCATAACAGCATATAGCCAAGATTCTTTATCTGTTACAATTTCTTTTACAACAACGTTCGTAAAGGACGTTCCATCGTAAAAACAAATGCCCACCCCCGTAAAATCGCTGCCGAACCAAATATGCTCATTTTTATCTTCAAAAATACAGGAGACATTATCATTCCCCAGGCCATCTTTTTTTGAAAAATGGGTGATGACTTTCCCATCATAACAGTCAACACCACGGTCCCTGGTGCCAAACCAAATGTCCCCATTTTTATCTGCTAACATGCACTTTATCATATCATCGCTAAGTCCATTGAAATGTGTAAATGATGCTCCATCATAACGATACACGCCTCCATGCGCCCATGAGCCGACCCAAATGTTTCCAGCCTTGTCTTCTAAAATGCAAACAAGGACTTCATAGGATAAAAAATTAGTAAAGGATTTTCCGTCGTACCGAAAAACACCGTTATTTAAGGTGACGAACCAATAGTTTCCTGCTTTATCCTGCAAAATACTACCCACTTGGGTTGGGATTTGGGAATAATTATCTTTAGAGGAATAAGCATTGCTGCTATCCGTTGCAGCAATTGGAAAATGAATAAAAGTTTTTCCATCGTAATAACAGACCCCGAAACTAGTCCCAAACCAAAGTTTACCTAGGTTATCTTCATAAATGCAAGAAACATCATTGCTGCTTAAACCGTCTTTCTCTGTGAAATGAGCAAAGGATTTTCCATCGTAACGATACACGCCTCTGCCCGAACGAGCAAACCAAATATTTCCATTTTTATCTTTCAATGCAGCAGAAACGATATCGGTTGCTGGGTCAGTGGGAATAGAAATTTCAACTGTTTTTGTGGTGTCCTGCCCTTTGCAGGAAAGGATAAAAAAGGAAAACAGAAAAAGTGAATACGCTTTCTTCATTTTTTAAATCTGTTGAAATTTAAATCTAAATATATTACAAATTTATTTTTTGCCTGTTTATTTCTTGCAGTCGTTCAAAGGGAGTATTGTTCCCATGCATGCCGCATAACCAGCGAAGCTTTGTGATGGTGGGGAATTAACCAACTGTCTGCCCGGAAATAACCACACAACGATTTCGGGCCTTATTTACAACAGTTTCCAACCGTCTTATTTTTATAGACGGTCTGCAAATGCTCAGTTTTTTGTTCGTTTGTCCACTTTTTTGTCGAGATGAATACTGAAAAAATAATTCCATTTTCACTACCAAATAAATAATGATTGTCGACCTTGTATTTTTCGTTGTCTGCTTTAATTTGCCATACAATGAAATGATTAACGGTGTCTTGTTTAATGATTGTTCTTGTACCGTTCATATTGTCTGCTAAGTATTTTGAGTCCCATTCGTAAAACTCCTTTACCGTCTGATTGGGTGTCATATTGGACTTATAGAATGCGTAGGAGGATGCACGGTTAATTGCAACCGCTGTAAATACCGAGTCTGCGTTCATATAATTATGTTGTCCGCTTACTTGATTATACGAAACCTTTGTCCATTTGCCAGGAATGCCAATACTACCGAATGGTAACTTGCTAAAGGTTGTCAGGTTTGTTTTGTCATCATAGTTACTTGATTCAATTGTTGAAATGGCTTTGGGAGCCATACACGATGTCACGATGACCAAAAGAAAAAGGGAGATTGTTTTAATTGTTAATTTCATGTCTGTCTGTTTTAGGATGCCGAATAACGTTTTTCCAAACGCCTGTTATGTGTCGGTTCTCTTTCAATTGTCATCGTAAAAGCGCGATTGAGCCATACGCATTTTTAGCCTGCTGGGTTGGGAATTTATATGTTATCAAATAAACATAAACATCGCTAGAGCAGTCCTCCCCATTATGGGTTCCATCCCATTTGTCAGTTTGGTTTGATGTTTTGAAAACAAGATCGCCCCATCTATTAAAAATTAAAAATTCATAACGCTCAAACGTGCAAATCGTTAGCGGATAAAATTGGTCATTTGTCCCATCGCCGTTTGGAGTAAATACGTTTGGAAGGAATAATTGACAATTTTCATTAATACTGTCGCAGTTTGTTATTGTGATGGTTCTACAAACTGTTGAAACAGGAAAACCCGGTTCTTGAAAGCTTAAACAAACATTATAGGCTCCGGCAGATGAAAACAAATGCGTCGGGAAAGGCGAAGGACTCTGTCCTGTAATTGTTATGGTATCATTCATTCCACTTGCCGGATCACCAAAATTCCAAAAGAAGTAAGGCGAACTGCTTTGCCCCTCTGCTTGAAGTGCAAGACTTGCTGGTATGACACAGGTGTCACCCACCAATTTTATTCCGGTTATGGTGGGGTTTAAACTATTACAATTGATAATTGGCAAACCAACTAAAAACAAGGTATCCGTACCACAGGTATTGGTGAGGATTGCCTGAACATTAAAATTGCCAACTTGTGAAAAAGTATGGCTGGCAGTAAAGCCCACCGCAGTATTGTTTGCTCCTGAAGTTGGGTCGCCAAAGTTCCAGGTAATGCTTGAAATGCCAGCAGTATTTTGAATGGAAAATTGAGTTGCATTTCCAAAACAAGAATCCGTATAAATGATTGCATTTGAAGTGATGGTAGGTAGTTCATCGGCATAGTAAACCCATTTGGGCAAACCATAACCCCCACCACCGCTTTGGTTGGCAATAGCGTTTTGTTGAAACCCGCAAGCTGCGCCTGGTTTATTAGGGCAGTTTATTACATCAACGGTGCCTGAATTAATATAAATCTTATCATCGCTCGCTAATTGCAAGGAAGCGGGTTGAGAAAATCCAGTGGGTAGTTGGTAAATAGAATTTTGTATGGCGGAAGCAGTTGGTTGCGTGATGTCAAACTGAAGTAATTTATCCAAATTGCTGATGTATAATACCTTCCCATCCGGAGAAAACTCAATGCCATAAATCAAAGGGCTTGATAAATTATAATTCCAAGAAATTGGGTTTGAAACCACTCCTGTAGTGTTATCAAAATCATACAACTCCAACATTGTGCCGAAAGTAACCCCGATCGCCAATTTATTGAATTGACGGTTAATTTTCATATGCCCCGCTCCATTTCCTTGTGTGGCACCTACTGTTGAAACAACCGGCGTGCTTTGAATGCCGGCACTGGTTACTTTAAATGAAAAAAAGCTTTCGCCGGGTTCGTCATGGGTGAGCAGCCAATAACTAACACCATCTGATGCAGGAACAACTTCCAGTTTTTCTGAAGTAGTTTGAAACAGGAAAATATTTTTTTGTCCAGCTACGATATCGCCTAATCCACTATTTAAGGTCATATCAACCACACTATACCGCACACCATTGTTCGAAGATTGTTCATCAATCGTTACGATGTAGTATAAGTTGTTGCTTCCAGGTTTTGGAATGATAACAGCAGCAGTTGTAGAAGATAATAATGTTGGAGTTCCGCCTAACAACCCGTTGCCATTCGGCATAACTTGGTTATTTGTATTCCAAACAGTTATGCCATTGGTATAAAATAATAATGAACCGGTGGTTCTATCGGCAACAGAAGCACTGCCTTCGAACGTAGTTATTGCAGCACCCGAAACATTGCTGGGAGGAATGGTATTAAAGTCAATTCCTCCACCATTGCCAAAACGCCATTGGTTGTTTTGCTTTTGGGCAAAAGCGTGTTGGCACATTACCATGATGGTAAATAACAACAGGTGCTTAACGATTTTCATTTTCATCCTTTATTTTAGTGCCAATTTCCATTCACTGTTTGAAAGTTATTTTCAAACAATGGTGGGTTGCGCTTTGTTTCTATAATGACACCTAACGGTTTGAAAATGTGCGGTTATTGCTAGTTTTGTACATACGCATAGGTTGTGGTCTCTGCATTGTTACCGGTGACAAAGATAAATCATGAGCACTTTGAGCGATTAAGCGTTATGAAAGTGAAGATCATGCGCACATCGATGTCTCGCTAATAAATTTATCCTTTCGCCTTTAACCAAACAATTTCAAGTCCTGTTGCCTTTCTAATATTTTCAAGTTCGTCAGATGTACAATAGCCAAGCACAACGTCTTGTCCAAATACCAATACTTCCATCCTAAACCTTATTTTCTTAAAACGGGAATATGCTTTGTATTACAATGTAAACCACCACCACTAAAATTAATAGCAAGTGGATTTATTTGAACAACTTCTCTGTTAGGAAATGCTCTTTTTATTATTTCAAATGCAAGTCTGTCCTTTTCCTTTATTACTTCAGGCAAACCTTCTTTCCAATAAGCAGCCATTAATACAACACCATTAGCAATGGTAAAATTGCAATAACTCAATGCAGGTAAAAGTTTTAAATCAGCAGCATTTGGAAAATCTGTACCATTTATCAATTTATTTGTATTAAATAGTTTCTTGAGTGAATTGATTTGTTTGATTATTTCTTCCTTTTCATCTAGTTGAAAAAACTGAGGTTCAGGAGTAGGAATTCTGATTATTGTATAGGTTTTTCCATTGGCGTCTGTTTCTTTTTTTAAAATATTATAACAAGCATCTAATCTGTCTTTGTTTATTCGGTGTAGTTCACTTTTCAGGGCTTCTTCCTCTGTTATCTCCGCTAATATAATGGTATTAGTTCCTATAAAGCGACAAAATTCATCAATATGACCATTGGCAGAAGCGCTTCTCAAAACATTTTTATTTCCCTTTTCGTCTGCTATTAAATTACTAAACATGTGTTCATCATCATAAGTTGGATAAGGAAGCCAAATGATTTTCTTTAAATTAAAGAGTTGTTTATAGACTTTATCTAAGTCATCCTTGCTAAAGCCCTGATTTCTTTTTAATTCAGTTTGTTCAACCAACATTAACACACCTGCTCCATTAAATTCCTTCGCTCCTCCTTCGCTTACAATGTTTGAACTTATAGCCACATTTATACCTAATTCTTTAGCGATTTGCTTATCATATCGTTTAATTGGTTTATTGAGATAATTATTCAACCAGCTTTTTTTAGATAAATAGCCATAAAAAGACCAATTCATATCCACTACGGATAAGTTTTGCAAAGAATCATAGATCCATTCCGGGCCAAAATCTCGAGGATAATTCCCGAGTGGGAAATTGAAGGTGGCATTTCTAAAAATGATGTTATCAACCGCAATTTTATTGTTTGAAAGCATTGAAATAATTCGTTCTTTATGTTTATTGTTCTTTACATTGATAATTAATTTGTTTTCCTTTAACAAACTTTTTACCATTTTAAAATGAACACTATCTACCGAAAGACCCTTTACCAGGTCTTTCGCAAACCAAGTAAAAATAATAGCATTTTGGGGTTCCCATTCAGCAGGAACTCTTTGAGCTTTTATAGGTTGGCTTGCGATACAAAAAGCAAGTACACCATAAATTATTGATTTCATAAAGAACGTATTTTGTGTGTGGACGTTAAATGACTCCGCAAAATTCGGAATATAAAAACACAAAAAATTTGACTTAGATCAAAAAATAGACTTGTTGCGTTTTCATACCTACTTGCCTTGTGGTGGTGCAAATACATTCCTTGTCCAAGAAATGGCTTGTGAATGAATGGTTGTTCGTTTGGATGGTTAGTATTCATTTTGAACAATTTTAAGGCTGATACCGAGCGCAATTGAAGTTTTTTTATATTTTTGCTATTAATACCTTTTATACACCTACAAAATCAAAAACAATGAAATGTATTATTTCCGGAGCCTATACGCTGGGCTTTCTCCTGCTTTTTCAAGCAACTGCCTGCCAGGGCAACGCTACAACAAACAGTAAAGCAGATGCTAACATCGCTGCCACGACCCAATCAAGCGCAGATTTGCTTGTAAAAGTCACTTTCAGCGCGTGGGGTTTGGACAGAACCAGCTTCACGGCTGCCGCAGATGTTCAGCATGGGACATTAGGTTTAGGTGATAAAATTGAAGGCCTAAACAATGCTGGTACACGATTAGGACTGACCGTAACGTACATAAAAACGGAGGGTAAGGAAGGCGCACCCGCTACTGCTGGTAAAAAAGCATTGGTGGAACTCACTACAACCGACGGCAGTAGTGCGGAATCTTTAGGGGAGGATTTTTTCCTCGTCCATAAAGGAGGGGAAATACCTGCTGTAACGACTACAAATACAACTGCGACACCCCAAAGCGCAGAAGTTAGTTTTACCTACAATGGTAAAACATGGAAAGGCGCGGGCTTCCCCAATGCGCATCTTTTTTATACTAAAGGCGTAAAGGGAATGTTCAACGATAAACCTTTTTTGTTATTGGCTTTTAAATCAAGCACTGCACCCGATGACCGACAATTGACCTTAAAAATTGGTGATTTTGCTGGAAAAACGGGCAAATTTGATAAAAAAAATATAGAAGTCCTCTTTTCTGGTTCCGAAGATGGGGATCCTAAAAAATCCTTATTATATGGTTGTAAATCACCTGCAACCGTCACAGACTTTGTCATTGACATCACAGCGTGGACTGCGGTTTCAGATGATGAAGCGCTTGTTTCGGGTAGATTTAGTGGTACTTTGAAGGGCATCATGGTTTCCGGAAGCCTAAAAACAGAAAATGGTCAGTTTTCTAAGGTTAAAGTAAAAGTGTACAACGATAAGTATTAAACCCAAAAGATTGATTCAATTGGCTTTTTAATGGTTTGGGACTTGTCGAAAGTGGCGATTTTTACCATCCCGATCGGGATTGATGCGGAGAACCAATGTATGATTATCCACCAATGTGTCTGCTGGGGCTCGGAACCGCCAATTCCCGCAAGTGAGACAGGTTTTGCCAAACCCGTGTTAGCGCCCATTCTTATGTCCGTCCGATACTTTTCTCATGAGCGTTTCTAGCGGTCCGTTCTTATATTTTTTTGCCCAAAAATAACTAAATGTGCAACTGAGCAAAAAAAAAGTGATGGCAAAAGTCAAAATGATCATTGGATTTGACGGGATTTCTTTTAGCAAATCAAAACTAAGCGTTTTGCCTGTAATTATTGATAAAAATATAAGCCCCAAGACTAAATGCGCAACGTAATGTGTCAATGTCATTTGTCCTGTTGATGCCAATATCTTAGCAATTTTGGTTTCCCCAACGCTATTGCCAATAAAGATGGAAATGCTGATCAAAATTAGCCCAAATGAAGCAGTGCCCAACATAAATGGCAAAAATGGAGGAATATAATCCGCAGTCAGGTAAAATATTAAGTCCTTGTCTTGCGTAATTGAAGTAGCAAATGATTGTATTAAACAGGTGATTAGGCAAACAGAGATACCTGTTATTAAAACCAATTTAGGTGTCTTGCTGTCTTTCCAGTCCAATCGCCCCAAATACATTCCTAAGAAGAAGAAAGCAATCCAAGGGAAAATCGAATTCCAACCATTGTAAAAGGTATTTCTTAGAAAGCCGGTAAATGTCCAAAAGTCATTATACATCAATGTTTCAAAATTCCAGCCTGTTTCGTATGGAATAATGGTCAACAGCATGTGAAAGACCAGGATGGCTGTTGCTGCTGCATATAAAAGATATTTTTTTGGGATGAAAATGAATAACACTGCAATGTGCATATAGCCACCATAGAAGTGTAAGATGTCCGCAGGCCACCAAAGGTAAAATACGACACCCAATACAAATAGAAACCAGGAACGCTTTGTAATGATGCTTTTGATGTTTTTTATTTCTTCCGGCGTGTAATCGTTTCTGTTGGTCATTAACGAAACACCCATACCTGCCAGCATCACAAACAAGGTGCTTGAATTGCCATTGAATAAGTTTAGAAAACCACTTAGTCCAGTATGATCCGTATGACTACCAAAAACGGTATTGAAATTCACGATAAACATTCCGAAAATCGCATAGGCTCTTGCCAAATCAAATCCAATTATTCTAGTTTTCATTTTTCCAGGCAGATAATAATTCCTCAATGTTTAAATGACGCTGCAAAATTCGGAATATAAAAACACAAAAAATTTGACTTAGATCAAAAAATAGACTTGTTGCGTTTTCATACCTACTTGCCTTGTGGTGGTGCATACGTTACGATGTCAATGCCAATGCCGTTAGGGTCTTCAATGGCGAAATGTCGGTCTCCCCAAGGCTCATTTCGGATGTCAATTTTTATCGGAACTCCTTTCTTTTTGAGATCTTCGTAAATGCCGTCCACCTCATTCACTTCAATCGTCAAATACATTCCTTGTCCAAGAAATGGCTTGTGAAAGAATGGTTGTTGGCTTGGATGGTTAGGAAGCAAAAAACTAATTTCTGCTTCGTGGTTCGGTGTGTGCAATAAGAGATAAAACTCATTCTCAAATGTTACCCCGAAGCCTAGGGTATTGACGTAAAAAGCCTTGCTTTCTGCCAACTTTGTTGTAATAACGCCTGCGTTTAACTTCATTTTGTTTTGATTTGGAATTGTTGAACTTGATTGTGAAAAGGCATTTGCCGCTAAGCAAGCCATTGTTAGAATGGTTAGTATGCGTTTCATCTTTTACTGTTTTTGATTTACGATACAAAATTCCAACAAACCACAACTCAAACATTGTATAAATCGGACAAAATCATCTGCCAAACGCATTGCTTGGCGTTACGCCATAAAAAGTCTTGAATTCTTTTATAAAATGGGCTTGGTCGTAATAGCCTACATCAAAAAATAACTTGTTCTGTCGCAAACTTTGCGATGAAGGCTTGGCACGAAGAATATTTTGAAAACGAACCACTTGTGCAAAAGTCTTAGCCGTATCACCAACATAAAACTCAAATAGTCTGCGAAGTTGTCTTTGGCTTATACCAGTGTCCAAATCCTGTTCAATATTGACAACACCAAACGTTTGAAGTATTTTTTCAATTGCGTTGTATAATCTGCTGTCGTTGTAAAAAGTTGTGTTTTCAATTAGATTGATAAAATAACGGTCAAAGGTTAATTGTATTTGTTCTGTCGTATATTGAATATGAAAATGGTCGGCAATGAAAGCGGAGACTTTGGGCACCACGTTATCTAATTGTTCAAAGCGATTACTAATTTCAGCTGCATTAATGCTGAAAAGTTGCGGAAACATGGTCGGTAAGAAACGAACACCTATGTAATGAAACGAGTTGTCAAGCGGGAACTCGGTGAATTTTTTACAAAATCCCATTACAAAATTGTCTTTGGGATTGTTGAGTTCAAAAAAGATGTCAATACAGCCGTCCGCCACCACCCGATAAATAAATGGTTCAGAAAGTGGTGTAGATGTTTTGAGTTGCCAATAGCAATAAATAAAGTCTTGCAGTCTCAGGTCAGGCAGAAATTCTGAATAGGTTACATGTTCAGCCGATTGTTTAACGGTCGGCTGTATTGGGGTATAAAGTTGTCTTATGTCGGCTGATATTTTCAATGCTGTATGCCGCTTTCCGTCTAAGGATAAATACAAACCTGTCCTTGTCCAATCGGCAAAACAGAAGCAATCACATCTGCTTTAACCTTTTCATCATACATTTTTTCTATCGCCCAACCAATCAAATCTACGGCTGCCAAACAGCCTGCCGCTGTACCAATGTTTCCATGGGTTACCAGGTGTGTGTCTTCAATAACATCAACACCGTAGCTTCTTAATGCGTCAAATGCTGTTGGATAAGTCGTCGCAGAAAGTCCTTTTAAATGCCCAAGTGCTGCAATGATTAAAGCCCCCGAACACATGGAACAAATAATTTGTTTGTCTGGATTTAACTGAAAGCGGTCCAGGTAAGATTGGTCTTTGATTACGTCTCTTGTCCCTGGCCCACTCGCAAAGAATACAAAGTCTGCGTCATTACATGCTTCAATAAGTCCGTGCATGGTCAAGTCAAGTCCACAAACAGATTTATGTGAAGTTTCTGTACCAACAATTTTAACTTGAAATGCTTTGTCTCTAAATTTTACCCGGTTCAATAAGTCCCAAGGTAAAAATACATCAACGTCTGTAAATTTGTCAAACGTTACAATTACTGCTTTTTTCATATTTTGATCATCATTTTAAGTGTTTTTTTTTAAAGATCGGGAATACCATGCGCGGCGGAAATGGTCGTTTTTCTATTTTAACTTACGCTTTTCACGGATGGCTTTTTATCCATTGAATTGCTTTTTTAACGGGTTCAGGCGATTCGGAGAAAGCGGTATTGTGCCCTAATGCCGGAAACAAGTGATACGCATATCTTTTCCCATTCGTCTTTAGTTTATCTAAATGCTCCATGGATAGTTCGACAGGTATCTGAATATCCCGACCACCAAAAATCCAAAGTCCAGGTATTGTGAGTTTACTAAGTTGCTTCTGTGGATTTGTTGCCACAAACTGATACCGATCTGGGTCATTCTTAATGTGTTCACGCGCATCGGATTCTGTATGCGTATCCCAAAAACGTTCATCACCATTCGTATAAAACTGAAACCTCAACTGCTCAAGCGTGGTGATCACTGGGCCACTAAAAATAACCATAAAACTTACAAGTTTATTTTTTTCGGCAGTCAAAGGAATTATCCACCCTGCCTGACTAAAGCCAATTAATCCAATTTGTAATTTTTTATTCTTCAAATAGATGTGGAGTGTATTTATTGCTGCACTTGCATCGTGAGACAAAAGATTAAGATTCGTCGAGTCAATATTATTGGTGCCAACGGACGGTCCTACATATACACCACCGGATGCTCCTACTCCTCGTTTATCATAGGTCAATACCGCGATGCCTTCTTTGGCAAGACGTTTAGCGAACTCCATTTCCCTTTTTACAGGGTCAGAGCCATGAACAATTACAACTGCTGCAAAGGGTTTTTTAGGTGTTAAAATGGAGCCTGCAAGCGTGTCGCCCTGACTTTCAAACTTTACATCTTGAATGGTAAAGTCAGATGATTGAGAAAACGTCATTGCTGGTAATATGGTTAAGAACAACCAAAGGAATAAGTTGGTAAAGAAGTTAATGTTCATAATCGTTTAAAAATTAAATTTTGTTTTACGGTGAATTGAATACGACGTTGTGGTTATTAAAAAGGTTACAGATGTTATATAAAATATACAGATGAGCGGATCATGCTCTACAGTCGTTCGTCATGGTGTGAATTTTTCAAATGTCGTCCCATTGAATTTATATGCTCCGTTTTCGTGTGTGCCAAGCCATAAGTCACCGTTGTTGTCTTTGTAAATGCTAAAAACCGTAATGTTTTTAGTATCTTTTTGAACTGGGTAATGCGTAACTTTTGCTCCGTCATATTTCCAAACACCATTCCGATAAGTTGCTATCCACAAGTTATTATTGTTGTCACGTACAATGGATAAATACTCATTTATATTACTGTTCTTTTTTCCGTCTAAATTGCCAATGCTTTCTTGCCGTCTGTAAAATTTCGTGCTATTTAAGGTAACACTGTCGTAAACGCTATAACGAAATTCGGTATTGAACCAAAAGTCTCCATTTCCATCCTCCGTAATGGAACGAACGCCGTTGGCCCCACCCTCGCCAAATTCAGTCACATCATTTTCTGTAATCCATTCAAATGATTTTCCGTTGTAGCGACATACACCTGATGGATTAGTGCCAAACCAAACGCTACCTTTTCTGTCCTGATAGATGCTGTAGATTTCGAAAGGATTGGAAAGTTCAGGAGGCTTCGGTAACGGCAACTCGTGTAAAGTAATACCGTCATACCGATACACTTTTTCAGTTTGATAAGCATGTCTAAACCACAAATCATTGGATTGAAGTTTCCAATCATTACTTGGCCTTGCTGATAATGTAGTAAATGTATGACCGTCAAATTTAGAGATCGTCGAATTCGGATAACATCCATTGAAGTAAAGATTGCCAGATTGATCTTCTTTAATTTCATCAACTCTATTGTTTGGCAATCCGTGTTTTATTGTATAATTAATCATTGTCTTCCCATCATATCTATATACCCCTGTTTCCCAGCTTCCAAACCAATAAATATGCTTCTTGTCTTGATAAACAACCATGATGCTGTTACCAAGCTCTTTTACGGTGTCGCCTTTTGCAAATTGTTCACTAAACGGTTCTGCGTTTTTTTTCTGCGTAGCGGCCTGCCCATTGCACGATGTCAATAGCGTTAAAATGCTTAGCAATAAAAGTATGTTCCATTTCATGGTCGTCAGTTTAGTGTTTGCAGTGTCGTCCTAATAGTGGCACTTATTTCTTTTTCTTTTTTGGTTCTGGTAAATTGTCTAATGTAATTTTAACCAAGTTGCTCAACCATGTACTGTCTTCAATTTTATCTTCAATTACGAAACTCGGTTTTGCTCCTTCATACGGTGGCAATTCTGTTGGATTGCCAATAAACGCGCGCCCCGCACTGGTTGGTTTAATGAATAGTTTATTGTCACAGATTAATCCAAAAAGTTTTCCGTCACTATAAATACCATACTCGCCAAACATTTTTTTGGTAGATATTGTCCCTGTGTTTTGAATTTGTTCAGTTACAAAGTCAACGAAATCTTGATCTGATGCCATAATGATTGTTTTTTTATGCCTTTGTTGGTGGGCAAATACCCTGTTTTAAGCCTTGTTAGTAGATGTTGTTCTTTTTGTCGTCATTTCGATTCTAGTTTAAAATTCCAATTAATTAAAGGCAGTTTTCGTTTTTGGTTTACATTCCAAAGTCCGATTTGAACTCCTTTAAGTTTCTTTGACTTATTAACAAGTCCAATTTGAACACCTTTCATTTCTTGTGTATGATTACCAAGAATGCCAATTTGAAGCCCTTTCATCTTATATCCATTGTTTGAAAACCCCACTTGTAAACCATTCATATAGTATGCGTCATTGAATAAAGCGGTCATTATTCCGTTATGTTTTTGACTGAAATTCATAAACAAAGAAGTTGAAATACCATTTACTTGAAAGTTAATTTGTCCAATGAAACCTGCTGTCAGTCCATTTGTCAAACAATGGCAAACTGTCCCTGATGAAGATAAATTAAGCCCGTTTATTCTTTCAGACAATGGTTCTTGTTGAAGTTTAATAAATGCACTGTCTGTCTGAACAACAGGGCTTCTCGGTATTAGTGGCATTCCTATTCCTACACCAATTAACTCAAATTTAATACCATTTGTATTTGTAAATCTTGGTTCACTGTTAAATGACCAAAGTCCAACTGAAATTCCGTGAATGTTTATACTGTCTTGATGAAAAGTCCAAATTGGAAAGTAGTTTTTTCTTTTAGCAACTTGTCCAAATGAACGAATTGTCAAAATCAAAAATAGAATGGTCGTTATGGTCTTGGTGTGTCTCATTGCAATATCTGCTAACGCGTACAGATGCGTACTTTTCATGCATCCGTGACAAAGATAAACCATGCGCGCTCATTTTCCAATACCAATTCCTCAAGCCCTTCTCTAACCATCACATCAGCCCGCCTGACGCAAAACCCTTATTAGCAGAAGCCTAATGTTCTATTTCTTCAAATTTTTCTACTAATAAATCTATTTTTTCCTTATGAAATCCATAATCACCTTCTTCTAAACTAAAAACCTTTTTGTCTTTTTTCCATATTTGTAAAGTCCATTTCTCACCATTTTTTGTAGCAATTTTTTCATACCCGTATTCCAATTCTTCAAAGGGAATAATTGTTTCACAGTTATTCTTAAATAAAGTTATATATCCAATAATCAACTTGTTATTTTCATAGTCTATTTGAATTTTTTGGTAGATTTTTTCGGATAAGGCAACAGTAATATAAACTGCTGACACTATAAAAAAGATGCCATTTGTAAAAGGAATTGAATGACTCCTATTTGGTTTTAGAATTGGATATAATAATTCAGCAGAAGCCAAAATTAATAATAAAAATAATGTTGCAATAAAAAAATCCTTTCTAGAGCGTTTTCTTTCAGGTTCAATTAATAAGTTTTCGTTTTTCAAGTTTATTTAATTTGCCTTTTGTCGAGATCTTCTAATTGGGTTTCTGCTAACGCGTACATATGCGTACTTTTCATGCATCCGTTACAAAGATAAACCACAAGCGCTCATTTTCCAATATCTATTCTTCAAGCGCTTCCCTAACCACCGCAGCCCACTCCCCGTTTCTAACCCGCAACGCCAGAAAACGCTCCACATCATAAATCGCCGAATGCGCCGACGGTGATATACCGGGCATTATCAAATCAAATGCATGGTCGGTTTGGGGTAAAATATGCATGACCGCCGGCACTTTTTCCTCCGCTAAGCGCGCGTGCATCAAGCGCGTCGTTTTTACAGAAGCCATCAGGTCGTGTTCTCCTTGGATCTGGAGGGTAGCAGGGCAGTTCGCGTGTACGTGCGTCACGGGCGAAAAAAGTGCATATTGTTCAGGACACTCATCCGGATGCCCACCCAGCAAGACAGGAAAAACGCCTGCATTCGCAAAGTCTTTATCAAAATGAAAGCGATAATAGGCCTTCCCCATGAGGTGAATGATCCATGCAGGCATTTGCACGGGCATTGCTTTTTTGGGTTTGCCGGGCGTTGAGCGGGTGGTAATCTGCTGATTCGTGTGGAAATACATGGCCTTTAAATCGGTTGGACCATACAGCGAAACCACCCCGCATACGCCGAGATCCGTTCCGTTTAATTCCTTAGGTGTAAACAATGGATTATCAGCAGTATACCCAGCCAACAGCGCAAGATGCGCCCCGGCAGAACCGCCACCCACCACTACGGTATCGGGGTTTACGCCAAACGTTGCGGCATTCGCTTTCATCCAGCCGATGGCCCGCTTCACATCCTGCACCATGCCCATCATATCGGTTTCATGGGCCAGACGGTAAGCCACGTCCATAATTACATGGCCCTGGGTAGCCAATTGCTTAAAAAACGGCCGGGTACCGAGGTCTTTATCGAGTAAAGCCCAGGCACTGCCATGCATATAAATAAAGGCCAAACCGGAAGGAGCCACACTTGCATTCGGTTGCCACACATCACACAACAATTGCCGGTCGGTTCCAGGAATGGTTGTAAATGCAATATTCTGTTCCAGGCGCGGCATCGGAACGGCAGGTAATGTCAGGATGGTTCGGCTTGGAAGCAACTGCTCTTTTTGTGCGGCATTGAGGCGGTTTTCCCAATTCAAACCGAAAGCCTGCTCAAAACCACTCGCAACATCCGGTGGACGGGTGACCCTGATTATATAGATTAGATAAAACAAGCCGTCATACAAGCCAATTATCCCAAGAAAGACGGATTCCGTTGCCAATCCCACCAAAACACACAGTACGCCAATTCCGAAAAACAAAGGTGAGAAGGCAACGGTCAATAGTTTTAGGATCCATAATACCGGTGCAGGCCATTGCAACCGAAGGATAATCAGCATGCTCATGACCGCAGCCATACTGCCTGAAACCACTGCAAGAACTTGTAGGATGCATCGTAAAATATCCATTTAATGCTTTCTCCCAAAATTAGAGGGAAAACGGATCAAACAAGATGATGTGGATCATGCTCGGTGGGATGATTTATCTGGATTTAAAACGATCAAACAAGCAGGTTTTATTTAGTAAACTATTTTATATCCGTGTCCTCTGCTGTTGATGATTTTTATATTGGGGTCGCTTGACAGTTTTTTTCTGATTTTGGTTATAAATACATCCAAACTCCTGCCATTAAAAAAAGTGTCGCTTCCCCAAATTTTTTTAAGAATTACGGACCTGGCCACAATATCGTTTTTATGTTCGATGAGCATTAATAAAAGCTGCGCCTCCATAAAGGTCAAAGTTTGTAATTCCTGGTTGTGTTCCAAGGTTTGCTTGCTAAAATTAAATGCATAGGTTCCTACATTGATTTTTTTATTCAAAACATTTTGGTTTTGTCGGCCAAGCAACGATTCAATTCTGACAATAAGTTCTTCGATACTAAATGGTTTTTTCAAATAATCATTTGCCCCATTTTTGAAACCAAAAACCACATCCGCTGTCTGTGATTTTGAAGTAAGCATAATGATCGGAATTAAATTGTTTTCTTGTCGAATGTCCTGCGTAAGCGTAAAACCGTCTTTCTCGGGCATCATTACATCCAATACCAACAGATCGAACTTGTTTTTTTGATACAATTCAAAGGCTGCTTTACCATTCTCAGCAACCGTGACATCGAAGTTACGGGTTTCAAGGCTTTCCTTAATAATGGTAGCCAATGCTGTTTCATCTTCAGCCAATAACATCTTTATGTTGTCCATAATGTTATCAAAAAGGTGTTTTTATTGATCAATTCAATGCTTCCATGGTGTTTTTCAATAATGCTTTTTGTGTAATACAAGCCTATTCCAAAGCCTTTTATACGATGCATATTTTGGTTTTTTACCCTGAAAAATTTATCAAATATGTAGGGCTCGTCCTGTTTGGAAATTCCGGGTCCGTCGTCTTTTACGGAAATAATTAAACGTGTACCATCTTTATAGACAGAAACCTTGATTTCATTCCCTCCATATTTGATGGCATTGTCAACAAGGTTTGATAGGGCATTTTCGAAATGAAATGCATCAATATTCAATTCAATATGGTGGATGTTGCTTTCAAACAGAATACTTTTTTGTGTATTCAATTGGTGCTTTTCGGTACACGCTTTCAAGAGTTTAAGTAAATCTGTGTTTTGTTTATCCAGGTTTAATTCGGAACTTTCTAACAAAGAAGTTTCCATTACTTTCTCAACCAACCGATTTAATTTTTTTAGTTCTTGTTCAGAAATGTCAAGATACCGCCTTGTTTTATCGGTGATCTGTTCGTTGTTGAAATTTTTTATGGCTTCGATGGCACTGGTTACAACAGCAATTGGTGTTTTAAACTCGTGGGTAACATTGCTGATAAAGTCGTTTTTAACTTCGGATAATTGCTTTTGCTTTTTGATAATTTGCAACAGATAATATAAGGCAAAAATGACGATACTACACAAGAAAAAGGATAAAACAAGGCCGGTTAGTCCTTTTAGCAGGGAAAGTAAAATCGGATTCGAATAATTTAAGTGGATGGTTGAAGTGGATTCGAGCGGTGCAATTTGAGATTTTGCTGCAAGTATGGAAAAATGCGCTAATGGCGCTCCAAAAGAGTCCTTTACCACACTGTTTTCTGTTATGGTCAAGTTATATTCCAACACATAATTTTTGCTTTTTAATGCCTGCTTTAGCATTTTATCAAATTCAGCAAGATTAACAGCGGAATGCATTAAGTTATACGATATGCGTGGAGCATCCGTGGCATCGGGATTAAGCTGATCATTGCTTCTCAATGCATTTAGTACCTTGTTTACAATCTTTTGGATCGAGTCTGCTTTATAACCCTCTATTTCAGTGGTAATCACGCTATCGGTTAAGCTTGATTTTTGCGTATGTTCTTTTGTGTAGTCATTTAATACCTTATCTAAAATATTTTGTATCTCATTGATAATCAGCATACGGTTGTTGGCATACTGAATGTAGTTCCAATATGCCTGAATGCCAATCGTCCATACAACGATCAGTGCAATAAAATATACTGTTTTTTGTTGCTGTTTCACCATTCAAAATTAGGGATATTTTCTAAGCGGGTGTTGCCGCGCGTTCAACTTTAACGAACGATAACTTTCGTTAGCATGCTGTTTAGACTACTCAGCGCACTTTTGCAGTGTCAAATTAACATAAAACAGAAAAAATGAAAAATTTAACCATGATGATCATCCTGCTTTTTGCAACCAATCTTGCATTTGCTCAAGATGTAGCGGAATGCGAAAAGATTGTTTTGCAAACGTATGGCGCGATCAACAAGCAGAACGCAGACCCGATCATGCAATACTTATCAGATGATTTCAGTGTTGCCGGTCAAACCGGAGAAATTGCCAAGCTGGTTATTCCGCAGCTTTTTAATCAATTGAATGTGGAAATTAGCAACATCAAAAAAATCAGTGAAACCCGAACAGATGTTTTGACGCTGGTTTATGAAGCAAATTTTGGAGAAATGGGTACAAAAACCTCCACGTTTGTTTTTAATAAAAAAAATCAGTTGAAAGCATTGGAACTGCTGAAAATGCAAGTAAAATCGATGAAAAAGGGGGCGAATATAATAAAGAATGAACAAGCCTATTTTAAGGTCCCTTTCAAACGAGTAGGCAATTTAATTTCGGTTGAAGCCAAATTGAACGGGGTACTTAGGACTTTTTTGGTGGACAATGGCGCTCCCGTATTCGTGCTGAATAATGCGCACGTCGAAAAAGACACCTTCCAACAGAAGATAACCATAAATGAAGCAGAGGGCGTTGGGGGTAAAATATCCGGCATGGACTTCCATAAAATTGAAAGTTTTGAGTTAGAAGGTATAAAAATGGATAGTCAGCAAGTAATTTCGGTGGATTTAGCGCACTTGGAAGAAGAAACAAAAACGACATTTTACGGGCTTATTGGCTTTGAGATCTATAAAGATTATGATTTGTTGTTTGACTATGAAAAAAACACCCTCACCTTCCTGAAACCGGATGCTACCGAAGATTTCCTGAAAAATAATTTCAAATCTCAAAAACGCCAGGACGTTCCGTTAGAAATGCATGGCCATATTGCGATGGTGGATGGTTTTATCAACGGCAAAAAATACGCTTTGGGGATTGATTGTGGCGCCGAATCCAGTTTGTTTGATGTTGCCTTAACAAGCGAATTGAAAAGCAATTTAATCGACCTGAAAAGGGATACGCTTTCGGGGGCAGACAAAAATGCGTTAGAAGTACTTTCTGGAAGGCTCAAATTATTGAAAATAGGCGCCACAAAATTTAAAAAAATAAAGGCGTCATTTAGTGATATGTCCCATCTGAATAAAGGATACAACATAAAACTGGATGGATTAATTGGGTATGATGTACTTTCCAATCAACCTACTTTAATCAGTTATAAAAACAAAAAAGTTATTTTCCTAAAGTAAAACTTCTAAGAGCCTGTAAAAAATATAAATTTTTACAGGCTCTTAGTTGGTAGTAATCAGGTCAAATTGTTTTAATGTTTCCAAACCCTTGCAAGAAATCTCTAACCTCCATCAGCACAAAACCAAGTAAGTTAAGTCCACGCCAGGCATAAATATTTTCAAGGTCATTGCTGTCTTGGGATAATCCAATTCCCCAAATAACGTCAACTGGACTTGTTTCCACTAAAACTCTGTCGCCTGTTTTTATTAGATAATCAGCCAAGGCTGGGTTTTGATTGAATTTGTGGATGTTTCCAATTTTTACAATCTCAAATCGCTTGTCATTCCAAGTCTGATTATCAAAACCTAAAACTTGTCTGCCGAGTTCTTTTGCTTCGCCAGGTTTGTCTGCTGCTAAAATCTTTTCAAAGCTGCTCTCGTCATTAAAGAGCAGCGCTTTTTGCGACATCATCCAATGCTCGGATGTTTTATAGGTATGATTGTCAACGGTGAAAGGACTTTCAAACCATTGACTGAAACAAAACTTACCGACTTCTTCGTTAAATTTGTTGGTGTGTCCCCAAAAGTAAAGGAACTTCAAGGTGTCGCCACTTTCAAATCTGTCTGTCAACCATTTAAGGTCGTAGTGTTTTATCATTTTTTTGGTTTAAATATGGGGAGCCTTCATTTTTTTGCATTTAACTTATATCCAACCTAGTTCTTTTACCGTCATTTCGCTTTCCACAGTTCCGGTATGCAAGGTTGCTTTTGGTTCGAAGAGCAGGTTAAACACAATTTCTCCAATGATATGGGGTGTCCATTGTTTATCAAACAAGGAGAATTTCTCCATGATGTTAATCGAATTGATTTCTTGCATATGCTTTATTTTTGGTTGTTGTTTTGTTTGGTTTTTTTGGGTATCGGTTTACAATTATCGCTAACGGTTACGGGCCTAGCGAAAGTGGCGATTTTAACCATCCCGATCGCTATCGGGATGGATGCGGAGAGTCAATGTTTGATTAACCACAAATGTGTCTGCGGAGCACTGAACCGCCACTTTTGCCAAACCCGTGTTATAAGCAGTGGTTCCTAGACCTCATTTATAGGTGAGTTTTCATTTAAAAAGCCATCATTACTTTATTTGGTTTCACATTAAAATTTCCTTAGCAACTCTTTCACCTGACAAGACTGCACCCTCCATATAACCTTTGAAGAAAGTTGATGTTTCTGTGCCAGCCCAATGAATATTCCCAGAAGGTTTAGCTAAATACTCCCCATATTTAGAAAAAACACCATTCTTAAAATGTCCAGAATATGCCCCGCCAATCCAAGGGTTGTTCGTAAAAGAATAATCGTTGTAGAAGATTGGGCTCAATGCCTGCTCACCAAACAAGTTGGCATAAGTTCTCAAAATGAATTCCTTTCTTTCTTGCTCTGATAGTTTAAGTAGACTCTTTGCTCTATCGGCTGATATTAAAGAGGTAATAATTCCTTTATCGGAACCTGGGACCGAGTTGTCAACTGACAGCTCAACCAATTCATCAATGCAAAACATTGAACCACTCAACTTAGCATCCCTCCAAAATGGCTTGTCATAAACAGCGTGACATTTAATTACAGTACCCATTTCCATAGAGTCAATCAAAATTTGCTTTTCAGTTGGCAATGCTGGCGTAAATTTTATGTTTTTCACAACGGGCAATGGAGCTGTAATTATTACTTTTTTAGTTTTTACAGAAAAGTTGTCATTTCCAATCAGTATATGATTCTCCATTTGATTTACAAATGAAACCGGACTATTCAATTTAACGGAATTCTTTATTTGGCTATAAAGAAAATTACAAACTCCTTGAGCTCCTCCAAAAATCCTATCGCGTAATGCTCCACTTCCTGTTTCTTTAAAAGATCCTGCTGCACGTGCAGCAGATAATGCCTGTAGCAATGAAACATCTTCAACAGATTTACAAAGTTCGGCTTCTAACGATTGCTTGACTAGTTTTCGGGCTTTTGAATTAGTAATATTTTCATCAATAAAACTCCCCAAGCTTTGATTATCCAATTCATACGCGTTGTCAGAAAGCCACGGTGCATCTAATGAAATTTTTGAAGATGCTTCTTCAAATCTGTTTAAAGCTTTTTGTGCAGACAATAAAGCAAACATCCCTAATGGAGGTGTGTCACCTTTGTATTTATCATTCGTTCCATCTAATCTAAAAATATTTTTTCCTTCGGTAAAAGTCGGGAACGTTCGCAATCCAGCTTCTGAAACAAGTTTATACATTTGCTCGTGACCGTTACCAATCCATTGTCCACCAATGTCTATGAAATCATTTTGACCGATTTTTTGAGACCATGTTCGGCCACCAACTCTTTCTTGTGCCTCTAAAACCAAAATATTTTTGCCTGCTTTTGCTAAAAGTCTGGCGGCATTTAGCCCACTAAGTCCGGCACCAATGATTACAACATCATAAAGTTCATCTTCTTTTAGTGCTTTTGAAAAAGATAAAAAGGGTGCTGAAGCAAGCCCTAACAATGTGGTTTTAATAAAATCTTTCCTTTGCATGTTTTTTTTTGCAAAGGTTGAAAACCATTAGAAGATTTCATTTGATAAATGTCACAAAATCATTTACTACGAAGTCGACTTAAGGTTTCTCTTGAAATGCCGAGATAAGATGCAATATAAGTGAGTGGTATTCGCTGTAAAACTTGAGGTTCATTTTCCAATAAAGCCTCATAACGTTCTAAAGAATTCATTAACTGAGAATAAAAAATTTTGTCTTCCAAGAATACAGCATATTCTTCAATAATAGCACTAATAAAATTACTAATCCCGACATTTGAATAAATCAAAGATTTTAAACTTTTAAGATTGATAGAAATAAAACTTGTATTCTCTGTTAATTCAAAGGTTTCTCGTGAAGGTAAATCTCGAAAATTATGCAAAGATCCAACCATGTCATTCTCAAAAGCAAACCAAGTGCTGACCTCGATTCCGTCCTTTAAATAATAACTTCTTACTGCGCCTTTAATTATAAAATAAGCATAATCATGTCGTTGATTTTCTCTAATTAACAAATGCTTTTTGTCAAAACTTAAAATAGACAAATGAGTGTATATTTCTGCTATGGTCTGCTTACTCAATTGCTGGTTAGCAGAATACTTCTGAATAAGTTTATCGAATAAAATGTCCATTTGATTAATGCTGTTTGTTGATTCTGCGCTACCATTGCTTATAATAACGCGTAAATATGCGTACTTTTCATGTAGGCGCTATAAAGATAATTCACGAGCACTTACTTTCCAAGGGCCACGATTTCTAATTTATCAACCTGATAATGAATAGATTACTCGTAGATAGGCAGCCCCATTGCTTTCGAAACAATACAAAATGCGAAGTACGCTACGACGCTTTTTGACCAGTATCAACACTTGTTTTCTCACCCAAATACCAGTCCGGTTTGCCATGACCATGCTTTAATCGGTCTCTCGTTTTCATCGGACCCAAAATCAATTCGTGCACCTGAATGCCGGTATTTCCCAATTCCTTTGATAAGGTTAAAATTAAAGACTTTTGCGCAGCGGCAGCCATTGATACAGGGCCTGCCATTGGAGACTGCTTTTCAGCCGCCATATTGCCAAACCGATGTTGTGTGAATGAATTTATTCTATCTGATACCTCAAAAATACCCCAAAATTCTTGAAAGCACCTTCATTCATTCCAAATTGTGCAAAGTCTGCACCTACCCCAAACTGAAATTTTTGTTTATAATTAAGTCCAATGCGTAAGAGTTGGTTGCTGATATTGTGGCGTGTAAAAATATTCAGAATTTCTCTTTGCTGATTTGGATATTCTTTTTGTAATCCCAAGTTTGTTCCCATGATAAACTGAGAAAACAATCCCCATTTTTTTGTGAATTGAGGAGAATAATTAACGAGCGCAAAAAGATCTAATGCCATTGGCTTAGCCAGTTGAACCATTGGAAAGGCACTGATTGAAAAATCACCTTTCTTGTTCAGATAACTGAACGATAAACCCAAAGAAGGAATGAATTGCAAACCGTCAAAACTGCCACCTGCCGAAATACCTAACCAATTGTTGAATTGAAAAGTCAATTGGTTGTCAATAGAAATACTATTGAGAGAAGGATCTTTATAATTCACAGCATAAAGACCTTGGGAGAAAATATTCCATCTGCCAAGACTATCCAAATCTTTTTGGATATAGGTAAAATATAGTGTTTGCTTATTGCCTACCATCACCTCAAATGGAATTTGGGCAAAGGTATACCTTGTAGCCATCATAAAAATGGCTATTAAAACGTAGTTCTTCATTGTTTAAGAATTTTGGATAGAAATTTTTTCCGTTTGAGATAGTGCTTGACAAGTCAAAATATAACCTGCTTTTATATCAGGTACTGAAAGCACTTGGTTGTTTTGCATCGTTACTCTGCCTTCGGTGCATTTCATTTTGCACATACCACAAAGCCCACTTTGACAAGAAAAAGGCAGGGGTATGTTTTGTTCTAAACCACTTTGCAAAATGGTTTTGCCCTCTTCTGTTTCAAATTGATAAGTTTTCCCAAATACTTTGGCAGAAACTTGTGCTTTTTGTGAGGTACTTGCTTGGGTTTGGGTTGTGATTAAGAATAATTCGCGATGAATTTTCTCTTTGCTAATTCCCAAATACTGCAAATCTTCTATCAATTTATTGGTCATTATTTCGGGACCGCAGAGGTAAAATTCCAATGTGTTTTTACCATACGCATTCACCATTTCTTCCAATGAAATTCTAGTGATATAACCTTTGATGGCATTTTGAGGGTTTTCTTCTTCACTCAAAAAGTGTTTGACTTCTATTTGAGCAGGAAATTCTTTTGTCCATTGTTCAAGTTTTTCCTTGAAAATGATGCTCCTTGAAGTTCTGTTGGCATAAAGCAAAGTGATTTTACTTTTGGGTTCAAACTTCAAAATCGTGCCTATCATACTGTAAATGGGCGTAATACCACTTCCGCCAGCAATCATCACATAATGCTTTTGATTAGCTGGTTCAGGATTGAGGTAAAATTGCCCGGAAGGTGCTGTAACCTCTAAGGTATCGCCTACTTTTAAATTTTCCGCTAAGTAATTGGTAGCCTTGCCTCCCTTGATTTTTTTGATTGTCAAGGTCAGGAAGTTATATGAATTGGGAATGGAAGAAATTGAAAATGTACGATACAGCGTTTCTCCTTTGATGGTCACTTTGATGGTTAGATGTTGCCCCGCTGAGAAATCTCTGAATACAGATGGAACATTAGAAAACTCAATCGCAAAAGCATCATTGGCTTCTTGACGAATGGCAGAAACGGTAAGCGAATACAAACCTTCATTTGACTTTTTGATATTTTTGCGTTCAAAAATTTGTTCGTGGCGGGTTTCGTAGTCTTTAAATTCTGTGCCCATCCATTTATCCCACCAAGTAAAGTACAAGGCATAATTGCCGTTGAATAATTGGTGGTGCATGTTGTGATGCGTAGAGGCTGTTTTGAACTGGAGTAATGGAAATTTCACCCAGCCCTTAGGATAAATTTCATAGCCTAAATGAGCTAATACATTATTTGACATAGAGAAGATTTGCCATGCAAGCATTACCCCAAAATTCAGCGGAAGCAAAAACGGCAATACAACATGCATCAGTTGTTCAATGACCGCTTCTGAAGGATGAAAAGCAAAGGCCGTTAGTGGCGACGGGTCGGTACTTTCATGATGTACCTTATGGAAAAACTTATAAAAACGAGGCAAGTGCATAGCCCGGTGACTCCAATAAAAAAACATATCATCGACGAAGAGTACAATAAAAAAACTAACGCCTAACCACAAATAGCCGTAGTCTGTGATATCGAAATAGAGTTGCGTATAACCCTTACTTTCTAAATAAAGAAGGCAAACATCCATAATGGCAAAAATTAAGAATGTACTTGCCGAAAAACCAAGGTCATGTTTAAAATGATGCAGGTTAGCGCGTTCAGTTTCCTGTATTCTTATTTTTTTAAAGTACTTTTTACCTACTATCCAAAAGATGAAGAAGAATGGAAATGCAAATCCTGCATACCAAAGTAGGTTTTCGCCATACATGGCAATGATGTTTTCAAAAAACGTTGTTACATTCATTTTACTGCAATTTTAAAGTGTTAATTAATTACACTGCAAAATTGCGGGGTATAACAATGAATACGTTTGATGTAGAACAAAAAGCGATTTGATGTAAATCAAAAAATAGTTAGAGCTTGCCAGCCCTAATCCTACTAAGTGTTCCTTGCGTGATGTTTAAGTAGGAGGCGATGTTTCCAAGGCTTATGCGGTTGGTAATGTCTGGGTATAAATTTAATAATTTTTGGTAGCGTTGTTTTGCATCAAGAAATTGCAAATCTGAAAGTCTATCTTCAATTTGTGAAACGTAATGCAACTCCACTAACTTAATGTACCAAAGGGCAAATGAATGATGCTTTTGGAGCAATGCTTGTATTACAGCATAATCAATGGAATACATTTCACTATCTTCCATCAGTTGAATACACTCTTGTGATGGTGTTTGATTAATTAAACTAGGAGCATCCGTTATAATTTGTTCGTCTAGCGAAAACCAAGTATTCATCTCTTTTCCTTGGTCGTTGGTGTAAAAGTATCTTACAGCACCCTTGGTCATAAACCAAATGTATTTACAAGGTTTGCCCGGTTTGAGCAGAAAATAGTTTTGAGGATATTCCAAATGTTGAAAGTGTCCCAAAACGTCTTCCAATACTTGTTGCGGTAATAAATAAATGGATTGTATGATCTCTTCTAAAGTTTCTTTCATTTTGTTTGTTGATATTACTGCATAACGCGCAATCATGGGTACATCCTGAACATCTAAAGCAAAGGTATACCAAGATTTAATTGGATTTGAAGGATGGATGGATAAAAAATGGTTTTAAATGGATTAGAATCCAACCGTTTTCAACTTCCTGCAGCAACAAGTCTAATGCAAATAACCTTATGATGCTGATTTAGAAAGTAAATAATGAAGTGCATTACTGGAGTGCTCCTTTTTCAAAAGGCCAATAATATAATCTCCAATTTCTTCGGGGAAATACCAGTCCGGTTTGCCATGACCATGTTTTAAACGATCTCTCGTTTTCATCGGACCCAAAATCAATTCGTGCACCTGAATGCCTGTATTTTCCAATTCCTTTGATAAGGTTAAAATTAAAGACTTTTGCGCAGCAGCAGCCATAGATACAGGGCCTGCCATTGGAGACTGCTCTTCAGCACCAAAACCATTGATATGCACATAATGCCCTGTTTCAGGACTTAGCAATGGAACCAACGTTTTTATGGCTAAAAAGTGCGCGGTTAAATTGTCATTTAAGATTCTATTCCATTCGTTTACAGGGTAATTGTAAATTGGATAGCCTTGATGCCAACTGCCCAAAGATGCCACTGCAAGATTAATTTGTTTGAATTCATTGAGCAGAAAATTTTTTAAATTATCTGCGGTCTCTTCATTGTTCACAGAACCAATTCGAGTGATAAGTTTTCCTGTTTTTATATCACGTACATATTCAGCCAAACGCTCGGCTTTATGCTCCGATCGTGTGGGAACAACAACCGTAAAATTGTTCTTGAGTAGTGTTTTTACGATTCCTTCGCCTACACCACCCGCTCCACCTGCGACAACGGCAATTTTGTTTTCCATCTTTAGTTGATTTTAAAATTTGAATTGTGCGGTAAACGCTGCAAAAAACACTCGCTTGCCGGGACTTACATCGTTTAAATATGGACCAGGTAAAAACCACAGGACTTCAGGTGTGAGTTTTATAAATGCATTGGGCTGATATTCTATGGATAAACCCAATTGATGGCCTATAAAGCGGCTTTCGCTTTGGTCATCAAAGATCAAAACTACATTCGGCCCATAAATACCATCATGTACCGAGTATCGCCAAAACGCATCGTAATCGGCACTTACTTCTATGTTTCTGAAAGGCTTAAAGCTGAAACTGGGGTGAACGTCAATTAAGTTTACAGGCCCAATTAAAGCCGCAAGTCCGAAATATGCCCCCCGTGGAAATAAAGGATTGAATGTGTTTAATGGATGATCATCTTTGCTTTTTTCCCCACTAATAATTTCCGTTTTTACACCGATCGTCGGCCCTGTTTGCGCTTTATCAAACGTATAATTTAGGTCTATGGAAGCAGTATAAGCATGGATGGATTGATTGTCCCAAGCGCCAAATTGATATAAGGCCTCAAAATCATAATTCCATGTTTTTGACTTTCGCCAGATTCTCGTTCCAATGGAGTGCCGGAGTTCTTCGCCCATACCTGCATTGTATCGTTTGCTTTGATTATAATAGCCAATATAATAAAGGTCTATGTTGTAAATTTGGGGAACGGCATTCAGTACAGCATAAGCACTCCAAAGTTTTTCTCGGTTGTTAAATCTGTCATCAAATATGCCTTGGTGAACCCTTACCGGGTGGGAATAATAGGCATCTATTTGAAGGTTTTTCTTCTTCCAAATGACTTTAGCAGCATCGTAACTCTGCCTGTTATTGGGCCCTTCCCGTACGGCGATCAACCGCTGAACACCATACAACAGTTCTTGCCTGCCCAAACGAAAAGTCAGACCATCCATCGGTTTTACGTCAAAAAATATTTGCTGAATAGCCAGTACGTTTTCGTCCACGGATCGATTGGGCGTGACCCTACCCACGGCAAAGGTGCTGTTGAACTGATTGAAGAAGCGGAAATATTTTGAAAAGTGAAAATCGGTATGGTACAAGAAACGGGTGTAAAACGAATTATAAGATTTTACCGGAATGTCGCCCCAATCTTCATTGGTATAATGCTGAACCAAATATCGTACTTCACCACCTTGCGAAAGATAGCTGGTTGCGTTCGTATTTAGTTTTCTGAACTTTATTTCTTTATACCAGTTTTCGGTGGAGTCATTTTTTAAGGATCGGTAATCTTCATTAAACCGCAGATTTTGAAATTTGTATTGAGCGTTCAATCCAAAACTGAGCGACCACAATAAGCCTAGTAACCACCATTGCTTCATGCTAAAATTTTCGTATCAGCACCACACCCGCAATAATCAACAACATGCCGATTATGCGATAAAGATTAATACTATGCTGTTGGTGTACCAATATGTTGAAGTGATCGAGCAAAAGAGAAATCATCAATTGCCCGGCTACGATCAAACCAAAAGTGAGCGCAGGGCCTAATTTGGGAAAGGCGAGTACCACTACTGTAACATAAAATGCCCCCAAAGCACCTGCTGTCCAGGTATAAGTCGGAACATGCTTTATTCCAGATAGCTGAAAAGAATTTTTCGTAACAGTCACATAGATTAAAAGGACGATTGCCCCTACAACAAATGAAATCAGCGATGCCCATACAGGGCTGGCTATTTCTTTACCCATTTTGGTATTCAAACCTGCTTGAATGGGTAGCAATGAACCCGCTAATGCCACCAAAATTATCCAAATGAATTTATCCATTTTAGTACTTGTTTTGATAACCGCCATAGAATTTCACGGGCGACCAGGTGGGCAAAATATCTATTTTATGCTTGTCTAAATTGGAGTATGCGCCTGCGCCATAAACAACTTCGCCGTTAAGCACAGTAAGTACGGATTCGAGCCTTAGTATTTGTTCATCGGGAACTTTAAAGTAATCGTCGGATAGCAAAGCAAAATCAGCCAGATATCCTTCCTTTATTTTTCCCCGGTCATGCTCCATACGGATCAGTTGGGCACTGCCTTGCGTATATAGCTTAAGTGCCATTTTTCTGTCAAGTAAGTTGTTCTTATGCATGTGCATGGTTCCGCCCATGGTTTTTCCTGTTGTAAGCCAATAAAGGCCAATGAACGGATTGTAGCTGCTCACCCTTGTACCGTCTGAACCCATGCCAACAGGAATACCCAATTCCATCATTTTTTTCACGGGTGGTGTCTGTTCAGCCGCTTTTTTACCATAACGTTTAATAAAACTTTCTCCCTGAAAAGCCATGCGGTATTGAATCGCAATCCCGCCACCCAACGCTTTGATGCGTAATAGATTTTTTTCAGAAACTGTTTCGGCATGGTCGAAAAACCAAAGCAATCCATTCAAAGGTGTTTCCTGGTTTACGGCTTCAATCACATTTAAAAAACGGGCAATGCTCTCATCATAGGTAGCATGGATGCGAAACGGCCATTTATTTTTAACCAATAAAGTCAATACATTTTTCAGTTCAGCTTCCATTGCAGGATTCAGTTCCGGCCGAGGCTGGTCGAAGTTTTCAAAATCTGCCGCACTCATTACGAGGTTTTCTCCGCCACCTTGCACATGATATTCAGTTTCGTGGCTATGCTCGTCACAACCTTGTCCAATTTCTACTGAACTAATCCAGCGTGTATAATCATCCAATTCTTTCCCTGCTTTTTGGGCGAATAGATAATAGGGTAACCGAATCGTGAGTTCATTCGATGCACATAGTTTGTTGCTAATGCCATAATCATCAGGAAAATTCTGAAATCCACCACCCGCATCCATCACAGCGGTAATCCCGAATCGGTTGAGCTCCCGCATAAACGACTTGGTAGAGTTGATTTTTTCGGCTTCGTTTAACTCGGGAAGTTTGGCAAGTGTGGAATAAAGCAAAAAAGCATTGGGTTCGGCCACTAAAAGCCCGGTTGGATTTCCGGCAATGTCTTTTTCAATTAATCCACCCATTGGATTGGGCGTGGAGTCATCCATTTTTAATGCTTTCAGTCCCGCCTTATTCAGGTAAGCATGGCCGTATAAATGCAAGATAAAAGTGGGAACTTCCCCTGTGGCAGCATTGATTTCATCCAAAGTGGGCAAGCGTTTTTCTTCAAATTGATAAGCATTCCAGCCGCCTACCACCCTTACCCATTGACCGGCTGGGGTGCGTTTTGCTTGTTCGCTTAACATTTCCAGTGCACGCTTCAAGGAGCGTACACCATCCCAACGCAATTCGGTATGGTAAAATCTTCCTCCGCGAATTACATGTAAATGCGAATCAAAAATACCGGGTATGAGACATTTACCTTTAGCATCAATGAGCGTAGTTTTTTTTGACTTCAGCCCCAAAATTTGTTCGTCGCTACCAACCCTGAGGATTTTACCATCCGCAATGGCAACTGCCTGTGCCGTTGGTTTGGCATCATCTAACGTGTAAACAGCAGCATTGTAAATGATGGTCTCCGCCTCTTGGGCGTAAGCAAAGTGACCGCTTAATGCAATGAAAACGGCAAGCAAATGTTTCATACCCGGAAGATTTAATCGTGATTACTTTTTACCTTCTTTGGCGTTGAACATTTCTTTGGCATATTTCAAACCAAGTCCGTAACCACCACCATGTATTTTGGCAATGTCATTTACGGCGTCGTAGGTAGCAGGCCTTGCCCAATCTCTTTGCAATTCCAATAAGTATTGAAGGCTTGTCATCGGTTGAGCACCTGCTTGAATCATACGTTGCACAGCCATGTCATGGGCTTCTTTACTCACGCCACCGCAAGCATCCGCGATAAAATAAACTTCATAGCCTTCCGCCAATGCACTCAATGCAGGGCCGACAATACATACTTCTGTCCAAAGGCCAGCAAAAACAACTTTCTTCTTGTTCTTGCCGGTAATGGCTTTATAGGCAGCAGGGTCTTCCCAGGTGTTCATGGTAGTCCGGTCAATAATCGTTTCATTTGGAAAAACTTCCGTGATTTCAGAAAAAATCGGACCGCTGAAGGATTTTGCCGCTACAGAAGTAATTACGGTAGCCACATTAAAGGTTTTGGCTGCCTTTGAAATCAATGCCACATTGTTGCGGATTATTTCAATAGGGTGTGACTGGGCTGCAAAAGCCATCTGTGGTTGGTGGTCAATTAAAACCAAGGTGTGGTTATTAGGGTCTAACAACTTTGGACTTGGCTTTTGGGCAAACAGGAGGTTTGTAATCAGCAGGGCTGCAATTGTAAAAAGTGTTTTTGAATTCATGATTTGTGTGTTTAAATTTTTGTACAACAAAAATAAAACAAGCCTTATAATTTTCAGTTATGCGAAAAAGTCAGTGAAATTTGCAAAAAATTCCTTTTCTTCAAGCAAGAGCCTTTCTATACTCCAATGGAGTCATGCTTGTTTGTTGTCGGAAAAAGTTAGAGAAATGAGCCTGATCTCTGAATTGATAAGCCATTGCAATGTCATAGATGCTTTGGTTGGTATATCTCAACAAGGTTTTTGTTTCTGCAATAATTCGATTGTCCACATACTCTTTAGGTGAAGCTCCAATAGTTTCTTTTAGCGCTTCTATCAGATACTTTGGCGTTACAAAAAGCATATCTGCAAAATCGTTAATGGTTTTGGTTTCCCGAAGTTTTTCACTTACCAACTTCTTAAACTGAAAACTTATCTGTTCTTTTCTGGTTGAAAATGTTTCTTTGGGCTGGTTATCTCTTTCAAAAATATCATTGACCTTATGAAACAGAATTTGCAGGTAGAGTTCAATTATAGATAAATTACTAAGCAGTGGCTTTTCATATTCACAAAGCATTTTTTCATACACTTCAGCCAATTCTTTAAAATCCGATTCTTGAATAATAAGAAATGATTCTCTTGAAGGGTCGAGTATGGAGAACCGTTTTAGTGCTTCTGAATTATCGTTTGGGATGGAAATAAAAGCGGTCTTAAAATGTATCACGTAACCATCCCAATTCGGGTCAGATGCAAAACGAATCAATTGTCCGGGTTTGAAAAATACTAAAGCAAAAAGGTTCTCTAAAGTATACTCATTTTCATAAACACTCATCTTGAAATTTGCCTGACGCATCAAGCCAATCTGATAAAATGTAGTTCTAAACAATGGCATCTCAGTTACTACACCCTTACTAATGTCACTAAAGCGAAAAACATGTACATCATCGCTTTTGGAATGCAACCCGCCCTGTGCTGCATGGTGAAACTGATTAATCTCTGTGAACTTATGAATGGATTTAAATGGCATAGTCAAATTTAATTAAAAAGTTTAAAGTGTTTAATATCTGCGGGGTGATTGCACTCTTCCCGCTTTTTCGTGCGTTGGCTTGTGTATGGCAAAAAGCGGGATGTGTGGATTGGGGTAGCAATAAATTTTTTTGTACGAAGGATTTTTAATTTTTTTTCTTGGGGTGGGGCGGGTGGGTTGTATTTTCTTTGTCGGTCGTTGTTGTCCATATTTATTTTTTGTCAAATACCTGTACATCTTCATGTCTTGCTTGTAGCGCTCCATTGGCCATTCGATGGAAGGCGTTGAAGTCGGTGATATGATTGATACTGGAGTTTGGCATTGTATTGATAAGTTTACTACAATGAAATTACGGTATGCGAACTTTCATATACCTATAACAAAGATAGATCACGCGTGTTCATCTTTCAATATCTGTGAAATTTTAACTTTTTTGGATTGATCATGAATGAGTTACGTATTTTATTCCAACACGCAAGATTGGCCAACCATACAAAATGTGAAGTTTGCAATCTTCAGAAGCCTGATGCTGAACAAAACAAAATGCGCAATACGCTATGACTTTTTTTGTCCAGCATCAGGACAGGCTCTATATCCAGCCTAATTCTTTTACCGTCATTTCGCTTTCAACAGTTCCGGTATGCAACGTTGCTTTTGGTTCGAAGAGCAGGTTAAATACAATTTCTCCGTTTGTGTGTGGTCGGTGCTCAACCCCTTTGGGAACAATTAATATTTCTCCTTCCTTCACCGCAACCGTTCTGCCATCTCGAAATTCCATCAAAAGCGTGCCTTTAAACACCATAAAAAGCTCATCTTCATTTTCGTGACTATGCCAAACAAAGTCGTCTTTGAGTTTGCAAAGTTTCACATATTGCCCATTCAGTTCTCCAATAATATGGGGTGTCCATTGTTTGTCAAACAAGGAGAATTTCTCCATGATATTTATTGGCTTGATTTCTTGCATGTTATTAATTTTTTAGTTGTTGTTTAGTTTGGGTTTTAGGGGTGTCGGTAGTTATAATTATCGAGAATATCAAACCCAAGTCCGCCTTTTCTTACCACCACAGTTACGCTGTCTGCCCTGTTAACTTTGTCCGTATCAACGTAACGAAATACCAATTTCTTCTCAAAGCTAAAGTAATCAATGGTTACCAATGGTTGCCTTTCGTCACTATGTCCTTTTGGACCGCTCATTGAATTTTTTTCCTTTATCGAAAATTTGTATTCCGTTGTTTTTTTATCCGCTAAATAATAATTGGTTGCCATAAAAATATAGCAAGAAAGGGAGCCCCAGGAAATTAAATTTTGTATAAATGGGAAAAAATTTCCTGTCAGCAAATATGTTTTCTTATAGTGTTGTCTGTTGAAATAAAATGTCACGGATCCAATAACCAACATAATTGAAATTGGAATATAGGCGTTGATGATGGTCTGTCTATAAATGAGCACTTCAAAGGCCAGTAATACAAGTCCGAGTACGGCTGTCATGGTGTAAAAACCTTTCCAAAACGGCTCGTTTTTCAGATTATCGTGTTGAACATTCTCCCTTCCTTCCATGATTCGTCTTTCCTATTGCAGCACCAACTCCACCCTTCTGTTTTTTGCTTTTCCGATTTCTGAAACGTTGTAAGCAACCGGGCACAGGTAAGCAACCCCCTTGGCTTTTAATCGGTCTGCAGGTATACCATATTTTGCAATCAATTCTTTTACCGTTGCTTCGGCACGTTGTTGCGATAGGGTTAAATTGAAATCGAAACCACCCTCATTATCGGTATGGCCAACCACAAAAATTTTCAAGGTGGCATTTTCTTTCAGGAATTTTGCTACTTCCGTTAGTGCCTGTGCAGAAGTAGGTTTTAAAATAGCTTTACCGCTTTCAAAATATACCTGGTTGATAACCGCTTTGCCGGTTTTTTCAAAATCACTTTTTATTTTAGCAGCCGTAACGGTTACCTGCCCTGCCTCCATCTTTTTAATTTCAATGATGTCCAATCTTGCCACCGGACCATCGTTTGTAAAAACCGTGTACAGACTTACATAAATATCGGTGGTATCATTTTCACTTCTGCGGCCTGCAAAATAGCGTTGGTCTTGTGTAAAGCTTTTGATGTGTGGTGCATTGTCAGGAGGATAGGATGCTCCAAACCCATCTCCGCAGGACCCGGTTTCGCAGGCAAATATTTTTTCGAAGCCATTGTTTAATAAAGCTTGCTCATAGCTTTTGTAAATTTCAAAAGCACCCACGGTTTTGGGACTTTGGTACACAATACGGGTAACGGCCCCTTCCAGTGTTTGGTTTTTTGCAGTAGCTTCTGCACCTTTCTTTACAGCGGATGTGCACAGTTTGTACTGGCTGAATTTATTGAATTCGTAAAAACGAATCCAGGAGCCATTGAAGCGGCTTATTACGGGATGATCAGCACTGCCTTTTATGTCGTTTTGGGCACACAGTTGTGTTGCCATAACGAACAAGGTGATAAATAGAACAATCTTTTTCATGATTAATTCTTTTTTATTAAGGTGGATGGTTTTGTTTTTTCAGGTCTTGTTCTGCTGCTAACACCGGCACTATTTTGAGCGTTTCAAAGGGTTCCTGTCTACTATTATTTTTATGTAAAAAATTATTCAATAAAATAAACCTTTTTAATTTTATTGTTTTCAATGTGGTATATTGCAATACCTTCTATGATTGTGTTGCCAAACTGAACGCGCTCTTTGTCTATGACAATATTTCCTTGCACAAGTCGCCCTACTAATTCACAATGCAAATTAGGTGTTGTTTCAAACATTTTAGCATATTCTTTACGCATATTTTCCTTACCAGTTTCTATTAATTTGTCTGGATACATGTACAGTTCAACATCGTCTGCATAAGGTTCTAAAAAGGCTTCAATATTTCTACAATTATAAGCATTCAATTGACGTTGTGCCAAAGCAACGGGTGTTTCCACAATCAATTCATTAGGATTGAATACAACGCCAAGATTAATAACGCGATTGATTTTAGCAATATTATCAAGGTTATCAATTGGGTTTTCGTCCAATAAAATGAGGTTGGCTTTTTTACCGATGGTAATCGTTCCAAATTCATTTTCTTTATTCAAAATTTTTGCACCGTTAATGGTTGATGCCTGGATAATTTGCCAAGTACTCATCCCGCTTTTTTGCATGGCTTTCAATTCGGCTAAATACGAAGAAGCGTGCAAAGTGCCGATGTTTCCTGCATCTGTGCCGCTTGCAATTAAAACACCAGCATCGGATAACTTTTTTAGGTTTTTTAAACAAATATCATTTGTTTCGTTTGCCTTTGCAATTTGTTTTTCTGAATTAACAATTTTTTTATAGTTATTAATTAGTGATGTATCGGGCAAGTGTTTTAAGTCTAATAATGAACCCAATTGATAGGGATCAGCTTTTAATAATTCGTAGTTGCTAAAATTGTTATTTTGCCCAAAAGTTTTGATATAACCATCCATCACTATTAAAGTTGGGCAAAGTATGGTTTTATTTTTTTTGAGCAATTGTACAAAATCATCTTTTATAATTTCATCATCTACACTATGTACTAAAAAATCGGCACCATTTTCTACCGCCAACTGCGCTGTAATTCGCTCCGTAGCGTGTACGGCTACTTTCAAATTGTTTTTATGCGCCTCGTCAATTATGGCCTTTACGATGGGCAAATTTTTTCTTGCGCTTTCTTCAATACTTAGACCATCGGCGCCTGCTATGTACCAAATCTTGATGAAATCGGGATGAAATGGCAATTGTTGCTGTAGCATTTTTATACCGTCCTCAACGGTTTTTACCAGACTAAATGGCTCGTCATCTCCTAAATTTTCGAATGCTGTAGGTTCGTAAGTAGTCAAAAGCGGACCCGTCATATAAATAGATGGAGCGTAAGCTGCATTTTTAAACTGTTCTCTTTGTTTTAAAAAATTATTGGTTGCACCAACATCAATTACATTGGTAATGCCGTTTTGCAAATACCTTCGTAACTTGTCTTCCATTGTTTGATGTGACAATTCAATTTCTTTATTATATGGCATTTTATTTCTAAAATCAATAGCATCCGGACGGGCATATAAACCACCATTTTGAAAAAAGTGAACATGTGCATCGGTTAATCCTGGAAATAGGTATTTGCCTTTTCCATCAATTACAACAGCATTTGCTGGAATTTTTATTTTACTGCTTGGCGCTATGTTCGAAATCAAATCATTGGTAATAACTATAGCCAACGCGAAGTGGTTTTGAATACCCTGTACCTATCCCCGGCTAAACCGAGAACAATTGAAAATTTGGTGCCATGAGGGTTTTGAGTTCATCTTTGTATTTTTCGATGTGCTCA
>JAIYAP010000045.1 GCA_027488935.1 Saprospiraceae bacterium | reverse complement strand
TTTTGCGTGCTTCGAGTTCTTTTTTGCGTGCTTCGAGTTCTTTTTTGCGTGCTTCGAGTTCTTTTTTGCGTGCTTCGAGCATTTCCTTAATTTCTGCCAACTCCTGTTTCCCTGATTCAACCTCTGCTGCCAATTCGGCCTGCTGATGGCGTTCACTCAGTTCCTTTGCAAGGAAAATGGAAAGCGAAGCCCTGCGCTCAGGGGATAACGCACGGGTATCCAATTCATGTAAGGCTGCAACAATCCAGTCCTCTTTCATAAATGCAGGCTGCTCCATTGCGGATGCCATTTTATGCGCTTCTTTCATGGTAAAAATCAGTTTATCCAAATCTGTTGTGCAATTTTCAGGGATTTTATCGAATTTTTCAAGCTCTACGATCACAAAAACCATTTGCTTATCAATAATTCGATTGTTTTCATCTTTTAAACAAGCCACCGTGCGATATCGTTCGCCTTCTAAGAGATTATATCCCAAAATTCCAACGCAATAAATTGTTGGTAGCTTATCAAATTTAAAATCGCCTTTGCGCACCTCCGTATCCATTTTATGATACCCATAAAACTTCAAACGCTGGATCATGTGTTTGAAATACCCCAACTGCATCTCAACAATAAAATAGTTGCCCTCGTCATCGCGACAATATATATCCAACAAACCGCCCCGACTATCTTGCGTTTGTCCCTCAATTGAACCTTTGTCAAACCAAATTTGCTTGATCGGCACCGCTGATTGTATTAAGGCTTGTAGCGCCCGTTTTAAAAAATCCTGATTGTGCTCATTTCCAAAAGTTACTTTAAATCCGTAATCGGAGGTAAAAGGAATGTAAATGCGTAAAGGGTACGGTGTTGTTTCCATGTTATCCTGTTTATACGCACAAAAATACAAATTGTTTTATGGCTTACAACAAATTGTGTTTTATTTATTTTTCAAATTATAAAACCAACACCATTCAACCCTAAAATCCAACCATCCATCCCTTAGTTAATACCGCGTATGGGTTTCTACTTTCAAGAAATCACAGGCTTCCTCATTTTTGCACTGCAATAAACGCGAACGACTTAACTAAAAATAAGCTATGCAAACAAAACAACAATTCCTGTCCCCCATTAGCCTGGTTCTGCTCCTGTTATCTTTTTTACCCGTTTTCCTGACCGCCCAAACTTCTACCATCCGCGGCATGGTGCGCGATCAGCAATCGGAAGCACCTTTGGTTGGTGCGACGGTACAACTAGCCCCCAATACTCCGACAGATGCCGGTTCGGTTATTGGTGCCATTACGGACGCGAACGGTAATTTTATCCTGAAAAATGTGCCTGTTGGCCGCCAAATGATCCGGGTAAGTTATCTCGGGTACGAACCTCAGAACCTGCCCAACATCCTGATTACCGCCGGAAAAGAAGCGCAATTAGACATTCGCATGGAAGAGTCGTTCAATAAAATGGACGAAGTCGTGATTACGGCCAAAAGCGACAAAGACAAACCCATGAATGAAATGGCGGCTATTTCGGCGCGGCAATTCAATATGGAGGAAGTGCGTCGTTATTCGGGCGGACGTTCGGACATTGGTCGTTTGGTGACCAACTTTGCCGGTGTGGCTGCCAACAACGATGCCCGCAACGACATTGTCATACGCGGCAACTCCCCAACGGGTGTTTTGTGGCGCTTGGAAGGCATCCCTATGCCCAACCCCAACCATTTTAGCACTTTAGGCACTACGGGCGGCCCTGTTTCGGCGCTCAACCCGAATATGATTTCCAATTCTGATTTCCTGACAGGTGCATTTTCTGCTGAGTACGGCAATGCGCTGGCGGGAGTATTTGACATCAATTTGCGCACAGGTAATCAGGAAAAATTTGAGTTTATGACCCAATTAGGTGCATTTACCGGCCTGGAAGCATTAATCGAGGGCCCTTTGAACCCGAAATCTGGCGGCTCGTTTGTGGTGGCTTACCGGCACTCTTTCGTAGAATTGGCCAGTGTTGCAGGTATTAATTTTGGTACCGCTGCCCTTCCCCGCTATAAAGACCTGAGTTTCAATATTGATCTTGGCAATACAAAATTTGGTAAAATTTCAGTCTTCGGCATTGGCGCCACCAGTTCTATCGATTTCCTGGGTGCCGAAATTGACACGACCGATTTATTCGCAGATCCGAACCAAAACGCATACAATGTATCTAAATTTGGTATTGTTGGATTGAAACACAACGTATTGCTCAATGACCATTCCTACATTCGTACTGTAATAAGCGCATCGTACTCCGGCACGACGTTTAAAGCAGAAGATGTAGAATTGAAAGAAAACGACGCTCCATACCAGCTGACGGATGTAAAAGACGGCCTAACGGTTTACCGCGTTTCTTCCTATTATAACAACAAGATTACCAATCGATTAAACTTCCGTTCCGGCTTTTTATTGCAAAATCAGCATCTCGATACTTACGTGAATACCCGGGAAGGAACACCTGATTTGAATGGAGATGGTAAACGCGACTGGTACCTGCAACGGGATTTTGAAGGCACTGTTAATACTGCGGAAGCTTACGCACAGGCACAATACCGGATCACACAAACGGTTACCTTGAATGGCGGTTTGCATGCGCAATATTTCGATTTGACTGAAAACTTTGCCCTGGAGCCGCGCGCAGCCATCAACTGGCAGTTTTTGCCCAAACATAAATTGAGCCTGGGATACGGTTTGCACAACCAAACACAACCGCTGCCCATTTTCTTCTTCCGGGAACAATTGGCTGATGGCAGCACCCGCAACTCCAACGACCAATTGAAATTTACCCAAAACCAGCATTTGGTGCTCGGATACGACTTCAAACCAGCCCAAGACTGGCGTATTAAAGCCGAAACTTACTACCAATGGATCAGTAAAGCGCCCGTAGAATCTACACCCAGTTCATTTTCGATCCTGAACACCGGAGCAGATTTTACATTTCCTGAAAAAACTAAATTAGTTAATAAAGGTACCGGGCGTAATGTGGGTATAGAAGTTACCGTGGAAAAATTCTTCTCCAAAGGATATTATGCGCTTATTACAACCAGTATTTTTGATTCAAAATACAAGGGATCAGACGGTGTAGAACGGTCAACAGCCTTCAATGGCGGGTATGTGTTTAATGTTTTGGCAGGGAAGGAGTTTAAAATTGGCAGTTCCGGTCGTCGGGCGTTGACGTTTGATACCAAATTTACAACGGCAGGCGGACGGCCATATTCGCCGGTAGATTTGACAGCAAGCCAGGCGGCGGGGAAAGAAGTGATTTATGACAACCTTGCATTTAGCAAAAAACAGGACGCCTACATGCGTTGGGATGTCAAATTCGGATACCGGGTCAACTCCAGCAAACGCAAGTTGTCGCAAACCTTTTTCCTTGATTTTCAAAATGTTACCAACCGGGAAAATATCTTTGCCCTGCGTTACAATACCGTTCGGGGAGAAGTGGGACGTGTTAACCAGATTGGATTCTTTCCAGATTTGCTGTATCGGGTAGAGTTTTAAGCATCGTATAGATATCGGCGCATGTCTTTTTTGAGGATAAAAAGGCATGCGCTGTTTCATCCTTCCATTAACGAACAAGTGACATGAATAAAAAGTGCTTCCAGGATATTGTCGGATTTGATGATAAATGGATCATTATTGTCGGTTTACCAGTAGCGAGTGTGTTGATCTCCCTGCTTTTGTTCAATGAATACTATGTAAAGGGCGACTTACCCTTTTTGATGGTATGCATCCCAATGTCGTTTGTTTATACCGGGGCTTTTTGGTATGCCTTGCGCTGGGCTTATACCAATATTCGGCTAAAATACCCGCATGCCCACCAGCTTGGGCGTCGTTTGGTTTTGATGCTGCTTGTTTTTATCGTGATAAATTTTATAGTAAATGGCATATTAAAGGCTATTTTCTCCTACTTTATTCCGGAACATCAAACACATCCCAATAAGATTGTCGTATTTATCAGTGCCTTGCTGACATCGTCTTTCATTATCATGCTATATGAGGCTTTATCATTTTACCTGCAATTACAAAGGGCAACGGCAGAAAAAGCAGATTTGGAGCGCAAAAATGTAGAATCACAATTAGAAGGGCTTCGAAACCAGGTAAACCCGCATTTTTTGTTTAACAGTTTGAATACCCTGATTTACCTCATCCCTGAAGATCCGAACAAGGCGGTGCGTTTTGTACAACAATTGAGCAAAGTGTACCGCTATGTGTTGGAAAGTCGGGAAACCCGTGTGATTCCCTTATCGGAGGAACTGGATTACCTGCAATCCTATGTTTATCTGCTCAAAGAACGGTTTGGTGAAAATCTGGTGGTGCAAACGAGTGACCTACAAGCAATCAAAGGCATGGCCATTGTGCCCCTGTCCTTGCAAATGCTGTTTGAAAACGCGATCAAGCACAATGTCATTTCTACAGAAAAACCCTTGACAATTGAAGTATTTGCAGAGCATACCGAGCAGAAAGCACCAAGCAATGGGGTAAAAACGGATGCCCATGGCTGCCCAACCTTGATCATTCGCAACAATTTACAACGCAAAAATCAAATTATGGACTCCACAGGCGTTGGGCTGGAAAATATCCGGGCGCGTTACCAAATGCTCACCGAGCGCAATGTGGAAACCATTGTATCGCATCAATATTTTACGGTCGCCTTGCCGTTAATCGAATTGAACCACCTATAACCTGAAAGGTACGTTATGAAAATTTTGTTGATCGAAGACGAACTCCCGGCCGCAAAACAACTGAGCAAAATGTTGCTGGCCTATAACCCGAACTTTAACATCCTCGAAACCTTGGATACTGTTTCTGGCGCAGTACGCTGGCTGAATACGTTCCCTTTGCCCGATCTGATTTTTATGGACATTCAGATCGCAGATGGCCTCAGTTTTGACATTTTTCGGCAGGTGGAAGTGCGCGCGCCGGTGATATTTACAACGGCTTTCGACCAATATGCGGTGCAGGCTTTTAAGGTAAATGCGGTTGATTATTTGCTCAAGCCTATTGACCCGGACGATTTAAAACGGGCGCTGGAAAAAATTGAAAACCAACGTATTGCACCACAATTCGACTTTGAATCGATCAGCCGTTTTTTTAAAAAAGAATCGTACAAAGACCGTTTTTTGGTAAAAACAGGCCAGCAACTTGCCTTTTTGCAAGCAGAAGACATAGCCTTCTTCCGCTCCTCTGATGGTCTGACGCAGGGTTATACATTTAACGGCAAAAAATATTTTATTGACCATACCCTAGAGGAACTGGATCGCTTGCTGGATCCACGCGATTTCTTTCGAATTGGTCGCAGCATGAGTATCCGTCTGAACAGTATTAAAACCATTCATCCACACTTGAATGGGCGCTTGAAACTCGATCTAAACCCTGCTGCCCCGGAGGATGTATTCGTAAGTCGAGAACGTGTACCCGAGTTCAAATCTTGGCTGGGCGGTTAATTACTCTTTCTTTTTAAACCCAAACAAGTACACCACATAACCCACCAATCCGACCAAAATGCCCGCTCCTGCGCGAATCGGGTCGCCTACAATGGTAAAAAGCACAAACCAAAGGCAAATCGTGATGAAAATCAAGGGCGTAACCGGGTAACCAAAGGTTCGATAACCGCGTACCGCATCGGGGCGTTTTTTGCGAAATACAAAAATACTGGTGGCAACCATCATCATCGCAGCAAAATCCATGAAGGTGACATACGAGATCAGGTTTTCGAAGGTCCCCCAAAACAACAACAGCAACACCGACCAGCCACTTTGCACCAGCATGGCGCGCACGGGGGTTTTCCATTTTGGGTGCGTTTCGGCCAGTTTTGAAAAGAAAATACCGTCGTTGGCCATCGCATAATAGATGCGCGGCGCGGTCATACAATAAATTCCGGTGGTACCAAAAGTTGACAATGCAATCAAAACGGCCATCAATTTGCCGCCCCAGGGGGTAATGGTTTGCAGGGCATCGGCCGCCACCGTGGACGAACGCGCAATGGTTTCCAAAGGCAGCAACTGCATATAGGCGATATTGGCCAAAACATACACCAAGGTTACCACCGCAGCGCCAATCATCATGGCCCTGGGAATATTGCGTTGCGGGTTATTCGTTTCGCCTGCCATAAAGGAGGCGTGGTGCCAACCGCCATACGACCACAATACGCCCACAAATGCCAGTGCAAAAGCGCTCCAAAGGTCATCCGGGGGCGTTTGCACTAAGGTTGAGGCTGCATTGGCCGCCGGAACTGCCGGATTGCTAAAAAAAACGGCTGCCAAAATAATTAAAAGCAGGCCCAATAATTTGGCGCCCGTGAATAAATTGGCGATCCACTCCCCTATTTTTACCCCGAAAAGATTTACAACGGTCAGAAAAACAATGATAAACAAAGCCAGTGGCACCTTCCAACTGTTGCTGGCTTCTTGTCCAGCGAGGTACAACAAGTGCTCCGAACATACCATCGACAAGGCTGCAATACTGCCCGCGGTGCTCACAAAAAGAATAAACCAGCCGTACATGAAACCCCAGGCGTCGCCATATGCTTCGCGCAAGTAGGTGTATAAGCCACCTGCGCCCGGAAACATACTGCCCATTTCGGCAAAAGTAAGCGCACCTGTTAGGGCAACGACACCGCCCATTACCCATACTAAAATGACGTATTCGGGCGTATGTACCGCCGCTGCAATACCACCCGGTGTACGAAAAATGCCACTTCCGATGGTGCTGCCGACGGCAATCATGACTAAACCATATAGGGAAAGAGACCGGCGCAACTCATTTTTACTCATTGCGGATTATTTGAATATTTCAATTTGATTTCGCCCTTCCAGGTTTCCTGTGGATGTAAAATATCCAAACCATCGCCGTTGTTTAAGGCATCAACATTGCACGACATGGGCTCCAGGGCAATGCTTTCGCGGTGCGGTGGGGTGAATACTTGAAAAAACGGAAACTGCCCGGCATTTGCCGAAACGATCAGGTTTTGGGTACCGTGTTCCAACAGCATCTTGTAAGTGCCATGCGTCCCAGCTTGAAAACAATTGTCTAAAAAAGTATCTGCTACTAATTTACGACGGTAAAAATGGGTGTAGTGTGTTTGGGCGCCGGTTGGAATCATCCGTTCATTGATTTCCACCATGGCACTGACGGGCAAGCGCATTTGATGGTCATCGGCTTTTTCCGTCAATTTAAAATACGGATGCCACCCAAATCCAATTGGAATTGGTGCGTTATGGCGATTGAGGCAACTCGTTTTTAAGGCAAATTGGCCGTTATTTTGTATTTTGAAGGTTACATCGAGGGTAAATGGAAACGGATAATATGAGCGGCTACCATCATAATCAAACCGACATTGAATAAGGGCATACTCCAGCCCAAGTTCAATTTTAACCACATAAAAGGCTTCGTCGCGCACAAAACCGTGGATGGCATTTTCCGTGGCGGCATTGTTGATCGGAAACTGATACGTTTTGCCCTGCCAACTGTACCGCCCGCGATCCAACCGATTGGGGAATGGAAACAAGAGCACACTTTTGCCCCATTTTGCCTGTTCGAGTGCATCCGGTGTATCATATCCATCGAGAATATTTACCCCGCCAAAATGCAGGTCGAGCACATTCGCGCCTCGTTCCGGCACAATGCTAAAACGATTGCCCGATTCCGGGTGTTCCAATTCATAACGGGTAAAATCGCCAAAGGCGGAAACCGAAAGCTGATACATGGCGGTTGTTGGTTGATGACAGATTGTGCAAATGTGGAAAAAAGAAACGGATAAATACAAAAAAAGCGAGGCTATTCCATTTAAAGGAACAACCTCGCATATTTTCTACTAAAATGTATTGTACAACCTAGTTTTACTTTTGCAAAATCACTTTGCGCACCGCGGTTTCGGCATCCATGATCACACGGACGATATAGGTGCCATTTGCCAGATTGTGCAGGTCAATTTCCTGGTTCAGGTTATTGAGTTGGCCTGCATGAATTGTTTGCAGGGTCTGGCCAACGCTGTTGATGAGTTCAACTCGTACTTCTGCTGTTGCATTGAGTTCGAGGTTGAGCATCAATTTACCTTGGGTCGGGTTCGGGCTAATGAACAGTGTTTTTACGGATTCCGGATCTTTTACGGCTGTTCCGATTACGGTAACTTGCACTTGCACCGGATCGACACAATTTGAAACATCGGAGATGGTAACCGTGTAAGTACCAGCGGTCAAACCACTCAGGTCTTCTGTGGTAGCGCCGTTGCTCCAAACAAATTGATAGAATGTAGTTGGGTCGCCAACAGCCTGGCCCAAACCGCCACCCGGGGTGAGGTTGATGGTACCATTATTTGCAGTGCCGTTGTTTGGCGGTGTTGATGTGGCTGTGCCGGTAAGTGGATTCAAGCCTGGCAACAAAATTACTTGCGATGAATTTCCAACAAAGAAACATGCGTCTGGGTTATCGACACTTACATTTTCCATACGCAATGGCGTTGCAGGCGTTACTTCTGTTGCACCAGACACCACCACGGGCGTTACGTACACCACTGAAGCAGCCGTTACATTATTGGCAATTCCAATCGCGAAGGGCGCATTGATAAAACCAGTACTGCTGATGTAAGAAGTACCCATAGACGGTGGCCATGTACCTGCAGGTACGGGCGCAGAAGTAACCGCCCAACACAATCCATAAATTGGACCGATGGTCGGAATCTTAAACGCTGTATCCACCACCGTAATATAGTCGGCCAAGTTGGTTCCTGTACAGATAAAACCATTGTTATCCAGGGTGTAACCACCTACTTTACCATCTGCACAAACGATTGATGGCAATTGGGTAATTTCAATACAATACTGACCTGTCGCTACCTGATTGTTCAAATAGTCGTAACCATCGATCATCATGTAATAGGTTTCACCTGGTACAGTCTGCAAGTCCAACCCTGCACGGAAATCAGGAACACCCTCTGGGCTTTGGTCGTCATTGCATTCAACCAATGCCGCATTACCACATTGGCCCGAAAAAATAGCCATTTGGGTATCACCATCTGGGTTAAATCCGTTGATATCAGGCAATGCACTGCCAATATAATTGACGGCATTGCACTTGGTTGTTTCAATATGGTAGGTATTGCCATCCCCATTAAAGGTGTACCACATGGTGTTATTTAAAATGCCACCTGGTGCACCGCCATCTGTCCAGCAGGCAGCAGTAGGATCGGTTGAAGATACCGTAGCATTGGTATTATCGTACAATCCTGTGAGTTGTGGCAAATTTGGTGTCTGCCCAAAATACTGGGTCAGATCAACAGCACTACCACAAATATCCGGGTTGAAAATTTGTGCAGGCAACGATACATACGATACCTCATCCACATAGTATTGATCCCAGGTATTGAGGGAGTAGTAATCTATGCCACCCAGGTTGCCGGTATAAGCCCATCCAATAACAATATTGTCGTTGATAAACAGCTTCGAAAGGTTATTATCCAAATCGAAATAATGCGTCACTGTAAACCAGGTATCTTTTGGAAAAGAAAAGGTAGTATTTGCAGGCTGGTCGGGAGCAGTTGGATTAATGATCACGCGCGCAACGCCGTTTGAGTCAAAAAACATATCCAGGTTCCATTGCTGGCCAGGAGTTTCACTGTTTTGAATGTTGTAATAAGCGGCTTTACCGGATGGAACGTACATTTTCCACTTCAATTCGTAGCGGCCGCTGGTTTTATTGCCCAACAACAACAATTGGTCGGCTCCCTGATCGGCACCGGCAACTGCATATTGCACTTTCATCGATTTTGTGCCTTCCGAAGCGCGGTCAGTGCTGACCAGTGCACTCAGTACGCTGGTTTCCAATCCTGCCCATGGTTTCCAAAAAAGAGCTTGTGGGCTTAATGCGCCTACAGTGTAGCTTTCAAAATTATCACAAATAATGGCGCTTGGGTTTTGTGCACAAGGCACAGCCGCAGGGGTTCCCGTTAAAGAAAGGTCATCTACTTTAAAATGGTACTCCCAGTTGCCAATCCAGCGAAACTGAATCCAGACTTGTGGCTTGTTGTCTGCCTCGGGTAAAGTAACATCTACATTGCCCTGAAAAAGATTATCGACAGGCAAGCCAACAAAAATGTCTTTGTACACAAAAGTGGTTCCATCCGTGCTAACCCCTACTTGGGCTTTTGCAATTTGGCTGGAACGCGCGTATTGTGCATAAAACGATAATTTTACACCGGTTTGGCCTGTACAATTAACAGGAACACCCGTGCCTGTCAGCTTTGCATCATGTGAATTGCCATTGCCGTTTGCATCCGAATTGAACAAAAAATAACCTGTTGATGCCGTTGGCGCTCCAAATGCTGGAATCGTAGGCGTTGGCGTTTGATAGCCTGCACCTGGATCGTTTGTCCAGAACCATTTTTCAGCCCCTGGGTTGGTACCGCTGTACACCCAGTTGGTGGTAGCCGTTGCCTGGTTAGAAAATGTCTCTGTCCAGAAAACCTGGGCAAATGCCGAAGTGCTGCTCAACAACAAAAGTGTAAAGAGCAGGGATTTTATTGTGTTAAATTGTTTCATGAAAATTTGATTTTAAACATTCAGGTAAGTCATTAGTGAATCATATCGTTCCTTGATGCCATCCGCATAATCCAGTTCACCATAGGTTTCTTTTACGATATAATCATGTCGCTCAAGCGAAGCAATCGTACGGTTCAGATCGTACCGATTGAGTTTGAGGGTAAGTTCCATTAAGTCTGGTTCGGGACCTGTTCCTACAAAAGCACTCAGTATTTTAACATCTTCTTGTTCAACAATCCGGGCAATGGTCCCCAACGCATAATCGCGCCGATTCATTTCCAATACCAAAACAGCACCACTTTCGGTCAGCGAAGCAGTGGTAGCAAAAAAGCGCAACAAGTCATTGAGCAAAATCATTCCCAAGTATTCACCCAGGTCGTCGACCACCGGAATTACCGTTAGTCGATCCTCGCACATTACCCGCATGATTTCAAATACGTGTTCGTGTTCGCGCACGGCATACCGGCGCAACATGGAAAAATCGTATTCTGAAATGGGGTCGTATAATTTGTGGTTAAAAATATCTTCTTCCGAAATGATCCCAACCAACTTACGCCCATCGACAACTGGCAAATGCCGAACATGGTAATCGTTCAGCATGTGAAAAGCATCGCGGCCGGTTTGTTCGAACGTTACCGCCGGAATATCAAAAGCAATCAAAGATTTGGCAGTCATAAATAGTGGGTTTTCATGATTTAGGGCAAATATTTGTGCAATAATTGGATTTCCAAAAAATATTATCACATTGCAGATGCAAAACGACAAAAAAGGTTTGGAAAAGGGCCATTTTGCCTCACAACGGCAACTTTTTTTTCAACACCTCGCTCAAACCTCCCCCGCGCCATTAGCCATTGCTATTGAACGGGCAGAAGGCCTTTACTTGTATGATCAAACCGGCAAATCTTATTTGGATCTGATTTCGGGCATCGGCCCCAGTGTATTGGGACATCGCCCTCCCCAGGTACAAGCAGCGATCGAACTACAACTAAACCAATATTGGCACACCCTAGTTTACGGAGAGTTCATTTTAAATCCACAAGTTGACCTTGCAGCGCTTATAACCGCCCAATTGCCCGAATTAGATGCCGTTTATTTGGTAAATTCAGGAACAGAAGCAACCGAAGGCGCTATGAAATTGGCCAAACGATACACAGGGCGACCTGAATTTGTCGCCTGCCGCAATGCGTACCACGGCAGTACACAAGGTGCTGCAAGTTTGATGGACCCCGATTATTTTACCTTGGCCTACCAGCCGCTCTTGCCGGGCATTCGGCATATGGATTTTAATGACCCAACCGGGCTAAATCAAATCAATGACCGGACCGCTGCTGTTATTGTAGAAACGGTACAAGGAGAAGCAGGCTTGATTCCGCCCAACCGAGCATGGCTTAAAGCCTTGCGCGCACGCTGCACGGAAACTGGCGCCTTGCTTATCCTCGATGAAATACAGGCGGGATATGGACGCACGGGAAAACTGTTTGCATTCCAACATTTTGATATTCAACCAGATATATTGCTCCTAGCCAAAGGATTTGGTGGAGGTATGCCGATTGGCGCTTTTATGGCCCCTAAGCATATCATGGATACCCTCAGCAACAATCCCGTACTGGGGCATATTACTACGTTTGGCGGACATCCGGTGTGTGCAGCAGCGGCCCTGGCAACCTTGCAAACCTTGTTGGATTCGGATTTGATGGCTGCTGTGCCGCAAAAGGAGCAACTTTTCCGTTCCCTGCTCGTACATCCGGATATTGTGGAAGTACGCAGCGCCGGTTTGTGGCTGGCCGTCGACCTAGGCACGGCGCAAAAAGTGCAGTCGGTGATTCGGCACTGCTTGGAACAGGGCGTCATCACCGACTGGTTTTTATTCAACGATCACAGTTTGCGCATCGCGCCTCCACTGATCATTACAGAAGCAGAAATCCGCTTTGCCTGTCAAGTTATTTTAGAAGGACTACTTTAAGATCGCGTTTCCAATGGCACATTCCAGGCAGCGTTTGGCATCGCAGTACCGGGTTTTTAAATGCAGCAAGGCCTGCGACTCGTACGCATTGTGGGCTTTGGTACCGAGCTGCTTCCAACCGTCGAGGATCACATTCGATTCGGGCGGCAACTCTTCCAGTATTTTTAACGCAAGATTTTGATAACCAACCAATTGATTCGTTTTCCCATAATGGTACAACACGGGAACAATACTGTTTAAAATAAGAATTTCGATAAAATCGCGTCCCGGGCGTTTGGGCAAACGGATAGAAGGTTTATCGAATTGAAAATGATCCAGCCAGTAATCGCTGACCTGCAAGGCAAACAGATTTTCAATGGAACGCGCATCCTTCACCTCCAAAATCTGGCTAAATAAACGCTCCGATTGTCCAATCAGGGCTGCAAACTGGGCCAAACGAATGGTAGGAAAACCAGCAGGGCGCAATCGGGCAAATTTCCATTGTTGCACGGACATTGGATGCAGTTGATACTTATGCGCCAGGTGCTGGTATTCACGTAAAAGTGCCTGTGGATAGGCATCTTTTACCTCATTTTGCAAAAATCCCGCTTGTCCAAACAACAAGGCCTCTAATTGAAACAGGTGGTTGCGGTGTTTGGACAAAATGTGGAGTGGCAGGGTGCGCGCGAGCGACTCAAAAGGCTGCACATTTACTTTAAGGCCAAAACCGGATGCCAATACACGATAAAAAGTTTCATCCCAGTGGTTTTGCGTTGCTTTGAGGGCTTTGGCGACTTGGGCGGTTTTTTCTTCCAAACGCTCCACCAGCAGCCGATCCTGGCAATTGAGTCGAATGACCTGGGGTGTTTTCGGGAAAAAACTGGCACACGGAATCCAGGCCTCAGCCGCTTCCAATTGCATGTATTTTTCCAGCAATGGCAAGGCAACCCGATCGCGGATTTCCAGACAAGGCAAGCGCACGCCTTCTTCCAGGTAAATGGCTTTGTCTTCCAAAAAGACCACATGCAGGATCACATTGTCGTAAGCGGGGTCGTTTTGATGCCCATGTGCCAGCCATTCGGAGGCACGGACATGCATTTCGACATTTCCTGCCCAAATCGTATCGCCAATGCGAATACGGGCATTAAAAAAATCGGGACCAGCATCGGTGTTGTAGGTACCCGGATCCAGAATTTCGACGGGCTGAAAGGTGGTGGTGGTAAGTTTTTTGAGTGCAATCCGACGGGTACGCCAGACATAGTGCAGAAATGATTCACGCATGTTGATTAAAAATTAATGATTAAAAAAAGATTAGCACGTGCTTTGAAGGTCATTTCAAAAAAACAAGACTAAAATTAACAAAAAAGCTGCTTTTGGACTTGAATTTGAGCCTAGACTTCAAAATCAGGGCAAGTTTATAAAAAACAAGCTTACAGCGCAACCTCCCTAAGCAAGTTCCTGTTCAACTTTGCAGCAATGACCGACGTTTTTCGAACCATCACTGTACCTGTTACCGGCGAATTTAAAGACCGGGGCAGCAAATTTCTTGCATTTGCTTATCCGGTGACCACCGAAGAGGCGGCGCTGGCCTATCTGGAACAATTGAGAAAAACCCATTTTAAGGCCAACCATCATTGTTTTGCCTGGCGCTTGGGGCCCGATGGCAGCCGTTTTCGCGCCAACGACGATGGCGAGCCCAGTGGAACCGCTGGCCGGCCCATTTTGAATCAGATTGACGCTTTGCAGTTGACCGATGTTGCGGTTGTAGTGGTGCGGTATTTTGGGGGGACTTTGCTGGGTGCGTCGGGGTTAATCCAGGCTTATCGGGAAAGTACGGCAGAGGCTTTACGCCAGGCCACCATTGTTGAAAAAATTGTTTCCGATCACTTTCAATGCGATTTTGACTATAGTTTGATGCCGGATATCATGAATGCCTTGAAAAAACTACACCTGGAAATTATCCGGGAGGAATACTTAGATGCAGGTCGGATAATTTTTGGCATTCGTCAAAGTGAGGTAACCGCCAGTTTGTTGCAAATGAAAGCCAATATTTGGAAGGTAAGTACTGAGGAAGCCGCCGGTATTGAGTGGCCGGGGGGTATGAAGGTGACGCCTATTTAAGTTCAATTTATGCAAAACTTAGCGCGCAACAGCGCCTTTTTTCCGCTTTCAGTATACCCCGGTTTTCAGGAAAAATTGTTTGCCTGGATCCAGCAGTTTGACATTGCCGCGTTCTTGGACAGCAATCAATATCCTAATTTACCCTATAGCCGTTGGGATTGTTTGTCTGCGGTTGGCGCGCGAACGATCCTAAAATGTGGTGTTGGAAGTGCTTTCGATCAGTTAAAAGAAGCGCCCACCGATTGGCTTTTTGGCTTTTTGGGGTATGACTTGAAAAATGAAATAGAAAACTTAACCTCCCACCATTTTGATGGTATCGGGTTACCCGATTTGTATTTTTTTCAGCCCGAAACCGTCGTGGGTATTCGAAATGGTAAGATTGAGATCCATACGGTGCATCCATCGCCCCTCGAATTATTGGAACAAATGCTCCAACAGCAGGTGACGGCCAATGAGATATCCGCCGAAGGCACTATACTGACGCCGCGCATGCCCAAAGCGCAATACCTGGAAACGGTGGCAAACGTCAGGGCACACATTATAGAAGGCGATTTGTACGAAATGAATGTGTGTCAGGAATTTTATGCAGAAAACGTATCCCTCCAACCCGAGCAGGTATTTAAACGGCTGAATGGCCTTGCACAAGCGCCATTTTCCGTGTTTTTTAAAACAAAGGACCATGCCTTGATTTGTGCCAGTCCCGAGCGTTTTTTAGCCAAAAGGGGCGATAAACTCATTTCACAGCCCATCAAAGGCACGCGTAAACGCAGCGACAACCCCGAAACGGATCAAATTTTAGCCCAAGATTTAGCCAACAGCCCAAAAGACCGCGCCGAAAATGTAATGATTGTAGACCTTGTGCGCAACGATTTGACCAGACATTCCGAAACCGGGAGCATCCAGGTGGAAGAACTTTTCAAGGTTTACACCTTCAATACCGTGCATCAACTGATTTCCACCGTGGTGGCCCACCTGCGCCCGGATGCGCACGCGATGGATGCCCTGCGTGCTGCATTTCCCATGGGGAGCATGACCGGCGCACCGAAAGTGATGGCAATGCAATTGATCGAGCACTACGAATGCACCCGCCGAGGATTGTATTCGGGTGCCTTTGGGTACTTCAGCCCGGAAGGCGATTTTGACTTTAATGTGGTGATTCGCAGCATTTTATACAATAAAGCAACGCAATACTGCTCGGTACAGGTAGGCGGCGCAATCGTGTACGACTCCGACCCCGAACAAGAATATGAAGAATGTATGACCAAAGTAAAGGCAATGATTCAAGCCTTGGCGGGTCAAATTCGACAGGATGTAATTAATTGTACTTAAATTTGCGTTTTGATTCGAAAACTGATCCGATTTGAAAGCGACCATAAAAAAAATACTCAAAGCACTCCCCATTGCCTTCACCCAAAACCAGCGGTATGATCGGCTAACCAAGCAAGTAATACGCCGTGTTTGCAAAGCGGAAAGCAATTGCATTGATGTAGGTTGCCATAAAGGGGAAATACTGGATCTGTTTTTACATCATGCCCCCAATGGCATCCATTATGGGTTTGAGCCCATTCCCGCCTTGTTTGAGGGGCTGAAAACACGCTATACCTTGCCCAATTGCCGTATTTTAGACCTTGCTTTATCCAACCAAAAAGGAACGGCAAGTTTCAATTATGTGGTGAGCAATCCCTCTTATAGCGGGCTTTTGAAACGAAAATACGATCGTCCCAACGAAGAAGACACCCAGATTACGGTACAAACCGATCGGTTAGATGCTGTTTTACCCCCTGATTTTCGGGTGGATATGATGAAAATAGATGTTGAAGGGGGTGAATGGCTGGTTTTACAAGGCGCCACCGAAACCCTTACCCGTTGGAAACCCGTGGTAATTTTTGAACACGGCCTGGGCGCTTCCGAAATGTACGGCGCAACCCCCGAGCAATTATTTGATCTTTTTGCCGCGTGTGGCCTGGAAATCAACCTGTTGGATGGCTTTTTAAAACTTTCCCCTGCATTTTCCCGCGCCGAATTCAGTGAACAGTTTTACAAGCAACTCAATTATTATTTTGTTGCTTATCCCGCATAAATCCCCGTTCACCCTCCAAAAGAAGTGCCATGCGGTTATTTGTCCTATTGTACCTTCTGTTCTTTGCAACTGCGGCTTGCAAAAATGAGACGCAGGTGCCTGTTGCAAAAAAAGAATTTCCCGTTGTGGAACAACCCAACCCGGAAATTCACACGGATTCGGCTGCCATCGTCACCAAGCCCATGGTTGATAAACCCACGGAAAAATCGGAAGATGCCCCCGTAAAGGCACCTGTAGAAGATAAAATAAATGAATTAAGCCCAAAAACCAACAAATCTGGCGTCCCTACCAGCACCCTGCCTGTGCTCAAAAACCCGAAGCCTGGTTCAAAAACTGCAATTCGGGCAGATTTTATCGAATTAACGACCCTTGCGCCCAGCATACGACTGGATATTCGGTATGCGACCCCCAATAATTTTACCAAGGCTAAAATATACGATTGTGCGCGTTGCCTCTTGCGCCCCGAAGCAGCCCAAGCACTCGCAGAAGCCCAGGAAATACTCCAAAAAAAGGGATACAGCCTGAAAATGTTCGATTGTTATCGGCCCCGCCCATACCAACAGCGCCTATGGGACAAGGTACCCAACCCTGATTACGTGACACCGCCCGCCAAAGGTTCCATGCACTCCCGCGGAGCAGCAGTAGATCTTACCATTGTGGATTCAAAAGGCATGGAGTTAGACATGGGTACACCGTATGATTTCTTTGGTGAAAAAGCGCATATGGATTACACAAAACTGTCGGCGACCATCCTTTCCAACAGAGATTTATTGCGAAAAACCCTGGAATCTGTCGGATTTAAAGGCATTCGAACTGAATGGTGGCATTTTTCGTTTCAGAAAAAACAATTCCCACTGGCCGATTATATCTGGCCTTGCGAATAGCCTTTTTTCTTCCCGGCACACCCGTTTTATCAATTTGCTCGTAATATGACCCTGCAGGAAGCACAAAACACAGTAGATACGTGGATCAAAACCATCGGCATCCGTTATTTTTCAGAACTCACCAATACCGCCATTTTAATGGAAGAGGTGGGCGAAATGGCCCGGTTGATGGCCCGCATTTATGGAGAACAGTCCTTTAAGTCAAGCGAATCGGCTGCTACTGCCCACCAGGACCTGGCGGATGAAATGGCCGACGTGCTGTTTGTATTGATTTGTTTAGCCAACCAAACCGGCATTGATTTAACAAGCGCTTTAGAACAAAATTTAGCAAAAAAAACCGCGCGCGACCGCGAACGGCATCAAAACAACCCACATTTGCAACAGCCGCCAACGGAGTAAGCCGATGAATATCAGCGATTTTGTCTTACGAAAACTTTTATTTCGGCCTACCCTGCTTGCAAAAGCATATCCGTTTGTTTTTGAACATCCATTTCAAGAACACTGGTTTGAAACCCCGGACGGTATTCAACTCAATGCCTTGTTTTTCCCGGCTCAAATACCCAAATCCAAAGGGGTCGTGCTTTACTTTCATGGGAATCGCCACAATTTGCAGCGCTGGGGGGCCATGCACCAGGCATTTACGCGCATGGGGTATGACTTTTTAGTACCCGACTACCGCGGGTATGGCAAAAGTGGCGGGCAGCCGGATGAACCGCAACTTTTTGAGGATGCCCAGTTGATGTACCAATGGCTCCTGGAACGGTATGCACCCGAACACATTATCTTATATGGACGCTCCTTGGGCTCTGGCATGGCCAGTTACTTAGCGGCGCAGGTTGCTGCAAAATATTTGATCCTTGAAACCCCATTTGACACCATTCAAGGCATGATTGCCAGTCACATCGGGCGAAATGCGATCCAGGTTCAATTTAATTTGGTGTTTCCCAACCATACTTTTGTAGCGCAAGCAAAGATGCCCGTTTTGATTTTTCATGGAACCCGCGATCGCGTGGTACCCTATGCTTCTGCCATAAAACTCAAGGAAAGTTTGAAGCCCACCGATCAGTTTATTACGATCCCAGGTGGCGCCCACAACAACCTGGATACCTTTCCGACATATCACACATACTTAAATGCCTGGCTGGCAGGATAAATTCACACCAAGGCTTGGCCAATTAAAATTGAAATACAACCTACCCCATACCCAATGTATAACTCGGTGGTGGTGTGAGCCTTGAGTGCGAGGCGTGCTGTTCCGACCAAGCCTGCAAACAGGATACCCATGGCCAATATCACATCAAATCGCAGTAAAATTGTACCATTACTGACTGGAATACCCAACGTCGCGTCGGGAAATTGAAACAAGGTAATGAGCAACATCGTTACAAAACCACCCATACCCGCCGCATGCGCGCTTACTTTCAGGAAAATATTGATAAAAAAAGATAAAAAAAGGCTGATCGTAGCGCCCAAGGCAAACTGGACAAACAAAGTGGGCATAGCACCCAAAGTGAAGAGGTTTTTAACGAGCCAAAGATAAAATACGCCGGTAATAATATAAGGCCCGGTGCGATCCTGCTTGTCATCGAGGTGCAGGCTTTTTATCAAACCCAGGGGCTTCATCAGGGCCACACCAAACCCAGGTATCAAAAAGGTAATGGCAAAAACAGATACCAGCAGCACCACTGCTTTCGGTTCGGCTAGATTACTAATCCCAAATGCAAAAGGATTGCAAGCCATCATCAAAACCAGCATATAAAAAAGCGCCAGTAAGGGGTGTCCGATGTAAGAAAAAAACAAGGCAAGTCCTTTATGCATAACCTATTCGTCAAACATTAAAACGTTTTTTCATTCGATCCAGGCTGCGCTTATCGTCGCGGTCTTTGATGGTTTCCCGCTTGTCGAACGTTTTTTTACCCGTTGCCAATTCGATGGTGAGTTTTGCAAAACCCCGGTCGTTGACATACAATATATAAGGTACAATGGTAAAGCCTTTGTCTTTGGCCTTGCGCTCCAATTTGCGCAGTTCCGGTTTGCGCAACAGCAATTTGCGCACCCTGCGCGGCTCGTGGTTATTATCGGTGCCTAATTCATACACCGCGATGTATAAATTGCGCACATAGAGTTCACCGTTTTCAAAAAGGCAATATGCATCATTCAGGTTGACATTGCCAGACCGAATGCTCTTGATTTCCGTGCCCGTGAGCATCATTCCGGCATCGTACTCCTGTTCGAAATGATATTCGAAAGCAGCCCGCCGGTTTTTAATTTCAATTTTCGATTTCTTTTTTTCCTTCGCCATAACCAAATAGCCGCCAAAGATAGGTCAGAATTTTAAGTTTTGTTGGGTTATACTGCTTTAGAGCAGAAAAATCATCCTGCTGTTTGCTTCCAGCCAATGGCACAAAGCATACGACCAGTTTGCCCTTTTTCTTTCCGATGTGAAAAATAATCTTCCACATGCAACACCGTAGAGTAGGCAGAAGTTTCAATTTGTGCTGCTGGAATGCCACAAAACTGGAGTTGTGCCCGATTGGCCTTTTTTAAATCGACCAAAAAACGGTCGGTATCAGCATCATAACGTTTGAATGCCGCATCAAAGTAATCTGCCACATCAGGTCCCACCTCAAAAGAACATTCGTCGATACAAGTTCCAACGTAAGCCCAACAAGTTTCCGGGCGGGTTCCAAATGCAGCCTGCATGGCCTCCATCGTTTTACGTGCAATCTGCGCTTCTGTCCCGCGCCAGCCCGCATGAATGGCTGCAATACCCTTGGTTACCGGGTCTACAATCAAAATGGGCGTACAATCGGCAATCGAAACGGCCAACAACACACCCGGCACCTGCGTAATCAGGGCATCATAGCCTTCAGAGCCGCCAGGTTCGGTCACCAAACGCACCTGATCGCCATGCACCTGATACGAAAAGGCCATATTATTCGGATCAAAACCCAGGGTATTGCAGAAACGCCGCCTGTTTTCTGCCACATGTTCCAAATTATCGCCAGTGCTTTTCCCAAGGTTGAGGGATGCAAAGGGCGGCGCACTTACCCCACCATGCCGCGTGCTTTCCCCTGCCGACAAGCCGTGGAAAGGTTCAAAAATAGCAGTACGGCGCAGCAGTGGTTTTTCCATATCCATCATTCTGTCTTGAAATTTGTCCGGTTAATCGAATATTCTAAAACCTGCTTCCAAGTCAGCGCCTAACTTGTTGTTTTAGCGCTACTTTTGAGCAGTTTATATGCCTTTCGGCGATAGACTGTTTTTATTCAAACGTCCAATGTTCGTCCAGCATGATGCCTTATAGCGAAATTTTCAGCATGGCTTACCAAAATATCCGCGCCAATTTATTGCGTTCGGTGCTCACCTTGCTCATTATTGCCTTCGGTATCATGGCCTTAGTGGGCATTTTGACTGCGATTGACGCCATTGCTTATTCGCTCAATGATAATTTTAGTGGATTAGGTGCCAATTCTTTCAGCATCGAGCGCAAATGGAACGAAGGCAAAGGTCGCCGCCAGGGTCGTCGTGAAAAGCCCGCCAAAGCCATCGACTTCAAAGAGGCGATGGGATTTAAAGAACGTTTTGAATTTCCGGCAAAGGTAGCGGTTGGTTTGTATGGAACCGGGCAGGCGACGGTAAAATTCAATGATAAAAAATCCAATCCGAACGTAATATTTAACGGAATCGATGAAAATTTCCTGGATGTAAAAGGCCTGGATATTGCCATGGGCCGCAATTTCACCAAAACAGAAGTGGATGCAGGCACCCCGAACGCGATCATTGGATCAGAAATTGTTAAAATTCTATTTGCAGGCAAATCAGATAAAGCACTGGGCCAGCTCATTACCGTCAACAACAACCGTTATCGGGTAATTGGCATCATGGCCTCCAAAGGTTCGACCATGAATGAATCAGACGACCGAAAGGTATACGCGCCTATTATTAATGTAAAAACCATTTTTGGCGGGAATGACGACCGCGACTATTTTTTGCTGGTAGCGGTTCAAAACGGGGTGGATCTAACCACGGCGCAATCAGAAGCGACCGGACTTTTCCGTCAGATTCGGGGGCTGCATCCGGGCCAGGCCGATGATTTCACCTTGGAATCGAGCGACAGTCTGGTAGGGATTTTGAAAGAAAACACCACCAATTTGCGGCTTGCCACCATCGCAATTGGTCTGATGACCCTGCTGGGTGCGGCCATTGGCCTGATGAATATTATGTTGGTGAGTGTAACCGAACGTACCCGCGAAATTGGCATTTACAAGGCATTGGGCGCCACCAGTCGCAGCATTTTGCTTCAATTCTTAACCGAAGCCATTATCATTTGCCAAATCGGCGGCATCGTTGGCATCCTGTTGGGCATTCTCATCGGCAACATTGTTACCCCATTATTGGGAGGCAGTTTCCTAATTCCCTGGGCCTGGATGTTGCTCGGTTTTACCCTTTGTATGATTGTGGGCATTGTTTCGGGCTTCTATCCGGCCATGAAAGCGGCCAAAATGGACCCCATCGAATCTTTGCGGTACGAATAAATCAGGCAGGCATCAAACTCAGCGCCTCCACGGCATGTTCCAAAAATGCTGGAATAATGGTGTTGAACGTGCGCTGAATTTTCATCGGATTGGCCAAATCGCGGATCATGCGCTCATAACGGGATGCGCCATGTTCTTCTTCAATCGATTTTTTGCGCTCTTCTTCCATAAAATAACTGAGCAAACCATTCGGATCGGCCTCCGGATGAAACTGCGTGCCAATCATATATGGGCTTAAACGCACCGCCATTAAAGCGCGCTCGTACGTCACGTGTGGACGTAGTTTTTCCAGACATAAAATTTGCGCACCCATTGCCTTGATGCGCTCCATATTGGGCTTAATCACCTGGTAACGACGGAAATCGGCAATGTAAAAGGGATCGGGCAATCCTTCAAAAAAGGGTTCCTGCTTACCCGCATGCGTGCGATGCACCGGATACGTACCGAACGACATTTTATAGCGCTTGGTCACTTCTCCCAATTGGAAGTGATGACAAACCATTTGGAACGAATGGCATATAAAAAAACAGTGCTTTTTCGGCTCTTCCTTCAAATTCCACTGCCACAATTGTTCAAAAAGCGCATACAAAGGCTCAAACCAGGGTCCGTCGTTGAGCAAGGGGTCGCCTGGTCCACCTGAAAACAGGTAAATATCGTATGATAAATCGGGGATTTCGTTTTTAGCCCGTACGTCAAAGTGATCAAAACGGATCACATTGGCATAGTTCGAGAGAATCTCTTTGAGCATCGGGATGCCCCGGTTGGTTTCTCCATTATAAAGATCGATAAGCGCAGCTCGGAGCATATGTACAGCCTGGTTGTTTTAGTATGGGGAAGCAAAGCAAAGATCGGATTTAATATCAGGATTTCGGCTCCCGCTTGCAGGAATTATGTAGTTTTGCAAGTTCAAATCAAAAATCAATTGGTTCTCAAAACAATAGATATGAAATTAGTCTCTGAAGATATCATTAATGATCTGGTGGATGCGCTCGATAACCTCACGGATGAGCAGTATGAAGCCAAAATGGAAGCGTTTTCAGAAGCGCAACCGGTTATTTTCGCCTGGTTGTTTAGCGAGCAGTTTGACCTGCTGACCGAAGATGAAAAAGGCTTTATGCAATACCTCGCCCTGATTATCTGGTGTGCTGTTGATAAAGTAGGTGGCAAATCGGTTCAACCTGTTTCGGAAGACCAAATTGGAGAAGCCGAGGAGCGCAATTATGAAGTGTTGGAGCAAAGTACCGAACAACGTTTCAGAGAGCGTCTGGATGTCTTTTTTGAAGATACCCCCCAGGAAGAGTTGCTTGCGTTTGCCGAAGAAGCTGTGCTGGAAGATGAAGACGATCCATCCTCCATTGTTACGAAAGAGGGCCGCGAGCCGATCTTTGTTGCCTTGAAAACGATGATTGATGTGCTGACGGTTGGGGAATAAGTACCAATCAGTTATGCCACAGGCTCAAATAACTGCCGTTCTGTGCTGTCTAATTTTAATCGATAAAAAAGTTCGATCTTTTTAGGGCGACGCAGAAAAAACAGGAACAGGCCAACGCCAATGCCCCCGTGGGCGACATCCGAACCTGTCAGGTAATAATCGATGATTTGCACGATCGTTGCTCCTTCAATAAGTCCCCATTGCGCAAGCGAGGCGGATTTAAATGCATTGAATTTTTCTTCGATATTGGGCTTGGCACTTGCATCCTTCATTAAATAAAGAAAAACCCCAACGCCCAAAAAAACGAACAAAACCGAAACGCCTTGCAACACATAAAGCGGCAATGGAAACTCGGAACCCGGTGCGTCTGAAGTACTTCGTAAATACTTCATAACCAAAAACAAAATAACCTGTCCGGCCAAAAGTGCAAAATAGATTGTCTGGAATATGCGCCAGGCTGTTGATAGGTTGGGTTGTGCTGTTGACATGTTTTTGATTTTATTACACCAAAGGTATTTAAAATTCAATGTTTCAATCGGAAGCCGCAACGCTTTTTTACCGCGAAATGCTCAAAATTGCCACCCACGATGCCTGGATGCCCCGGGATCAGGTGCTGGCCTTGGCAGGGTTGCAGGAACGGCTGTTTTTGGAACTTACCCGAAAGGAACAATTGGCTTTTAGTACGCTTTTTGCCCGAATCAGTTATGCCGGACATCAGTATAAACTCTCGGCCCAATTGCTGCGCCTCGTACACCGCTTTCGCCGCCAGGCCATGGCGGCCCGCAACAACCAGGCGCAAACTGCATTGGACGTTCAAACAGGCCTGACCGCCCTGGCCCAAACCCTCGCGCAATGCAGTCCCGTGCCCATTCCGGACGATCTCTTTCCTTATCTTTTACCGGCCGATCAGCAGTTTTTTCCGCAATATGACCAGGAAAACTGGGATTTTAAGGCCAAAGCCAGGGTCGTAGCGCTTACAGATCACCCGGAAGATCAATATTTCCTGGCCGTAGATGCCGAAAATCCGGCAGAGCCCATCAAAGTGCGGTATGGTTTGCCCGAGCGCAACGAAAATTTCAATGCCAGCATCAAGGTTATTCAAAAAGTATTCGGGTTTCCGGTTACGCTCAATTTGTTGGAAGTAGAAATAGACCGCGATGGGGTGTACCGCCCAAGGGTATTTATCATTGAGCCGGATTATTTGATGGATGTATCGGCCATTTCGGAATGTTATAAGGATACCGGGTTGGAACCTTATGCCTATTTGGGCCGAAAATTCTTGCCCCACGAAACAACCGATCCAATTTTACTCGGAAATATTGCCAATTTTTTCCTCGATCGCCTGCTCAATGAGCCGGATGTTGAATGGAATACACTGTTTCGGGAAACTTTTCGCCAGTTTCCCTTCGCATACGCGCCCATGAGCGATCGCGGCGTGCGCGAGCTCTCGCAAAAAGCCCAGAAACACTACATCAACCTTCAGCAAATGGCCAAAGGCGGCTTGGCCAAACAAGAAATTGATCCGGAAAACTGCATCCTGGAGCCTACTTTTTTCAGCGAACAATACGGAATTCAGGGGCGACTCGACCTTTTTTACAAAGACGAAGAAAAAGCGGCCATCATCGAACTCAAAAGTGGTGCGCCTTTCAAACCCAACAGTTACGGGATTCAGCGCAGCCATTTTACCCAAACCCTGTTGTACGACCTGTTGGTGCGCTCCGTTTTTGGCAAACAAAGCAACCCGATCAAATATATCCTGTATTCGGGCGTCGATCATACCCAATTGCGTTTTGCGCCCACCGTGGCCCCGGAGCAATGGGAAGCCCTGCAATTGCGCAACCAACTCCTCGCACTCGAACGCCTGCTCGCGGGCATCCGTCCAGGCGACGAGCAGGTGCCTATTTTCTCCAAATTGCGCGGATCGGCGGTGACCGGCTTTTTGCAACGCGATTTCAACCGTTTTGAAACGGCTTACACCCGCCTCAACCTACTGGAACGTAAATATTTCAATGCATTCGTTGGTTTTATCGCCCGAGAGCATTGGCTTTCCAAAGTTGGGCAAGAAAATCAGGAAAGGCTCAACGGGCACGCCGCGCTTTGGCGCAGCAGTTTTAGCGAAAAACAACAGGATTTCAGCATCCTCAGCCACCTGGAACTGATCGAAAACAGGGCTAATCAGCCAGAACCCGTGATTGTTTTCCGAAAAACCGCTGAAACCAATCCCTTGGCCAATTTCCGCATTGGCGATATTGCGGCTTTATATCCGGCCGTTTCGACCGAAGAAACCATCCTCGACCATCAGGTAATTCGCTGTACCATTACTGGTTTGGCCCCCGATTTGGTGACCGTGCAACTGCGTTATCGGCAATTTAACCTGAAACCTTTTGAAACCGATGCACTTTGGCGGCTGGAGCCCGATTTGATTGAAACGGGTTTTGCCAATATGTACCGCAGTTTGTTTGAATGGGCGGAAGCGGATGCCGCCCGCCGCACGTTATTGCTCTACCCTGTTGCAGGTTTGACGCCGTCCGAAAATCCGGTTGCGGCCGACGAATCCGGCACCCAGGCATCGGTATTTGAAAAAATCATACAATCCAAACAGTTTTTCCTGTTGTGGGGACCGCCCGGAACCGGCAAAACCAGCGTCATGTTGCGGGATTTGACCGCCTGGGTATTGTCGGAAACCAACGACAACCTGCTGTTGCTGGCCTATACCAACCGGGCAGTAGACGAAATTTGTGAAGCGCTTGAATCTATCAGCGGCGATATGCGCGACCACTATTTGCGCATCGGTTCGCGGTTTTCAACGGCCACCAAATACCGGGATCAACTGCTGAATACCCAAATTGAACAGGTAAATACCCGCGCTGAGCTTCGTAGTATTTTGGAAAAACGGCGGATTTTTGTAAGTACCGTTGCTTCGTTTTCCCAAAATGAGGGTTTGCTTAAAATAAAAAAATTCCAACGGCTGATTGTAGATGAAGCCTCGCAACTTCTTGAACCACAAATCATTGGCTTGCTAACCCGGTTTGAGCATACGGTGCTGATTGGCGATCATCGGCAGTTGCCGGCGGTTACCGCCCAGCAAGAAGCAAGCGCGCTTGTAACCGATGCGGATTTGAATGGTATTGGATTGTTTGATCTGCGCGATTCCTATTTTGAACGCTTGTATCGCTTGTGTAAAGCAGGGGGGATGGATGCGCATTTTGGGCATTTGAGCCATCAGGGACGGATGCACCAAGATATTATGCAGTTTCCGAACACCCATTTTTACGGCGGGTTGCTCAAAATTTTGCCACCGCCCACTGATCCGAAAGAAGAACATGTGCAGGAAGCCATCCTTTGGTACGATTTACCGGGCATTTACCCCAAGTTTGAGCGCATTTTTTCGGAAAAACGGGTTGTGTTTTTACCTGCTCCTGCCGAATATTTTGTTCCGGGACAAAAAACAAGTGCCGGAGAGGCTGATTTAGCCGTTCAATTGGTGCAGTTTTTTAAAAACTTGTACGAATTCAACCAATTGCCCTGGATTCCTGAAAAAACACTCGGTATTATAACCCCCTGGCGTGCCCAAATTGCCCAACTGCGCGATAGTTTGACCAAAGCGGGGCAGGATCCCGACGAAATCACCATCGATACCGTGGAGCGTTATCAAGGTGGTGCCCGGGATATCATCCTGATTTCCTGCTGTGTGCATACTTTGAGTCAATTGGGCAGCTTGGTCAATTTATCGGGAGAAGGGGTGGACCGCAAATTGAATGTAGCCCTCACGCGTGCCCGCAAACATGTAGTGGTGATTGGGAAAGTTGAAATATTGGAGCAAGACCCGCGTTATCAGGAATTCATACAAGCCTATGCACCCACTGCATTTTAAAGCGCGTTTCACCTCAAAGCCTTAAATTCGCGCTCATACCGGCATATTTTGCACATTTACCATGAAAAACATGTTTTCCCTGCGATTTTTCATCCTAGTCTGGGTTCTTATGGCCCTGTTTGCTTGTGCCCGGCAAGGCGCACCAACCGGCGGCCCCGAAGATGTCACCCCGCCCAAAGTGGATTCCAGCCTGAGCACGCCCAATTTTAGCACCAGGTTCAACCAGAAAAAAATAGTATTGACCTTTGATGAATGGATCGTTTTGGCCGATGTTGGCACCCAGGTCGTTATTTCACCACCCCTTTTGACCAAAAAAGTGCCCGATGTGACCCTCAAAGGCAAAACCATCACGGTATTGATTCCTGAACAAGAAACACTGCGTCCGAATACCACCTATACGATTAATTTTGGTACATCGATCAAGGATTACCACAAAGGCAATCCGGCCAAAGACCTGCGTTTTGTATTTTCAACGGGCGATTTTTTGGATAGTTTGACGGTAAAAGGCACCATTGTGGATGCGCTGAGCGGGGAACCGATAGAAAATATTTCATTTTTCCTATATGACAAATTTGAGGACAGCATAACGATCAAAGAGAAACCGTTTTATTTTGCAAAAACGGATAAGACAGGACAGTTTTTGATTGAAAACGTAAAAAAAGGAACGTTCAAGTGTGTTGCTGTAGAAGATTTGGATCAAAACCTCCGTTGGACGGGCGCCTTGGAGCGTGTTGGCTTCCCCGATTCCTTGTTTGTGGTGTCGGACACAGGCCAGAACAGCATTCAATTGAAAATTTTTAATGATTTTGGGAGTTTGCGCATCCTTGAAAAAAACACGAACCGCTATGGGATGGTTAAATTAGTGTACAATTCAGCACCCGATACCGTACAATTTACGACCGATGTGCCCAACCTGCAATATAAAACAGAGCGTTTAAACGACACCTTATTTATATGGTATAAGTTGCCCGAAGCCCGAGCCTGGAATTTGATCCATGGAAAAGACAGCATTCCGATTAAATCTTTGTCTACAGTTGATTTTCAGGCCAAACATCGTTTGTACTTTTTGGGGGACACCCGTGCGCCATCTGGTAAACCAACCAGGGCCAAAGTAGATGCCCCGCCGCCGCCGGGATCGCCAAAAGCAACGGTAGTCAATCAAAACCCGATTAAACCGGCCATTTTGCCCTTTACCAGTCCAATCATAGCATTTGATACCGCACTTTGGCAATTGCGGGTTGATAGCAACCTCGTCAATAAATACACCCTCGAAATAGACTCCTTGAATACCCGTCAAATTCGGCTAAGTACCGCCTGGCAACAAGGCAAATCCTATAATTTAACCTTACTTCCGGGGGCGGTCACCGATTTTTATGACACGCCCAATTTGGATACCCTGCGCCGCGTACTGAATGTGAGCAGTGACAAATTGATGGGCGGCCTCAACCTTAGCATTTCAAAACTAAAACCGGGAAAGTATTATATCCTTCAGGTGTTGAATGGGAATGGACAGGTGGAAATAGAAAACAAATTTGAGGCAAAGGGTGCCGACAAACGCCTGGTTTTCACCAATTTGCCCGCCACCCAATATACATTACGGCTTATAGAAGACCAGCAAATTAACGGACGTTGGGACAGTGGTTCCTATTTCAAACACCGACAGGCAGAGCCCGTTACGATTAAAAAACTGGAGCCTTTGCGTGCCAATTGGGAGGTGGAAGCCACCCTGGAGGCAGGGGTACCCGATAAACCAAAAGCAAAGCCCAAAAAATAAGTTTTGATTTTGATCGTCTGACAAGAATTTTACTTGTGTCGTTTGGCATGCCTTCTTGCAGCAATGTAAATTTTACTACCTTCGCACGTTCTTACGAGCTTCCTCCGCTATGCGCGATTTATTCAAGTCCCTCCTTCAAAATCCCATTATACAAAACACCTTACGTTGGGTTTCCGACAAAACAGCGCCGATTCGGGCTGTTTGGACCCGCGTGACGGCACCTATTGTCACTTTTCTGGCACCGGTTACCCGTGCCTGGGCCAAATTATGGGCCCCTTTTTGGGTGCGGTGGGCACAGTTTCGACAAAAAAGGCCCCTGGCAGGCAGTGTACTGGCCTGGATAGGCTGGCTTATCAAATGGGGCGTTTACACTTTGCTTTTTTTAACTTTAGGTGTCTGGATCGGCTTGTTTGGCCGGTTACCCAGCATGAAAGAACTCAAAGAGGTGGAAACGGCCAACTCTACCGAAATTTATACGGTAGACAGCGTGATGATTGGCAAATACTTTATTGAAAACCGTACGGCCATTTCAATTGATAATATTTCGCCCTACATTGTTCAGGCCTTGATTGCTACGGAAGACCGGCGTTTTTTGGAGCACAGCGGTATTGATCTGCAAAGTTGGTTTCGGGTGGGCTTTGGGATGCTTGCCGGCAAAGAATCATCGGGTGGTGGCTCCACCTTGAGTCAGCAATTGGCCAAAAACCTGTACCCGCGCCGAAAATACTGGATACCGGGTATAAGTCTGGTAATCAACAAATTACGAGAAAATTTCATTTCCATCAAATTGGAAAATGTTTACAACAAACAGGAATTGCTCAATTTGTACCTCAATACTGTACCCTTTGGAGGCGATGTCTTTGGCATTCAGGTGGCCTCCAAGCAGTATTTTAATAAAAAACCAAGGGATCTGACGGTCGATCAAGCCTCTACCTTAGTGGGTATGCTCAAAGGCACTACCCTCTACAATCCGGTGCGAAACCCAGAAAATGCCAAAAAACGCCGGAATGTGGTGTTATACCAAATGGTGCGCAATGGCCACCTTTCAGATGCGGATTTTAAAGAACTGAGCAAAAAACCGGTGGGTGCCAAACGTTATAGCGTAGACAGCAACAACGACGGACCAGGCACTTACTTTCGCGAGTACCTGCGCACCGAGGTGATGCCCAAACTGCTCAAAAACTACCAGAAAGAGGACGGTACAAATTACAATTTGTACACCGATGGCCTTAAAATATACACCACCCTGCACAGCAAAATGCAGCAGTACGCGGAAGAGGCCATTCAAAAACACATGAGCGACCTCCAAAAACAGTTTAACCAGCACTGGAAAAACTACAAACAGGACAAACCCTGGGGCGATGATAAGTGGATCGACGAACAAATCAAGCGCAGCAACCGCTGGGAAAGTTTGAAAGAAGCGGGCAAAACGCCCGAAGAAGTTCTCAAAAACTTTGAGACGCCGGTTAAAATGACCATTTTCTCCTGGAAAAACGGCGGCGGCGACGTAGATACGACCATGACACCTATTGATAGTGTGCGCTATTATTTCTGCATGCTCAATTGCGGCTTTATGGCCATGGACCATCGTAATGGCTTTATACGCGCATGGGCAGGTGGCACCAATTTCAAATATTTCAAATTTGATCATATCTTGAGCAAGCGCCAGGTGGGCTCTACCTTCAAGCCGATTGTGTACTCGGCTGCATTACAGGAAGGTGTTGCTCCTTGTGATTATTTCCCAAACGAAATCAAGAAAATTGTAGATTGGGAACCCCATAACTCCGATGAAAGTTATGGCGGCTTTTACTCCATGTCGGGCGCACTGACCAAATCCGTAAATGTGGTAGCCGCGCAATTGATTGAAAAAGTAGGCATTCAAAAAACGATTGATCTTGCTGAAAAAATGGGCATTACCAGTCGTTTGCCCCGCGAATACGGCATTAGTTTAGGTGCAGCCGATATCACCTTGTATGACATGATTAAGGTGTACGGCACCATGGCCAATGCGGGAATGCGGCCCGAGCCGGTGACCGTCCTGAAAGTGGAAGACCGCAATGGCAATGTGTTGTACGATTATAAAAAAGAATTGGCCCTCCATCCAGAACTGGGTCCCCATGTGCAGGCATTGACCGAAGACCAGGCCTCCATTATGACCGAAATGCTGCAAAATGTGATCAATTATGGCACGGGATCGCGTTTGCGCCGAGGTTTTGGCATCACGGGCGATTTTGCAGGAAAAACAGGTACAACCCAAAATCAATCGGATGGCTGGTTTATTTGTTACAATCCGCAGTTGGTTACGGGTGCATGGGTGGGTGCGCCTAGTCCGGCCGTGCGTTTCCGCTCCATGGTTTTGGGGCAGGGTTCGGCGATGGCCTTGCCGATTGTTGCCTGGTTTTGGCATAAAATTGCGAATGACCGCAAGTTGGGCAAGTTGATTACCGAAAAATTCCCGGATCCCAAACCAGAAGTTTCTTCTGAATTGGGTTGTTACCCCTGGATTGGCATCAATCCCGACTCTTTCCATACTTTAATGCAGCAGGATTCGAGTTTCCGGGATTCCATCATCCTGATTTATACCAAAAAACCTGATAAAACCACTGAAAACGAGCCCAGCGAGGCGCCCGTAGATCCGGCTGCCAAAAAAGAGGAGGAACCCGTGGATGGGAAAAAGCAGGGCTTGTTTAAGAAGATTTTTGGGCATCGGCGAGAAGAGGAAAAAGAGAAAGATAAAAAGGGTATTTAATGTTTTCAAATCCCGTGTCACCTGTTTCGTGGCACGGGATTTGAGTTTTAATAGGGTTTAACCAACTTAAGCCAACCCATGTTTAATCTGCTTCATTTATCGGTCAAAATTTTACGACGCGGCTGTTGCCATATTTCCGTCGTGTTACTTATTGTTTTATTTATATCAAGCCAAGCGCAGGCGCAAGTACCCATTCCTAAAAAACAGGGTCAAGATTCTTCAACGATTAATACACAATCCAGTCCCTTTTATTTAGATTTAAATCTTGGGCTCTTTTTTTTTGGAGCAAATGCAAATGTAGGGGTGCTCTTTAAACGGACGCATGGATTTGGTATTTCCTATGGCGGCGTTACTATTTACAGAAATGCATTTTTCGCCAATTCCGGCAAAGTGTTTGGGTTTCAATATCGTTTCACTCCTATTCATGCGCACGGGGCATTAAAGCGCCTTTTGATTCGTGCGGAATATGGTAAAGTAATTAGCTCAAGTTACAGCGATGATTCCAATTTAATCTTGAGGCCAGATTTGAACAACGACTTTTACATCCGCGGCACAATCGGGCTTCGGATGCGGGCACTAGTCCTTGGACTCAGTTTTTTGCATTCCGGAAGGCAAGGAATCGCGTTTGCTGACAATCCTGTTTCCCCCAACCCTAATTATACCCGGATAGAGTATTATCATTTGGATGGCGTTTTTTTTGAGGTGGGGATCGCGCTTCCAGCGCTGCGGAAAATTAGGAAGAAGAAAATAGATTGATTTTAATTGATATTATCCGTATTTTTTGCTCCTGCGAAAATTTAAAACAGGACAATAACAACACCTAAACCAACTCTTCCAAATGAAAACACCTTCCAAATTTCCATCCGGCGCTGTAATACTGCCATTGTTTTGCTTTTTAGTTCATTTTCAATTGCACGCCCAAACCTCGATTGTGCAAAAAGACACTGTTTCTTCAGTTACAAAAGAAAAGTTATATTATAAGGTACACCCGATCTATTTGGATTTATCTTTAGAAACACTTCCCTTTTTCTGGTATGCTTCCAATTTTAGTGTGGGAATATATTTAAATTCTAAGCATGCATTAGGGATATCGTTTTTGTCAGGTGGTATATCCCAAGGTTTTGGAGCCAAATATTACAATTTGGGATGCTTTGGATTACAATACTGCGGCTCCCCATTTAAGGGTCCATCTGCTCGGAACAAGTACTACTACAAACTTGAGGCAGGGAAAGTGACAAGTTTCTCCTACTCTGACGACACCCCTATTAATGTTACAAGTTCGCGAATGAATACGCAAGATTCAAAACCTTATTACGGCCGGGTCACGCTGGGTATGCGCGTCTTGGTTTTTAATTTTTACCTGGCTGCGGGGATAACGGGCAAATTGTTATATCTTACTGAATATGAAAACGGCCACATCGCGGAAACACTTTTCCCAAATTACCACTTTACAATTGGTTTGGGCTTAACTCTTCCATATCGAAAAGTACATATCCGCCAGCCAAACAGCCTTTAAACTACAAGCGTTTCCTATCCATTAATTAAATTTATAACAATGAAAACACCTTCCAAATTTCCATCCAGCGCCTATTTTGGTGCTGCATTGCTTGTAATACTATTCTTATTGTCGCATTATCAGGTACATGCGCAAGTGCCTTCTGTGCCAAAGGATTCTGCGCTTGTTTTAAAAAAAGAGAAAGCAACATACGTTCCTTACCCGATATACATCGATGCATCGATTGAACTTGGATTTGGAATGGTCGGGGCAAATGCCAATGCGGGTGTTTATTTGAACCATAAACATGCGATCGGATTATCAATTTTTGCAGTTGGAACCCCATCACTTGGAGATTCTTATAATATGTCTTGTCTGGGATTACAATATAGCATTAATACTATTTTGGATGCCTCAACCAATATGATGATCTACTATAAGTTAGAAGCAGGAAAAGTAATAAACTATTTGTGGACAAAGGATGGCATCAGCGTTGTGTCACAGCAATTTGATTTAAAACATTCTCAGCCCTATTATGGCCGTATAACGGCAGGACTTCGTTTTGCGTGGTTCAACTGCTATGCCGCCTTGGGGAGTACGGGCAACTTGAAAACAAATTATGTACTCGAAACAGGTTACACTGGTACCAATTCCTTCAATTTTACCCATTTCACTTTTGGTGGCGGGCTCTCGTTGCCCATGCACAAATCGAAAAAAACCTCCGCTTCCAAATGAAAACACCTTCCAAATTTCCATCCAGCGTATATTTTGGTGCTGCATTGCTTGTACTGCTTTTCTTTTTGACGTGTTTTCAAGCGCAGGGGCAAGTGTCTTCGGCGCCAAAGGACACCCTGCTTGTTTTCAAAAATGAAAAAGCAAAATACGTCCGATATCCGTTTTATTTGGATGCATCCCTTGAAGGTTTCTATTTTTTTTACCTTGGTGTTAATGCCAATGCAGGAATTTATTTGAATAGCAAACATGCGATAGGAATCTCTTATTTTATTGGAGCAAGTGCCAATTTAATTGTCCATGGTGCCACTCATGCGCGTTGTATAGGGCTTCAATATTGTGGATCAGTGTTTAAAGATCCGGAATTACAGAAAATGTTATATTACAAAATAGAAGCAGGGAAATTATTACAGTTCAACCACAAATTTAAGACCGAAGATGGCTTTATTACAGTTCAACCTAATAAAAGCCTTTCGAAACCTTATATGGCCCGCGCCACGTTTGGTGTTCGGTTTTCAGTCATAAACATTTACTTTGCGGTTGGAACTACTGGAAAATTGGTTTGGGATAGTACATCCTTTAAAGCCCAATCGACAAGTCTTCGATTTACTCACATAACACTTGGATTAGGACTTACCTTGCCTTTGCGGAAATCATAAGATAAAAATCAGTTGCGAAATCAATAAAAATTTAAAGTTTCATTTATGTTCTCATCCAAATCATAAAAGAAATCAGCAGCCACCTAATCCTCCTATTCCCAATGAAAACACCTTCCAAATTTCCATCCAGCGCGTATTTTGGTGCAGCATTGCTTGTAATATTTTTCTTTTTGACGTGTTTCCAAGCGCAGGGGCAAGTGCCTTCTGAGCCAAAGGATTCTGTGCTTGTTTTCAAAAAAGAAAAAGAAAAAGCAAAACATGTCAGATACCCGTTTTATTTGGGTGCGTCCCTTGAAAATCTATTTTTTTTCTATTTTGGTGTTAATACCAATGCAGGTATTTATTTGAATTCCAAACATGCAATAGGAATCTCTTATTTTATTGGTGCAGCTCCCCGTGATATTGCAGACAATGGTTATAATAGAGTGCGTTGTTTAGGGCTTCAATATTGTGGATCTCCGTTTAAGAAAAGCCTATATTACAAAATCGAAGTTGGGAAAGTATTATATTTCAACCCCTTTATTAACGCTTCTGTAATCAGCCTAAAAAGCGTCCAACAAAATACAAATCTTTCGACGCCCTATGTGATCCGTCTTACATTTGGCGCACGTATAGATGTTGCAAACTTTTACCTTGCTACCGGAAGTACAGGAAAATTGTTTTCGAATTATACACGCGAAAATAATGAGACAGGAACCCATTCTTTTCGATTTTTCCATGTAACTTTTGGGGTAGGTTTCACTTTCCCTTATCGAAAAAATACGTAGATAAGTTGGGTTCATACTCCGTTAATACATAAAACATCTATTCGTAATACGCATCTATTGCTTTTACCTTTGCCCAAATATTTCTTGAAGATACCTATGATTTAAACTTCCAACTCCCAATGAGCACACCTTCCAAATTTCCACCCAGCGCATATTTTGGTACTGCATTGCTTGTACTATTTTTCTTATTGACGCATTTTCAGGTGCAGGGGCAAGTGTCCAAGTCAGAAAAGCACAATCAGGATTCTTCTAAAGTTGCCCAGGAATTCCGTAACGTTTATTTTGATGCTAACATAGGCCTCTTTTTCTATGAAGCGAACATAAATGCGGGGTTTCTAATCAAACGTACCCACGGATTTGGCCTTACTTATGGAGGCGTTATCATTTATAAAAATTCTTTTTTCCAAAATCGTGGCAGGGTGGTAGGACTTCAATACCGTTTCACTCCTATTCATGCATCCGGCACATTAAAGCATCTTTTAATTCGTGCGGAATATGGTCGTGTAATAAAATCCAGTTATGAGGATGCCGATACATTTTTTTTAAGAACCGATTTGAATAACAACTATTACATCCGTGGAACCATTGGATTTCGGGCCAGGGCAGTATTTATTGGAGTCAGTGTTCTGCATTCTGGAAGACAAGGACTTGAGGTTACGGATTATCCTCCACCCCCAAATCCTCCATCCAGGCGGATCGAATATTTTCATTTGAATGGCATTTTTTTTAATTTGGGGATCGCACTTCCTTATGAGCGGAAGGTTAAACAGTACTAAATCTGATCGGCATCTTCAAAAAAACCTTCATCCAAAAAACCCACAATACCCAAACCTTTTCGCCCCCCCGTTGTTTTTTCCTGCCAAATGCCCTAATTTTAGGACAGGAAAATAACAAACAACATGCACTTCCTCCCGGCCAATCGCCTGCGCTTATACCGCAACTTCAAGGCCCTGGAAGCCACCGACTTCTATGGCATCATTCGCTTCTATGAGCGGTTTGAGGAAGGCGTGCGTGCCCTGGAGCTGGAGGCTTTTTTTGAGTGCACCCTTGCCTATACCAATGCGCTGTTTGAAACCGGCCAATACGGAAAACACCTTGTGATGTGCGATTTTATGCTCGAATTGATTATCCGACATAACATTGATCGATGGGGCGGCGAGGATATTTTCACTAAAATACTATACGATAAAGCGGTTTCGCTTGTGTATCAGCGCGAATATGCGCGCGCGGCACATGTAACCCGCGAAATTTTGAAAATCCATCCCCTCGATCAATCCAGTGCCCGATTACTCAAAAAATCCTTATTGCGTCAAAAACCCAACTGGTTGTTGCACGCGCGTGCCTGGTTCATGTTGTTCATCTTCCTTTCCGCCGCCACGGTAGCCGCCCAGATTTTTGTCATTCAAACCTTTTTTTCCGATTACGATCTGATCGCCCAATATGTTTATTACGGCTTTTTGGGCCTAGGTTTATCCATCCTTTTATTTGCCGAATGGCGGCATACCTGGCTGAGCAATCATCGGGTAAATTCCTTTAAAAAACAAATCCTGGCCCGCAACCTGGCCCGCGAAAGACAGGCACTCCAGTAAATCATTCCGCTATCTTACTTAAAGCGGCTTATACTGAATTATATTTGCCGCCAAATACACAAAACACATCCATGGCAAATCCGCTGACCAAGTTTCAACGCCAAATACTCGAAGGCATTCCCAAACGCCTGCCCAATCCACAAACCCGCGACACGGCCGTAAGCCATGCCCCGCGTCGGGTCATTGAAGGCGTTTTGAAACCCGATGAAAAAGTACTGGCGCTTCAAAATGCCTTGCGGTATTTTCCGGTAAAATGGCATGAAACCCTTGCCCCTGAATTTGCCGACGAACTCGAACAGTTTGGCCGGATTTATATGTACCGCTTCCGCCCGGACTACCCCATGCGCGCCCGGGCCATCGAGGAATATCCCTGCCAGTCCAAACAAGCGGCTGCCATTATGCTCATGATCCAAAATAACCTGGATCCTAAAGTCGCAAAACACCCGCACGAACTCATCACCTATGGCGGCAATGGCGCGGTTTTTCAAAACTGGGCCCAATACCGGCTCACCATGCGCTATTTGGCCGAAATGACCGATGTGCAAACCCTGGTGATGTATTCCGGACATCCGTTGGGCCTGTTTCCTTCGCATGCCGATGCGCCCCGCGTGGTCGTCACAAATGGCATGATGATTCCCAATTACTCTAAAAAAGAAGACTGGAATAAATACAATGCACTCGGCGTAACCCAATATGGCCAAATGACCGCCGGTTCTTATATGTACATTGGTCCACAAGGCATTGTGCATGGTACCACCATTACCTTGCTCAACGCGGGCCGCATTCATGGCTTGGGTAAAGATGATCTGCGGGGTGTGGTGTATGTGACCTCCGGACTGGGCGGCATGTCGGGCGCACAAGCGGGGGCTGCGGTGATTACCCGTTGTGTGGGCGTAATCGCCGAAACCGATGCGGAATCAATTGCCCAGCGCGTTGCCGATGGATATGTTTTAAATGAAAATGTATATACCAATCTGGATGAACTGATTCCGCGCATTGAGGCCTGTCGCAAAGCCCAGGAAGGCATTGCGTTGGTGTATCAAGGCAATATTGTCGATTTGTGGGAGCGGTTTGTACGCGATGGGGTAAAAATCGAGCTGGGTTCAGATCAAACCTCTTGTCATAACATCCACGATTTGGGTTACACGCCGCAAGGTTTTACGTTTGAAGCAGCGAAAGCACTGTTAAATACCGACAAGCCAAAATTTATGGAGGCAGTAGCCGAAACCCTGCGTCGGCATGTGGCGGCCATCAATACCATGTCGGAACGCGGCACTTACTTTTGGGATTACGGCAACGCTTTTTTGAAGGAGGCCGGTGATGCGGGCGCAGATGTTTTCAAGCCCGGCACGGAAAAACTGGCCCTGGGCGAAGTAAGTGTGCGCACCTCCCCCTACCGTTATCCTTCGTATGTGGAGGATATTATGGGACCGATGTGCTTCGATTATGGTTTTGGCCCCTTCCGTTGGGTGTGCTGTTCGGGTAAAAAAAGCGACCTCGACCAAACCGATAAAATTGCCGCAGATGTATTAAAAGCCATGCTCAAAGAAGCGCATAAAAGCATCAAAGGCCAATTGCGTGACAATTTGTTATGGATAAAAAACGCCAAAAAGAACATTCCGCGGGTCGGTTCGGCCTCCCGTATTTTATATGCCGATGCGGAAGGTCGGATGCGTATTGCGAAAGCATTCAATGATGCCATTGCCAACGGCACCTTGAGCGGTCCGGTAGTCTTGGGCCGCGATCACCATGATGTGAGTGGCACCGATTCACCTTACCGGGAAACGGCCAATATTTATGACGGCTCGCGTTTTACAGCCGACATGGCCGTGCAAAACGCCATTGGCGATGCTTTTCGGGGTGCAACCTGGGTAAGTTTGCACAACGGCGGCGGTGTTGGCTGGGGAGAAGTTGTCAATGGCGGGTTCGGAATGGTGATTGATGGCTCTCCGGAAAGCGACCGGCGTTTGCACCAAATGCTTTTCTGGGATGTAAACAATGGCATCGCGCGGCGCGCCTGGGCCCGCAACCCGCATGCCCTGGACACCATACAGCGGACCATGAAGGCATTTCCGGACTTGCAGGTAACGCTTCCTTTTATTGCAAATGAAGATTTGGCCAAAAAAGCGTTAAAAATATAAAATCAGGCGCGGTCACAGCGGTCAATGGGCGAACAATTGTCTAATAAAATATTGCCTTTATATTTAAACAGCACACCTGGAGCAAAATAAGCCTCAAAACTAAGGTATTGCAGGTCCTTGGATGGCGTAAATTGAAATTTATAAATTCGCCAATCCGGATGATCAATCAGTGGCGAACTGTCTAACAATTGTTCCTTGGCCCCCTTGCGCGCGCCGCCCCATACGCGCAGGCGCAGGGGCTGGTTATAGCCAACGTATTGCGCACCGTGCGCCAGGTATAGGGTAAAGGTGTAGCAAGAGTCTTTTTTAAGGGTAACGGTCAACATTTGTCCTAAATCCTCTCGGGTACCGTCTTCACGGGTCACTAAGCCGATGCAGGTTTTACCATGTTGCGGCGCAAATTTCAGTCCCCATGCACCTGGAAAAATATCGGGCGTACAATCGGCCGTGCTCGATGACCAACCCCAAGGGAATGCATTTTGCCGAGGTGTATCTTCAAAAGAAGGATTGGTGAGTTGAATTTTAGGCGCATTTTGAGCATCTAAAAGCAAGGCAGTGAGCAAAAAGTAAATAGCAATCATCTGAATTCGTGCAAAAACGTAAACATTGCCTCCATAACCCGCCTTCGGAGCGCAACTTCCTTGAACAAAGGCTTGTCTTTAAGCATCATAGAAAGTGGCTGTAAAATACATCCAAAAAACCATGCTTATACTACCTTTGCAGCTTGTAGGCGGATTTTGAGTTGGTGCAATAACGTCCACTAACACCAAATTAATATCTTTCGTTGCATAAATTCTTTAAAACCAGTCGATTCAAAAACTTTCCATGTCGCGTAGTAAACCTACTTATTTTTATGCGATCGTCAGTGTTGCGATGGTCCTGTTTATCCTTGGTTTTTTTGCCATCATGGCAACCCATGCCCGGCAATTAGCAACGATGTTCAAAGAGAAAGTGGACATTTGGCTGGAATTGCAAGCCAACACCCCACAAGAAGAGATCGCCCGGATGGTGCAAGACATTCGTCGACAGCCTTTTGTAAAACAAGAGTCGGTTACGTTTATTACCCGGGAGCAGGCGCAATCGACGATGAAAAAAGACCTGGGAGACGAAAGTTTACTCGAAGATGTGCCGAATTTGTTGCGGGACGTAATACGCTTTAATGTACGTGCCGAATTTTTGCAAAATGACAGTTTGCTCAACTGGCGTGAAACCTTACGCCGCGATACCTTCATTTCTGATCTCTATTTTGAGGCCGCTAATACGGGTAATGTGGGTAAAAATATCCAAAACCTGGGATGGATCATACTTGGACTTGGAATTTTGCTCATCTTTGCTGCCGTTACCTTGATTCACAATACCATCCGCCTGGCCTTGTTTTCCAACCGTTTTTTGATCAAAAATCAGGAATTGGTGGGCGCTTCCTGGGCATTTATCAGTCGGCCATATCTTGTGCGGGGTATTATGAATGGTTTGTGGAGTGCATTGCTCGCGATCGCAGCCTTGATCGGTACCCAGTGGAGTGCAAGCAGGTTGATGCCCGATTTGCAACAATTGGAAGACTTGAACAGCATTCTTGCTATTTTTGTGTTGTTGATCCTGCTAGGTATTTTGATTTCGGGATTGAGCACCTATTTTGTTGTCCAAAAATTTCTGCGCATGCGCGTAGACGATTTATATTAAAGATGAATGTTTTATAAATTATAAAACACATCATTTGCCGAGCAATCGGAACCACACATTCACCAGACTCCCGCGTAATCGGGGCATATTATTCCAGATAAAATGGCAAAGCAACCACAACGTCCTACGCCACAACGGCAACCAGCGGCGCAACCAACCGCAAAAAAAGCAGCGCCGGCCCCTGTTCGTCGGACAGAGAAAAAAGAAAATATCTTTTCCGCCGGTAAAAATGAGTTCATCTTTGGTCGCCAAAATTTCATTTACATGGGAATTGGCCTGGGTTTGGTTATATTGGGATTGATTACCATGTCGGGCGGTGCGATGCCTGATCCAAACAAATGGGAACCCGAACGCATTTACAGTTTCCGTCGTATTACCCTGGCCCCGATCATGATGGTGGCTGGTTTTGTGGTGGTCATTGTAGGGATTTTCAAAAATACGCAACCAACAACGGCACTTGTTTCCGACAACCCATCCGCTGAATGAACTTAATACACGCTATAATCCTTGCTATTATTGAAGGAATTACGGAGTTCTTACCGATTTCTTCTACGGGTCACATGGTCATTGCTTCGACCATCATGGGCATTGCGGCCGATCCTTTTGTCAAAGTATTCACCGTTGCCATTCAGTTGGGGGCCATCGTTTCCGTGCTCGTATTGTACTGGCGTCGGTTTTTTCAAAATTTCAACTTTTACATCCGCCTTTTTGTGGCATTTTTACCTGCCGCTATATTTGGACTGTTGTTGAAGGGCTTTATTGATAACTTATTGGAGAACATTGTGGTGGTCGCGCTGGCCCTGATTGTCGGCGGCATCCTGTTTTTATTTTTAGATGACTATTTCGAACGTCAGAGTCGACGTTCCACTTCGGTGGAAGACATAACCCTGCCGAAAGCCTTGAATATTGGCCTTTTTCAGGTTATTTCCATGATTCCGGGGGTAAGTCGCTCTGCAGCCACCATTATTGGTGGACTTACGCAGGGTTTATCGCCGACCACGGCCGCCGAATTTTCGTTCTTTTTAGCCGTTCCTACCATGTTTGCCGCTACGGTGAAGTCCTTATATGATTTCATCAAAGACGAAGGCGGCACCTTCACATCGGATGAACTCATGTTGCTGGGTGTTGGGAATGTGATTGCGTTTTTAGTTGCGATGCTTGCAATTCGCTCGTTTATTCAGTTTTTGACGAAACACGGGTTCAAAGCCTTTGGTTATTATCGCATTGTGGTGGGCGTCATTATCCTGGTACTTTGGGCCATGGGTTATTTTAACGGCGTAGAAGTGGGGAATTTTTAACCCTGCCTGCAAACGATGGAACCGAGCATTATATTCGAAGATAACCATTTATTGGCGATTAATAAACCAGCAGGATGGTTGGTACAAGGGGATAAAACGGGCGATCCGACCCTTACCGATTGGGGGAAAACCTATTTGAAAGAAAAATACGATAAGCCGGGTGCTGTTTTTTTGCATCCAACCCATCGCATTGATCGACCGGTGAGTGGTGCGGTTTTGTTTGCGCGTACAGACAAGGCACTTGGAAGGCTCACCACCATGTTTCGGGATCGGGAAGTAGAAAAAACGTATTTGGCCTTGTGTTTACATTCGCCGGGCCAGCCGCACGGTATTTTGCGGCATTTTTTGTTGAAAGATGCTGCGCGGAATGTGGTCAAAGCGTACGACAAGCCTGTAAAAGACGCCAAAGAAAGCATCACCCGATTTGAATTGGTGAAACGACTGGGTGCGCATTATTTATTAAAAGTATTTCCGGAAACCGGCAGGCCGCATCAGATCCGGGTACAACTTGCGGCGATCAACTGTGTGCTGTTGGGTGATTTGAAATATGGCGCGCCCCAGGCCCTGTCCAATGCCTCTATTGGTTTGCATTGCTGGCAGATGGCCATTACCCATCCGGTTCGGCAAACGCCCCTGTTACTATCCGCTCCGCCCCCGTCGGAAGCGTGGTGGAAAGAAGTATTGACCGCAATTTGAGGTCGGATGCACGCTATTTATTGGCGGAGGGCTAAACTTTATTGCCTAACGGCATGTTTTTTGGACAATTACATGCCTGAATGCATTTCTGGCTACGCAATTTAAAAAACTATCATTTTTTTTGCTTATCTTTCCGAGCAATGTTGGATTGAGATCAGCATCACTCAGTTTTATTCATACGCACATGTATATACGACCAATTCTTGTACTCGTTTGTTTAGGCTCACTTGGTGTCGCTGCGGCCCAAACCAACAAACGCTCTGAGATCAGGATCCAGGTTGGACCGATGCTTAGTAAAAATGCGCATTTCTCGATTATTACGGCACCGCCTTCATCTATGACGTTGCGTCCAGCCAACTTTAATGGTGGTTTGTTGGAGTTTACTTATTTGAATAATTTTTGTTCGCGCCTGGGCTGGAATGCGACCGTGGGTGGTGGCTATACCGAATACGGTTTTTACAGCGAGGTCCCCAATAACTTTTACGGCGATTCGCTTTCGGCGCGTACAGGAAACAACAATACCAGCATTTCTAACATAGCGATTGCTTCCGTCGGCTTGCACAGTGTGCATCAATTGGGTTGCAGGTTAGGGCTTGAAGCCCAATTGGGTGTTGGGGCCGTTTATATTTTCAACAAAGAAACGGCTACACGAACCATTGAATGGCCGACTGATAATGGTGGCCAACTTCCGGTAGGTGTGAATGGCATCAAAACGGATCGCGGTTTTCAGCCTTTGTTTCGCGGTGGTTTAGCACTTCGTTATGATTCGGGTGCAGGCACTTATATTTTGTTGGGTGCCGAATATTTGTACACCAACATGCGGGTGGCTGATGGTTTTGTGCGTTTTAACAAAATAGAAGGCACGCCACAAACGGGTGCGGAAGCCACGTATTACAAGTATTTCGACAGTTTCCGCCTTCAATTTGGCGTAGGTTACCGGTTTTAAGGGGTATTGCCGTTGATTTATGGATTAAGATTAAATCATAGAATCTAAAATCTTTATATCAACAGCATTGCCCCCCAGGGATATAAAAAAAGCCTCGCCGGCGTTGCGCGCGGGAGGCTCCGAAAACAATAAACAGCAGGATAATATCTTAAAATACCTTTTCAACTTAACTGTGTTGCAGTTGAAGCAGGTATTATTTTTAAAATGAGTTGGAAGCTTGTTTTACACCGAGATATAAACAAGTTAAAAAAGGTTGCGCAACCTATTCACAATGTTCGTTTTTTGAGTCTTAAACGTACAATTGTACTTTATTCCTCAAGATAGGCCCTTCACTATACGTTACTGATCTTGCGCACCACTTTGTACAGCCGGGAAGTTTCATTTACATCTTCTTCGAACGGATCGTTATCAAAGTAGTTGGCTGAGATCATTTTGAGTTTGGTGATACGTCCGCGATTGTTGAAAATCTTTTGAACGTATTTCACCCAAACATTGCCATTGCTGCGCACAGCATAGATTTCATTGTCGCGTACATCATTCAGATTTTCAACTGATTTGCACACCACAATATCGCCGTGGCGAATCACAGGGTCCATAGAATTACCATCAATTTGAAAGGCTACCAAGCCCGTTCCACCCACGCCAGGAATAGAAAAATAGGTGTTGTCTTCCGCATTATCTGATCCGAGGGTAGCACCAGCGAAAGCGCGTACGGTGGTAAACAGAATATTGCCGTTGCCATTAGAAATGACCCGATCGCCGCCAAAAGCATCGCCCGGCATATCAAATCCAAACGGATTGCCGATGCCATGCAGCATCCAGGCTTCATTGATGTCATAAGCGCGGCAAAACGATTGCGCCTGACCATAATCAATGACCCGTTTGCTCTCGGGATTTAAAAATGCGCGGATAATGTGTCCGTAAGCCTTGTTGCCCAACACTTTTTCAGCAACATCGCCCACTCCTTTACCACTTCGGTCATTTTTTACAATGGCCCCGCGATCTTCCAGCAGTTTGAAAGCATTGATAAACCTGGTATTCAAATCAATTCTATCTTCCTTGATCATAGCCCGCTTGTTTTAAACTATTAATGTGAATTAGGATGGTTAATCCGTCTTTACAACGTCATTCACGCTGTTTGACACTGCAAATTTAAAACAAAGAGTTTTTAAAAACAAAAAATGTCAAAGTTTTTTTTCACTTTTTTTTCTGAAGCCAAATTTCGAACCATACTTTCATCTGACAATCAGCCGTTTAAGCCTGTTTCTTTTTTCTTTTACCTTTGTTTCCAACACAGATGAAACAATATGGTGTAAGCATCGTACCTTTGCTATTTCTTATTTTTTCGTACTTTTGTATCTATTATGGGTCATGTAATCTCTCTTCTGAATCACAAAGGTGGGGTTGGTAAAACAACCAGCACAATCAATATTGGCGCCGGGCTGGTGGAATTAGGCAAAAAAGTGCTGTTGATCGACCTCGATCCGCAGGCAAACCTTACCATTTCACTCGGCATACCGCGTCAAAAAACAACCATTTATGAAGCCTTGCGGGGCGAAGGCGAACTCGTTCCTTACAACCACAAGCCCAACCTCGACGTTATTACTTCTTCGCTCGACCTTTCGGGTGCGGAGATGGAACTCATCAATGAAGCCGGCCGAGAGTTTATCCTGCGCGAACTGATCAACCAGGTAGCCGATGATTATGATTATGTACTCATCGATTGCCCACCCTCGCTCGGATTACTCACGCTCAATGCCCTTACCAGCAGCCGGTATGTTTTGATTCCGCTGCAAACCGAGTTTCTCGCGGTGCAAGGCCTCGCAAAAATCAAACAAGTGATTGATAAGGTAAAAATGCGCCTTAACAAACAACTTGAAATGAGTGGTGTAATTGCCACGATGTACGACAGCCGACGTGTGTTGAACCGCGATGTGGTGGATACGATTCACAAATATTTTGGCGATAAAGTTTTTAGTACCTATATTCGTGACAACGTTGCGCTCGCCGAAGCGCCCGCGCAACGCAAAGACATTTTCGATTACCTCCCCAAAAGCCCAGGCGCTGTCGATTACCTCGCACTGAGCAAGGAAATTTTGGAACGCACAAAATGAACGCCCTTACTGGATGAGCAAAAAACGATTCTCCGAAGGTCTGGACAACCTGTTCAATGATCCACAATCCGGGCAAATAGCCTTTGGCGCCACCGAACCTACCACGGGTGAGCGCAAGGCAGCGCATAAGAATTTTTTATCCGACCTGGATTCCCTGTTGCAGGAAGCGCTCGACGAAAGCTTGGAAAAATACGAAGCCAATCAGCCGGACTCCCTGACCGCCAGCGCTAAAAATCGCAGCGGATACGACGCTACACCCGTACGCCCAAAATACAGCGGCCTGGATGCGCTGATTCGTCAAACCATTGATGTTCAAGAAATTACAACCGATGAATCTTCTGGCAAAAAACGCCTGACCGTTGCAGTCGATAAATTAAAATTGGAGAAACTGAAGGTCATTGCACGCCTCGAAAATGCTTATCTGAAAGATTTGCTCGTGCACCTCATCGACGATTACATCGACGAGTATAAAGAACAAAAAGGAATCGAGTTGTAAGGTCGGCATGCAGGACTTCCGCCTTTTTTACAATCAGAACATTTATCCCGAATTGTTGCACCTGGAGCAACGGCGGCGGCGATTGGTACGCCTGTTGCTGCTATCGGCCTTGATGCTGGCTGCGGTAGTGGCAATTGAAATCCTGATTGATATTTTTCTGGTGACGCTGTTGTTGCTGATTCCGGTAGCGATTTGGATGGCCTATTTGGGTTTTCGAATCCAGGTGTTTTACCAGGAATTCAAGCCGCGTATTGTGGGGCTGTTGCTCGATTTTATTGACAACAGCGTCAATTTCAGTTTCAAACAATATGATCCCAAGGGATTTATACAGCCCGAAGATTTTTTAGAAAGTAAAATTTTCACGCACGCAGACGAGTACCGGGGCGAAGACCTGATTGAAGGGATGGTGCGCGAAACACCTTTTCAATTGAGCGAATTACGGGTAAAAGAGTTTTCAGATGTACGCAATCGCCTGGACTATGTGTTTCGCGGCATATTTTTGATCGCCGATTTTCAGCGTGCCGATATGCACGGAGGTGTGCTTTTGCTGCCCGATGCTTACCGCAAATACCTGAGCCGAAGCGAAAAAGCCTTTCATTTAATTGGCGGCAGGCGGGTGAAGGACAACCTTTTACCCGAATTTGAGGCTTTTTTTGATACCTACGCCACCAAAGACGTTCGGATTCAGGATGTGATTTCCAAAGAATTGCAACATGCCATTTTAATGTTCCGGCTGCGGTTTCAAAAAGTAAACCGGGAAAAGGAAATTTACTGCTCCATTATTGGCGATAAAATTTACCTCGCGCTCACGCAGGATAAAGACTTGCTGGAACCCTCACTTTGGGGCTCCAATGTGCGTTTTGAAGTAGTCAATGAATTGTATGAAGACCTTAAAATACTGCTGGATGTGGTTTTGGCGGTGGATGTGATGAATTGATTAGCCCCGTTCTTTTTAACGCCCCACGTGCACCAAACGCGCCCGCGCCCTCACCTGAGTATTCACCACCCAGCATACCATATACCAGCCCGGAGGCAAGTGTTGTAGCGCCAAGGTATGGGAAGTTTCGCCTTCTGGGATTACTAGCTCCTGCACCAAAACGCCCAGGGCATTGTACAGGCACAGGCGTGCGTGCTCCTGCGCATAGGCGGGAAAAGTGATGTGTACCTGCTCATTTGCCGGGTTGGGGGCTATTTCCAAGGTTTTTTCCACCTCCGGCGTATGAACAGCAGTAGCCAAACACAAGGCCGAATCCAAACAACCGTCCGCGCTGACTTTTACCACCCAACCAACCTGGGTATTATTTATATCGCCTGGCCCAGCCGCCACCACACTGCCGCTGGAAAGCAGGCTAACCCCGCCATAAGCAAACGCCCCGCTGGGCTTCAAACCCGCCGGAGCATTATCTGCTCTTGCCCAAATACTATCACCCTCAGGTGAAAATTTGTACAGCCAGCCGCCCCAGTCGTCACTATTCACGGTAGACGGGCTGTCGTAAGGGCGTCTTTGCCCAGACAGCAGGTAATTGCCGTCGGGGGTTTGGAGCATGTCGAAAATCCCTACATGTCCTATATTTTCTGTACCATAAGGACCAATATTTTTCATCCATTGCAGTTGAAGATTGGCATTAAATTTTAAAACGCAACATTGCAATTTACTTCCCCAGGTATTTTCGCCCAAATACCGACGACCATGGCCTATAAATCCGCCATCAGGGGTGGACAATAAACCTACAATAACAAGCAGATCCGGATATTGAGTGCCAACCCATTTTTGAATTACTACACCATTGCTGTCCAATAACCATAAACCTGCAAACATATTATTTAAGTCAGTCATGTCCGGCCCGGCGCCGCCGCCTGCTAAGTATCTATTATCATTAATTTTAGTAAGGTTAAAAAAATTCTCATCAGTACTATAGTTTCCGTAATATTTAAACCATAATACATTGCCAAGTTTATCCACCCTGCGAATAAATCCATCCTGTTTATAATTAGGCCTTTGAGCAGCGCCAGCGATCATAAAACCGCCGTCTGGCATTTCTAAGATTTGATTGTAGAATTCATTGAAATTACTTCCAACAGGATATTCAAACCTTGAAACAACGTTCATATTCCTATCAATTTTAACTAATCCAATAGATGACCTTCCAAAAACGGCGACCGGAAAAATAAAATGCCCTGTAGATGTTGCTACCAAATCACCACTATAAAAGTCTGCGCTTAAGTAGGCGTCTAAAGAATCACGATAGAGTCGACTTTGGATTTTATTTCCATTGCTGTCAATTTTCACCAATAATATTTGGAGGGGCGACGACATAAGGGTAGTGTCATACGCAGAACCGACACAAATAATGGTATCATTTACAACAGCCGAATAGGAAAAGTTATCAATCACAGAATATTGGCTGTATATTTGATTAAATCCGGGTTGCGAACGCACGTTAGTAGCGAAAGTAAGTGCTACTAATAAAGTTAAGAAAATAGTTTTGGCTGCCATGTCATTCGAATTTGTTGCCCAAACACCAATTTACCCTTTTCTTCCTGTCTTTTACGGTATAACATGCAAAAATGTCCCCCACAAAAGTTGCTTTTTGCATTGCCAGGCTACCCTGTACCAGCCTTCGCGCCAATTGGCAAGCGGTACTGCCAGCGTTCCTTCTGAGTTTTTAGTGCTTATTTGCTGAACTAATCGGCCATTCACATCCCAAATCCACATTCGTCCTTCCGAATCAGGTACATCTTCTGGCAAACGAACGTATACAATATCACTCGCGGGATTGGGAAAACAGTCTAATCTCGGCATTCCAGCCGCTGGAGAAAAGGTGTTGACCAATTCCGCCACAACGGTACGGGTGGTATTGGTTTGCACGGGCGCATTGTAATCGAAATAAATAAAAGCCGTATTGGCCAAGGTATCACCTAAAACGAGGCCGGGACGTGGTTTGATACTAAAAGCCACGAAACCGTGACTGCCCGGCTCATCGCTGGTGGAATCGGGCAATTGAATGTTGTCAAAGAAAAACTCCAAAATGCCAGCTCCCGTGATATTCCAGCGACAAGGGTGGCTACTGCCCTGAAAAACGAAACTTGCAGGGTCGAAGCGGGCACTCAGCGTGTCCATAACCCGGACGAATGTTGCCGGAAAGTTGCCTGTGTTTTGGAATCGAATGAAGTATTCCATCGGAACGAGGTCCGCGATTTCTTGTGGCGTGATGCGCTCGCCTTTACGCGCCGTTTTGTCGTTGGGGTCGAAAGAGCCTACAACAACGATCCGCAAACCGGAAACGTTGTCCATCGGGTTTACATCTACATCAAGCGGCGCGATCGTTGCATCCACGCTAACGACGGTGCCGATTTGAACCGTAGCATCCGTTTTCATGGTTACCCTGATCTTTTGAATGTCGCCGGAATTGAATTGGGGCAAGATCCAAAGGGCCGAATCCAGTCCCAAGGAATCGGGCGGTATGGAGGCCGACACAAAAGATAACGCATCCGGAAAACTAAAATGAACTTTCGCATCAACCGTTTCAGAACCAATGTTTTCACAAATCAGGTAAAAATCCGTTTCAAACCCTGGCACAAGCGGGCGTGTGTTGACCAAAGTAATCCGAAGATCCTTTATAGACTGTTTATAAACAGCCAATTGTACGGTATCCGTGATGGATTTTAACAACACTTGAGCAGGCGTTACGGTCGTATAAAATTTGGGCTGGTGGGTAAACAAGCTGTCTTCCGGCACAGCGCCATAAACCCGGATCAGACCGGAGGAGTCGCTTGTTGCGTATGTCCCCCCTTTTGCCTGAACGATCAATCCGGGATAAGGTCCTTCTCCGGGATCCTGAATTTGATTCTGATTGTCGTCCAAAAATGCGTGGGCATGGTATGGGGCCAGGTTGTAATCGTTGATCCACAACCCGTTTTCAATAGCCGAGACCACCAAATGGTTTTGCCAAATGGTAACAGCAGGAATATAGGCCCCTTCAAATCCCGAAAATGGACTCCAATTTGCGCCGCCATCGGTACTTGCAAACAGGCCCGTTCCTCGGGTGCCGATGATCAGGATTTGGCCATACGCAACGATTCCTGAATAAAAGGAATTTGCCGGAATCCCCTGCGACAAAACCCAATTGGTTCCATCGTTTGCATCGGAATAATAAAGGCCGGTCGAACCAAAATAAAATACTTTGCCGGCCGCATATTGAAGTTCGTTGAGCGTATAGGAGGAACCTGAACTTAATTGCGCCGAAATCACCCAACTCAACCCCTTATCGGTAGAAGTACGCAGGGTGCCGGAAAAATTGACCGCAAACCATTTTTCCGGCGTGATGAGCAGATGATCGGTATTGGGTGCGCTTGACACCTTTTTCCAGGGGCCAAGCACCGAATTGGCACGTCGGATGCCCGATTGATCTCCAATAATGAGCACATCGCCCTCAACATCCAGCGCATCTGGCATATCCAGGGAGTCGGTGACCTGATTCCAGTTTAGACCGTCATTTGTAGAAAAGTAAAAACGATTGTTGTTAATGACCAGCAGGGTGTCCTGCTTGCGGTTCAAATCTCGGGGCAATTGGTCTTCCGGGAGCGAGACTAAGGGCGACCAATGGGTAGCATCGGTGCTGTATGCGCCTTTGTATAAACTGCTAAAAGCATAAAGACGATCGCCCAATCCTTTTACCATATATTGGTTGTAGCCGCCCCGACTTCCTTCCTGATCGGGATATAATAAACCGTTGGCCGGGTCGATCTTGACTAATCCCGCAGCAGACAGCCCCCAGGTGCCATTTTCGTTTTCTTGTATGCCGAAAAAGGTATTTTTATAACCCGTTGATAATTTTTGCCAACTTTGACCCAGGTTGTCGGTGTAATAGATCTCCTTGAAATAGGAGTAAAAACGGCTGTTTAGACCGGTATTCAAGCGGTTATTGCCGATTGCCGGAAACGCGGGGTGTCGTCCCCAATTGTCACCTCGATCTGTTGAATAATAGATGGAATCGGCATTGGAGACCACCAAAACCGTATCGCCAGACAGTGCCACATCGCCAAATCCATTGATTTTTCGCACGAATTTCCAAGTGTCACCCCGATCGGTCGAACGGAACAGGCCGTTAGTCGCAAGTACAAAAAGTCCGCGATCGTTTATGGCATACTTGTATAAGCCATTGATGGTATCCGGTCCAATTTGATAAAAAGATTGTGCGCCATTGGTGCTGCGCCATAAACGGCTGTTGGTGCCAATGATCATCGTGTCGTTGTACACCCGGAATTCTTTGTAAAGAAATTCAGGCTGGATATTTACGATCCTGGATTGCCATTGGGCGCCCTGGTTAACGCTCCAGTATAAAAAGGTTTTGGATGCGCCTCCGCTGTTGGGATCGGGTGCGCCGAGTGCCAGCACGATCGAATCTGCTTTCAACAGGAGCCCGGCAATGATGTAATTATCGGGCAATCCTTGTATTTTAGTGAAATTTTTCCCGCTGTTGTTTGAGCGGTACAAACCCGAGGCGGTACATAACCAGCGCACATTGCCCACATCATACACCTTGTAGGTAGTAACTCCGGTAGGACCGGTACGAAAGGTCCATTGCGCGGAAAGGGGCGTTGATAAAATAAAAAAGAGGAGAAAGGCGAAAATCAGCTTGTGCATTGAATGGGTCGGTTGATTTTAAGAAAGGTTATCAAAGACCCAAAGAAAAAGGAATTTTGGAAATATAGCGCACAATTTTTAAAGTATCTCCATGCAAGTTCAGCACGCCAACTTGCACATTTATTCAAATACTCCGAACTTTGCCCAGCCCGTAAAGCAGGCCCAACCAGTTAAAAACGGCCGCAAGCCAACCTTTTGTCCAATAAGCTGTTTATTTTGCGTTACCTTGGGCAACTTTATGGGGTTAAAATTCCATCATTACTTCATTGTACATACCAGACAACATCCGGCACTATGCTGAAAGATAATTATTCCTTGCTGATTGAGAAGCTCGACGGGTTTATCCGCAAATTTTACATCAATCAATTGCTGCGCGGCGCATTGTACACCGTTGGCGCAGTATTGGGCCTCTTTATTTTATTAAACGTGTTGGAGTATTATTTTTACTTCAACACCAGTGTGCGCACAGGTATGTTTTGGGGCTTTATAACCCTTTCTGCCGCAGCACTTTACAATTGGGTGGCCCTGCCCTTGATGCACTATTTCCGCTTAGGACAAGTGATCAGCCACGAACAGGCGGCGCAGATTATTGGAAGCCATTTTACCAATGTATCGGATAAACTGTTGAACATTTTGCAGTTGAAACAGCAGGGTGGCAATGCCATTTACGCCGATCTGATCAACGCCTCGATTGAGCAAAAAAGCAACGAAATTCGTTTGGTACCGTTTCAGTCGGCCATCGATTTGGGTAAAAACCGCAAATACCTGCGTTATGCCTTGCCGCCTTTGATGTTGTTTTTGTTCTTGTTGCTGGGCGCGCCGAACATCCTGCGCGAGGGCACCATGCGCTTGTGGAACAGCACTACGAAGTTTGAAAAACCGGCACCGTTCAAGTTTATGATCAATCCGGACAGCCTGCGCACAGTGCAATTCGCTGATTTTGTGCTGAATGTGCAAGTGGAAGGTCAGGCGTTGCCCAATGAAATGTTTATCAACTTAGGCAATGTGCAATACCGGCTTACCAAGGAAGCTGCCAATTTGTTTTCCTACAAATTTGTAAATGTTCAAAAGGAAGTTCCATTCAATTTGTTTGCGGGCGGCATTGAAAGCACCGATTACACGTTGAATGTGTTGCGCAAACCAAGTGTCGTAGGTTTTGATGTAAAACTCGATTTCCCGGATTATACCGGCCGGCCCAACGAATCCTTGGCCAATGTGGGCGACCTCGTTGTTCCGCAAGGCACCACCATCGGATGGGTATTCAATGCCCAACATACCGATAAACTGGCGTTGCGCTTCAGCAATGATGGCGCTTCGGACGCCAAACGGTTTGACAACAACCTGTTTTCCTACAACCGCCGCGCGCTGAAAGACGAAGTTTATAAAGTATTTATTTCCAATAGTTTGCTTCCAAATGCTGATTCTGTGGCGTACACAATTTCAGTGATTCCCGATCTACACCCGCAGATCAGCGTAGAAGAATTTAAGGACAGCACCAATACCCGCCTCAGCTTTTTCGCGGGCGATGCTACCGACGATTATGGCCTCAACAACCTGACCTTCAATTACCAGGTTAAAAAGGTAAAAGGCGGCCAAATGCCGATGAATACCGTTAAAATTGAAAAACAGGCGGGCAAACAGGTCAATTATCAATACACCTGGGACATGCGCAACCTGAACCTCGAGCCCGGTGATGAAGTATCCTATTACTTTGAAATTTTTGACAATGACGCGGTGAATGGCGCAAAAAGCGCGCGCACCAGTGTGATGCAATATAAAATGCCCACGCTCAATGAATTCCGTGAGCAACAGGCCCAAAATTCGGAAGAGATCAAAAAAGACTTGGATAAAGCGCTCAAAGAGAGTTTGAAAATTCAGGAAGAGATGAAAAAATTGCGCGATAAAGTGCTCCAAAAGAAGGAGTTAGACTGGCAGTCGCGCAAGGAAATGGAGAAATTGCTGCAGCGTCAAAAACAATTGCAAAACCAGATTGAGCAGGCGAAAGAAAACTTCGAGCAAAACAATAAACAGCAGCAGGAATTCAATAAACAGGATGAGGAACTGGTGAAAAAGCAGGAAGAACTGGAAAAAATGTTCGAAAAATCAGTTTCTGAAGAAATGAAGAAGTTGATGGAAGACATCGAGAAACTGCTGCAGGAGATGAACAAAGACCAGATGCTGGAAAAAATGGAGGACATGCAGATCAACAGCGAAGAACTGAGCAAAGAGCTGGATCGCATGAAGGAGTTGTACAAGCAATTAGAGGTAGAGCAATTGGAGCAGCAACAAATTGACCAACTCGAAGAAATGGCCAAAAAACAAGAAGAATTGGCCAAAGAAACCGAAGAAGGCTCCAAAAAAGACGAAGACCTGAAAAAAGAGCAGGACGAACTCAATAAGCAAATGGACGATGTGGCCAAAAAAGAAGAGGAACTCAAAAAGAAAAACGAAGACCTCAAACGTCCGCAAAAAATAGAAGACCAGAAGCAGGAAATGGAAGATACGAAGCAGGAAATGAAGGATGCCAAGGACGAATTGAACAAAGACCAGAAGAAAAAAGCCAGCAAAAAGCAAAAATCGGCGGCCAATAAGATGAAAAATATGGCCAACAAGAAAAAGCAAGGCAAAGAGTCGGGTGAAATGGAGCAAATGGAAGAAGACGTGAAAATGCTCCGTCAATTGCTGGAAAATCTGGTGGGCTTGTCTTTTGCGCAGGAACAAAACATGAAAGATGTGAGCAATTCCAGCATCAATACCCCGCATTATGTGGAATTGGCGCAGCAGCAATACAAAATCAAGGACGATTTTAAAATTGTGGAAGACAGTTTGCATGCCCTGGCCAGCCGCAATTTCAAGATTGAAAGTTTGGTGAACGATAAAGTATCCGACATCAAAACTTCGATCAAGCACAGTATTGAGGAACTGGAAGAGCGCCGTATCCCATCGGCAACCAGCAACCAGCAAAGCAGCATGAAAGGCCTCAACGACCTAGCCCTGATGCTGGCCGAAATTATGGAACAAATGCAGCAAGACATGGCTTCCGCAATGCCGGGTAGTCAGAGTTGCCAAAAACCCGGTAAAAAATCGGGTGAAGGAGAAGGCAAAGGCGGCAAAGAGCCGAAAGATAAGATGAGCAAAGGCCAGCAAAGCCTGAACGAGCAAATGAAAGAACTCAAAAAGCGGATGGAAGGCCAAAAAGGCGGATCTCCGGGTATGAGTAAAGAATTTGCCCAAATGGCCGCGCAACAGGCAGCCATGCGTAACGCCCTGCGCGAAATGCAAAAGAAAAAACAAGAGCAAGGCAAAGGCAGCAAGGCACTTGACGAAATCATGTCGGAAATGGACAAGGTGGAAACCGATCTGGTGAACAAGCGCCTGACCAACGAAATGCTCAAGCGCCAGGAAGAAATCCTGACCCGCCTGCTCGAAGAAGAACGCGCCGAACGCGAACGCGAGCAGGACGAAAAACGTCAGGCCGAAACCGCCAAGCAACAACCCGCCAAAATGCCACCGGCTTTGGAGGAATATTTGAAGAAACGCCGCGCCGAAATCGAACAGTTCCGCACCGTATCCCCTACCCTGAAACCGTATTACAAACAATTGGTGGAAGAGTATTTGAAGGGCGCCGGGGCGAATTAGGGCAACGAGGTTGCGTTTACAAAATAACATCCCCGTTCAGGTTTTGGCCTGGATGGGGATTTTTTGTTGGGGCAACTATGATATTTTTCGGTTGTAACCGAGAAATATTATGATATAGCTCGGTTACAACCGAAAAATATTAAAAAACTACCCGCCACTTTTATCAATGCATATCCTGGGGCATCGTTTCATTCGGTGCATTCGGGGGATTATTTGGCGTTTTTGGAGTAAATATATAGTAATTTTCAATACTCAGAACAAATTTCCGCCCCAGATAAAGTCAACAAAACCAGATCCACCAGGATTACGACCAATGAGATGGCATTTATCAATCCCAATTGCGGCAGCGTTTTGTTTCAGTGCATTAAATTGTTGTGGAATTGGCGTCTCTTTTACCTCAAATGCGATCGTCTCATTTAAAATAAAATCAATTTCTTTACTCTTTGATTTTTCAAAGTAATGAATGGACCCCATCCGAGCCAATTGATTTGAAATGGCATTTTCAAAAATATGGCCACTAGAAAGTCCCTTTTGAAGTTTATTTAAAACGCCTGTATCGGTAAAATACAATTTGGGCTGCATGGTTAATTCCTTATCAATGCCTCTCGTAAATGGACTTATGGTATGTACAAAATAAGTGTGTTCAAGCAACGATATATAATCTTTTACTTTATGTCTGTTAATCCCAATAATCGTGGCCAATTTGCTGTAGTCTAATTTGCTCCCAACCCGCCCGGATAATAATAATATCAATTTATACAAAGAATCAGACACTTCAAAGTCCGACAATATTTTAATATCTAATTCAATGTAAGCGTTGATAATATCTGACAAGTAATCTTCTTTGTCTTGAACTTCAGCAGCCAGTACTACTTCTGGAAAGCCACCATATTGAATATACTCTTCATATAATGAGTAATACAAATTATAAAAAGTACGCAAAAAAGATTGCTCTTTTTCAAGTTCAATTTGTGGCTTCCAGGCACCTTTGAACTCCAGAAACTCTCTAAAAGTAAGCGGCCACATCTCGAATATCTTTTTTCTTCCTGCTAAACTCTCAGAAAAATGATTTTTAATATAAAATGAACTCGAACCGGATACAATAAACTTGATTCCATAGGTATCGTAAAAGTTCTTTATGATACTAGGCAAGGCTTTAACCAGTTGAATTTCATCTAACGCAATGACCGCTGGCTGCGAGAAATCTATCCCTAATTGGACCAATCCTCTTTCAATATCTGCATATGATTGCTGATTGAATAGGTGCCGATACTCAATTCGCTCCAAATCTATATATAACTTATTGCTATGCAATACTTTACTTAGTAAATACTTTACCGTTGTAGTTTTACCAACACGGCGCATACCCGTGATTACGGTAACCTGTTTGTGATTTAAATGCGCCTCAAGTGCAGAATGTGTTATTCTATTGTACATCTAACCCGATTTTTTGTACAAATTTATAACAATTTTGACAAACCCAAGGCCACATTCACTAAGCATAGCGCTAAACAATATATTCGTATGCAATATAACCTTCATTCTCCGGGCAATAAGCGATGTTTATTTTTCTCCCACCAGCTTTTGTTCACCGCTCTGGCCATCTCGTCAACGTCTTCTTGGGTCGCCTTGCTCTTGGCAACAATTTCTTTATAGCGTAGGTAGTTCAAAAATCTTTGAATTTCCTCTATGTTCGTATTTGTTGGCAGTTTAACGATGATTCCATCTGCCGTTCGTTCGATGGTCATGACTTTAGTAATTTTATATGCAAATATACGGTTCTTTAAAGACTAAACAAGGTAATCAAAATGTACTGCAGCCACTAAATTTGTTAAGCAACTGATGATACAACCATCGTTCTATGCTGGCGATGCGCTGAAAACTCCAAAGCAACCAACACGTCTTCCTTCGTCAATTCCGGAAAATCTGATAAGATTTCATCGATTGTCATCTCTGCCGAGATAATTCAAAATATCTTCAACGGTAATGCGCATACCCCGAATACAGGGTTTCCCGCTTCTTTTACCGGATTCAATTGTTATGATGTTTTTGTATATATACATATCGAACGCTATTTTGAATACAAAGATAAATATTTTAAGCGATTCAACAAATCACCGCCCCGCCAACAACCGCCCCACGCCTTTCGCCACATTCTGCCCATCCATGGCCGCCGAAATAATGCCCCCGGCGTATCCTGCGCCTTCTGCACAGGGGAACAAGCCTTCTACTTCCGGGTGCATGAGGGTATCCGTCGCGCGCGGGATGCGTACGGGCGCGCTCGTGCGACTCTCGGTGCCGATGATGGTGGCTTCTTCGGTGAAGTAGCCGCGCATTTGGGTGCCAAATTGCTTCAAACCTTCCCGTAATCGCTTGTAAATGAAGGGCGGAAGCAAATCATACAACGGTGCCGCATACAATCCGGGGATATACGAGGAGCCGGGCAAATTGGCCGATAATTTCCCGGCTATAAAATCGGGCAAACGCAAGGCCGGACCTTTTTGATCGCCATTTCCTGCCGCAAACAATTGTTGTTCAACGGATTGCTGAAATGCCAGCGCGGCAAATACCCCGTGTTTTTGCCAGGCCACTAAATCTTCGGCCTCTACAGCAGTGACTACGCCCGAGTTGGCATACGGCGAATCGCGCCGACTCATGCTCATACCATTCACGACAATTTCGCCCGGGGCCGTAGCAGCAGGCACAACCAAGCCGCCCGGACACATGCAAAACGAAAACACCCCACGCGCACCTACCTGGCACACCAGGCTGTAACTGGCCGCTGGCAAATGCTCATCGCGCCCATTGCCTCGATACTGGATTCGGTCTATTAATGGCTGTGGATGCTCTACGCGCACGCCCAAGGCAAAGGGCTTGGCCTCCACGCGGATTCCTTTTTTATCCAACAAGTAATAAATATCGCGTGCCGAATGTCCGGTCGCCAAGATAACGGCGTCGGCGAGCCATTCTTTCGTGGTCGTATTGTTTTCATCTTCCACCGATTGGGTTACGACGCCCTGCATTTTACCATCTTTCAAGATAAAATCGGTGACCCATTGTCCAAAATGCACTTCCCCGCCGTACTGCTCAATGGTGGCGCGTATGTTTTGCACCACATTGGGCAATTTATTGGAACCAATGTGTGGATGCGCATCTATCAAAATATCGGAAGTGGCGCCGTGCTCCACCAAGAGTTTCAAGGATTTATACACATCGCCGCGTTTTACGGATCGGGTGTACAATTTACCATCGGAGTAGGTACCGGCTCCACCCTCGCCAAAACAATAATTGGAATGGGGATGCACGACCCCATCCTGCTGTATGGCTTTCAAATCGCGGCGACGGGCGCGCACATCCTTGCCACGATCGAGCACAATGGGTTGAATGCCCAATTCAAGCAATTCCAGGGCTGCGAAATACCCGCCTGGTCCGGCCCCGACAATAATTACTTTTTGTTTACCTGAAACGGGTTTTAAACCCGCTAAAAGCGCAGGTTCGGGCGTAAATGTTTCCTGAAGTGGGTAAACCGCCGCACGTAAACGATAAACCGGCTGTCGGCTGCGGGCATCGAGCGATGCTTTTAAAATTTCTACATGGCTGATTTCGTCGAGCGAAAGGCCCGTTTGCTGGGCTGCTTTTCTGCGAATCAATGGGACATCCTGCCGTTCGTGGGGCAGGGTAACAATTTCTATCAGGTGTGGCATAAGCGAGCGTCCTGTATTTATCAGGAAAACGCACAAATTTATGCTATTTATAGCAAAACACCAATCGCTATTTGTCTTTAAAAAAAGAGCCTATGACAAAATGACAGTTTATAAAACATCAATTTATGCCATTCTGACAGCAAAAAAGCCCTTTTTTTGCCAAAATTTCATAAAAAACGGGGTGGTACACGAATTGCAATAAGCACTGCATCCAACATTATTCACAACAAAAATTCAAAAATATGAACCATTTCGTAAAAATTCGCCCTTTTCCCGCAACCAAAACCTTCTCTAATGGTTTACTGGATGAATTTTTCAACCGTAACCTTTCAGATCTAGTTGGCAATGATTACGCCGTGAACCAACCTGCGGTAAATATTGTTGAAACTAAAGATACGTTCCGGTTGGAATTTGCAGCGCCCGGTTACAACAAACAAGATTTCAGTTTGCTTACCGAAAACGACCACCTCACCGTGGAAGCAAAACGGGAAGCGCAAGCCGAAAACAGCGATGAAAAGTTCACCCGGCGCGAATTCCGATACGAATCCTTCAAACGTTCGTATAAATTGCCCGAAACCGTGAACCAAGATGCCATTTCTGCGGTTTATGAAAATGGAATCCTGGTAGTAACACTTCAAAAGAAAGAAGAAGTGAAACCAATTACCAAAAGCATTGCCATCGGCTAATTGCCCTCGGGCAGCCGATTTGTTTTCATAAGGTTAGTTAATAGGGTTTTAGGTGTTTTCATAGAGTCGGGGCAGGAATGTCCCGGCTCTTTTTTTTATCCATCCATCCTTCAAATCCATTTAAATCTGGGTCTATAAGGATTATTTATCCCAAATTTGCAGCCTCAAACAAAGATGCCTCCATGGAACAACTCAGCGAACATTTCTCGGATACCATGTACGCCGACGGTCTGCAAACTGCCGACGAGCAGGTGCTGGAACAGATTTACAGTCAGTTTAGAAGGCCTGTTGTTCGGGCCATTTCAAACCTGGGTGGAAGTGCGGCGGCAGGCGGTATCTTTTTCCAAACTGCGATTATTGAAACTGTGCGACAAATGCGCGCGGGCGCATTCCCCGAAGCAACCCCGTTTTACGCGCATTTAGAGGCCGTGGCCCTGACGCATTTTAAAGACTGGCTGATAGAGCGCGAACAACCGGTTCCCGAACCAATCGATGAAGCGCACGAACTACCCAGTGAAAACATGCCCTCCGTGGAGCAAATGCGGGCTACACGGGCCGATATTTTGGCCTGGCGCCGACCAGAACGCGGCAACGAACCTGTTTTTCAGCAAGCTTCTGAAAAAATGCTTTGGGAAAAAATGCGCGTACTCGAACGCCGTATCGCCGATGGAGAACCCGTACAAGGCACCCGCAAAGGCAACCTGCCCCTCTGGATTATTTATACGGCAATCGGCTTGCTCGTTTGCGCCACAGCCTATTTTGTGCTGAGCAATTACCTCCAGACACGCACCCCGGCGCAGGTGTACGAATCGAACTTTACGCCGCCCAAGAGCATCATGGAAGACATTGCGCGCTTGGAAAACGCCGATTCGAGCACCCAACGCATTGAAATATGCATGCAACGGATGCAAGATGCCGACCTTCTATACAAACAAAAAGACTACGTTGGCGCTGCGGATAAACTGGAAGAACTGGCCCAGGATGATGACCTGGCGATGTGCCAATCGGACGCCCTGTTTTACCTCGGCGTCATTGGCTTGCAAATGAACCGCCCGGATGTTACGTTGCAAAGTTTTGCCAAAATTGAAAATATTGAACGGTACGGTGAGGATTTGTACTGGTACCAGGCCCTCGCTTTTGTAAAATTAGCCGCACAAAACCCGGCCATGCGTGAAAAAGCAGCCGGTGCTGTCGAACGCGCCCGCTCTAATACCCTCGACCCCAAACGAAGAAACCAGGCTGAAAAAATGTTGAAAGAACTTTCTGAATAAGGCGCCGATGGAATTGATTACCCGTTATTTTCCGGATTTAACACCCGAACAAACTGCGCTTTTCGAGCGGCTTGTACCCCTGTACACCGAATGGAATGCTAAAATAAATGTCATTTCACGACAAGATATTGAAAACCTCGAGGAGCGGCATATCCTGCACTCGCTGGCCATTGCCAAGTTTTTTAACTTCAAATCCGGCGCAAAATTGCTCGATTTGGGCACCGGTGGCGGCTTCCCGGGCATTCCGCTCGCTATTTTATTTCCCGAAGTGCAATTTACCCTGGTAGATGGCACGGGCAAAAAAATAACAGTCGTACGCGAGGTAGCCGAAGCCTTGGGCCTTACCAATGTCACGGCCCTGCATGCACGCGCGGAAGACTTGCGCACGTTTGGCAGTTTCGATTTTATCCTGTCGCGGGGGGTAGCGCCCCTGGAAAAACTGATGCAATGGGGCCAAAAACTGCTCAAAAAGAAGCATCAGCACAGTTATCCGAATGGTATCATCGCGTTGAAGGGCGGAAACCTGGAGGGAGAAATCAATGCGCTGCCGGGCGACGGATTCGACTATACCGAAACCTTTCCCATCAACACACAATTTAGTGAAGCCTTTTTTGAAGAAAAACAGGTTGTTTACGTTCAAGGATAAATTCAAACGCACCCATTATGATCGTTTCTGCCATCGTTGCTGCTGCCCATGATAATGTGATTGGGAAAGACAACCAGATTCCGTTTTATTTGCCGGCCGATATTGCGTATTTCAAGCGTACGACCTTGCACCACCATGTCATCATGGGCACCAAAAGTTATCTTGGAATTGGCCATCCGTTGCCTAAGCGCACCAATATTGTGGTGACCCGCGATCCATTTTTTACCGCTGATGGTGTATTGGTTGCCCACAGCATTGAAGAAGCACTTGGCATTGCTTACGACAATGAGGAACCGGAAGTTTTCATTATTGGCGGCGGCATGATTTATAAAGAAAGCATGGATTTGCTGGACCGCATTTACATCACCGATGTAGACGCTAAAGTAGAAGGAGACGCCTTTTTCCCGGAAATTAACCCGGAAGAATGGCGCGAAACCTGGCGGGAGGCCCATGAACCTGATGCTAAAAACGAGTACGCTTATGTGTTTAGAATCCTGGAAAGAATTGAAACCGAAGATGATGCGACGGAAACAACAGATCCTGCCTAGTTATTTTCCGATCGGGATTGTATTTGCGCTCTTTATGTGGATGGCGCAACCTTTAGCGGCCCAAAAAATGGCGACTGCCGACTTGCGCACGGATTTAACTTTTTTACAAAAAGTCGTGTACAAAGGGCATCAAGGCGTATTTCTATTTAATACAAAGGACTCGCTCGACCGTTTTTTCGACGATTTAAGCAGCCATCTTCGGGGGGACTCGGTGCCGATAGAACAAGCGATGGTGAGTGTGATGCTCGCGACTGCGCGCATACGCGATGGGCATACCTCGGTAGAAACACCTTTTTTTACCGATAAAACCATCGTTTTGCCTTTTACCTTCCAGATTGTGGGCGACAAAGCCTATATACTGGGTAATTATAGCGGCGATACCAGTTTGCGCCGTGGTACCGAATTGAAAACCATCAACGGCAATTCGGTGGAGACGGTGATCCGACTGGGACGCTTGCTGCACACTGGCGATGGGTACAACACCAGTTTTACCCAATCCATTGCTTCGGTGTATTTTGGGCGGCATTTTTCGCTGCTTTTTGGCACCCGACCGACGAATGCGGTGACTGCTTTACAAGCCGATGGAAAAATTACAGAACACCGCGTGCCGGGCATTTCAAGGGCCGATTTCATCAAGTTGCTGTCGGTCAAGGCCAAACGCCCGCCGGCAGATCCACCTGTTTTGAAATACCGCGATATGGAATTGCGGCGGGATACGGCAATAAAAGACCTGGCCATTTTGAAATTAGGCAGTTTTCCCAATGGCCGGTACGAGCGCTTTTACCGACGGGTATTCGGGTGGTTGGCGGAACAAGAAATGGGTACTTTGGTGCTTGATTTGCGTTACAATACGGGTGGAAACGTCCATAACATGGGCCATTTGTGCGCGCACATCCTCGATCAGGACTTGCGTTATCAGTATGAAAGACAGCGTCGTACCCGCATTGCACGCTACTTCAATATGCGTGGAAAAATAAACTTCGGACTGATTTGGCTCAAATACAACAGTTCGTTTGGGCTTCGACATAAGCGGGCTGCCAACATGGTCGTTCGGGAAAGGCGAGTCAAGCCACAAAAAAGGCATAATTTTAATGGTAAATTGCTGGTATTGACCAATGGTTATTCTTTTTCCTCCGCGAGTATGGCGACCAGTTTTTTAAAAAACCGGGGCAATGCCATCGTTATTGGCACAGAAAGCGGTGGCAATGAAGCGGGCAATTGCGGCGGCGGTTATCCCAAACTGACCCTCCCCAAATCCGGGTTCAAAATTCGCTTTCCGTTGTACCACTTGCGGTACGACATCGGCAAAAAAGACCTTGGGCGCGGCGTACAACCCGATTACCCTACCCCCTATTCCATCGAAGCCATTTTATCGGGCAGCGATTTGGAAATGGAACAGGTGTATCGTTTAATGGGCCGGAAATAGCCGAAAAAACACGCATTTTCCTGTATTTTATCATAAAAAAAAACAAAACCGCCAGGAATGGAAGATTGGGAATTGGATTTTGAATGGCTGCGGGTGCAGCATTTGGTAAAAGACTCCATGCGGCGCGAGCAGTTGCCCGACCTGAACATGGTCTTATTTTTAATTGGCATACAGGAATTGGGGCGCTGGAAAAAGGGGTTTACCAAAGAAGAAAAACAGGATTTGATGCATATTGCGGTTTGCTGCTTATTGCAGTACGACGGCTATTACGAATTTGTGGGCCGCGATGCCGATGGCTGGCCCCATTACCGGCAAGCCCTGGAAATGCCGAAATTGGACACCATTACCCAGGAAAGAATGCTGAAAGTGAATGCGGTGCGGTATTTTAAGGAGTTGGATTCGGAGGAAGTGGAGTTGGAGGAGTGATGGATGGTTGGTATTGAACAACTTTACGGAATTCAGAACGTTAATTACTACTGCCCCACTTGTTAAGCGAGGCAGTAGTATCAAAAAACTTGTTTTGTTTAGAACAAAACTTGTACCTTTGGAAGGTCAATTGCAGCAACTGCAACTACCATTAGCGTAACAACAAAGGCAATAAATAGAAGGGTGATCAGCAAATCATGTCCCTTCAAATTTTCGCCTGTGATGTTAAACCACTTTCCTAGGTTAAATTTAAACTTAACCATTTTTTATTTTGGTTTCGTTAAGCCCTTCATCTCCAAATGAAGGGCTTTGCTTTTTTATTCCCAACACCATGCCTTGGGGATGTAGGCAACCGCTTTGGAGCAAAAAAAAAGCGGCAAATATTTCAAATAGACGAGTAAGAAACACCACAAGGCATTTAGGCTTGTGTAACATGATTCCTTACTCCCGTTTGAAATATTTGCCGCTTAAGTTGGACTTAGTCCTTCTTGTTAAACGACTGTTGATTAAAAATAAAAAGCAAAAGTTGAAACTGAATCATCCTCTGATCGTTTCCTACTAATACCCTGCAAAGATACGTGGTTAATAATATTAACGCAAATGTTTTTTGTTTTCCTATAAAATAAGTTGAAAGCCTTCATATAAATAATTAACCCTTCCACCCATCCCCACCTACATTTCTTCCGTACTTTTGAGCAAATTCCTGTTTACCCACACACTGTTGGGCATTTTTATTTCGCGCAGATGCTACACAAAAAAAGGTGGATGTTACGCAGAAAAATCTGTGTAACATCTGCGAAAATGCATCTGCGTTGTATCTGCGCGAAATATGTCGAGTGGTGTGGTTTATCCAAACCTAACCCATGCAGCGCGCCCTGCTTTTCCTCCTTTTTTGCCTTGCCCTTTCCTGCAACCACCGGAAAGCCACCGCGATTCAGCTGCAAACCGCGATGGGGGATTTACACCTGGATTTATACGGCGATACGCCCCAACATCAGCGCCAGTTTTTTGCATTGGCGGGTGCTCAAGGCAGCGATACCATGCTGTTTACCCAGGTGTTGCGCGACTACCTGATCGCTTTTGAAGCCCCCACCCAACACGCAGACCAACGCAAACACTTGCTGCCTGAACACCATATGCCCCTTTGCCGAGGCGTGATTGCTGCTTTTGACACCCTGAAAAACCACGGTCCGGGCGATTTTTTTATCGTACTCGGTCGCCCGCAAACGGAAGAAAGTCTTAACCGGATAGAAAAACAAGAAGGCCTTCATTTTTCCGAAAAAGACCGCGCAGCGTATAAAAAATGGGGCGGAATCCCACAATGGCAAGGCAAATGCAGCGTTTTTGGCAAAGTAACGGCGGGCATGGAAGTAGCCGACCGTATTGCCGCCGTGCCGCGCGATGCGGCCAATCGCCCCCTCTCCCCCATCTGGTTGTGCTACAAAATGAAATAGCCGCCGCAAAAAAGGTACCGCAGCTGATTCCGATTGCTTACCTTAGCGCTTTCGTAGCGCAATTAACAACCCAATATGACGGCTTCCGAGCAATTGCTGCCTGAAATTGAGCAGTATATCAAAGATTATTTCGCGGCAAACATGTCGCCCGAGTACGTATTCCACGACCTCTCTCATACGGCACAAACCGTCGCGGCAGCCAGGATGATCGGGCAAGGCTTCGAATTGGGCGCAGAAGATATGCTCCTGCTGGAAATCGCTACCTGGTTTCACGATACCGGCTATGCCCAGGGTCCGGCCGACCATGAGGAACGCAGCTGTGCCAACATGCAGAAATACCTGGGCGACCGTGTTGCTCCCGAAGCCCTTGAAATCATAAAAGGTTGTATCCGCGCCACCAAAGTACCCCAGCACCCAACCAACATACTTGAACAAATTATTTGCGATGCCGATTTGAGTCACCTGGGCATGGAAAGTTACTGGGATCGCACCAGCCGCTTTCGCCAGGAATTGATCCTGACCCGTCAAATCGTCATGAACGACCAGGACTGGATCGATTTTGAGATCAATTTTATGCTCGACCACAGTTACCATACCGTGGTGGCCAATGAATTGTTCAACAAACGCAAAGCCAAACATATTCAGCAACTGCTCAAACAAAAGCGCCGCCTTAACCCGGACAAAGCGCCGACCGTGAGTGAACTGGCCCTGCTCGACGAAAAAGAAAAGACGGGCAGCTTGCGCCAAATGATTGAGGAGGGCGAAAATGAGTTGAAAATGGCGCGTTTTGGCCGCGGCGTCGAAACCATGTACCGCACCACCTACCGCACCCATACCAACCTCAGCCAAATGGCCGACAGCAAGGCCAACCTGATGTTATCGGTTAATGCCATCGTCATTTCGATCCTGGTGAGTAATTTATTGCCAAAACTTCAAGTGAATGGCAGCCTTGACCTGCGTTTGGTCGTTCCTACCATTATGCTTACGATTACTTGCATGGGGTCGATGATTTACGCAACCCTGAGCACCCGCCCGAAGGTGACGGAAGGCAAGGTAACCCGCGAGGCAATCAAACAACGCAAGGCCAACCTGCTGTTTTTTGGCAATTTTCACAGCATGCCGCTGGAGGAATTTCAATGGGGTGTGAATGAAATGTTGAAAGATCCCGAGTTTTTGTACAGTTCCATGAGCAGAGATTTATACTTTTTGGGCATTGTACTGGCTAAAAAATACCAATATTTGAGTATCTGCTACAATATTTTCATGTACGGACTCATCCTTTCTGTGCTGTCGTTTGCAGCCGCTTTTGCATTTTAAAACGCTATGTTTCTTTGTTGCGCTTGTTTTTAGTTGAATTTTAGCTCCAAACGACGCAATAACCAAGAACGCCCATTATTCTTCATGTCGGCACTCGTTATCATTCCTACTTATAATGAACGCGAAAATGTGGCTGCGATCGTGCAGGCCGTATTTGCGCTTTCCGAACCTTTCCACATACTCATTGTCGATGACGGCTCGCCCGATGGCACTGGCCAGATTGTGCGCGACCTGCAACAGGATTTTCCGCAAACACTGCACTTGCTCGAACGTCAGGGTAAACACGGCCTTGGGACTGCCTATATCGCCGGTTTTCGCTGGGGCTTGACGCACGGTTACGATTTTATCATTGAAATGGATGCCGATTTCTCGCACAACCCCAAGGATCTGGTGCGTTTGCTCGCTAAATGCCGCGACGAAGATGCCGATGTAGCCGTGGGTTCCAGGTATGTAAAAGGTGGAAAAGTAGAAAACTGGCCCTGGGAACGGCATTTTTACTCGCGCGGCGGCTCTATTTACACGCGCATTGTGACGCTGATGCCCATTGCCGATCCGACTGCCGGATTCGTATGCTGGCGACGCAAAGTATTGGAAACCATCGATTTAAATAAAATTCGCTTCATTGGGTACGCTTTCCAGATTGAAATGAAATTTGCCGCCTGGGAATTGAATTTTAAAATCCGGGAAGTGCCTATTGTTTTTAAAGACCGCGAATTAGGGGTCTCTAAAATGTCGCTCAAAATTGTGCAAGAGGGCATTTTAGGGGTTTTGCAAATGCGGTGGCGTGGCTTTTTTGACAATTATGGATACAACAAGTGATTGGTATAAAAAAAAAGCAGAAGGGATTAATCTTCTGCCGCACTTGTTCATATGCTTGATAGGAAAAAATTTCGTAAAAAAGGTGGGGAGAGGACCAGCCCTACCCCCCAGAATGAGCTGGTCTCTCGTCCACGACTATAAGACCACGAGTGATCTTAAGCTTGTGTCGTTTGAATTTTGTTCTATTTTCAAAGCGCTTGTTGGAAACTGTTTTCCGCGCTCAAAGGTGTATAGACAAGTACTATGCCAATTCAAATAAGCATACCTGGCGTTTTTCAAACATATTTTGGTTAATTGTAAGGCAAAACAATATTTTTTGTTTTTTAGCAGGCTGGTTTCCAAACTATTAAGTATCCACTGACCGATGCAAGACAATTTGTCAGATTTGCAGTGTTCTGGCACAAGCTTTGAAAATGCTTTAATCCGACAATCCTGGCTTAAATGCCGGTCTAAACTTTATATCACCACGTTTTAAGCAATATTGACCATGCAGAAGGGTACAATTTCAGTTCAAACGGAGAATATTTTTCCGATTATCAAAAAATTCCTCTATTCCGATCACGAGATTTTTCTGCGCGAACTCGTATCAAACGCCGTTGACGCCACGACCAAATTACGCATCCTGGCCGAACGCGGTGAGGTAAAAAACGAGATAGGCGACACGACCATCGAAATTATCCGGGAAGCGGACGCAAAACGCATCATTATTCGCGACCGGGGTATCGGTATGACGGAAGAAGAGGTGCTCAAATACCTCAACCAGATTGCATTTAGCAGTGCGGCGGAGTTTTTGGATAAATACAAAGACAGCGCCATCATCGGCCATTTTGGCTTGGGCTTTTATTCGGCCTTTATGGTAGCCGACAAGGTAGAGGTGGTGACGAAATCCTGGAAAGAAGAAGGCACGCAAGGCGTTCGGTGGACCTGCGAAGGCAATCCGGAATTCAGCATCGAAACCGTAGACAAAGCCGAGCGCGGTACCGATATTATCCTGTATGTAAACGAAGAAAACGCTGATTTCCTGAGCAACAACCGCTTGCAGGAATTGCTCGATAAATATTGCCGGTTCTTGCCGATTCCGATCCAATACGGCATGAAAACGGAATACCTGGATGTGGAAGACGGAGAAGAAGGCGACGAAAACAAGGAACCACAAACCATGGAAGTGCCGAATATCATCAATGATACCCGGCCACTTTGGAAAAAACAGCCCAGCGAACTCAAAGAAGCGGATTACAAAGCGTTTTACCGCGAATTGTACCCGATGGCGCCGGAACCGATGTTCTGGATTCACCTCAACATCGACTATCCGTTTAACCTCACAGGCGTTTTGTATTTCCCGAAAATTGGCGCAACCTTAGAGGCCACCCGCAACAAAATCCACTTGTACTCCAATCAGGTGTACGTGACGGATGATGTGCGCGATATCGTGCCAGAATGGCTGTTGCTCTTGCACGGGATCATCGACTCTCCCGATATTCCGTTGAACGTGTCGCGCTCCTACCTGCAAAGCGATACCAATGTGAAGAAAATCAGCGAGTATATTACCCGCAAAGTAGGCGATAAACTCAATGAACTGTTCAAGGAGGATCGTCCGGCATTTGAGCAAAAATGGCGCGATTTGGGCGTTTTCATCAAGTATGGCGTTATTTCGGATAAAAAGTTTGATGAAAAAGCGGCTAATTTCACCTTGGTTGAAAATACCAAAGGCGAGTTTTACCTGTTGAACGACTATAAAGAGCACATCAAGGCTAACCAGACCGACAAACACAATAAAACGGTTTGCATTTACACCAATGATCCCGAAGGACATGATGCGCTTATCAAGGCGGCCTACAACCGCGGCTACGACGTGCTGCGCCTGGATACCGTGCTCGACAACCACTGGATGCAGCATATCGAATACAAAGCCGAGAGTGGTATCGTTTTCGTGCGTATCGACTCCGACACCCTGGATAAATTGGTGCAAAAAGACGAAAAACGCGAATCCGTACTTAGCGAGGCAGAAACAGAAACCGTAAAAAAAGTATTTGAAGGTATTTCGAGCAAAGACGGTCGCGTTGAATGCAGCGCGCTCGCACCCGACGACCAGCCGGTGGTGATTGTGCGTCCTGAATTTATGCGCCGGATGAAAGAAATGCAATCGCTGCAAGGCATGGGCGATTTCCCGGACATGTACAATGTGGTGGTAAATACCAACCATCCCTTGATTGCCCAAAAATTGGTGACCGAACCAGAAGCCGATCAAAAAATACTGGCGCAATACCTGTATGATCTGGCGCTGTTGCAGCAAGGCATGTTGCGCGGCGAGGCACTTACCTATTTTGTCAATAAAACCTTGTCTACGCTGTAGTCAGGCCTAATTGGACATACCCGCAGTGGGCGGCTTTTGTTTGCGTTGGCAACAAAGGTTGCCCATTGCTATTTTTGGGCAAATACAGTTGCATAGTCATTTGGCCCCTTAGGGGTAAAAACCATCAAATAAGTGCTCAAATTCCGCCCAAACGCGGGTTGACAATACTCCGATAACCCGAACCAAAGAAATAAGCGATGCCTATGCTGGAATTGTAAGTCAAGTTTCGAAATTTTTGGCTGAATACAATCGGGAAACCGGAACTACCATAAAAGGTATAATCGTTGTTTCCATAAGTTACAGACGCAGAAAGCCTTAAAAAGATATTTTTCCCTAAATTAATGGCAGTTTGTGTACCAGCGTTCAGGGTGTAGTTATTCCAAAATTGGGCAAAGCCGTATTCAACACCCATGTTTGCGCCAAAAGCGCCCCAACTGCTGATTCGGTCGTAACTACCGTAGCAGTAATTGGTAAACCTTGATTTGTTTGAATTGGCAATTTGCAAGTCATACGCTTCATTGAATACAACGGTCCTGAGCAAGTAGCCGAACAACAAGCGCCTGTGAAAAAATTCCCGGTACGGAAATACATTGTACTCAATTCCTGCATTGGAGCGCAAGTCGAAGCGCTGTAAAGGTTCTCCATTCGCATAACCTCTAAAAGAAACACCCCAAGCCCAATGCTGTTGAATAGCACGCACATAATACAGATTAAAATCCAAGCTTTGAGTGCTGTTTACCACATCTGCGGTGGTCGTAACTGGTCTGCGGTAGGATCGGGATTGCCGGTAATAATAATTGATATCGAAACCTCCCCGCCATTTTTCTCCGATCCGCCAAATATTAAAGGTCGGCTGAAAAAAATAATTGGAAGTAGATGCTTTGGTTTTATCAATGCCTGAAAAAGAATTTTCACTGTACCCCCCATTTGCCTGTCCATCCAATGCCACTTTAAAGGTCCACAAATTCCAGGGATCCTTGGTGGCAACATAATCTGGCGCATTACCAACTTGGTAATCAATTAGTTCCGCAGCATCTGTTTGAAGCAAATAGGGCAATAGGCCACGCTTGAGTGCGCGTGCAGATTTTTCACGCACACTGCCCGCGTTTTCCAAAGGGTCTAAATGCCAATGAATCGTATCGGTTTGTCCTTCAAAAACACCATATCCCCGAAATACGTATTCGAGTTGGGAGGCCCCGTTCCCGATGGGGATTTCGATCGATTGCACTTGCACATCTGCCAGGCTGCGGTCGCTGACATAATTTACAAATCGAACTTCTGTTTTGAGGTAGTTAAAGTCTACAGGCCCGTAAAAATAATCTAAAAAAACGTTCAAAGTGGGCGCTGGTGCATTTTGAGCGGCGAGTGCGGCTGAAAAGACACAGCAAAAGCATAAAGCGAAGATTTGTTTCATGTCGGGTTGTTTATTTGGCCAAGATCGGGAATCGGCGCAAACAATTCGACTGTACTTTAAAATTTATACACGTCGGAAGCGTCCCTTGACCACGCTTCCGACGTGGGTGGGATTAAAAAAACGGCCGCCCCACGTTATGTGGGACGGCCGGTCGTCCACCCGCCTTCGCTTCGGCTTCGGCGGGTAAATTGGGGCGCCCGCTAGGGGCGCCCCTACCTATTTCGTCTGTATCATCTTCTTCGTGGCACTATCCGTCGCCGTTTCCAACTTGTAATACATCATACCAACCGTGTTCAACAACGCTTTGTCAATCGCAATCGTGTTGTACCCTTTTGCAAACGCACCTTTTTGGTTGTAAACCATACGACCAGCCTCATCGAAAATCGATAATGTAGCGGTTGTCGCTTCTGGTAAATGGAACCCAATCATGGTTTTATTCACAAACGGATTCGGCTGGTTCTGGTACAATTCGAAACC
>JAIYAP010000077.1 GCA_027488935.1 Saprospiraceae bacterium | reverse complement strand
GTAATTCTGTGGAACTTTTTACCTCCGTGCCCCTCCGTACCTCCGCGTAACTCCGTGGAACTTTTTACCTCCGTGCCCCTCCGTACCTCCGCGTAACTCCGTGGAACTTTTTACCTCCGTGCCCCTCCGTACCTCTGCGTAACTCCGTGGAACTTTCACGCGCTCTACCCTCCAAAAGCGCTCACACTCAATATTAGAAGAAATTCGTAAGTTTGCGCAAATATCCACCCACTTGAACGACCTGTCCGCCATACGGGAATTAGCGCAAAACGCCGAATTAGAAACCGCCCTCGAAACACTTCGGGCGTGGGCGAGCACGCATGCCCGTGCGGAATTTATCTTTTGCGATCAACAATTAGCCAATATCCAAATTACCCAAAAGCCATACCTCGCCGGGCGTATCACTTTCGATGACCATAAAAGGAACATGGCCAACGTAACGCACGCCCTGCTCGAAAAACTCGATGAATTAGAAGGCCAAAACCAAGCACAAGAAAACGGAACAAACCCAGGTGCCCCATTCCACGCCCTTTCCTGCGACCGCGTAGATCAAACCGATGCCTTCGAACAATACCGCAAGCAATTTGCCACACATAAAATACAGTTTTATTATTTATACGGCGCTGAACCACAAGCCCATAAAAGTCTGTTTACCCGCCTCGCCCTTGAATTGGAAGCCCGAAATAAACGAACCGTGCTCCAAATTGATTTGAACATCAAGGAAAGCCGCGACCCGCAGATTTATAAGGAAAAATTTGTGCGCGACCTCTATTCCAAGCTGGGGGTAAATCCCGACCTCCATGAAAACCTGCTGGATTCCAATTTGCAGTTTTTGATCGAAAAAAGCCCGAAAATAAAGGCTTTAGGGGCTCAAGATGCCGTATTTATCCTCGCGCACGTGAGCCACTGGACCTGGGATAAAGACCTGACCCCGGCCGCAGCGCGCTGGTTTATCCTCGATTTTTGTAAATGTGTGTTACCCGCCGATGCACCCTCGGTGCTCTTTTTCTTTTCATTCGATTACGATGAAACCTACGACGCTTCTGTAAAAACGCAGGTGGTAGAGGCCGTAACCAAAAGCGATTTTGTGCAAGCCCTGCCCGAACTCGGCATGGTGCTGCGTCGCCATGTGGGTGCATGGCTGGCCGAACATCCGCAATTTGTGCCCACTTCGCAGGAGCGTAACGAGATTCTCAACAACCAATTTGCAGCACCCGAATATGTGATGGAAACCGTGGAGGAGGTACTGAACCAAATCATAGATAACAGTAAAAACCGGCTAACAAGATGAACTTTAACGCCCTCGATCGGCTACCCGCCCAGTTCAATCCCGATGATTATGTACCCGACCCGGGATTAGTCAACGCGGCGGAAGTGGCTTTCGCCCTGCGCCAACCCTTGCTCATCATGGGCGAACCCGGTACCGGAAAAACGCGTTTTGCCTATAAACTGGCGCACGAATTGGCTAAAAAAAATAATCCGGGCGGACTGGTTTTCGCGGACAAGCCCGAGTTGTTTTACACCAAAACCAATGCCCAGGCGCGGGATCTGTTTTATACCTACGATGCGCTGGCACAGTTCCAACAAGCCAACATCCGCCGGGAAAGTGGCGATAAAACGACGGAAACTGCCGATTTTATCGAACTGCAGGCGCTGGGAAAAGCCATTGCTATGACCGATCCTATGGCGGTAAATCACCTAAAGTTGCGCGCAAAACTCGGAACCACCCCCCAAAGTACGGTGGTGCTGATCGACGAAATTGATAAAGCGCCGCGCGATTTTCCGAACGACATCCTGAATGAAATTGAAAACCAGCAGTTTTTTATCCGCGAACTGGATAATTTGCCGGTGACGCGCAATGAGCAGCAGCATATTTTCATGATCATGACCTCCAACTCCGAAAAAAACCTGCCCGACGCTTTTTTGCGGCGCTGCGTTTTTTACCATATTCCGTTCCCTGAGCCGGATAAACTGCTGGAAATCGCCAAAACCCAATTGGGCAAGGCCAATGCTTTTACCGACGAATTTTTGAAGATGTTGATTGCCCGCTTTGGCGAGGTACGCAAAAAAGCCGTGCGTAAACCACCCGCTACCGCTGAATTATTGGCCTGGTTGCGCATTTTGGGCGTGCAAAACATCACCGATTTGGAAACCACCGACAAGCAGCAGCGCCTGCGCGATAACCTTTCCATTCTTGTAAAAACCAAAGAAGATTTGGATGCCGTGCGCGGGATCTTTTAAAAACGCCAAAGCGCCATCGAAGACCGTTCCAGCCATATCGCCCTGCCCCTCGATCGCCTGTTTGACGCCCTGAGCGCCGCAGGTTTCGAGTTGTCGCCCGCGCACCGCGTACGGGCCTGGCGGGTATTAGAGGCAATGGGACCAGCGCAGATTGGTAATCCTGCTGGCTTGAAAATGTACCTCGCGCCTGTATTTGCGCGCAGCGCGACCGAACAGGAACAGTTTTATGTCGTTTTTGATCGTTTTGTTGCAAAAATCACGGAGCCGGATCCTGATGTGGAATTGGTAGAGGCTCCAGCGGAAATCGAGCCTGAGCCAAAGCAAGGTCGAAAAGGGCTGGATTATATTTTATGGGGCTTGTTGCTGTTGTTTGTGTTGCTGAAGGGTTGGGAAGTTTGGCAACAATGGAAACCCGTGCAGGTTGCGCCATTTCGTCCTTCTTTTCGTTTGCAAAAATGGGTGAATGGGAAAGGCGTGGAAGCTTACGGAGGAGGTGTTGAGTATCGTGGGGATAAAGCGATCCGCATCGATAATTTCGGCAATTTAGTGGATGGCGACACGATATTAATTGTAGACCAGTCCAAATATGGCAGCAAACAAGACAGCTTAACCTATCATTTTGAGGTAAAACAATTTATGGCCCCCGATTCAGTTGTCGGAACCTTGGTTCCCCAACTGAGCAGCGTTGGCTGGCGCACAGTGGTGCATGCTACCCCTGAATCGGACGAAGGGATATTCAGGGTGTATGCGCAAAAGGCAAACAATGCCTGGAAAGACACCATTCCGCTGTATTTTAAGGTTCAATGTGCCCACAAACCCAATTTACCCGCCTTAAAAGTGCCCAAATCCATCCCTCAGGGCGGCACCTTGTCTTGCACGGTGGTTGGAAAACCGCGTAAAGGGTTGGTTTACCGCTGGATAATCGAAGGGAGCGATCCCGTTTATGGTGCTATTACCAATGAAAAGATAGACCAGGCCGGACAAATTTCGGTGTATTTTACTGTAACCGACACCTTAGCTGCAGGTGCTTGTGCACGCGATACCAGCTTTACCGTACAAGTGGGCGATGAACGCGTACAATTACCACTACCCGCCTACGTCACCGACCAATCCGAACCTGTAGGCAAATTTAACTGGCTCAGTTATTTGATTTTGTTGCTCACGGGCGCATTATCCGTGTGGTGCTGGTACAGATGGTCAAGGCGCAAGGCACCGAAGCCGCCCGAACCTCAAGCGGGTGTACGGACCAATTTGCCCGAAAAGACCGATAAACCGCCCTATTATATCCCGTTTCGCGAACAAAAAGGCGTGTTGCGCAGCAGTAAGGCAGAGTTCCGCTTAGGCGACGCGCTGCGCCTGCGCCAGGAAGGACAACACCAATTGTTGGACATACCTGCTACTTTGCAGGCTACTTTGGACCGCGGCGGCTTCCCGACCGCGCGATACCGGTACCAGACAAAACCCACGGATTACCTGTTTTTGGTGGACGAACAATTGCCCGGCAACCACCTGGCGCGCCTGTTCCGGCATTTGGCCGAAAACCTGCGCGGACAGGATGTGCACCTCGAATTATTCTGGTACGATGCTGGCTTTACCCGCTTTTGGAACCGCGATGTGCCCCTGGGGCTGTCTTTGGAAGGGCTGCAACGGACATTTCCAGAGCATCGTTTGGTGATTTTGGGGAACGGACATGCTTTGATTGATCCTTTTGCCGAAAATATGCCGCGCTTGCGGCCGAATTTAGTCGCTTCCTTGAAGGCTTGGTCGATGCGTTTGTTGCTTACGCCGCAACCTGTGGTTGATTGGAATTGGCGGGAAAGTGCGATTTATCGGTGGTTTCCTTTGTTTCCGGCTGATATTCAAGGTATGCTTAAGGCTGCCGAATTCATTGAGGGGGGATTGGATTCGGAGGATTTACCTTCTTCTTTTTGGGATTATGTTGGGGCGACTGTCGGGGCGGGGCTCGCCCCCGCCCTCGCCCAACAACGATCGGCCGCCCTCGCACAACAACCGGCCGCCCCCGCACAACAACCACCGGAGATTAGGGCGGGGGCAAGCCCCGCCCCTACGAGTGCCGCCGCCCGGTGGGCGGCGGCACTCGCCGTCACCCCAACCCCCACCTGGGAAACCACCCTCGCCATCGCCCGCGCCCTGAACATCCCGGTCGACCATGATATAATCCTCGAAATTGCCCGGATACCCGCCTTGCAGGAAGGCGCCTGGCACCCGCGCCAACGCCAGGCATTGCTGGCCAGCCTGTCGGAAGAAGACGAACGCGCTGCCCGCGAGGCTGTACGCGCCGAACTCGAAGCCGTGCGTGAGTTGGCCAAAGACGGCCATGCCGCCCTGGAATTGGAAACCGGCATTGCAGTGCAAAGTTTTATTTTAGACCCGGAAGATGCGGACAACCAGGCCCTTGTAACCGATTTATTGGAAAGAGGCCTGTTGCCCCGCCAATTGGAGGCCGAATTGAATTTTGCCCTTGCGCGTAAACAACAACCCAAGGCTGCGCCGGGGCCCTTGAAGATAAATATCTGCTATGTGCAGGATGATGCCGAGCAGTTTTACAATTTGTTGGAGCGCTTGCGGCCCCTGGAAGCCGATGGCACCGTACAAATATGGCATTACAGCACACAACCTACTGGCAAAAACTGGGCGGCACAACTACAAGAACACGTGGTAGCGGCTGATATCCATTTGATGTTGTTGAGCCCTGCGTTTTTGGATGCGCAATCCATCATGGAAGAAACCATGCCGCTGGTATTGGAGGGTGTGAAAACGCACCAGGCGCAGGTATTAAATATCCTGGTAAGACCCTGCAATTATGAAAAAACCCGCCTTGAACAATTCGAATTTATACCGTTAGACGCTGCTGGGCAACCTTTGGCCATTTTAAGTGACTGGAATGAAGCGGAAGGCTCCATCATGCAACAAAGCCAGGCACCCATCAAAAAAGCCCGCAAAGCCTCGCGCACCTACACGCCCGAGCAGGTATGCGCCCGCGCAGCCGAGGCCGTGTTTGCCCTGGTGGCCCAATTGCGCCAGGGGCACGTAAATTCGGATAATAAGCCCCCCTTAAACTTACAAGCCTGGCTCGATGCAAAAAAGCCGGAGCCACCGAAACCGCCCAAAAGGCCGTTTTTTACCCTGATATTTGGCATAGCCTGCGCTTTGAGCCTCGTTTTTGCCGATTTATTGATTTTGGGCTGGCTAAATGAAGGTACGCCAGAGTTGCGCGCGCGGGCCTTCGCACCCCACACGTACGTACCCGGGCGCGACACCCTGCGCAGCAATGCCTTGGTGCGGGAAGTGTGGGCCATTGACAGTGCGGTGTTGTACAACAACTTGGGCGTACTACAAGCCGAACGGGGCTTGCCCACCGTAGATCCCGTGTTTAAAAACCTGAGCGCGCCTGCGCCCAATGCCTACCAGGCCCTGGCGTTTTTTGCCCGCGCCCGGCAATTAAGTCCGCTTAAAGCCTATTTGCCGGCTTTGCAAAACAGTGCAACCGCCTGGTATCAGCTCGCCGCACAAAGCCTGAACAACGAGGCCAGCACTGCGCAATTGACGCAAGCCGCCAGCCAGTTTGACTCCGCTGCGATACTGGCAACAGAATATTTCCCGCGTTTAAGCGCCGATGCTACCCATGGAAAAGGCCTGTGCTATTTTTACAGCAAGCAGCGCGACAGTGCCTTGCTTGTGTACCAATATTTGCGCGCCCGGGCTTATTTTGACACCCTGACCCTGCGCCCCAATTTGGAAACCCTGCTGGGCATCACCACCAACCGCATCAACAGCGTGCAAGTGCAACAGGCTGCGGATGGTCGTTTGCGCCTGCAAATTGCCTACCAGTTGGCTTTTGAACCGCGCCAAGACCCACAACTTACCGTAGAAGCCGTAGATAAAACAGGTAAAGTATTGGTTTTCAATACTAAAGCCCAGCGCAGCGCTACTTTAGGCGCGAATACCGCCACCCTGTATTTGCCCGAACAAGCCAATACTGCGGCTTTCCATGCGGACACGCTGCGGGTGCGCTTGAGCGATGCGTACGGGAAGCAATTGGCCAGCTGGCAACAAGCACGCCAATGGGATTGGACGCCGCTAAGCGTTACTACTCCAACCCAGCCAAAAATAGATACGCCTGTGGTAGTTAAACCTCCACAACCCATAGACAGCGATAAAGACGGCACCCCGGACACCGATGACCAATGCCCCCAAGACCCCAACAAAACCCAGCCCGGCGCTTGCGGCTGCGGCGTACCCGATACCGACTCCGATGGCGATGGCGTACCCGATTGCAATGATAAATGCCCCAAAGAACCCGGCGACCCGAAAAACGGCGGCTGTCCGGTAGTTACGCCTTTCACTCCACCCGATATGGTACGGGTGCCAGGTGGTACCTTCCGCATGGGCAGTGAAAAAAACGACAAGAATGCTAAAGATAATGAAATGCCCGCCCACGATGTCACCCTCTCCGATTTTTCCATCGGACGTACGGAAGTGACCCAGGCTTTGTGGCGGGCCGTGATGGGTAGTGTTCCAGATGAATCACTCACAAGTCTTCCCGGCGGTCTTAGCGGTATTGCTAGGATTCTAAAGAGAGAAAGTGACCCAACTAAATTTAGTTTTAAAGGCCGCGACCAATGCCCGGTAGAAAGCGTAAGTTGGGATGACATCCAGGAGTTTTTGCAAAAACTGAACGCCCTTGATCCCGGTAAAAACTACCGTTTACCCACCGAAGCAGAGTGGGAATATGCCGCCCGGGGTGGCCCACCCGGCAAGCAAAACTTCGTGTATTCGGGCTCGGATAAAATTGACGAAGTAGCTTGGTATAATGATAACTCCGACAGCAAAACCTACCCGGTAGGCCAGAAAAAAGCCAATGCGTTGGGACTTTTTGATATGTCGGGCAATGTGTGGGAATGGTGCAACGATTGGTTTGGGGATTATTCAGCCGAAAATCAGCGCAACCCGAAAGGCCCGGATTCGGGTACGTACCGTGTGAATCGCGGCGGCAGTTGGAACCTCGGCGCCTCGTTTTGTCGCGCCGCCATTCGCAACGGTACCGCGCCCGGGTATAGGTTCAACTTCATGGGCTTCCGCCTCGCATCTTCCCCCCAGTGAGGTGGCTTGTTATCTGCGCCTTCAATCGAGCAAAAAGTAGGGGGAAAAGAGTTCCACGGAGGAGCGCGGAGGAACGGAGTTGCGCGGAGTTTTTTGATCTGTTTTAACCTTTTGATTCTGAATTATTTGTGTGAAAAGGCACTGGCGAATACTTGAAATGATCCCCTCCCGAAAATGAAAACCTCCGTGTATCTCCGTTCCTCCGCGCTCCTCTGTGGAACCCTCCCCTCTACATGGCCCGCTCCCCTCCCAGCACCTTCAAGAACCAAGTCTTCCCAGCCAACAACTTGGTACCTTCAATTTTAACCCGCAAAGCCGCATATTGGTCGGGCCGGGCCTGCATCAAACGCCGTAATAAGGTGGCAAAATTGAGGTAAGTACGCCGAATTTCCTCCGAAATGGTGCGGTTGCGGCGCAAATAAATCACAAAAGCGTGCAACAGGCTTTCGAGCGCATCATAAGCTTCGGTTTCGTAATATATTTTAGCCAGCATGATTTTGGCACCCAGGTGGTAGGAAGGATCGGAGGAGGCCACGCGGTTCAGGTGAAACTGGGCCTTTTCGTTTTCACCGGTGTAATAATACAGTTCCGCCAGGTTAAAATGGTAAGCATCCGAGCGCAAATCGGGTGGGAGCAATTGCGCGTGCGACTGGATAAATTGTTCGGTCCAGGTGTGTTTTTTCAGGCGCAGGGCCAGTTTGATCACATTTTTAAAATGCCAGGGCGAAAGTTGCCCGTTTTTGAGCATTACCCCGGATTCGATGGCTTGCAGGTACAAATTAAATGCTTCCGCGAGGTATTGCTCGCGCAATTGCAGGATTTGCAGGTTGCAAAAATTAATGGCGTACTGGTAAATTTCCTCCGTTTCGGCGGGACCGAGTTGTTGTTGCAAAGCAGGCAAGGCATCCCTCAACTGCTCAAACACACCGTGGGCATCGGGGGTATTGAACAATTGAAAAACCAGGAAATACGCTTTCACTGCCGGCGCTTCGTTGGGAAGTGGATGCTGCGCGAGGTAATGCGCGGCTTCTTCGGCCATCTGGATGCGGTAGGGCACTGCTAATAAACGTTCACTGGTAAGCATGAAACAGGCAAAACGCAGTTTTTCGGCTAAGTAAAAATAGTCTAAACTATCCGATGCGCGTTGCACAAAAGCAATATGACCGGTTGCGGCACTTTGCGTTTGGCGGTTACTTTCCAGGTCGTTGAGCCAATATTGTTCCCAATAATGCCGGGTGCCTAAATTCGTATCCGCTGACAGCGCTTGTTGTTTTTTTTCAAATAAGAAACGGTAATGTTTTTCCAAACCTCTTTCCGACAAACCTTGCAGGGTGAAAAAATCGGTCCAAAAGCCGTTGCGTTCCATTTGGATCATGCCAATAAATTGCTCCCCCAACTTGAGCATGGCCGACATCAAATGGTTCATTTGGGCTTCGTTGTACCGGGTATTCGGTAAAGCTGCCTTAAAAACCGCCTTCCGATCGAGGGTTGGACTGAAATTTTGACTCAACCAATCGCACAAGGTGATCATATCCTCATTCCGGTTGAAAAAAGGCGACCGCACCAGTTCGCGAAAAGAGCGCCATTCCTGGCCCGAAAAAGTGCCCAGCAAATCCAGCAACTTACTTTTTTCCATAATGCGGCGGGTTGTAATTTTATTTTAAAAACGTTTTTAAGATTTTTTATATTGTTTTTACACGATAATTAATTAAAAAACAAGTAGTTAGGATATTTAATAAATTTATCTGTAAGCGATAATTTTAAAATATTGTGTTTGTCGGCCCCTGTAATACTGCGCACTTTTGTATCGTCAAGTCAATACAATCCATCGCACAACAATCGGCCACGCATGCATATGCTTCGAATCGTCCTTTTCAGTTTAGCCTTGCTTTCATTACCTCGGCCCGTTTTCACCCAGGTATTGCAAGTAGCTCCCGGAGATGCCACCAACAACGGCCTCATCAACAACATTGATTTTCTCGAAATCGGGTTGGGGTACAATTTCTCAGGACCCAATCGAGGCAATCTTGTCGGAAATGATTTGAGTCTTACGCCGCAAGCCGTGAATCCCTGGCCTTTAAATTTGCCCAGCGGATTGAACATGGCTTATGCGGACTGCGATGGGAATGGCAAGATCAATTTTAGCGATCTGAACCCGATTTTTGTGAATTATGGCGCGCAACGCACCGATATTGAGGTAAAGCCGGATGTTTTTATTCCCGGAACATCGGGCATGGATCCGAAATTACGCCTGACCAGCACCAACAACAATTTGATAGCGCCCGGTGAAAGCAGGCTGATTTCTATCCAGTTGGGTACCGCTGATTTACCTGCCGAGGATTTGTATGGCCTGGCATTTTCCCTGCATTTTAACGAACAAATCGATGTTGGTCAGGTAAAACTGGATTTAGGGCAAACGTCCTGGGCCAACAATGACGGCGACCGCATCTTTTTTCACAAACGCACGGCCCCCAAAAGAATCGATGTCGGTTGGACCCGCACCGACCGAAACAATCGCTCCGGGTTTGGTGAAATCGGCACCTTGGAATTGGTCATTATTGTGGATGTGATTGACTGGGCCTCGCCGATGCGTATCTGGACCGACTCTATCCGAATGATCGACAAATTTGGCAACATCAGCGCCACGGCAGGCGATACTTTGAGCATTGACATGGATCCCGATGGGCTTTCGACTTCCATCAACGTGGCCAGCACTATGCTTCCGAATATATCCGTAAGTCCCAATCCCCTCCAAAATGATGCCTGGGTCGTTTCCGACCATCCCATGGAACGCATTCGTATTTTTAATCTTTTAGGCCAGCCCGTGCTCGACATGCCAGTTGTGCATGCGACACAAATCCGTATGAATGTACCGAATTTACCCAACGGCGCTTATTTCTTGCAGGTGGACACCGATGCTGGCCCAACAACTACCAAAATATATATTTCTAAATAATAAAGGTGACGGCTTTTACAAATCAAAAAACAAACACTTTTAAAACATGAAAGAAATTATGAAAAAATCACACTTTTTTTGGCTTTTCCTGCTGCTTGCCAGTGGAATCCAGGCCGCGCACCCCAATCATGCGTACGCCCCTAACTTGCAAAAGGCTGTTGAAATGGCCTATTTTGTACCCAATGCCGTAACCGATTGTGAAGCAGGGTTTGAATCGCAAGAAGTGGACAGTCTGACCCTTCAATTCACTTCCAATTTCGAAAGTGCGGACAGTGCCTTGGCAATCAGTTGGTTGTGGGATTTTGGCGATGGCGAAACCAGCACCGAAGAAAACCCGGCGCACCTTTACGCTCTGGCGGGTATATATGAAGTGACCCTTACGATTATCAGCGCTTCGGGCTGCGAATCGACCATTACAGAGCATGTCTGTGTCGGAATTGTACCTTCTCCCGATTGTACCGCCTCCTTTGAAGCCAACCCAACGGATAGCCTGACGCTTCAATTCCAGGCTCAATTTGAAACCGTGGACAGTGCTTTGGCGGTCCTCTGGCTGTGGGATTTCGGCGATGGGAATACCAGCAACGAAGAAAATCCGGCACATACCTACGAGCAGGCGGGTATCTATGAAGTGACCCTTACGATTGAAAGCGCAACAGGCTGTATATCCAGCATTACTGAACATGTATGCGTTGGGGAAATTGAGGAAGACCCTGACTGTTCAGTCGAGCCACAAACGACCCAATTGGATTCTTTGACGTTTTCATTTCAATTTGAATATTTTGCGTTAGACAGCGCGGTTGCGGTGACCTGGTTGTGGGATTTTGGAGATGGCAACACCAGCGATGAAGCCAGTCCAACCCATACTTACAACGATGATGGTTATTATGAAGTGACGCTTGTTGTATCAGGCAGCACGGGCTGCAATGCGGAAGTTACCTTCCCTGTATTTACCGACGTACCGCCCACTACCGATTGCGAGGTGTACCTTGAATATGAAGATTTAGACAGCCTTACTTATGTCTTTTCGGCGCAAGTATTTAACATCGATGGCGATTCAACCGGGGTATTGAACTATTTGTGGAACTTTGGAGACGGTACTACCAGCAATGAGGCAAATCCAACACACCAGTTTCAGCAGGATGGTTTGTACACGGTCACGCTCGATGTAGTAACCGAAGATAGTTGCCAGGCTTATGCTTGTGCGGTATTGGTGATCGGAAATGGTCCGGTGGATACCTTTTACTACGGTTGTCAGGCCATGTTTTATGTGGCTGACGTGAGCGATGATTCCCTCAGTTTAAGTTTTGAAGACCTTTCTTTTGGAGGCGCCGATCAATGGTATTGGGAATTTGGGGATGGCGCAACCAGTACGGAACAAAACCCTACCCATACGTATGCGGATGCAGGTGTTTATGTAGTTGAACTCACGATTCAAACGCTGACGGGCTGTGAAAGCAATATTTCCTTCGAAATATGTGTCAAAGAAGATTGTTCATGGCAAGGCGAGCAGGATTGTCAGGCGCTCTTTTTCCCATTGCCGGATAGTTTGGGCGGGCTCGGATTTGAATTCCAGGATCTTTCGTATTCGCCGAACCCGATTACGAGTTGGCATTGGGACTTCGGTGACGGCAACACCAGCAATGAACAATCTCCATTCCATACCTATGGTCAGTCGGGCGTATATACAATTACCCTGATTATTGAGGCACAGGATTGCGACAGCGAAATTAGTTTTGAATTGGATACCGATGAGCCCTGGAATTTTGCAAGTAACTCGATCGCAGCCTTGAATGTTGCAACGGGTACCTTATCACAAACCACGACACGTCCATCTGCGATAGATGCCTTGCGTCTGTTCCCCAATCCGGTGACTTCCCAATTGCATCTTGTTTTTGAGGCGAAAGAAGCCCAGGAATATCAGCTTTCTGTAAAAGATTTGACAGGCCGGCTTTTGTGGTCGAACCCAAAAAGTGCCGTAACTGGGTTAAATACCGTACAAGTAGACGTTGCCCATTTATTACCTGGCCTTTATCTGCTCGAAATGCGCACGGATCAGGAAATGAAGGCCCTCAAGTTTGTCAAGCAATAAGCGACCGTACACCTTTGTTTTTGTTTTATTATTTCGGTATGGCCTGCTTAAGCGTGGGCCATACTTATTTTTAAATTTAAACCAATCAAGTCATGCGAATCACGATCCTTTGGGCTTTGTTTTTGGTTACCGCCCTGCCAATTGGTGCACAAAGTCATCAAACTTATTTCCCCAGCGCCAACCTTTCCTGGAAAAATCTCAAAACCGATTACGGTGCCGTTGGCGACGGTATCACCGATGATACGGAAGCATTTAGGGCTGCCGTGAAGACCTACTTAAATCCATACAACAGCGCGATTGCCATATTTATCCCAAACGGAACCTATTTAGTGAGCGACAGCATTCGTTTTCTGGAGGGGTATTACGATTGTTGCCTTACGCTGCAAGGAGAAGACCGAGATCGGACAGTGATTCAACTAAAAGACAATGCGCCGGGATTTCAGGATCCAGAAAATCCACGTGCCATTTTTTACACGCGCGCCGGTAACCAGGCTTTTGGAAATTATGTGTTCAACCTGAGCATTAATACCGGAAGTGAAAACCCGGGCGCTGTGGGGATGGACTATATTACCAGTAATTACGGTGCCATGCGCGATATAAACATCCGTTCGGAGGATGGCAGCGGCTTTTGCGGCGTACAAATGGAACGCTCTTGGCCGGGCCCTGGACTGTTAAAAAATGTTGCCGTCGATGGTTTTCAATATGGTATAAGGGTTGGCACCTGTGAATACTCCATGACTTTTGAAGATATTACTTTGCGCAACCAAACTGTTGCTGGCATTACCAACGCTTGCAATACCATCATCGTTCGGCACCTCAACAGCAGCAATGCGGTTCCGGCTGTCAAAAATGAAAGTGGGCGTGTCATTATCCTCGACAGCCAATTGGAGGATGGTGATGATAGCCATTTTGGCATCGAAGTGAGTGGTTATAGTTTTGTTTTTGCCCGAAATATCCAATCAAGCGGATACCAGGGAGCCCTCAGCGTCGATGGCACCGGCATTCAAGGCCAAAATATCAGTGAATACCATAATCAGCCGGATTATTCCATTGCGCCGAATAACGGAAAAAGCCTGGGTCTGCCCATCGAGGAAACCCCTGAATACGTGAATAATAATCCCAATGATTGGGCCAGCGTTACCGAGTTTGGCGCGCAACCCACCAACCCACAATACGGCTTTTTTGATGCTACAGATGCTGTTCAGGCAGCCTTCAATTCAGGGAAAAAATGTGTTTATTTTGGCCAATCTGGCGATAATAACACGGCCTATTGCATTTATAAAGACATTATCGTGCCCCCAACGGTTGAATTGATTAGCGGATTTAACTTAGGTAAATTGAATTTCTTCAACGGCAGTAAAATGATTGTCAACAACAATGCTGCCTTGCCCCTTTCTATTGAGCGCATCAAAGGTATTGTGCTGGAAAACAACAGCATGCGTACCATTGTAATTCGAAGTACCGAAAGTTGTACATACAACAATACCGCCGCCAACACGATGGGAAAAGTATTTTTGGAAGATTGGGTCAACCGTTTTGAACCCCAATTTCCGGTACAACTTTGGGCGCGCCATTTCAACACGGAAGTACAACCAGAAAATGAAGTAAATATTGACAACCCCGGCGGGAAATACTGGATTCTTGGACTGAAAACAGAAGGTCGGGCCAATATTGTTCGTACCACCAATGGCGGTGCCACAGAAGTTTTGGGCGGACTGATTTACCCGGCCTCGTCTTTTTCTGGAACAGATCAAGCCGCTTTTACGGTAAATAACGCCTGCCTAAGCACCGTAGGATTGACCATGACCACCTATGTTGGGAATGGCTGGTACGGAACGGCCGTATCAGAAACCAGCAATGGGGTAACCCAGGTCTTGCCCAGCGATAGCATCTGGAGTAATTCGCCCTATAATTTTAGCTTTTTCAGAAGCGGCGGCGTGTGCGACTTTACCACTGCGGCCGATGATATTTCAAATCCGCTCTCAACTGAAGATCCCATTTACAAGGTGTTTCCCAATCCTGCCAGTGATATGTTCCAACTCACGGCAACAGCACCTTGGGAAAAGGCAGTATTAAAAAACAGCCTTGGGCAAACGGTGCGGGTTTATACATTTGGGGAAACGCTTCGTTTATCGGGCTTGTCGCCAGGGGTATTTTTCCTGGAGGTGTATGGGAAAATGCCTGGCGAGCGGGTGGTATTGCGGGTTATTGTCAGCGCATTGTAGAGATGGGGCCCACGGAGAGGGGAGGGCCACGGAGTTACGCGGAGGAACGGAGTTGCGCGGAGTTTTTTGATCTGTTTTAACCTTTTGATTCTGAATTATTTGTGTAAAAAGGCATTGGCGAATACTCGAAATGATCCCCTCCTGAAAATGAAAACCTCCGTGTATCTCCGTTCCTCCGCGCTCCTCTGTGGAGCCCTTTTTTCTACGTGCCCTGTATTAAATAATAACCTCAAGGCAAAAACACGCCGTACTTTAAAATAGTCATACTATTTTCAAATTGAAAACACAAAATAGTACAACTATTTTAGGAAAATACCCGCAAACTAGTCCCCGTCAATGTAGTCTTATAAACCGTCAAGCCACCGCTCCCAGTATTATTCAAACCGCCGCCCTGCAAATCAAAGCGCGCACCATGGGCCGTGCAATAGTAATTGTTGTTTGCCTTGTCGTAGGTGACTTGCTTTTGACCTTGGTGGCTGCAGGTAACGGTGGCGGCCACATATTCACCCGCAGTAGTTTTGGCGACCACCGTACCATTGATGACCAGGTAGTTACCATTGGTTTTGAGTGTAGCATAGTTTGCATCGGATAGGTCGATAGTAAAATCAACCGGACCAGAGTTGCTGTCCTTGGCGCAACTGCTCAGGCAATTCGTGGTAAGCACAAAGGCAGCACCCAGCCCCAGGGTGCTCAGAAATTCTTGACGTGTCATATTTTCGTTTTTATGTTATAAAGTTTCAACCATTCGAATGACGCTGAAACGAAAAATGACGCTTTGGGTTTTGCCTAAAATGGACAATTTTATTATCTTTGTACATGTTTGAACATCATAACCAGCCTTTGTTGCCGCCGCGGCAGTTTTACAATCGCACACTGCGCTATTTCGGTTATTCATCTGGCATTATTGGCTTTTCTTTACTCTTGGGTATGGCAGGCTACATCGGGTTCGCCGGTATCAACATGGTGGATGCGTTTTACAATGCGTCGATGATTCTAACGGGTATGGGACCCGCTTTAAACATAGATGATTTGCCATTAGATCGGCAAAATCCGACCAAGATTTTTGCCGGATTGTACGCGCTTTATAGTGGGGTGGTATTCCTGGCAGCATCAGGGCTGGTGCTTTCGCCTATTTTACATCGATTTTTTCATAAAATACACCTCGATCTTAAGTATTAATAAGGCTTGTAGAATTACAACCTAGCCGGAATACTTTGAAGCGTGCAAAAGGCGTGGTAAAAAACATATTCCATATAAATACACTGTTTGGCTTTCGCACCATAAGTTCTTATTCCTTTTTCACTTTTGGCTCCTCTGCCAATTCGGCGTACTCTTTGGTAAGTTGGGTTATTTCATGCTCTGTTTTTCCTTCTACGGTGATTACCGTATTGTTTGCAGACTCATGGGACAGAACCAATTCATTTATTTTTAAATGTAGTGCCGCCGAAAAATGGTTGAATGATTTCTGAATAATAAACAAACTTATGAACGTAACCCCGTGAATGACATCCCGAATACACTCATGTGGATCTTGTTCGAAAAAACGTTTACTCGTAAGCCAAAAAACAACCGTCAATAAGGCAATAATAAAGGTAACCGAATTCCCAAGTATAGCGGTGGCCACATTGGTTACTTTTTCAAATATTCTTTCCGAGTGCCTATAAACCTTCTTCATAAAATTCATTATTTTGAGTATGTGTGATGGTGCTAACCGGGCAAATATCCTCACATACCATGCAGGCTATATCGCATTGGGTATTCACCGCAATGGTGTCAAATGCTGAAATAAATCCCGCGTCTTGGGGACAAACGGCCACACAGGCACCACAATTGATGCATGCGTTCCATCCTATTTGAAAAAGAACCGGCGTGTTACTTTTCATTTGTATTATACCTTTTTGTAAGATGAAAGCGGGTTGAAGTAATCGGCCATCGTATCATACAACATCCTGTTGCGTTGCTCAATATCTTTTGTTTCAAAAATTTCTTTTTTGGTATGATACAACTGCCACATTTTATTGCCCAGTTTATCCAGCCAATTTTCCTGATATCCTTTTAAATTTTCGGCAGTGGCAGGCTGATCTGCATGTATCAGCCCGGCTAAAAAATTGCCGGCAATCATGCCGCCTGTTAGTGCGGTATGTAATCCACCGCCGGTTATTGGATTTACATGCCGCGCAGCGTCCCCCACCAAAATCAGGTTGGTGGCATATTGTGTACGTAAAGGTGCCGCGAGTGGAACACCGCCGCCCTGTATTTCCAAAATGCGCGCGTGCTGGAGACGTTCTTTCAGGAAAGAATTTTTAATAAAATGATCCAAATGCCATTGGGCATTTTCTTTCGTCATCGTACGAATAACCCCCAGACCTATTTCTGCATATCCATGGCCTTTGGGAAAAACCCAGGCATAACCCCCTGGCGCCCATTCGTGGCCCGTAATGATTTCAAGCAATCCATTCGTATCCACTTTATCTACCACAAATTGCAGACAACTGGCCAATTCCGTCATTTTTATATGCGTTTGCAGACCGGCCCATTTCCCCACTTGCGATTGCAAACCATCGGCCCCTACCAACACACGTGTTCGAATGGATATTTCTTTGTTAAACTTACGCAGGTAAACTTCACAAGTACCATCGTCCAAAGGTTTATAACCCAAACCTTCTGTTTTTAGCCAAACCTCTGCACCAGCGCGTTCGGCCAATGTGACCAGATATCGATCAAAACGCCGACGATCAACAACATAGCCCAGTGGTTTTTGGCCTAAGCCGGTCCCATATTTCTCCGGTTTCAATTCCCGATAGTCTAGATTGGTTTCCGCCCCGATTTCGTTGTACACGCTAAAGCCATATACGGCTTCCTGCACAAATTCGGTGCTTGCGTCAACACCACAATCCTCTAAAGCATTGGCACTTAATGCGCCAGAGCACTGAATGGGCGCGCCAAGTTCTTGTCGCTTATCAACAAGCAATACCTTCAGGCCATTTTGCGCGGCTTCTCTTGCGGTAATTGCGCCTGCAGGACCACAGCCTATAATTACAATATCATAATCAATTGAATGCATCAATGCAGGGAAAATTTGTTGTAAGTTTACACATGAAAAATCTATTGATTTTGTGGCAGTTCAGTCGCCCCCATACGATTATCGGGAGTACACTCAGTATTTTATCCATTTTCGCAATTGCAATTGGCACCAGTACTTCGGTAACGATTCCAGTACTATTGCTTCCGCTGAGTCTGTTAAGCGCATTGGCTTGCAACATTTATATCACAGGATTAAATCAATGGTCGGATATCGACGTTGATAAAATAAATAAGCCCTGGTTGCCGATTGCAGCCGGAACATTATCCAAACAAAACGCATTTCGTATTGTTTTAACTTGTGGGATAATCTCCTTAACCTGTGCTGCAATATTATCCTTGCCGTTCTTAGGATTGATCTTCACCATTCTTGCAATCGGGACAGCCTACTCTTTACCGCCACTTAAACTCAAACGCAACCACCTACTAGCAGCCGGGGCAATTTCAGTTGTTCGAGGATTATTGGTTAATGTTGGCTTTTTCCTGCATTTTAGGTACGAAATGATGGGCGCATACACACTGCCTTACGCGATTATACCCCTTACTGTTTTTGTAACCGCTTTTAGCCTGGGTATAGCCTGGTTCAAAGATATTCCGGATACGGAAGGTGATGCCATGTATAATTTCGGCACCTTAGCCGTACGAAAAGGAAGAAAACCTGCCTTTCTCGCGGGTGTAATCATCGTATCCTTTGCTTATGCATTTATCGTCTTCGCTGCTGCCACGAGGCAACTGCCTGCCCCGTGGTACTATGGCGTAGTTCATTTGGTGGCCTTATTGGTTTTTCTTTGGCGTGCTTATGCGCTGCAAGTAGAAAATAATCAACAAGTTAAGTCGTTTTACCTTTTTTTCTGGGGCTTGTTTTTTATGGAGTATATCATTTACCCGGTAGGATTTTTCCTGGGTATTTAGTCAAAAATCACTAGTTCAGATACCTCCGAAGAATCCAGGCAATGGTTTCGTGTGCTTCCATCAAACCAGTGAGAAAATCGGCGGTACCCACATCCTTATTTTTATCGGCGCATGCTTCTACATCCTTGCGCAACTGAATAATTACGGTTTCATGGTCATCGAGTAATTCCTGTAGCGTCTCTTTGGTTGAAAGATATTTCCCCGGACTTTCTTTGAGGCTGGAGTGTTCTATAAATTCATCCATGGTCCCGATCGTTTTTTGGCCCAGTTTGCCAATTCTTTCCGCTACTTCATCAATCGACTCCTCCAGTTGTTTGTATTGATGCTCGTATAGTTTGTGAAGTTCCATAAAACTTTCACCGGTTACATTCCAATGTGCTTTTCGGGTTTTAATATAAAGCGTCATTTCATCGGCTAAAATGGTGGATAAGAGCGATGCAGTGCTTTTCAAGTTATTGTCAGAAATACCAATGTTTGGTTTCATGCTTATCGTAATGGTTGGGACGATTTGGCTTGTCTTAACATGCTGGATGTTAAACAGGCTAATTATCAGTGAATGATCAAGTTAAATAATATTTTTTCGTGTATGTTAAAATACAGAATTTAATCCAAAGGTAGGAGTCAATAAATACGGAAGTATTACACAACACTTTAAGAAACTTACATAATTCACACATACACACATCGGTGTTTGTATCGTGTACGGAACATAAAAAAGCACCGCGCTGCACCTTTTGATGCAACGCAGTGCGCTATTTTTTATAAAATCTTAAAACCCGCGCTAAGCGCTTTTGTATCAAAGAAACACCCACACGCCTAATCTCTACACGCCCCAGGCACGATCTCCTTTTTTATAATCAATCGTTTCATACTTGCCCGGCACTTCTAAAAAGCGCAAGGCTTTGGTAGCGCCAATTTCGGAGGTGAAATAACCCAACAACACCAAATCCTTGATTTTACGGAAATAATGCGCCGGATCGCTGCTTTTTTTGCTTTTGGTATAGGCCTTTTGTTCTTGGTCGAGTTCGACCAAAAAATCATGGCGCACACTTTTGGAGCATTTCACAAAGGTTTTGCCGTGGTTTTTCTTGCAGGTATCTTCGAACTGAACAAGGCCGTCCATAAACAGTTTTTGATCGGCCGGTTCGTAGCAATCGCTCACCAATACCGCAATAAATTGGGCTGTTTTGGCCGCTTTCCCGCCCGGTGTATCGGTGGTCGGGATGATGGTTTCGGCTACTTCATTCAACATTTTTACCTGGGCTTTGGTAAACAAACCAATGTCGCCCGAATCATCCAGGTCTGCAATATGATCCCAGTCGATATTTTTAGCCCAGAGGCTGTCGGCGCCCAGTAAAGTGCCGCCGATGATGATGCTCATACGTTGGAGCGCGTCTCTTCTTTGCATGGCGATATAGTTTTAAAGGTTACCTTTTTTGAGTGCTTCTACGGCGTAATTGGCAGCGCGGGCTGTCAAGGCCATATACGTGAGGGATGGGTTTTGGCAGGCCGCAGAGGTCATGCAGGAGCCGTCGGTTACGAATACGTTCGGCGCATCGTGCATCTGGTTCCAGGCATTCAATACCGATTCTTTCGGATTGGTACCCATGCGCGCGGTGCCCATTTCGTGGATGGCCATGCCCGGGAAGGAACCGTTGTCGAACGGGCGCACATTTTTAATACCCGCGCCTTCCAGCATTTCCACTGCATCGGCAATCATGTCTTTGCGCATACGCATTTCATTGTCTTTCAATTCACAATCAATCGACAACACGTATTGTCCCCATTTGTCTTTCTTGGTTTTGTCGATGGTCACCCGGTTTTCCTGATAAGGCAACATTTCCCCGAAACCGGTGATGCCGATGGTCCATTTGCCTGGTTCGGTGAGTGCTTCTTTTAATTCCACCCCAATATTGAGTTCGGCCACATCCCGGCTCCAGCCTTGGCGACTTGCACCGCCCTGGTAGCCAAATCCGCGCAAATAGTCGCGTTTGTCGCCAAAAAGGTTGCGGTAACGTGGAATGTAGACGCCATTGGCGCGCCGTCCGATGTAATATTTGTCGTCATAACCTTCTACCTCGCCATTAGCGCCGCAGCGGAAGTGGTGGTCCATCAGGTTGCGCCCCAATTGTCCGCTCGAGTTGCCAATGCCGCCCGATTGATCAGCGGAGTTGAGCAATAAGAAGGTGGAACCCAGGGTTGAGCCGCACACAAAGATCACTTTTGCCTCATATTCAATGGTTTGGTTGGTTTCGGCATCAATGACCAATACGCCTTTTGCCCGTTTTTTGTCTTTGTCGTACAAAATCTGGGTTACAATGGAAAATGGGCGCAAGGTCAAATTTCCAGTGGCCACCGCAGCGGGCAGGGTAGAAGATTGGGTGCTGAAATAGGCGCCATACGGACAACCGCGGCTGCAACGGTCGCGGTACTGGCAGGAACCCCGGCCATTGTGCGGCTGTGTGAGGTTGGCAGAGCGACCAATGATCATCGCGCGTTTGCCGCCGTATTGTTTTTTAATCCGGGCTGCAACGTCTTTTTCTACGATGTTGAGATCCATCGGCGGCAAAAACTTGCCGTCGGGCAATTGGGCCAAACCCTCCATGGAGCCACTAATACCCGCAAATTGTTCTACATAATCGTACCAAGGTGCGACGTCTTTATAACGAATCGGCCAATCAATGGCGATCCCGTCTTTTGCGTTTGCTTCAAAATCGAATTCGCTCCAGCGGTAGCTCTGCCGGCCCCACATCAGGGATTTCCCGCCGACATGAAAGCCGCGGTACCAGTCGAAGCGTTTTACTTCGGTGTACGGACAATCCAGGTCATTCACCCACCAGTCTGGCTTGAATTCGCTGTATGGATAATCGCGTTTTTGCACCGGATGGGTCGCTTTCATTTCATTGGTGATACGGCCGCGGTGTGGAAACTCCCAAGTGTTTTTGGTAGCGGTATCATAATCTGTTACGTGCTTAACGTCTTTTCCACGCTCGAGTAACAGTGTTTTCAGACCTTTTTCGGTCAATTCTTTTGCCGCCCAGCCGCCGGAAATGCCGGATCCAACGACAATTGCATCGTATTTTTCTGCCATGTTTCTGGTTTAATCAAATTTTTTAAAAATAGGAAGTATAGAAGTTTGGCGTCAAGCGCCTTTTCGTTTAAACATCACAAATCTGCACGGCCTTTTGCAAGGATGCGAGTTTGTCTGTGGCGGTTGGGATAAATTCCTGTGCTACAAAGCCTTTAAAGCCGGTTTCCACAATGGCGCGCATGATGGCCGGGTAGTACAGCTCCTGGTTTTCGTCAATTTCATGTCGACCAGGCACGCCCGCAGTGTGGTAATGGGCAATATAGGCATGGTGGTCGCGGATGTTGCGAATCACATCGCCCTCATCAATCTGCATATGGTAAATATCGTACAGCAGTTTGAAATTTTCGGAGCCCAGGCTTTTGCACAGCGCCACGCCCCAGTGGGTACGGTCGCACATATAGTCTTTGTGGTCCACTTTGCTGTTGAGTAATTCCATCACGATCGTAACGCCGTATTTTTCGGCCAGGGGCATAATTTGTTTCAAGCCGAGCACACAATTGGCCAAACCGGTTTCATCGTCCATGCCATTCCGGTTGCCACTGAAGCAAATGAGGTTTTGGTAACCCGCTGCAGCCACCTTGGGAATCATCGCGGTATAGTTTTCGATGAGTTGCTTGTGGTATTTTGGATCGTTCCAGCCATTCACCAGGTTTATTTCGGCCCCGTTGCACATGGATGAGTGTAACCCAAACCGTTTGAGGGTAGGCCAATCAGCAGGCCCAACCAGGTCTATCGCCGTAATCCCCATCGGAATAACGGCTTTACAGAGTTCTTCCACACTCAATTGGTTGAAGCACCAGCGACAAACGGCATGGTGGATGTTACCTTTCAATGGAAGGGGCATCGTTTCGGAAGTTTTGGAAAATACAAAGCGCGGCTGGGCCGTGAAGGCGGCAGTTCCGGCGATCAGCGTTTTTAAAGCGCGGCGACGTGTCAGCATAAGTTGGAAAAATGATGAAAACCAAACTGTCTATTGTTTCATCGGCGTAATTCGGTTGGGCGCGGTGAAGGTGCAACAAAATTGTAAACTGTACAATGGGTACGAACAAAATTTTAAATGGAATCGGCTATTTAACGTTTTGTTTTTGGCGTCAAATGGGCCTTTGTATGGCTGAAAAAAGTCTATAAATTTTATCGACAAAATAATGATCAACGAAATGGCTAAAATATCTACAAATAATAACGCAGGTCGGGTGGCACCACAGCCGGCCTTGCGCCACGGACCAAAGCATCTTTGTTTCAAACTGGAATTCAAAACTAAATGTACAAATTTAGGGAGGATTTAAAATTTTATGTTGGACTCCTCCAGCGCCCACCTTCAATTAACCCGCCACTATAAGCACGCACTGCCCGATGTTGGACGTCTAAAAAGCACGTTTGGTCGAATCAGATGTAACCTTTTTACTACAAGAAGTGTCTTTCCGCATAACACCTCCACGAGGAGAAATGCTCATTTCCCATTCAACAAATCTTCATTTTAAGGGGCGTAAAAACGTGTAATCGTTAACTAATTGTTACATTTTCAGCACTTTATAAAAAAATGATTGAAAAAACCCGTACCTTTGCGTAAGAAATACAATAACTACGATTATGAAAACAAAAACACAATTTGTAAGCCTCGTTTTGATGCTTACAGTCGGATCACTTTTTGCCCAAGCGCCGCAGTTCTGTGAAAAGATGGACATGCGCGCTACTTCCACCGACGCTCAACTTGAACTCTCTTGCGCCAACTGCGCTGATATCACTGAAATTCAATTATACGGCGACGGTGTTGCTTTCACAGGTATTTACCATGGTGATGCCTGGAAGCAAAAGTTTCCACGCAGCCTCGACCTTACTTCTGGCGATTACACCCTGCGTGTAAAAGCAAGCAATGGCAAATGGAAAACCATGCACTTGTACGTTCCCCGCAAAAAGAAGGAAACGATGGTGCTGAATTAGGGCACGGCCGGTGGATATCGAAGGAAGTACATGGTCGAATAATTGAAGCATCCCGAGACGAACTTTACTGGTAACAAAAAAATGATGAACAGAGGCACCTCCTCCATTCATCATTTACAAAGATTTGACCCCGCTGGGGTCATTTGATTTGTTTTTCAGGTGAATGACCCCGGTGGGGTTGTAGTGATAAGTGATGAGTGATAAGTTGGACATGCCCAAACATGGTTGACCAAGAGTTGAAATATTAACTCATCACTCATCACTCATCACTCCTCACTCCTCACTCCTCACTCCTCACTCATCACTCATCACTCATCACTACTGCACCTCCACCCATTTCCCAGGCACATTCGCCGCAATCCGGTTGTCGTACATCGCTTCACAGCTAGCGGTCGGCAAATAGTATCGTCCAGCGTACGCGGCGTTCAATTGAATCCGGTAGGTGCGGGATTGTTTTACATTGGCACCGCCGCTCGAGTTGTAGGGTAAATCGAAATAAGTCAATACCCGATCATCGCGAACATCTTGATAATCAACAGGATCGGAGCTGGCACCACCCACCAGGTTCATGCGGGTGTTTAAGATCTCCCAACCAGAAGGAAATACTTGCGTTAAGGCCAGTTCATCAAAATTGAATTTAAAGGCGCTGTTGCGGCTTACCGTTACCTCTGCAATAAAATCAGTGCCCTGATTGATCTTGGCAACATCAATAGGCATGCCTTTGATGTCGGTGTAGCGAATTGCCAAATTTACATTGCTCGCACTCGCCACCTGACTGCCGATAGAAGGTCTGCCTACATATAAAACGCGGGCATACAATCGGGCTTTGCTGGTATTGCGCACGCTTACGCCACTGCTCGATTTTTCCGTAAAGTTGTACAAATAGTAAGGCAAATTGCTGTTTACAGCCAACTCTGCACCATTTCCGGTTTTAATGGAAAATTCGGGCTTTTCACCCATGCTGTTTTTCTGTGCATATTTGCAGATAGCCCGCAAGCCGGTCGCCAACTCCTGGGTGGAGTACCACTGATTGGTATTGCCCAGATTGCCCGCAATGCGTTGTGCCAATTCGGTAGCGCGTTTGGTATCGCCTACTGCGGTATAGGTTTCCAGGCGCAGGGCTTGGTCGCGGAAAGTGCTGCCATAGGTGTGCCCCCACCATTCATAATTGTAAGCGGTAACCGTGGCGTCGTTCAATAAATCGCGCGCTGCCTCCGGTTTTCCTGCCAGGGCATAGGCCGCCGCAAGCAACGAAACGGCATTATCGTACTTCTGTTTGCGCTCCCGCAATCGATTCATACCTGCCATATCCGCTTTTCCGGCCAGGGCCAGGGTATATAAGCGGTAGGCCTGGTTCAAATTATGATCATTGATCTCCCAGGGTTGACCATTATCTTGTTTGGCCTCCCAAATACGCGAAAGTTTAGTTTGGTATTCCACCCAACGATCCAACATCGATTTAGGCACCGCAAAACCGCGTGTTTTCGCTTCCAGGAGGAAATGACCTGCATAATTGCAGCCCCATTCGGAGATCTCATTGCTGCCCGGCCAATAACTAAAGCCGCCGTTGGCCAACTGAAAATCCTGTAAACGTTGAATACCGCCCTCTATGTTCTTTTGCACCGAACGTTTTTGCTTGTCGGTCAAAGGCGCAATCAAATCAACGTACAACTGCGGAAATGCCGCCGAAGTGGTCTGCTCAATGCATCCATGCGGATACTGGATGAGGTATTCTAATTGTTTGGATAAGTTGATAGGCGGAATCGTACTGATCTCTACAACTGCATTTTCAACTTCGGTAAATTCGGCAATATCGCTTCCGGGCGACCACGTTTTACCGGGTTCAATTACCCCTTCAACGACCCGGCTTACCATCGGGTTCGGATTGCGCACCAAAATTTCAATATCCTGGGTAGTGGTTTCGCCACCGCCTTGTCCGGTTATGGTAAATTGCGCAACGCCTGTTTTATTACCCACTTTTAGTTCAAAATAGGTCATGGCCTCACCAGGCTCTTTAAAGGTCAAGGTGTTGGTGCCGGCACCGCCAACGCTCACCAATCCTGATTTTTCACGCACCGAAATGGTTGCGCTGTTTACTTTGGCCTCCATGGCAAATACATCTACGGGTAAACGCAGGGTTTCGCCCGGACCCAATACCCGAGGCAGGGTAGGGAGCAGCATCAATGGTTTGCGCACCGGGCAGGTTTTTTCGGCCGATCCGTACGCGCCATTACCACCTGAAGCAGGTGCCGAGCACACCACCATGACCCGAACAGAACCTACATAGTTATCGAGTTTCAAGTTGTGACGCGCGGTTTGCCCTTTTTCTAATTTAAAAGGTCCAAGGTGTATGACCGCTGGCTTGAAGCGATTCACTTGCGCCGCATTTTTGGCTTTTTGATTAATACCATCACCACCAATGGCCAAAATACGCTCCAATTCAGCACCATAAGCACCTAATACGTAATCGTATATATCCCAGGTTTTTACACCCAAGGCCTCCCGAGCAAAAAACGCATCCCAGGGATTGGGGGTTTTAAATCGGGTCAAATCCAGCAAACCTTCATCCACAATGGCCAGGGTGTAGGTACAAGCCTTGCCGCCGGTTTCCCGCACCGCTACATTGAAGTTTTCACCGGGCTTGAGCACATCCGGCATCTCGATTTGCGGATTTAGATGCGTTTGTGGATTTTCTACATTAACCGGCATGACACCGTACATCCGAATAGGCAGGTCGTTTTTAGTCTGCGCATGGGGCTGCATCAAACTCACGTGGGCATAAATGGTCGGTGCCATCAGCTCAGTGGTCTTGAATTTCAGGAAATTATCCCCCGTTTTGGCGTCAAACCATACGTGTTGTACCACCCGGCTGCCATTTTCAAGCGTGAGCAGAATGCGACCGGATTCACTCGCCGGTACTTTTAAGGTCACTTCTTCGCCAACCGTGTATTTTTCTTTTTCAACCGAAAATGCCAACATCGCAGCGGCATTGCGGCTCTTGATATCATCCAATTGATCCGGATAACCGCGCCAAAAGAAATCTCCTGCAGCATGGCCGCCTGCCTCATCCAATACCCGCACAAAAAACCGGCCCCAACTATCGTCGGGTTTGATTTTCCAGGCTGCTACCCCGTTCGCATCGGTCGTAACGGTACCCGCATCCAGTGCATTGACATTTTCGGCGGCGTTAAATTGTGCAACATTTGAACTGGCATCTTCATCCCACCACCAGCGCCAGTCGCAACGGAACAATCGAACCGACAGTTTTTTGCCCGCTTGGGGCTTGCCATTCGCATCTACACAGGCAAAACGCACGATGCCGCCGCGTGCACTGATGGTTTTTTGGCCCCATTGGCCCGTCGGAATGCTTACGCCCACAAATCGTTCGTATGGGAAATAATCCATCGAAAAATTATCGGTACTGAAATCGCCACTCTTTTCAAAGGCACGCACTTTCAAATTGGCGACCAATTTGCCCGGTGGTTCGGCAATTTCGCCCAAGGCAAGCGGCACATTGGCCAAACCCGCCTGGTCTACTTCGCCTTCAAACAATACCTGCGGATCGCTGTAAAAGGAGCGGGCCGGATCATCAAATACGAAATCTTTAAAGTTCTTAAATTCGGTTTTTACCGCCCGAACCTGCATTTCTACTTTGGTATTCAGGTTTTTAGCCACCGCGCCGTGCAGCCAGGTCACCGCCAGTTTGCCGGTCAGGGCCTCGTCGGTTGAGTTAAATTGTTTTTTGCCAAAATTGAGGTCCATTTTCAAGCGATTGGGCTTAACGGTCTCAATTTTAAGGTTTTGGGTAAATGTTGCACCGCCCACCAGCACTTTGGCGGTCCAGTTGCCCGTTGGTGCTTCTGCGCGGGTAACACAATGCAAGGGATACACGCCACCCACACTTTGGGTCTGCACCGTCCGGTATTGCAAGGCACCACGTGGGTCGGTCAATTCTAAGGTTACCGGGTGATCCGCAGGCAATTTGCCGCCTTTGTCTTCCAGTACAAAATTCAAAAACAGGGAATCGCCCGGACGCCAAACACCGCGCTCGCCATAAATATAACCTTTAATGCCTTTTTGTGCTTCCACACCGGCAACATCAAAACGGCTAAGGCTCAAGGTGTTACCATCGGCCATGCGCAAATAGCCGCGGCGATTGGCCCCACTTGCAACGGTCACAAAAGGTGTTTCCCGCAAATTTTCGATCATCACCGTGCCCGTAGCATTGGTGCGTACTTTGGTGATAGACTGTAATTGGTAATTAAACAATTCCAAATCAATGCCGCTCACCGGTTGTGCGGTAAGCAAATCGGTTACGGCCAAAAACAAGGAACCGTCTTTACCGCGTTTGGCCGTCATGCCCAAATCGCTCACAAATACATTGCGCTGTGCAAAACGATCTGCAAAATAGTACTCTTTCTCACAGGGTGTTTCGCGCCGCGACCAGTTATACCCGCCTTCAGGAGCGTCGTCTCCTTCCTCGCCATACCACCACGGATCCGTATCCGCCCAGTAAATGCCGCGATATCCGCCCATAATACTCACCAGATTTCCGTCATCGTCCCGTTTGCCGATATGGGAAAGATCATCTTCGTCTTCAGCCTTGCCGGTTGCTTCATCTACTTTTTGATTGGTCGCACAAGTAAGATCGGTGTAGCCCCGGCGGAATGCAATGCGCACCTGATAAATAGCACCTGGATCTTGCTTGATCATATCTTTCAAATCCAGTGCGTACCGTTGCCAATTGCGGGTATCGGCTTCCGGATCGAGGTCACGCAAACTGATTTTTTGCTGCCGAACGATTTTTCCTACACGTTCCAACTCTTGTTCGCCTTCCAGTTCATTTACTTGTAAATATTGTAAAATATTGGAATTGAATATTTTAAATATCTCAATGTCAACGGAATTCAAGCCAACCGCTTCAAATGGAAATATAACGCCACCGTTGGCATTTTGCGGAATGATGGCACCTCGACCGACCAAGCGTACAGCCGGTTTCAGTTCTTCAAAATTCAAATTCCAACTGCCACCATTGTTGAGCGCCATGCCGGCCTTGTTGCGAATGCCGCTTTCCACAAGCAACTTGAGGGGCCCACTCAAGCGGGTACTCGGATAAACTCGCACAAAATTGCCATCCACCACATACCGCAGTCCGCCACTATATCCTTCAATGCGAATCAAACCCGCCAAATCCTGATCTGGCGTAACAGGATCTGAGAAATTGATTAATACATATTGTTCGTCTACCTGAAGTGATTGTACGTTTAATACCACAAACTCATCGAGTGCAGCAACAATTTGCTCCAATTTGCCCGTTTGTGACAGCCCAATCGGTGCACCATCCCAGTACATCTGTACCGACGACCGCACATTGCCGCGTTCAACCCCGGTTACTACAAATTCGTGGGTTTGGCCATTTTCACTATGTACCCAATTGACCAACAAGGCCTTAACACCTTGTTTTGCCTTAAACATTTTTTCTACTTGATCGCCTGCAACAGGTTCATTGATCCGCACGCGGCCGGTAATCTTTTGCAAATGCGGGTCATATTGGTCGGTTTGTATACCATCAGCCAATACTTCGCAAGCCATGGCGCGTACATTGAAGTCGAACTCAAAGGTGCGGGCAATGGAAGGTACATCCCCATAGATGCTGGAAAGGCGTACCCGTCCGGTATAACGTTTGCCCGCAGGCAAGGGGGCATCCGGTTGTAATTTGATCGTGCGGTCATCTTCCCAAACCGCTTTACCCGCAATAGCAGGTGCAATGGAAAATACACTTTCCGATACGGCTTGGCCTACCTGGTCTTTTCCAACTGCGGCATTCACAAATCGAACCCGAATGGCGTCCTCGCGCCCAATCGCGCCCGAACTAAAGGCGTAAATGTATTTGGAAACGGCCTCGAAATATGCCTCGTTTTTAACAATGCGCTGGTTTCGAACAAATAAAAAGGCGCCTACAGCAAATGCGCCCATCAAACTGAGTAAAAGGAGTCGGTTTTGTTTGAATCGGGTGATCATAAGGAAAAAAGGGTGGTGCGTTAAAAGAAAAATGACCCTAAATGTAGGGTGAAAATCGAAAGTTTTTAATCATCATCTACATTAATTTTAATGTAAATCCACGCAAATATGCTGTCATTTAAGATGATGTCAACTACACTTTTTAAAATACTTATTCGGCTTGCAAATGGATCGCGTATTTTTGCACGCGTTTTGTTAAACACAGCGCAATACTTTTCTTGTTTTAAAATGGCCATGCATGCATCAGTTAATTGATACACACGCACATTTATATTCTACTAAATTTGATCATGATCGGAGTGATATGATCCGGCGGGCCATCCAGCATGGCATCATCCGGATGTACCTGCCCAATATTGATGCAGGCTCTATCGAAGGGATGCTTGCACTGGAAGCCGAATTTCCCGAACACTGCTTTGCCATGATGGGCTTGCACCCATGTTCTGTTCAACCCGACACCTATGAAAAGGACCTGGCCCTGGTAGAATCCTGGCTCGGCAAACGCGCGTGGGCAGGCATCGGCGAAACGGGTATCGATTTATACTGGGATAAAACCACCTTGCCCATTCAGCAAATTGCCTTTGCACGCCAAATTGAATGGGCGAAAGACCTCAATCGGCCCATTATTATCCATGCCCGGGAAGCCAACCGGGAATCGATTGATTGTGTACGGGCCGGACAAGATGGCCGCCTCAGGGGTATTTTCCATTGCTTTTCGGGTACCTTGGAAGAGGCGCATGAAATGATTGACCTCGGATTTATGCTCGGCATCGGTGGTACTATTACCTATCCGAAATCGGAATTGCCGGAAGTTTTACGCACCATTCCACTCGAACATATTGTACTGGAAACGGATGCGCCTTATTTGCCCCCGGTACCTTATCGCGGCAAACGCAATGAAAGCGCTTATGTCACCCAGGTCGCGGAAATGCTTTCGGAAGCCAAAGTGCTGCCCCTCGCCGAAATTGCACGAACAACCACCGCCAACGCGCTCCGGATGTTCGCCATGGAAGTGCCCGCTTAAGCATGCTTCCGTTGTATAAATGTTAAACCACGGTGTTAAAATGCGCCAGCGCGTTAAGCCCGGGTTAAACCCCTGCGCGCTTCCAAAACAGCCTGTTTCTTTGTTGAAAAATTGTTTCAACCATGAAAAAGACTCTTTTACTTTTCGTTTTGAGCGCTCATGCGCTGCTCGCACAAGCACAAATTTTTATTGAAGGAGTACAACTTACGCCCGATAACACTGGCCAATACATCGAACTGGACCCAATCTTTAAAAGCAATGGAGAATGCGCCTTTACCGTCGATTATGGTCAGGCCAATCCACGCCAGGATTATGTTACCGATGCCAACAAAAAACGGTTCGATTTTCGCAGTTTGGTCGACGGGCTCAACTACTTCTATGCTAATGGTTGGGAATTGGCCATCGCTACGACCCAGGAGTCTACTGGCCGCCGTTTTTTTCTCAAACGCCGGTATTGAAATATCGCCGTATCTTTGCAACTTAAGCAGTTGTAAAAGATGAAGTTCGATGATTATCGCATTGCCCCCGAAATCAAGCGCAACCTGGCGGAAGCTGGGTTTAAGCGCCCTACCGATATACAATTTAAATCCATTCCTGCCATTTTAAAAGGCGAAGACGTCTTGGCGATTGCCCAAACGGGTACGGGCAAAACGGCCGCTTTTGCGATTCCGGTGATCCAGTTGCTCCATGAACGCAAAAAGTCGGCGCGCCCAGCCGGTATAAAATGTGTGGTGATGGAACCTACCCGAGAATTGGCCATCCAGATTACCGATGCCTTCAACCAAATCGGACAACACACCCGGGTGTCTACCTTCTGTGTGTTTGGCGGTGTTGAACAAGCGCCCCAGATTGCCCGACTGGAAGCAGGCATCGATATTCTGGTGACCACACCGGGCCGTATGTTCGACTTGGTTAGCCAAGGCCATATCAAATTGGATCAGGTGGAAATCCTTATCCTGGATGAAGCCGATCATATGCTAGATCTGGGTTTTATCAAGGATATTCGCGATTTGATCAAGTTTTTGCCCAATAATCGTCAAACCTTGTTCTTTTCGGCCACCATCAACGATAATATTAAAAAGTTGGCTTATTCGCTGGTGCGCAACGCGATTCGCATCCAGGTTTCGCCCAAAGACCCGGTTTCTAAAAACATTAACCACTCGGTGGCTTTTATCGGGATGGACGATAAACGCTTTTTCCTCGAACGGGTCATCAGTGAAAATCCGGAAACCAAAATGCTGATTTTTGTGCGTACCAAAGTCCGCGCAGAACGCGTGCTCAAAGCCATGGAGCGGGTAGGCATTGTTTGCCGAACCATTCACGGCGATAAAGAACAAAAAGACCGACTGGAAGTCATGCAACAGTTTCGGGATGGTACCCTGAAAATTCTGGTGGCCACGGATGTGAGCGCGCGCGGAATCGACATTCCCAATGTGGACATTGTAATCAATTACGACTTGCCAGATGTGGCTGAAAACTATGTGCATCGGGTAGGACGTACGGGTCGGGGTGTTCAAAAAGGGAAGGCCATTACGTTTTGCAGCCCGGAAGAAAAACCGGTTTTGGACATCATCGAGGAGTTTTTGGGCAAACCAGTTACCGAACTGGAAATCAGCAAAAGAGAATATGCCGAAACCCTGGATCTGACCAACGATGCGGCGCCGAGTTGGAATCAGATTTTAAACGAAATAGAAAAAAACGAAGCCAGTATAGCCGAGTGGAAAAAGAAAAAGAAGAAAAGATGATGCGCTTATGGCCATTTTCGGCCAATAAGCGCATCATTTTGATGGTTTATCGTATAACGGTCACATCACCTTGATATATTTCCTTTAATCCGTCGAGGAAAGATATTTCTGCTACCCAAACATACACGCCTGGTAGCGCTGATTGGCCGCGAATCAAACCGTCCCAGCCTACATACGGATCGTTTAAGGCAATATTGCGGGTTTCAAACAGCTTTTCCCCCCAGCGTGAGTACACGGACAAGTTGTCAATTTGGGTAAATGGATCACCGGAAGCATAAAAAAAGCGATTGCCTTCTTCTTTTGCACTTTCAGGATTAAATACATTCGGAAAGTAAATATTTCGGTTCTTTTTTACAAAAACACGCACAAAGGCCGAATCCTGGCAGCCTAACTCATTGGTTGCCAAAATGGTATAGCGAATATCATTGAAGGGCCGTGCAAAGGTGGTCGCGCAAGTGGTACAGGTGACCGAACCCGGTTGTGGATCAATCCATTGCAAAATTACCTGTTGGCCAGCATTGATGGTATTCGCTTGCATCTGCAGACTGTCGCCCAAGTTGATGTTGAACGTATCTTGCACAACACTTACCAACAAGGATGATTCGTTCACGGTATACAGCACAATTGCTGAATCGCAACCGCTGCTCAGTTTTACCGCATAGTTACCTGGAAGACTGACGTCTATGGAAGGTAAGCCGCTGCCATCTTGCCACAAATACGTTATTTGTCCCGGTATATTATTGGTGTACTGCGCAGCATCCAACTTGATAAAGGGTGTACCGGCGCAAATAGTCCGCTCCTCCCGAATCGTATCAAAAGGAAAACCGATTACCGTAAGGGCTGTACTGTCGTTTTTAACCAGGGTTTTTGGATTGTCAGAAACAATTTTAGAACCAAGTTGGGCAGGTAAATTGCTCAAAACAGCCTGATTTTTATAAATGCCTGGTGGAATACTGCCCGTATTGACCACAATTTTCAAATAAGAGGTGCCGCCCGGTAGCACAATGCTGTCCATCGCAAACGCCAGGTCGCCCGGTACGCTCAATAATTTGCCACCAATTTCATTTTCCAAAATAGAAACAAAACTAAAACCAGGCGGAAGGTTGTCTCGGAATTTTAGATTCAACTGTTGCCGTCTGGAGGTATTGGTAAACTCAAAGGTATACACGACATCGGAGCAGGGGAGCGTGGTTTCGGGCGATACCGTTTTCGTCAAGTCTACCGTGTAAGGACACGAACAGCCATCGGAGGAAAATGCATCTTGCCCGCGGGTCAAAAAAGTGGATACCCCTGTTGCTGGATTTAGTTGATACAGGCTGTTTTGTTCCTGCACCATATTCGGGCTTCCATAAGCAAAAAGATTGCCGGTAGCATCAAAAAACAAACTACCTGCTACCACAGGTACCCCCGAGGCGGGAAATGGAAAGGTAATGTTACCCGTAAAAGGGTCAATCCGCACCAGCCTTTGGGTAAAGGAGTCGTACCCATACAAAAGCTCTGTAATGGGGTGGAACGCAATATCAAATATTTGGGCAGTTATATTTATTTGCGTTGTGGAAACCGCATAGGTGGGCGACTCCAGGTCTACGCGGGCAATTTCCGAGGCAATACTAAGGCCATTGGGCAGTTGAAGGGTGCCAATTAATACCAAATAGCGTCCATCTGGTGTGATATCACCTGCAAAATACGATAAATCATTATTAAGGGGGAGGTTGGCCATTACCGTCGCGGTGCCATTGGCATCCAACCGAATCAAGCGCAATAAGTCCGGATCTATACAATAAATGAAGTTATCTGTAAAACGATATCCCGCCGAATTGACCGCAATGGAAACATTGCTGTTGATAATTTTAAAAACAGCACTGCCCGTTTGTGGGTCAATGATGACTTCATTTAAAGAAGGCGGCGCCGAGCTTAAGGTGAGGAAAAACTGGTCTCCACAGATAAAGGGCTTTTGCGCAACGCTTAGTAAAGGCATCTGCAAAACAAACAGGAAAAAAAGGATACGCGCATACGCGCGCCAACGCGCCATTATCGGTGTCATAAGCAATCATTTTTAATAATAAACGACAAGATTACCCATCGGGATTGTAATTATTTTGCATCATACGCGATTATTTTGATATCAGGAAAAATCCAGGCAAGGAACAATGATATCCAAAAAGCCATTTTAAAAAGGTTGTCAACCATTGAACGACCAAATAAGCAAATGGTTTAGGCTTTAGATGCAATATTGGGGGGTAATATTGGAAAAGTCGAGGAGTTTTTTTGTCTTTTTTTGACAAATGAATGCTTAGGCCTTTTTTGGGCTGAATGTTTTTTTAATAGAACATAAAGAAAAAGGCTTTTCTGCGTGTTTTGCAAAAAAGCCTTTTCCATTAATTCCGTGCTAAAAATTAACCGGCACTTCCTATTCTGCCAGTAGTTTGCCTGTTGCAATCAAAGCCCCTTGTGTCGAACGAATTGCAAAAAAATAAATGCCATGCCCGATGCCATCACACGCCAATTGTAAAGTCGATCCTTCAAATTGCAGCTGGCGTATCTCCCTGCCTAGCACATCGGTTAGTACCAGTTGGTATTGCTGTGGCGCATCCAGGGCGTCGATATGAAAGGTCAGGTGATCTGAAAATGGATTTGGATATACGCGCACTTGGTATCCAGGCAGCGGTTCTTGCACGTGTACAATAAGTTCTATTTCCAAACGGGAGGTATTGGTTGCAACCGGATCGTTTTGGTCAAAATAAATCTGGGCGGTATTTTCGATTACCAACCCTGAGTTCAGGTTGGCCAACTGATTGATTCCAAACCGAACAAACCCATGCGAAGCGGCTTCATTGATGTTTGAATCCGGCAATAAAATGTTCGAAAAAGTAAAAACCACGGTGCGATCGGGCTGAATCCGCAGTTCATAAGGATGGCTGGATGCCAAAGGGATCAAGGTGTTTAAATCCAGTAAACTTGAAATACGATCCACAATCTCAACCGTAAATGCGGTATCCGTCCCCGTATTTTGAAAATTAATCTGGTATTCAATGGCTTTGTTCGCTTCAATTTCAGGTGGGTCAATCTGTTGATCTACCCAGGCATGTATTGCATTCGGATCGTATGAACCAACATTTTGCCTGCAATCTGTTGTAGTCGACAAATCTGGCAGTCCACCTAAACAGTTTTCAAATGGAAAAATTTGGGCTTTCACACAATGCAATTGACCAAAAGGGGCATTGCATCCTACCGCAACATGTATTTTCATCGAACCTGAACTTCCTGGGGGCAAATCGCCCAATGGAAAGGTCAAAACTTGCCCATTTTGCGTCACGGGCGTCACAGATGCGTACTGAAATGTAAAAAAGGAGTCCAGTGTTACCGCAATGGTTGCATTGGGCGCAAGGGTGGTGCCTTCATTGGAATAGGAGAGGGTGTACGCGGCGGTACTACATCTTCTAACCAGGGCAGTACCTGCGTTTACCTTTAAATAAGGGCATTGTGTGGTGGGCGATAGCGCAAGATCACGAAAAAGGATGTCGTTCGTAGCACCCACATTGAGTTGTACGGCACAGGAGCTGTTCAACAAGGAGTTATTTGGTGCTACCGTAACCGTATAAGCGCCGGTACTTGCCGGCAAGTAAAGATGATAAGCACCTGCAGCATCGGAATATGCACGTATTTCAAGGTTGCCCGTTGCTTGAACGAGGCTGTTTCCAAGGGTGGGCTCGTTGGGCGTTCGAATACAATCATTGTTCTGATCCAACCACACGATGCCTTCCACACGTGTAAAGTTGGTTTCTACGATTTGTGCGCTTTTGTAAATGGGATGGCCATAATACCCAATGTATAGGTGTTGGTCGTTGCAGATTTGGATACTTTGAAGGCTTTGTGCCCCTGCATAAGGGTAGGGTAGCAGGCCTGCAAATACCCAATCGGCACCTGAATTGGGCGAACTATATAAGGTGTCGTTGCTCACAACAAATAATACGCCACTGTTGGAAACTGTCATTGGCCCAGGGTTTGAGCCTGGAAAATTGTCAAATGGTGCGATTTTGCCATTTCCAATATACCGCGCAACAAATGGTTTTCCACTGTTCGTAAACCCATCCAGGTAAAAATCGCTCTGCTGGGAATGGGCCGTGTACAGTAGGGTTTTAACCACTTCACCGCCACCAGCAAAACTTAGAATTTCATTGGTCTTGTTTTGGGTTGCAGCATTAAAATAAATCAAGCCATTGCTCCAGGGTCTGAAATAATCGCCGTTGTTCAACATCCAAATGGGCACACTTGGATCCAGTGGCACATATTGATTGTTCACGGAAGTCCAGTTCAATCCTTTGTTATCCGACCGGTAACAGGTGTTTTGGTTGCCAAATAAATAAAGATTGCCCAACCGATCCGATACAAGGCGTGCTGTCGCCCAGGCATTAAAATTGGCGGGCTTTTGCACCAGATTCCAGTTGGTCCCTCCATCTTCCGATACAATCAAATGTTGGGTGGCTGCCAGCAGGGTAAACAAGCTGCCGTCTGGATGTACAACCAGGTTGGTCATCGGCAACGTAAGTCCATCGAAAAGGACACGCGTCGACCATGTTTGTCCGTCGTCGATAGACGTTTCATAAGAATTACATTCGTGTGCATACAAAGTGCCATTTTTGGACGTATAAACCTCCCGAATGTTGGGTGCCATAAATCCAAACTGAATCTCTGTCCAACTATTGCCACCATCGCTAGTTTTGGAGAAAGGGAGGGCGCTGCAATCGTCTTTTATAAAAACTACGCCATTTGAACCAACATACAAAAGCGCTTGCGCATCGGCCGATGGGACCACTTTCCAGGTTTCGCCATCATCCGTCGACCGATACATACCTTTTGTTGTCACGGCCCAAATTTCCTGATTATCAACACAATGCAGGCTGGTAATTGCCCCATAACTGCCGATGCTGATGGCATTCCAGGTAATGCCACCATCGGTAGAGCGGTAGTTTTTGGCCAAATCGGAATAAAAAGCAGTCCCCGAACAATTGCTATAGCCGACAAAATAGATGGGGTTGGCCTGTGTTTTGGTATGGGTAACCGTACCACTGCTGTTAAATACTTTTAGGGTAGCATGCTCCGAATAGTTCTGGGCACAAAGGTTGTTGCCCTCGTTCAAATGCGCCACGAGCGCGCTGGTCACGGGGCCAGTTTGAAAAATGCCCGGTAAAACCAATAAAAACGGTTGGCCTTCGCCCGAAGCATGGTACAAATCGATCCCGATTTTTTTCCAAAAATGTCCTTCCTGATCAATCCAGATCGCACCCACGCCATTTAAAGTCACATCCACCTGCCACGATAAAGTACTGGCGTCAAAAGTGTAATATTGATCATCGATCAGCGCGCCTGTTTTGCCGGATGGAAAAACAGTTAAGGCTTCAATTTGGGCAATTTGAACCGTATTAAGGCCAGCATCACTTTGAACCCAGTTGGTGCCATCATCCGTTGAAGTATAGATGCCAGCACCTGCTGCGATAAAAACGCGCCCAGTTTGATCAATACCCAGCACTTTTACGCCTTTCGTTCCCGAAGGACCATTGAGTGCTTGCCATGCAATTTGACTGTAACTGGTAGGTAAAAGGCTGCTAAAAAGCAATAGGAAAAGGGCGGTTCTGCGCATCGGTTGGTGTTTTCGTGTATGCAAAGTTAAAAATAATTGCTATACATCCAAGCCTGTCGACGGAACAATCGGTGCTATTTGCCTACGATTTGCCAAAAGAAAAAATTCACCCGCCGAAGCACGCAGTGCGCAGGAGGGTTTATTCGCCGAAGCACACAGTGCACAGGAGGGTTTATTCGCCGAAGCACACAGTGCGCAGGAGAGTAGGCCCAACTAGAATTATTTTTGCTGTAGCGGGGAAACGTGATTTCACTTTCGCACTTGCGTGCTATGTAGGTTAACGAATTTACCCGCCGTCGCACTTGCGTGCTATGGCGGGTAAAGCGGAGAGGGGGGGATTCGAACCCCCGATACCTGTTACAGTACGCCTGGTTTACCCGCCGAAGCACGCAGTGCGCAGG
>JAIYAP010000076.1 GCA_027488935.1 Saprospiraceae bacterium | reverse complement strand
GGGTACATTCTTTTCCAAAATATATTTAGCGCCTTTTTTCATGGACAAATCTTGTGAAGCCATACTAGAATAACAATTCTTGTGCCACTAACTACATTCTTATGTGAAATCGCCAGAATAAAAAACCAAAGTCCAAAGGTCTACTTTATATAAATTGTAAAAGTAGTACCTACATTTATTTTACTTTCTACCTCCACACTTCCCCCCATGGCTTCTATTTGATTTTTAGTAATAAACAACCCCAATCCTTTGGCATCGGCATTTCCGTGAAAGGTTTTGTACATTCCGAATAGTTTGTCGCCATTTTTTTCCAGGTCTATGCCCAATCCATTATCCGAAATTTGAAGCACTTTTTGCACTTGTGCATCAACAAAACGAATCGTAATTTCTGGAATTCGATCCGGGTGGCTGTATTTAAGCGCATTGGAAACAAAGTTAAAAAGGATACTTTCCAGATAGGCAGGGTTGTATTGCACTGCTACCCCGGCCGGGATATCGCACTTGATCTGCGCCTTCTTAGCGAGCATTTGTTCTTGTAACAACAACAGCGTTTTCTGAATATATTCGTTTAATTCCAGCGTCTCAATTTGTAAATTGTCATTTTGTTGAATAGAGACAACTTCATTGAGGTTGTGCAAGGTTTCATCGAGCCGGGTTGCAACTGTTTGCAAGTGGTTGAGCATCATTTGCTGCTCTTCCGGATCGCTTGCCTCTTGTAAAAAACTCAAAATCGTTTTGATATTGCTGGCATGTGAGCGCAGGTTATGCGAAACGATATAGGAAAAATTGAGGAGGCGCTTGTTTTGGTCGGTTGCCAGGTTGAACGACTTTTGCAACTCAATTTCGGCCAATTTGCGTTCTGTGATTTCAATTCGAATAGAAATATACTGATATGGACGGCCTTGGGTATCCAAAAAAGGTACAATGGTGTTATCTACCCAATAAAAGCTACCGTCTTTGGCTTTGTTTCGGATTTCGCCTTTCCAAATTTTCCCACTGGCGATGGTATTCCATAAATCGCGAAAAAAAGACTTGGAATGATACCCGGAATTGACAATATTATGATTGGCGCCCAGCAATTCCTCCTCCGTAAATTTGGCTATTTTACAAAAATTGGCATTTACATAAGTAATAATCCCTTTAGGATTGGTGATGGAAACGATGGAAGACTCATCCAGGGCAAATTTATAATCGGAAATTTCTTTTAGAGACCGTTGTAAGGCAATTTCATTCAATTTTCGATCCGTGATATTTTCGATCATCATGACCACACCCGTTACTTTGTTCTGTTGACCTATAACCGGTGTAAATTTTACAGCATACCAAAATTCTTCTTTATTATTGAAAAACAGATTACGTTCATATTCCATGGTTTTCCCATCCAGCACCGATTGAACCATGAGTTTCAACCCGGCGATCCGTTCGGTGGGGAAATAATCAAACAACAAATCATTCTTTTTTAGTATTTGATTATGTTTTCGATGGATAAACAGGCTTGCGGGCCGGTTGAACGAACGAATATGCAGGGTATCCGACATAAGAATATACCCGATATCTGTATTTTCAAAGATGGTTCGAAGGCTAGCCTCCGATTTATACAGTGCTTCTTCAGCCTTTTTCCGTGCACTTACATCGCGGTGGATGGAAAGTATCGCCGCTCGCCCATCAAATTCTATAAGCGAGGAGTTGATCAGCAGGTCAATGACGGAACCATCTTTGCGGTAGTGCTGGGTTTCGTAGTTTTTTACGGTAAGTTGTTGCAGCAGTTTTTGAATTACGACTTCGCCTTGTTCCACATTTTTGGTCATGTGTTTCAAGCAGAATCCTACCAGTGCGGAGCGTTCATAACCATACATGGTACAGGCCATTTGATTGGCATCCAGGATGATTTCCGAATTAGGTTCAAAAATCAAGATCGCATCTGTAGCATTTTCGAAAAGATACTGATACCGGTAATCCGATGCGTTTAAGCGAACGGTATTTGAATAACCACTTTCCATGCGAGGGCAGATTAAAAACGCTTATTGAACGGTATTTACTTGCAGCAGTTTTTGAAGCGTTTCTACATCCAGGGGCTTGCTGATAAAACCAGCAATTGAAGCATAACTGTGTGCCTTTTCTTTATCGCTCGGCGCGATAGAAGAACTTACAATGTAAATCGTAATTTTCTTATCTATTTGCGGCAGTACCGCCAAAAAAGATTCCATGAATTGCCAGCCATCCATCACAGGCATATTAATATCCAGCAAGATCAAATCTGGCATTTCGGATTTGGCATCCAGGCGCTGTTGCAAGCCTTGCATAGCATCCCGTCCATTGATGTAGGAAAGGATTTCATAACGATCATTGATGCGTAAAATTGACTTTTTAGTAAACAACTGATAAATTTCGTCGTCATCAATGATGCAAATCGTATCAATTTTTTCCATGAAGCATGATTTTAAACCAACAGGCGCTATACGCGCCAATCGTGGGTTTTAAATTTTGAATGTTGGTTGCTTTTGGATTATTAGGTTTGCTCAGCGCCTGTAAAAAATTAAATTTTTATAGGCGCTCAATGCTCCTCTAACTTAAGCTGAACAATTTTGAGCAAGGTGTCGGTCTCAACAGGTTTGCTGATGTAGCCCGCAATTTCTTCATAACCTACCGCTCGGCTTTTATCAGAGGGCGCGATCGAAGAGCTGACAATGTAAATGGTGGTTTTCTGTTTAATCTGCTCTTTAACCTTCATAAACTCATCCATAAACTGCCATCCATCCATAAATGGCATGTTTATATCCAACAAGATAATATCAGGGAGTTGCTCTTCGGTCTGAATCAAATTTTTAATATAATTGATCGCGTCTTCACCATTGTAAAATGATAAGGTACGCTTGCTTATATCCAGCTTTTGAATGGCCTTTTTAGTAAACAATTGATATATTTCATCATCATCGATAATACAAATGGTATCAATTTTCTTCATGAATTCGTGTTTTACAGGGAATCTTCCAGGATTAATCACCTTTTTTAAAATCGGTTGGTCGTTATACATCGTTCGCATTTAAATCAATATGCAGGAATCCGCGAATGTAGGCTCTGCAATTATTAGAAATCCAATGGCGCTTTCATGTACACTTAGGAACGAATGTACGCACTACTGGAAAAAAAATCACATTTCAGGCACCTTTTTAAAAAAAAATTGGTAAACTGCCTTCTCCAAAAACCGTGCCTTCTCTTAAACATAGGAAAAAATCAGGCCGGACTTTTTTCTGTATTAAACTTTTCTTACCGAAACAGGGTTAAGTCGCCCTTTAATGTCCACACTACCCCATCCACAAATCGCAGGGTGGCAAACCAAACATATACCCCCGTCTCCATGCTTTTTCCCCTATACGTTCCATCCCAACCCATACTTTCCTGATTGGGCACCATTTCCCGCGCATCAAAAAGTAACTCGCCCCAACGATCATAAATGGACAATCGACTGATGGCTTCCACAGATGCATCTGAAAAAATGGTAAAAAACGCATTCGTTCCACCGGAATTCGGGTAAAAAGCATTCGGAACATAAACATTTCGGGGAAATACCTGCAAAATAATGACATGCGTACTGTCGCACCCTAAAATAGTCTGATTTTGAAATACAAAGGTGCCCGGTTTGAAAATACGCCGACCATCGGGCAAAACATAACTATCCCCTTCAAACAGTTGAACCACTTCCTGCGTATAAGCCGTGTCGCCTAAAGTAGGGACCTCAACCGTCAAAAACAGCCTGCAATCGGCCACATCGATCACTTCCAGGGTATATAGCCCGGCAGATAACCCTTCAAAAACAGGGGCTGATTGCGCCGTCGCGCCGTTCAATCGGTACTCATAAGGCGGCGTTCCACCATAGACTGAAAGTTCAATTGCCCCATCTGCACGGTTACATTGGTCTCCTATTAATTGGTCTATTTGCCCGTTTAAAGGGATATAAGGTAAAATAGAAAACGTATCGGTGGCAATACAACCCAAGGCATCCTGTACCTGCAACGTATAACTACCGGCCGCCAAATTTTGAAAATAACCCGTATTTTGCAAAAAACCTGGGTTTAATTGATATAAAAATGGACTTGTCCCGCCTACAGGCTGTACGGTACAAGCACCTAAGGTATCGCAAGTAATCGCGCGAACTGCTAAAATGGTATCCCCCAAGCTGGGCGCTGCCGGCACGATGATGGTCGTATCCAACCTGCAATTTTGCGGCAACAGGATTTCAAGAAAATAGGTGCCTGGTATTAATCCACTAAAAACCGAATCCAATTGCACCGCGCCCTGATTTAACCGATAACCGAGCGCCTGACTTTGCTGCACTTCTATGCGCGCCATTTGTTGGCAGGCTGGAAAAATCGCAACCTGCATCGGCAAAGGTACCAGCGGCGGAAACAGGGTACACTGCAAACTATCCACACAACCTAAAGCATCTTGCACCTTAAAAACATACGCACCCGGTGGTAAATCCGTAAAATCTCCATTAAACTGCCAGGCTCCACCCTCCATTTGAAAAACAAACGGGGCGGTGCCTGCATAAGCATCCAGGATTACACGTCCATTGGTGATGCAATCCGGCTGCTCCAACACCAACAAGGTATCCCGCACTGGTACGACTGCCGGAAAATAAACCGTCAAACTATCCGTACAACCACCTGCATCGCGGAAATACAAAAGGTGGGTGCCCGCATTGATTTCGGTAAAACTGGTGGAGACTTGCCAAGCCCCACCATCTATTTGATAGGCATAAGGGGGCGTGCCCAAATTCCCAATCACAGTAATTTGGCCTTTTTGCAGGCAGGTAATACCACTTGAATCAACGATGCCCCCTTCCAACGGTACAGGGGCAGCAATTTCGCGGGTCAAACTAAGCGTACAGCCCAGCGAATCCTGAATTTGCACCAGCACAGTACCGGGCGATAAATTGTTAAAAACTCCATTGGACTGCACCGTTCCGTTGTCTAATTGAAACGTGTACGGCGGAACTCCATCTGTGGCTTCCACCACCAGTTGGCCGCCCATGATACAATTTGCCGGCAACAAACTCAACACACTGTCTTTCAAGGGTGGAATTGCTGCTAAAAATAGGGTCGTATCGAACGTGCAACCATCCGGGAAAAGCAGGCGAATTTGGTAGTTTCCAGGCAATAAATCGGGAAATATTGGTTCCGCCTGCCCTACCCCACCGTTTAAACTAATATTTTGCGCTTGTGTTTGTCCAACCTCAATCACACCCAACCCCAGGCAACCCGCACGCGCCTGCAACATAGGCACAGGTGGCACTGGGTGCGGAGCAATGGACACAAAGGTAGTGGTGCTGCAATTGCGCGCATCCCGAACATGCAACACATATGCGCCAGGTAATAAATCCGGGAAATTGCCGCTGGTTTGCCAGGCATTGTTGTTGATCTGGTATTCAAATGGCGCAACGCCTTGTATTCCGGAAATACGAATACTGCCACCCGCCAAACAGGTTTCGTCTGAAAAGGCAAGTAGACTATCCTGAATCGGGATGGGTTCCAGAAACTGGAGGGTGGTATCCAAGGTGCAGCCCCCCGAAAACAACAACGTAATGTGGTAAAAACCAGGGCCTAAACTATCAAAAACCTGTTGATTTTGCCAGGCCTCCTGGTTTAATCGCCAGGCTTTTGCGGTTGATTGCAGCACTTCAATACGTCCATTGGTGCTTCCCGGACAAGTAGGTTGTTGCAAAGCCAAACTGTAATTGGGTGAAAGCGGATAAGCCGGTGTTTCGCTGGTCGATACTTTCACATTGCTTAAAACACTCCCGTTTCCACCCGAAAACGCGCCATTGGTCAGTCCCTGACTCGTTAAACCGTTTTGTCCACCCGAAAGATCGGCTATAATGCCGGTGGTGTTTTGGGTGCACAACAACTTTCCACCGCCACCGCCGCCGCCCGGACCATGAATTTGAAAATCGGGTGTGTAGGGATTGGAACCGCCGGAGCCGCCCCGCATTGCGCAAGAAAGCGGACCGATTAATTGGTTAAAATCCAGGACAATTGTTCCGCCGGAGCCGCCGCCACCTTGGCCGTCGTTGTGTTCAACCTCCCCTGGTATATCTTCTCCATTTGCCAATATTTGAAAACCATTGGACTGAATAGCCCCCGCTTTTACCAAAATAATACCGCCGCCCGTACCACCCGCCGAACCCAGTGCATCATTGGCATGTCCGGCACCTCCCCCGCCGCCCATCAGTATTTTATTGGCTTGGAAGCCGAAATAACCTTGTCCGCCAATTCCATTTGTATTGGGGGCTGGCAAATTGGGTAAATTGCTGATTTCCAGACCACCATCGCCGCCATTGCCTGCATTTCCACCGCCGCCGCCGCCGCCGTTGTGGGCATTTCCACCACCACCTCCATTGCCCGCGCGACCGCGACCATAACTGAAATCCAAGGGTATTTGAACAATTCCTTCCCCTTTTTGTCCGGCAAGTGTACTCAGGGGCGGATAGGTATATTGCATTTCCCCAAATACCCATGGCACCAGGTTGGGTTCCACGACCCCACCCCGAAACCCGGCAGCAGAAACATCCATATTGCCACTCAGGCTTAGCCAACTTTTAACATCCAGGGCTAAAATACCGCCCGTGACCCCGTTCCAAGGCAAACAAGTTAAGTTGCACACGGTCACCGAATCGTACTCTGGCACCCGCACCAACTGTATTTTACCACTTAAATCATAAGATTGCTGGAGTTCAAATTGCAACTGAACCTGATTGCCATTGATGCTTAATACCCGATTGAAGCCATAATTTCCAATAGAAACCGTATTTAAAAGGGTACCAAACGCGCTGGTATTGGAAAGTTCCACTTGCGGAACTTGCATTTGCACCAAAACCACTTCGTCACCCACGCCAAAGCCCGAACTGGAACCCACCGAAAGCGTGCTGCTGTCACAGCCAAAACCAAGTACTGGCGTATATTGATTGATCACCCCGCTCAAACAAGGTGCCGAGGGAGGCGGTGGGAGGGTATCCTGCAACACGGGATACCATAATTGGGGAGAGGGCGGCGCAGCTGCAACAAGTTGTAAATTACTGCCCATGGCCCACAAAAGCCACATACAAAAGCAGGAAATCATCGATCGAGGGAATTTGATTAAAGTTGGGGGTGGATTAAAACAAGGACGAATGTAAATAAAAAAGGTATATAATGGTATTAAAATGCAGAATTCCCTGGACCAATGCAAGATGCACGACGTTTTTAGGCCAAAAGCAAACGCATTGTTTAAAATCGTTCAATCAAAATGGTGCTATAATTATTCAAGTCGATTGCTTGGTTTGAACCTGTTGGACCGCCTGTCATATACATTTTGCCAGATTGCTCGAGCGTCATTTCCGACTTTTGCAACATACCATCTGGCTGTGAAAGCCAAAGCGTGCCGGTAGCATGCGTTACCAGATCATACCTAAAATGATAACCAACCATGTCCTGTTCCCAAAGTTTGCCCGGTACATTTTCAATTTTAACCTGCGTTGCGATCTTGGCCTTTTTTGCCTTGAGAGATACCAATTCGTACTGTGTTGTCTTTTGCAAACAATTATTAGGTCCCACTTTAGTCTCCTCCTGCCAGCGCGCGCCCTTTTTTACCGGAAAAGCAGGGAAATAGCCCCATATTTCTTTTGATAATTCAATGATGCTGGAATCACTCAAAAAAGCACTGGCACTTTGCATAAGATCCGATGCGTTGGGTAAAGAAGAGAGGTCTTGCTGAAAAGAATCCATTAAAGTGGAAACACCCTCGGTTTTATACACCCGACCGAGCGAATCAGCATACAATCGGATGTCTTTTTTCAACAAGCGTTTCGAAAATATCGCTTCAAATTCAGTCTTTGGTGCATCCGAATCGCGTACATTTTTGCCTTCCTGTTGTTTCATACGCAAAATGCGCATTGACCAGGCATAGGTCTTATTTTGGTAAATGGTATCCAATTGTAGGCGATATTCTGTTATTTCCAGGCTTTTCTCCTGCTCAAGGTCCCCGGAAAAAACCATTTTAGATACCGTGTTTTTGGTGATGCGATACTGCATGGAAAACCCGGGCGTGGCTGGTGGATTAAAACGCAAATTGCTTTGCCCGAAACCAGGCATAAAAAAAGCAAAAAACAGGAGGGCAATACCGCAAAATCTAGCGCGGGTTGGTCGTGTCAACATGGTGTTTAGGTTTCGTAAATCGGGCTGCAAAAATGCTACACCTTCCTAAAAAAGGAGCAATATTCGGATTTTAAAAACGTTTTGAGCGCTTGTAAAAGTTCCATGATGGCTCCAAACATAGCAAAAAAATATACTACCCAAAACCAAATACATCCATAAATCATTTACCAAAATTTTAGCGCATGCGCAAACATTTTTTCCTTCTGCTTCTAGCCAGTGCCTTGTTTAGCCTCCAATCCTGTGCCTCCTTACAACAAAACGGGTGGTTATCAAAACACCGTAGTAACCTGGAAAGCCTGGCGGCAAGCAACCTGTCCGCCGAACAAAAACTGGATGGCCTAATCAGTGATTACGTGTTATTTTTAAACCAAGACCTCAAATTTGCTGACCCGCGCAAGGGCATCAAATTTGTGCAAAAATACCACGATCAAAACCTGGCATCCATCGAGAAAATCCTGAAAGGCAGTGAAGTATGGAAAGATCAACTCAATTTGAAGGACAAAGTAGCATTTGGCGTTCGTATCGTACAAAAACCCTACCTAAAAGACTTAATTAAACTGGGTCCAAAATTCAAGCGCAAATACAAGGAGTACGAATTTGCGGTTAAAATGGCCGCGCGTATTTCGGGCGGCATCACCAAATTGGCAGGAAAAAACCTGGAGGACTAATAAAAAAAGGTGACACCTCCAACACAGAATGTGTTAAAGTGGGAGGTGTCACCTCCTTTTTTATTTCTCGTCGCCCTCTTCTTCTTCTTCAGGCTGGTATTGTAAAAATGCGGCACGGCGGGGTGCAGGCATTTCACTGTGTTCGCCTTTGATGGCTTTCCACAATACTTCGTTGAACTCGCGCTCCGGAACGCGGTCTTCCTGGGCCAAGTTAAAGGCTTCCGAACGACGGCTGAGGTCGTTTACTGCTGCATTGCGATCGTCGAGGCTGATCCGTGCGGGCACCGCTTTGTACGGACTGAAGTCGGCTTTTGCCGTAAATGAGCGCCACATGGGGGTGGCCGCTGCATCATGCTGGCTCATGGGCGCCAATCCAAGAATCAACTCCATGGTACGCAACATAGAACTGGTGCTGTATAATGTATGGTCTACATAGTTGCGGCGGGTGTATGGGCTTACCACAAATGCAATTGACCGATGTGCATCTACATGATCGGCACCATCTTGGGCATCATCTTCCAGGATAAACACCGCCGATTCTTTCCAAACCGGACTTTTCGATAAGTGCTCGATAAACAAGCCAACGGCCAGGTCATTGTCGGCCACCATCGACAAAGGCGACAAGGCACCTTTGCGCAACCCTTCTGTGTGGTCGTTGATCAACCGCAAGGTACTCAAGCGCGGCAAAGAACCGGTTGCAACCAGGGAATCGAACTCGCGCTTCCACTGTGTTACCCGGGTGGTATCTTTTACATCGGTATCCCAAGAAGTGAAATAAGGGCAAAAATGGCCCTCTAAGGAAGGAATATTCGCTTTATAATCATCGGCAAACTCGCCATACGTACGGTACGTAATGCCTGCACGTTTGCAATGGTCCCAAATAAAGCCGCCTTTTGGCCAAGCCGTTGGGTTCTGACCTTCGTACACATATTCGCCCCCACGGCCGCCGTAACTGGTTACCCAGGTTTTCTCCGTGTAATCGTTGGCATAGGCTGCGGTAGACCAGTTGTGTCCATCCGCACTTACTTCTGCACTCACATAAAAATTGTCGAGCAACACAAATTCACGCGAAATCTTGTGCTGATTGGGGGTATATTTTTCAGGAAACAAACACAAACTGCTGTCGCCGTTGCCTTCTGGCATGTCACCCAACACCTGGTCGTAGGTGCGGTTTTCCTTTACAATATAAAACACATACTTAATCGGAGAAGGTGCACCCACTTTTTGTGGAATTGGATTACCCGCTTCGCCATCGGCCATTTTTTCGCGCGCTTTCGTATAAGGCGTGTTTTTGAACACCTGTTTCGTATATTCCGCTAATTTGGCAACCGTAGGTGTTTCGATGATGCTCAAAGTGCCTTTCATCAGGTTACCAATGTATTCTACCTTCATCAAGGTTTCAATATCCCCTTTTTGATATGCTACATTTTGCGCTTCGCTGAGTGGATTTGGGCCTGCAGGATTTGGGAATGAAGAAAATCCTTTGCCGTTAGCAACAAAAATTTGCTTACCAACCGTGCGCACACAAGTTGGGTACCAGCCCGTTGGAATAAAGCCCAAAGAACGGCTGCTTTTGGGTTTGCTGATATCGTACACCGCGAGACAATTGTTATCGGCATTGGCGACGTACAAGGTTTTTTCATCGGCCGACAAGGCAACACTGTTGGTTGTGGAGCCGGTTGGCGCATTGGGATATAAGGTAGCAACCAGGGTTTCTACCGTTTTGCGACTTTTCAAGTCTACCACACTCACGGCATTGTCATCGGAGCAGGCGACATACGCAAATTGACCATTTTTACTGACCACCACATCATTGGGGCTATCGCCTACTGCAACGCGTTTTGCCACTTTGCGGGTATCCGTATTCCATACAATTAATTCATTACCACCCCAGTGTGTGATGTACAATTCTTTGCGGTTCGGCGAAAGCACACAGGTGTACAGTTCTTTGCCCAGGGAATCGCGTTGCACCACGGCTTTGGTCCGGGTATCAATGACATAAAGGCTGTTGTTTTCTTTGGTCACTACATACAGTAAATTGCGCTGGTTGTCGAGGCAAAGTCCTGTTGGAGAAATTTTAACCGGCCAAGGCTGTCCCATGCTGATGGTATCCTTGATTTTGAGTTGATTGTTGTCAACTGTGTAGCGTAAAATGGCATTTTGGTTGCCGCCTGATACGTACAGTGTTTTGTTATCTGCGGCAAAGCTCAAACCCAGCCAACCAGCAGGCATCAAGGTGTTGTGCACCAGCGTACCCTTTTGTGCATCAATCAATTGCAAGGAATGCATGCCTTGGCCATTGTTGGTTACGGCCATCCATTTTTGGTTGGGAGAAATCGCAATATTCATCGGCAAATCACCCAATTCCAGCGAGCGACCTGCGGGGCTGAGCGACCAGCCATTGGGCAATAGGACAGAAGGGTCGGTTGCTTTGCCCGGTTTTTGCGCCATTAAACATAGCGGCGACAGGAGCAGCATCCAAAGGAAGTACTTTTTCATATCAAAAAATTGAATTGGTTTTAGTATTAAAGCACATTTTACGACAATAAAGCAGTCGCTATATCATCGGCAAAAGATTCAATCGGTGCTGTTTGTATGGATGGATCCTTTGCCTGATCGTCCCAAATACGCAATTGAACAGCCTGCTTGTAAAAAGGTAGTTGTTCAAAGGCAGCAACTTCATCTTTGTGCATTGGACCGCCTTGCAAGGCCAAACTTTGGATAGAGGGCGCCGAAAGCAGTTGCAAATAACCGTTTTCGGTAGCGCACAGGTAACGTTTGGCTTCCACATGCAGGCGTACGGGCTCTACTACATCTGGAATAAAATGGGCAGCCAAAAACTGGGCAGCCAAATTTTCGTGCACATCATCGACGCCATCATCGGGTGCATTCTGCGGTAAATCATGCAATAAATGACCAATATCATGGAGCAAAGCTGCAACAACCAGGCTGGATGGTGCGCCTTGTGCGCGGGCTAACGTGGCCCCCTGCAAAGCATGTTCAAGTTGTGTAACGGCCTCTCCGCCATACATCGACCCACCTTTTTCATTAAAAAGGGTAATAATTTCAGAAACAATTGGCTGCATAAATAGGATTGTAAACCCACCCGATATTGGGTATCTGCGCTAAGGTGCAAGAAAATAGACAAATAAATTGGGTAACTTATTTTAAGTTTAAGTAAAGGTTTAAAGAGGGCGATGGGCGTCCGTATTATCGAACGCCCACCGCCAAGCAAACGTCTAATCTTCGTCGCCCAATTCCTGTACATATTTCAAAAATGCCGCCCTGCGTGGTGCGGGCATTTCACTGTGTTCGCCTTTGATCCCTTTCCAAAGCACTTCATTGAATTCCAAATCGGGTACACTGTCTTCGTGGCTCATATCGAACATTTCGGAACGCCGGCTCAGGTCATTCACGGCGGCATTGCGATCGTCCAAATTGATGGTGCTCGGACGCAACTTATACGGTGTAAAATCAGGTTTTGCCGTAAAACTGCGCCACATGGGCGTTGCTGCAGCATCATATTGACTCATCGGTGGCATACCCAGGATCAATTCCATGGTGCGCAACATCGCGCTGGTGGTGTACATGGTATGGTCCACGTACTTGCGGCGGGTGTAAGGACTTACCACATAAGCAATAGAACGGTGTGCATCCACATGGTCGGAGCCGTTTTGTGCATCATCTTCCAACACGAACACGGCCGACTCTTTCCAAACCGGACTGTTTGAAAGGTGTTCGATAAACATACCCAGCGCCATGTCATTGTCGGCTACCATTGCATAGGGTGTCAAACGCCCTGTGCGCATGCCTTCCGTATGGTCATTGCCCATCCGAACGGTGTTGAAATGCGGCAATGCATTTTTTGCCACCAGCGAATCAAACTCTTGTTTCCATTGTCCGAAACGGATGGTATCCTTTACACCTGTGTTCCAGCCGGTGTAATAAGGGCAAAAATGGCCTTCCAAGGCAGGAATATTGGCTTTAACGTCGGCAAATTCGCCATACGTACGGTACGTAATACCTGCACGTTTGCAATGATCCCAAATAAATCCGTTTTTCGGCCATGCCGTCGGATTTTGACCTTCATATACATATTTGCCTCCTCGGCGGCCATAACTGGTTACCCAGTTTTTTTCTGTATAATCGTTGGCGTAAGCGGCCATGCTCCAGTTATGTCCATCGGCGCTGACTTCCGCGTTTACATAAAAATTGTCGAGCAACACATATTCCCGCGCAATTGCGTGCTGGTTGGGCGTAATTTTTTCAGGAAAAATACACAAACTCGAATCACCATTGCCTTCAGGCATATCTCCGTGCACCTGATCGTAGGTACGGTTTTCTTTAATTACATAAAACACGTATTTAATGGGGGATGGTTCTCCTATTTTACGCGGAATGGGGTTGCCTGCTTCGCCATCGGCCATTTGCTCCCGCGCTTTCGTATAGGGCGTATTTTGGTACACTTGACGCGAATATTCGGCCAGTTCCTTTGCATTTGGCGTTTCAATAATGCTTAGGGTACCTTTCATCAAATTGCCGATGTACTGAATTTTCATCAGCGTTTCTTTATCACCTTTTTGGTAAGCTACATTGTGCACTTTGTTCACTGGATTTGGACCATCTGGGTTTGCAAACGACGAAAATCCCTTACCATTGGCGACAAAGATGTTTTTGCCTAAAACCCGCACACTGGTTGGGTACCAGCCGGTTGGAATGAAGCCGATGGCCTGGCTGCTTTTCCGGTTGGAAACATCAAATACCGCAAGACAGTTGTTATCTGCATTAGCGACATAGAGCGTTTTTTCATCAGGCGACAGGGCTACACTGTTGGACGTTGAACCTGTTGGCGCTTCTGGATACAAGGTAGCAACGAGGGTTTCCATGGTTTTCCCGGCTTTCAAATCAACGATGCTCACCGCGTTATCATCCGAACAGGCGACATAGGCAAAATCGCCATTTTTGGTAAGGATCAGGTCGTTTGGACTATCGCCAACCTGGATACGTGCGCGTACGGCACGGGTTTCGGTATTCCACACAATCAGTTCATTTCCGCCCCAATGGGTGATGTATAAGTCTTTTTTATTAGGAGAAAGCACGCAGGTAAACAGTTCTTTACCTAAAGAATCCTGCTTGAGGATTGCTTTGGTTTTGGTATCCACCACATACAGGCTATTGTTTTCTTTGGTCACCACGTACATCAAATTACGGGCATCATCCAAACAAAGTCCAGTTGGTGAAATCCGGTTGGGCCAAGGTGCTCCCAAGTTGATGGTATCCACCAATTGGAGTTGATTTTTTTCAACTTTATACCGCAAAATATCATTTTTGTTGCCGCCCGATACATACAAGGTTTTATCATCGGCAGCAAAAGCAAGCCCAAGGTATGCGCTCGGAAGTTCGAGGTTGTGCAACAATGTTCCCTTTTTGGCATCAATCAATTGCAAAGAATGAACTCCTTGACCATTGTTGGTGACCGCAATCATTTTCTGATTGGTACTAATGGCCATGTTCATGGGTAAGTCGCCCAAGGACACAGACCGTCCAGCAGGGCTGAGCGACCAGCCATTGGGCAGCATAACGGTTTGGTTATTCGATTTTCCAGGCAATTGTGCGTGGAGGAAAAAGGGGGCAAGCAGAATGGCCCCGATGAAGCAAATGCAGTACTTTAGCATATCAAATTGTGATTTTGGCTAAGGTCTGCGAAAACTGGAACCTGACAGGCGGAACCAGTTTTAAGTTTAAGTAAAGGTTGTGATTTTACTTTATTTCAACCACCACTTTTCCCATCGTTTTTCCGGTTTGAAACAACAGGATTGCTTCTGGCAATTTGTCAAATGAAAACAGATGTCCAACATGCGGCGGCGTCAGTTGCAGCGTATCCAGTTCTTGTAAAAGCGTGCGCATCAATTCAATGCGTTCGTACAGCCAGATCAGGTTAAAGCCCAGGACACCCGTATTTTTTTCTACCATTTTCTGCGGATCCAGTTTGGGGCGCGTCATAAATTGGTAAAACAGGTGCAAATAATTGGGTTTGTTGCCCGGACTGGCATACCGCGCCGAGCCGAAAACGACGATGCGGCCCATCGGTTCCAGCAGGCGCAAGGGTATTTTGAAATAATCGCCGCCCACACTGTCCATCACCAGTTCGAGGGGTCGGCCATCGAGTGCGTTACGCAAATCCTGTTCAAAATTGGGGCCACGTACAATGATTTGGTCGTAACCTTGTTCCAAACCGAATGCTTGTTTACTGGCGCTTCCGATCGTTCCAATCGTATAGCAACCGTACGCTTTGGCTACTTTGAGTGCTTGCAGGCCAACACCTCCGACGGCACTGTGGATCAGTACGGTCATGCCTTTTTGTAAATTTCCGAGGGTCGCCATGCCATAATAGGCCGTTAAAGTTTGCACCAAATAGGCTGCAGCGGTGGCGTCATCCCATGCTTCGGGCACGGGCAATACATAACGTGCGTCAATATTCAGGTGGGTCGTATAGGCCCCGAAGCGGGTAATACCCATCACGCGGTCGCCTACGCGCACACTTGTAACGCCCTCCCCTACTTCGTCAATGCGCCCGGCATATTCCAGTCCGGGGGTAAATTCGCCTTTCGGCGTAGCGCCGTACAAGCCCCAAATGGCAAAAATATCGGCAAAATTGAGTCCAATCGCTGTTACGGCCACCCGCACTTCGCCAGGTTGAGGTGCCGTGGGTTCAAAATACTGGCGTTTCATATTGCGCAGATCGCCTGCTGTGAGGGCGTATTTTTGAGCGTTGGACATAAGTCGGTTTTTAAACTAAATGAATGACCTGCCAAGGTACGATTTGCGAATGAGTGCATAAAATTTAACTTAGATATCAAGAAGCCAGATAGGACAATTTCAAATTGCGCTTAATATCTTACCAGCCTTTAAAAACTTCTAAAAATTAAAAAATGGATCAAGGAACAAAAGAAAACCCATGGGCACTAAAAACAGCGCCCGGTACAGCCGAATATACGATGTACCACGATACCGATAAAAACATATTGGTATGTAAAGTAGGTTCCACCACCTTACATTACGACTGGCGTTGTGTGGTAGACCTGCATCAAATGCTGGTAACACACGGCGACTGGATGGAATTGGGTGCGGCCGATGAGGGCAAAGAACCCAAGGTTGGCACCGTAGAAGCCTGGGGTCGTTCTCCAGAAAACCCGGTCGGTGGCTGGTATGGCTTAAAAAAAGGATTTCGCGGCCGCTTTGGCATGTATGTTCCGCCCTTGCTCGAAGTACTGGGCTTGGTAGAATTGGAGCATTTGCCCAAGAACAACCGGGTGCGGGCGAAATCTAAGCCTAATTCAAAATCAAATCACAATGGAAGCCCTGTTTGAGCCGATTTAAGCGGCTTCCGCAATCCCAGCCTGATTTCCTTATTCCGGAAATAAAAGAACGCAATGGCCGTCGAAATGACCGTAATTGCCCCAACGATATAGGAAACATACGTAATGTAAGTTAGCCAATTCTGTTCTTTGGTGCCAAAATTTTTATAAAATAGCACCCCTACACTGCCCAAATACCCAAACGCATCCGTGACGTACATTAAAAAGCCAATATTGCTTTTGTATTGAAACAAAGCGATCCAGCGCTCAAACAACATCGTGTGAAAACTCACATAAGAGAGGTACATGGCAAATCCAGCCAGGATCATCCACGCCGCAGGATGCAGCATTTTTGCCTGAAATAAAGCGGTTGCGGAAATCAGGAGCAAACCACCCAACAGTACAATGCCGATGTTGGCATAAAAAGCCTTTCGATTATCTTTAATGAAAATCATGGCCCCAATAATGGCAAAAACACCCACTGCAATCGGAATTTCTGCCGTCAACAGCACCTGAGGCGTATTTGGATAACCAAGCAAAGACCAAATTTCTACGGCAAAATTATCGCGCAACTCCCTGAAAATCGTAAGCGAAATATACACGATAATCAGCAGTATAATGCCCGGCGCGAATGTTTTGAAAAATGCTTTCCGAAGTTCTTTGTTCATTGGTACCCGCTCTGTACGCAAAGCGATGTCCTCCGGCGAGGGTGGGGGCATTTTACCCAGCATCCACACCCCCAGCAACAAGGGCAAGATAAAGATCAAACCCACCCCAAACGGCATCCAAAACTCGGCAACACCCCAATCGGTAATCAAATATTTACCCACTGCTTTTACCAAACCTGAAGCTACAATAAAACTAATGCTCATGGCCGCACCCAATAACTCGGTATTGCGCCTGCCTTCTAAAAAAGCAAACACCAATCCCCAAATCATTCCCAAAGGCAATCCATTGACAAACAACCAGATACAATTATATGGATAAGGCGTGATCCCAAAAAGAAACAAGGCAGCCCACGCAATACCTATCAGGCCCAGGATATTCATAATCCGCTTGTGCGGACTCATTTCCGAAATTACCCTGATGCCGATAAATTTGGACAGCATGTATCCAAATACCTGTGTAGTAATCAATACGATCTTGTAATCGATGCCCCAAAGCGATAAATGCGCATAAGTTCCGGCCGTAAATGGCTTTCGGAATGCATACATGCTGCAATAGGTGATAAAAGCCGCAAACATGCAAAACAAGGAGAATACAAGCTCTGAGCGGAAATGTAGTTTTTTATTGGTGTCGAAGAATTTCATTATTGTTTGTTGTGTTGCTACCGTTTTTGTTTGGCGAGGTGTCACCTTCCCAAGGTGTCACCTTCCCGAGGTGTCATCTCCCCGAGGTGTCACCTTCCCGAGGTGTCACCTTCCCAAGGTGTCACCTCCCCGAGGTGTCACCTCCCCGAGGTGTCACCTTCCCAAGGTGTCACCTCCCAAGGGCTACCCAATCCGCACCCCAACCCGGAAAGGATTGGCGCTAAGGGCATATTCAAAAGCCTCATTTACCTGATCCAAGCAAAAATGGTCATGGATCATATCAGCGAATGGAAAATCCTGGTAATGTTGCTCGATAAACCGGACTGCTGTGATAAAATCATCTCCGTTATAATTATGCAAACCCTTGATGCTGTATAAATTACGTACAATTTTCTCCGCATCCACGCCAATTTTTCGCTGCGGGAAGGTCGCCCCCAACCAAACTGCAGTTCCGCCAATACCCATCAATTCAAGGGTGTTTTCCATCGCGGTGGCTTCGCCGCTCACCTCGATCACTACATCAATGGGCTTCAACTTACTAAAATGGCTTTCCATTAATGCCGGCAAATCACCATCCGCTGGCAATCCAAGGTTAGCCCCAAACTGAAGGGCTGTCTCCAGGCGTTCCGCATGAATATCCAAAGCAACCACGGTAGCTGCGCCCTGGGCCTTGCTCATGGCACAAGCGATCATGCCCAACATACCCGCACCCGAAACCAATACATTTTTACCCCGCACATCACCCGCCACCCGCATGCCCCCTGCAATGGTTGCAACCGCACAATTGATGATGGCAGCAACCTTTAATGGCACCTTTTCATCAATTTTCATGATCGGCGTATTCGGTTTCAGAATAATGTACTGGCTCAAACCACCATGCAAGGTGCTGGTTTCGGTCAGTTTTTCGTGCCCGTATTTAAACAGATCATCAGCTTTTTGTGGAATACCCCTTTTGGAGATTTCCGCATCCGGGTTGCTGGAAAAAATGGCCCAACTTACGCGGTCTCCCACATGCATTGCTGCACCACTTAAGTCGTCTTCAACTGCTTCGGGACCAAAAGCCGCGATTCTTCCCACGATTTCGTGGCCTAAAATAGTTGGATTTTTTTCGATGCGCCGACCCGTGTAGGTGTAAATATCGCTCCTGCAAAGCGTTGTATATTCGTTGCGCACCAGAATTTCGCCCGATTTTAATTCCGGCACCGGAAGGTCTTTCAATTCGAAAGGATGCGCATGGTCGTAAAAGACCGCAGTGGAACTGGTTTGCATGTTTGACCAAGTTTGTTGGCTTTTGCGCGGGGCTAAAAGCACATTAAATAAATATGAAATTCACTTCAAAGTAGCCCGGTGGCACCCGGTTGTGGGCCGTTTATTCCTTTATAAAGCGGTTTTTGCGAAAAAAGCGCCCCTTAATCACCTAATTAACCCGAAAACTGACCTGAAAATGAACTGTTAGGTGGTTGCGACAAAACAAAGCAGAAAAGCCGACTTTACCAAATGGCTGTAGCGCAACCCATAGATCAACGATCAGCGCTTTGTATGCCAAAAGGTACAGCCTTACCCGCTTCACTTAGTATGATTGCCAAAGTTAACTGCATAATAATGTAGAATTAAACACTTCTTTATAATGTATTTATACCTTTGAGTGTTAACCCAGAAAGTACCCATTTTAAAACCAATAAATCTTTTAAACCAATGAAACGCTCCTTGACCCTTGTCATCCTGGCCATGCTCTGCTGTTACCAGGCAATTTTTTCCCAAACCCAACTTACAGGCCAAATCTTAGATCCCCAAAAACAACCGTTTCCCAAAGCGACTGTCTTACTGTTGCAGGCAAGTGACAGCACACTCGTAAAAGGGGTGATTGCAGACTTAGACGGTCGTTTTATAATTGAGGCCATAGAACCCGGTGCCTACCGCATCGAAACGCAGATGTATGGTTTTGCCCCCTTAAATAGCAGCATTTTCCGGGTAGATGCTGGCGCAAATGTTAAAGCACTCGGCGTATTTACCCTTGAACAAAATGCAGTCTTATTGCAAGAAGGCACGGTGGTGGGTAAACGCCCCCCATTCGAAGTAAAAATTGATCGCAATGTCGTAAACGTCGCCAACAGCATCAATGATGCCGGGGGCAATGTGATCGATGTTTTGCAGCGCGCGCCCGGTGTGCAGGTGAACCGATTGTCCAAAACCATTTCCTTAGTCGGTAAAGAAGGGGTCGTTATTATGATTAATGGCAAGGTTTCGCGGCTGCCCGGCGAGGCCGTGGTGCAAATGTTGCAAGGCATGAATGCCAACAATGTCGACCGCATCGAACTCATCCATACCCCGCCTGCCAATTTTGAGGCGGAAGGAAATGCCGGAATCATCAATATTGTGCTTAAAAAATCGGCCGATGACGGGTTCAATGGCGGCTATTCGGCCAACATCGGGTACGGATTTGCCGAAAAATACGGCGCAGGCGGTTATTTCAATTTCCGAAAAAACAAGGTAAACGTATTCGGAAATTACAACTACGATTACAACATCAATCCACAAAAATTTACCAACTACCGCGGCGTACAGGTCGGCACCGATTTCCTGGAAACCTCCACCATCAGCCGACGACCGTTTACCCCAACGGGCGTGCACAACGCCAGCATCGGTGCCGATTATCAAATATCCAAAAAAACTATTGTAGGGGTGTTGGGTACATTTTTCGACAGCAACTGGTACATGCGCGCCTCCAACGATATTATTTATCAGAAAAATGGCGTGGAACAAGCGCACCTGCTCATGCCCAATTCCGAAACCAACCACAACCAATCGTTTTCTGGCAATGCGAACCTGACCCACAACTTTTCCGAACGGGCCGCCTTGAACCTGGATGCAGATGTGATTCAGTATAATATAGACAATCCAAGCCAATATTTTGTCAATAACATAGACGGCGCCGGATATGCTGTTCCGCAGTATCAATTGCGCATCAACAAAAAAACACCCATCCGTGCAGCGGTCGGAAAAGCCGATTACAATTACCGTTTTAGTGAAAAATTCAACCTGGAAACGGGTGCAAAATGGACGGTGCTATATTTCGAAAATGATGTTCGGGTAGATAGTTTGCCGCTTTCGGGCGACTGGATTGTCATGCCAGAACAAACCTCGGTATTCATTTTGAATGAAGATGTTGCGGGCGCTTATGTCAGTTTTACCGCCATACTAGACAGCAAAACAGATGTAAAAGGTGGTCTGCGCTACGAACATACCAATACCAACCTCGGTTCGGTGGAAATGCCCAATGTGGTAGACCGCAATTATGGCTCCTGGTTCCCGAGTTTGTTTATTGGTCGGAAACTGACCGAAACGAAAACACTCAACTTTTCCTATAGCCGCCGCATTAGCCGTCCACAAATAAAATGGCTGGCACCCTGGCTCATTTTTTCGGATCCTACCACTTTACAAGGGGGAAATCCGGCGTTACAACCCTCGTTTACCGATGCTGTCAGCCTGGATTACGGGATAAAATCGCTCCATTTTTCGGTTGCCTATAGTTTTCAGGACGCCCCTACTGCTTTCGTACCTTATGTGGATGCCAAATCCAACCGCCAAATTAGTCGACCACAAAACTTAACCAATGCCAAAGTGTGGAGCGCCAACCTCTCCTTTCCACTGCATCCGACCAAATTTTGGGATATCCAAAACAATTTCTTTCTCAACCATTCAGAAACCAACCTAAAAATAGACGGCCGCAACATTCAACTATCCAATGCCAATTATGGCTTCAACCTGGTAAATTCCTTCAAACTTCCCAATAACTTTATGCTGGAGGTTTCTGGAAACTACAATTCTCCCGGATACTGGGGGGTAGCGCGGTGGCGGGCAACCGGTGCTGCAAACATTGGCATTCAAAAGGATTTTGGCGAAAAATGGGGTAAACTGCGCCTCAATGCCACCGATTTGTTCTTGTCTTCCAATTGGTTTGGGGTGACCAACCAACCTGAAAGCAATTTGCGGGTCAATGAATCGTTCCAATTTGCCGAAAGGGTGATCATGTTGAGTTGGACGAATACGTTTGGCAACAACATTCTAAAATCGGCCCGCCAACGCCAAACCGCTGCTGCAGAGGAAGCAAGGCGCATCAAGGGATAATCCCCTATTTGTGTCGGAACCAACAATCTCGACGCGCAGTCTCATAGTTTTTAAAAACGGTGTTCACAGGCGCTCCATGCCACATGGATGCATGATACCTTGATCGAACCAAGTAATTAAATGCACCCATGTCGCCGGTGTACGCCGTTTTATTATCCACATTATAAGTCGTGTGCAAGGTGCAAAGATCTGCCAAAAACGACTGCATCATGGCAATATTGCCCCCAAAAACACCACAATTTAATAAAGTCGCTTCCTTAAAATCTGCTTCAAATGCCCTATAATCGGCTATTTTCGAACGTAAATGCGTGCCATGGTCTAGCATCCAGGCGTCACCCAGCAGTTTAGGTTCATCACCACAAAACAAGGTCTCGGCTTTTTCCAAAAATAAGGGCGCAACAAATGGATTTTGACAAACGACCACGTCACCCACATCGGTCACAAATACGTTTTGTACAAAATCTGCTTGTTGCGCCAAAAAATCACGGTACACCAAATACCGAAATACATTGGGATTGAGCGGTGGATGGTAGGCGACCTCAAGCAGTTGGACGTGCCTCGATTGGTGGCGCGCGCACGTTTCGGCAGAAAAATTATTGTGAAATAACACGCCTTGCAAACCAAGGGCCTCTAAAGAATCAACCCAATCTTGAACCAACGAAAAATCATCGTCTGGCAAGGTTGTGCTGCGGTTTACGTCATAAATACCCGTGAAATGACAGGCCATAATCAAGTTTGGCCCTGCTTGGAATTGGTCCATCGCTGCTGGATTTAAGAAAGTGCAGGATCAAAAGCCGTTTTCAAACGGGTGCAAATACTGGTTGGACTGTTGCGATAATATATATAGGTGCGCAAATCTACTTTTCGAACGGAAAAATACTGGGCCGCATACTCATAAAAATAGGAATCTGCCGCGTACATCTGCCGGAATTTTACCTGCGTAAAGACCTCCCGCTTGCCAAAAAGCGTGGCAAAAAGCACACAATCATCCACATGTACCAACTGACTCAGGTCGTGTTTATTGGGTACATAATAATCGTCCTCATGATCAACGATGGTGTGGGTGGTAGAGGCAATCAAATCCGCATGCTGCATTTCCGCTAAGCAGGCACGTAAATGGTTTGGTTTGTACGCATCATCTGCATCCAAAATGGCAATATAATGCCCTGTACTAATCAAAATACCCCGGTTGATAGAATTGGCCTGCCCCCGATTTTTATGCCAGAGATAGGAAATTTTGTCAGAATGCAGTTTTGCGTATTGGAGCAACTGCGTGGATAATTCGTGCGTACTACCATCATCAATCAGGATAATTTCAAAATCCTGAAAATCTTGCGCAAATACCGAATCAATCGCCCTTTTGACAAAGGTAAAATCTGTATTGTAAACTGACATTAATACAGAAATGGTTACTCGAGACTCCATTTTTTAAAAATGCATAAAAACAATGGGTACAATAACCCGCAAGCTTTAAGGTACGAAACATTAAACTACAATTCCCTGATTAAGTTTGTTAAATAAAAATTAATAAATCTATATCCTGCACCACAGGCGGTTTTTGAGGATAAAAAGCCCTTGATATACAAACAGTTACCCGCCTTAATATTCGGCGTTCGATATTCGAAGAACGAATACCGAACGCTGAATGAAATATACCCACATGCAACCTAGGTCCAGATTACAATGGATTTGAAGCCGACCAAACTGCCATCGTCGGCAAGTCCCACTACATACACCGGATGTTCTGCTCCAATGCTGCTGTTATCTTCCCCTTGCACCACCAAAATGTGCTGGCGCAGGTTTTTTACCATTAAATCAACAATCGCCTGCGCCTGTATATCCAGTCCGAAATCCATATGCTGGCGTACAAAAATTGGGAAAAACGTTTGCGCTTCCCGGTACCGTGCGATCACTTCTTCCGGTTTGTTTTGCTCCAAGCCCAGCGCCGCCGCAAAAGTTGTTTCAGAAAGCACCGTCAAGTTGGAAGGAATATGCACCGCTTCAATCGGCATGCTGGCCTCCGAACCGAGGTAATCAAAAAACAAATCCTGGGTCAGCCCCTGGATCTGAACAAATACCTGGGCAGCCGGAATTACCTGACCCGAACGGGCGGTTTGGTACAACTGGTGGGCCAGGTTTATCCCAGTTTTTGGGGCCAGTTCCTTCAAATTGTCCTGGTCTTTTTCGCTCATAACATGCTCAGAAACAACATATTTTGGGAAAATTTCTGCTTTTACTTTTACAATAGCGTGTTCAATATCTTTTTCGGTAATGTGGTTGGCGCCTTGTTTATCAATTTCTACAACAAAAAGGTAAAGCGCTTCTGTGAGGTCGCGCATTTCGCCGGAAAGGCTGTTTAATTTTTGGCGGATTTCGCGGGTAGACAATTTTTCATCTTGTCCAGCGGCGCGCATCAGGTGTTTGGCAGCCTCTTGCAGGGCGGCATCAATTGATTGAATGGTGGTGTTTGTCATGTTTTAGTTTTTATAAATCAATTTATTAGGAATGGAAATTGCCGCGTTTAACCAATTTAACGCTCTACTATGTTCAACACATACTCCACCGATTCATCGTCATTCAAGTTAAAAATGTATCCGTTGTGCAAAAAATCCTCATGGTCTGAAACATCAATGGGCTGATAAGGCGAATCAACTAATTTACCATCAGCATCATAAGTATAACAAAATTTTATATTATACTCAGTTGGTGTGTTGGATTTTAACACCCCGCTCACTACCATAATGCCTGTTTTAAATTTGGCAGTAGCCATCACAAGTGGTTGATATTCATACGCTTCCTCCGAAACTTTTACGTTGGCCTGCATGATATCCGTCCAGGCTTGTTTGCCACCTTTGGGTAGCCGGAGGGTAGCAGTATAGCGTTTTATCTTTCCCATATTGGTTCGGGTAAAAAATAGTTGGATCAAAAAGTGTTTCAAATTTTTGAAAGGACAAAAATGATAAGCAATTGTTATTTGAATATTAATCTTTATCCCCAAGTTTAAGAAATAGCTCAGTTTTCGAAAGTCATCTAATAAACACCTTACTTATTGCACTTTTGTGATATGCTTAATCACCACAAACTGATTTAATTCTATGCGTTACTACAAATTAATTGGCGGCGCTCGTTACGACCGCAGTCTGTTGGAAGCCGCTCAGGTGTACGCCGAGGGGGCAGCAGGCCGCATTTCTTTAGTGGAAATGCAGGATTTGTACAAAAAGGCCGCAAATGGTCGCGGCATCACCGAAATTGAAAAACGTACGCTGCTGTACATTGTCGCCCATTTTCAAATTGACCAAACGGCACGCACCTGGCTTTCCGAACAATTGGAGGGCGCTGACGGTAATGATACCCAGGCCATTTTGCAAAAGGTCTTGCGCCAAGAATACGGTTTGGCCAATATACGTTGGACCATCACGGATGAAACGGTAGCCGCTTACGCCGCGGGTACACCTGGGCGCAACTGGGAAGCAGTCTTACGTGGCGCTGTGGAAGGCTTATTAAAAGGCAGCCAAGGCCCATTGAGCTTAGAAGCCTGCATTGTACGCCAGAAAGGTCAAACGACCGAAGCCATTTTACGTACTTACCTCGACAAAGGCACCCTACATTTGATACCGCCTGGTTCAACGGTTGCTACCGATTTACCTTACGATTTGCCACACGTGTTGGATACGGAAAACTTCTGGAATTTTGTTTTGCAAGTACCTGATTTTGAGCCACTTGAATTCTTTTCGTTTGCCCATCGCACCCAAAATTTACAATTCAACAAAGGGCAGTTTTCTAAAAAAGCGGGGTTGGAGCAAGTCATCAGCGCCGCAGTACGGGAAATTGGCCAGTTTGATCAAATGCAACTGGATATTCCCCTGGAGGAAGTGCAGCGCCAATTGGAAATCCTGCCCAACCAGAATTTTGGAAACGCACTTTTTGCGATTGTAGATTCCGGAATTTTCAACCGCGAAAGCAGTTCCAGTTTTGGCGATGCACTCCGCAATGAAATTTGGGTGGAAGACGAGGGTTTTGACATCCCTAAAAAGATGCGCGATTATGCCAATTCGGGCACCCTGCACCTGATTCCGCTCGATTACCGCGCCCAAACCACGGCGGGAACGAGCACTTTTCCGATACCCGAACAATTTTCTTTCTGGACGGATGGAGAATGGGTATTTGGATTAGACATGCCCCAAAAAACAGATATTCAATTGATTCTGACCACCACCCGCGATGGAAACCAGGGCGACCAAGCCTGGAATGACAGCCTATATAGCACTGCTTCCCCGCTTGAGCAGCGTTTACAACACATTGTGAATATAGAATATGGTGTAGAAGGCCTGCAATTGAATGTGGACATTGCAGAATATGAGGCCCAACAAGCGCAATTCGGACCTGATGGCCGCGATTTGCCTGCCTTGCTGCGTCAAGTATTCAGCACCATTTTTACGGATGATTTGTCCCAAAATTCGGTGTTCAACGCCGTAGCAGGTCGGAACAAAGCGACCGTTTCACCCGAACAGTTTGACACCAAAGCGGCGTATGTCCTTGCTATTCAGGCATTAATCCGTCCTTATTTGGTGACGGATGCCGTGTTGAATATGCGCGCCAATGTGGAAGGCGAAAATATTGCACCCGGCGGCGAAACCATCGAACAAAACTGGATTTTCCAGGTGGTCATGGAAACTTTGGCAGATCACTGGTTCTGGATTATTGTACCCCGCTGGATAGAGGAGGGGCAACGACCTTATGTGTATTTGGATTAAGGCTTGTGCGCCATAGCAAAAGGTTTTGTGCGAATCATTCCGATTATTTTAGATCTGTTCGCACAAAACCTTTTGCGACGGCGGATAAACTAAGAATTATGTAACAAAGGAATGGTAAAGTGTAATGTTGCAGATCGCCATCCGGCCCACTTTTGCAGGGCTGCATGGGTTCTCCTGCACCATTCAAACACAAAAATGAAACACTTTGCTTTACTAGTTGTATTTTCACTTTGCGCATGCGCGTTATTTGCCCAACAAACCGCAACCGAAGGAACCTTTTTACGCCCCATTCCCCGTAATTATGAAGTAAAAAAAGCATTCGAAATTGAAAGCCTGGTTCCCATGTTTTTAACAGGTGGATACCATTTTGCTGTTTGCTACCGTATTAACAAATTTCGATTGCGCGTGAGTGTCATCAATGGCGGCACCTACAATGCGGAACCGGCTGGATTGACCAATAATTCCGCTAATTTCAAGCGCTATTACCGCACTTCACCTGGCTTTTTCTTTGGGTATAACTTGTGGAAAAACCTCGAACTGTACACTTTTCTGGAACTCCACACTTTCGGAATTGAGCAAAAAAGCACCGGCATTCAAAAAAACACCCGCAGCAATGATTATGGCGGCGGCTTGAGTTACCAGTTTTTTATTGGCCGGTATTTTTACATCCAGCCTGGGGTGCATTTGTATGTTCGGAAAGATAAAACCGTCAATTTTAGCGAAGTAGCGTACCAAATTCCTAATATGGATTTGGCACCAGTCATTCGCTTGGGCGTGCGTTTGTGGAAAAAATACTAACCATGAACAGAACCGGATTTATCGGCACGATCGCAGGAACCATCGTTATTGCCGGAGTTACTTACTACCTGACCAGCGATCGGCGTAATTTTTCTCGTACGGACTTCAAAACGGTTTCAAAAGGTTCCATTGCGTTCCAACAAGATGAAAAAGCGATCCTTTTTTTGGCTTCGCTGGCCCCAAGTGGGCACAATACCCAGCCCTGGAAGGTTTCCTATATCGAACCCTACCATTATATCATCGGAAACGATAAAACCAAATGGCTGCCCGGCGTAGACCCGACCCAACGCGAAACGATCCTTTCCATCGGTGCGTTTGCACAAAACCTCGAATACGCGGCAAACCAATATGGCTATCAGTGTGTATTCGAAACGCTGGCAACCCGCAATCAGGACGATTCCATTCTTAGGGTAAAACTGAATAGAACCGTCAATACCCCTGCTTTTGATTTGGATAAAATCAGGTCGCGCCGTACGATGCGTTCTAATGTGCAAACAACGCCCTTGAAAACAGCAGACCTGCATTTTTTAACCGATGAAGCGCCCGATACTTTTTATTATTTCCCAAATACCAGCAAAGACTATCAATTGCTGAACAGCCAAACGATCGAAGCGAACCGTTTGCAGGCCTACCGCGATGCCGCGCAACAAGAACTATCGGAATGGATTCGTTTTTCCAGCAAAGACGCAGAACAACATTTAGACGGACTTACAACGGCAGGCATGGAAATTAACGGCATGAGTGGGTGGGTTTGCCGCAATTTTTACGGTCCATCCAATGTGATGGCCAATAATTTTCGAGATAAAAACATCGAAATTGCCCAAAAGCAAGTAGCCGAATCGGCAGGCTGGCTCCTGATTACGAGCAAAGACAACACGGTAGCAAGTTTGCTCGAAACCGGTCGCCGGATGCAACGGCTTTTCCTGAAAGTGCGTGAAAAAAACATCGCTTTACACCCGATGACGCAAATTCTGGAAGAACCTGCAACCCATGCGCCCCTCCAACAATCGGTGGGTATTTCCGATCCAGTGCAATTTATTTTGCGCTTGGGTTATGTGGATAAATATCCCGACCCGGTTACGTTGCGGCGGCCGGTGGATTGGTTTGTGGTGCAGGCGAGTTAGTTTTTTGATCTTATGTGTTGATTATCAAGTTGTTAAAAAAGCACCCGCCGGATCTGTTTCCGTCGGGTGCTTCCGAATTCCACGCGATTTATAATTTAATAAACTGTTCCACTGCTAATTTTTCCTTCCCATCTACCAGCACCACCACGTACATGCCCGCTGGCAAAGAAGCCACATCCAACACATTGGAATACACTTGGTCCAACCAACGGCGGCCACTGGCGTCATTGATCCACACACGGGTTTCGTCGGTCAGTACACCATCCCATTGCAGATTCAACATGCGACTTACCGGATTCGGGAACATCTGTAACGAAACCTTTTCCAAAGCCGTCAGCGTAACAGTACCATCAGATAAGGAAGCACTTGCTGGTCCTTGCTGGAATCCGGCAGGGGTGTTAAGCGGCAAGGCGGCCGAATAATCCGAACAATTGGCTTTTATCCGCCACGCATAATTCGTGGAAGGCTGCAAACCATTCAGCGATACCTGGGTACTGGAAACCGTGCCCAAGGTGTAATAAACATTGGAATTGGCATATTTTAATTGCAACGTGTACGTGCTGGCGCCACTGACCGGCGACCACGATAATACCGCCGAAGTTGCTGCAACTGACACGTTGGTCAGGTTGATTGGTGCATTGCAATTACCATTTCCTGCAGCCAGGGTGGTAAAACTGGCCGTAGCCGAATACACAGAGCAATTGGCCTTTACGCGCCAATTGTACGTACTGGAAGCCGCCAAACCGGTGATGGTCAGGTTGGTTGCCACCACGGTTCCTGCACTCAACCAGGTACCGCTGCTGCTCAATTTGTACTGAATGCTATAATTAGACGCGCCTTGTACGGCACTCCACGACAAACCGGCGCTGGTATTGGTCAGGTTGTTGCTCGACAAACCAACAGGCGAATTACAAGCACCGCCGCCCCCGCTGTTGCTCAGGGTGGTAAAATTGAGTTGCCCCGAATAATCCGAACAATTGGCTTTTACCCGCCAGTTGTAGGTAGTTGCGGCATTCAATCCACTCAAATTATAGCTTGTACCCGCAGTATTGCCCGCAGTAAGCCAGGTTCCGCTGATGCTCGTTTTATACTGCACGGTGTAATTGGAAGCCCCCGATACAGTTGCCCAACTAAAGATGGCACTGCTCGAAGTCAGGTTGCTGGTTAGCAAACCGGTCGGCAAGGTGCAGGTTGTGCCGCCGCCGCCACTGTTGGTGGTCGTAAAACTCGCACTGGCACTAAACGCGGAACAATCGGTTTTTACCTGCCAATTATAACCCGTATTCGCCAGCAAACCACTCAAATTCATGGTCGTGGTTGCCGTGCTGCCAGCGGTTGTCCAGGTGCTGGTACTGCTGGTTTTATACTGTACCGTATAACTGGTGGCACCAGCAATGGCCCCCCACGATAAGGTAGCGGTGTTGCCGGTAATATTGATGGTACTCAAGGACCCAGGCGCTGTACCCGACTGACTTAAACAACTGGCCGCCAACACTTTACTTCGAATGTGGTTTCCCGGAACCGAACCAAAACCATTGTTAAAATTAATACCATAACTGGTTAAGTGACAGTAACTCATGATGGTTCCGCCATTGGAAGGAGCAGGCCCAGGCGAACAACTACCTTCTGGAGAAACACAATTATCGAGCGCGCCATTGGGCCATTGACAAGAATGCGTGTGCCAGGAGCCCAGGTTGTGCCCCAATTCATGCGTTACCACTTCAACCGACCAGGAGTAGGTAGGCACATTTTGAAACGTATTGGTAATGGCACTCACCCCGAATGCGTATTGTTTGAGACAAATCACATCCACATACGCAATGCCTCCACCCAAGTTGCGGGTACTTAAAAAATGGGCCAGATTGCCGTTAAAATTGGTGCCTTTATTGCTCCGAAAAGCATTCAGGACCGAACTGGTGCTCCCCATTGATGCATAAGGATCGGTTGAAGTCCAAACATATATTTCGGAAATGACAATACCAACGTTTTCATTGGCATATAAAGCCGCTACCTGGTTGAACAGGGAGGTCACATAGGCATTTACATTCGCCACACTGTTTCCCCGGTCTTGGAATAGTTTGAAATCGCATTCGAAATAAACCTGCACCGTTTTGCAACCTACCCCGCGGTCGTCCACCTGAATGTCGCCCGACACATTTTCCACGGTTTCATCATTAAAACAAGTGTGGGGGGCCTGTTCATGCAAGTCCTCGCTCCGGTACAAAACGTATTGCTCCGAGCCATCTTCCATTTTTGCCACCTGGTAGGTACCGCTTTCATCGGTGTACATGGCAACAATCCCATCGCTAAAAACGCTCAGGGTTGCAATAGACAAGGGATTTCCCTGAACGATGCCGCGATAATGCAGGCCGTTTTCTACTGGAACCGCCGATTGTGCATTGGTACCCAGCGTTCCAATTTTAAAATCGGGTGAAAGAATGTCCACTTGCGCCATTTCCAGCACCACCGGGATGGCATTTACTTGAGGAATTTGGAAAGCAATCGTGGAGGGGGCAGCCTTTTGAATTTTGGCTAATTGCGCAGCATCCAGGCTAAATTGGGTAAGGTGATCGGCCACCAAGGGCAAGTCCGAACGATCTTGTGCCGCACGCATTAATTGAAATGCTGGAAAATTGCCCGACAGTCGGTAACTTTCCAGCCAGTTTGCAATGTTTCCCGTATTTTGGGTAAACGAGAAAGCTGGCAAGCAAACAGACAACACCAGCAAAAGCACGAAGGATCGGAATTTGATTAAAAAAGTGCTCATAATGTGTAAATAAAGATTAATTGTGAAGAAATCGGTTTAAAATGGCCTTGAATTTCAATGGATTATTGCTGGATCAATGGCCTGCAGAACTTTGGGCGGTTCAGCGGGGATTGTACTTTGGGGATACTTTTTTTGAGTCGATCAGGGTATTTAATTGCCGCATTCCACTGTTGGAAGCCCATTGGGAGCGCTTATTGGGCGGATTAAAAGCGATGGATTATGAAATCCCATCCGAATGGACCATTCCGTTTTGGAAAAAAGAGATCCTGCGCGTGACAAGGTCGCCCAATGCCCGCGTACGATTGACCGTCTGGCGTGCACCAGGCGGATACTATTTTCCGGAAAATGACCAGGCGCAATTCATGATTACGGCACTGCCGCTGGAATCAGCCCAATTCGAATGGTCTAATGAAGGGTTGAAGACCGGATTAATCAAGTCTGTTCGCCTGCCTGTGGATGCATGGTCGGGTTACAAGACCCTAAATGCTGCACGGTATGTAGCGGCGGCAAAAGAAGCGCATTCGATGGGGTGGGATGATGGTATTATATTAAATGCGTACGAACGTGTTTGTGAAGCCTGTAGCAGCAACGTATTTTGGTTTGAAGGATCCGTGTTATGTACGCCGCCGCTGTCGGATGGCTGTGTAACGGGAACCATGCGAAAAATATTATTGCTGTTAAGAGCCGAGAAGGCTTTGCCAGTACAAGAGAAAGCTGCTACATTCGCCACACTATTAGCGGCTGATGAGCTGTTGCTCACCAATGCCATACGGGGCATCCGATGGGTACGGGAATTCGAGGGAAAGGTGTACGAACACCATAAAACGAAAGCCTTGTTTCAGGAAATGGTGGATGCCATGAATGCTTTTTAAGCCGCTTTTACGCATGTTTGCTACCCTTGCTATGTCCTCTTTTTTAGTTAAAACTTTGATTGTGAGTCGTTAAAACTTTAACATTTAACGTACGTTAAAATTTTCAATTTCATTGTTACCATGAAAAAAATCCTTGTTGCCAACCGCGGAGAAATTGCACTTAGGGTAATGCGCACCGCCCGTCGCATGGGTATCAAAACCGTCGCCGTATTCTCTGAAGCCGACCGCAATGCCTTGCATGTACGCTTTGCCGATGAAGCCGTTTGTATCGGTCCGGCTCCCTCTGCCCAAAGTTATTTGCTGGCTGATAAAATTCTGGAAGTAGCCCGGCAAACCGGCACAGAAGGCATCCACCCGGGATATGGATTTTTGAGCGAAAATGCCACCTTTGCCCAAAAAGTAGCCGACGCGGGTATCACGTTCATTGGCCCAAGCCCCGCCAGCATCGAAATGATGGGCAGTAAACTGGCCGCCAAAGACGCCGCCAAAAAATTCGGGGTGCCCATGGTGCCCGGCATCGAACAAGCCATCACGGATATTGAAATGGCCAAAGAAATCGGCCAACGGGTGGGTTATCCGGTGCTCATCAAAGCTTCGGCAGGCGGCGGCGGTAAAGGCATGCGCGTGGTGGAAACGGAAGCCGACTTGCAAGAACAAATGGAACGGGCCATTTCTGAAGCCATTTCGGCGTTTGGTGATGGCGCGGTTTTTATCGAAAAATATGTGACCTCGCCGCGCCATGTGGAAATGCAAATGCTGGGCGATACACACGGCAATATTGTATATCTATTTGAACGTGAATGCTCTATACAACGCCGGCACCAAAAAGTAGTAGAGGAAGCGCCCAGCGCCATCCTCACCCCCGAACTGCGTAAAGCGATGGGGGAAGCGGCCGTTAAAGTGTGTAAAGCCTGTAATTATGTCGGCGCAGGCACCGTGGAGTTTTTGATGGACGACCAGATGAACTTTTACTTCCTGGAAATGAATACCCGCCTGCAAGTAGAACATCCAGTTACCGAAATGATTACCGGCCTGGATTTGGTGGAAATGCAAATCCGCATTGCCCGGGGCGAAGCGCTGCCATTTACCCAGGAAGACCTGCAAATAAACGGGCATGCCATCGAATTGCGGGTATGTGCCGAAGACCCCATGAACAATTTCCTGCCTTCTGTGGGCACTTTAAGCCGTTATCGACTTCCTGAAGGCTTTGATGTGCGGGTCGATAGCGGATATGAAGAAGGTATGGAAGTGCCCATTTTTTATGATCCCTTGCTGGCAAAACTGGCTGTACACGGCAAAACACGCGCTGAAGCCATTCAACGTATGAAAGAAGCCATTGCCCAGTATGAAGTGGAAGGTGTGGCGACTACCCTACCCTTTGGCCGTTTTGTGATGGACCATGAGGCTTTCGTTTCCGGAAAATTTGATACAAACTTCATCAAATATTATTATTCACCCGAAAAAATGATCGAAAGCCATCAAGCAGAAGCAGAAGTGGCAGCCCTCTTGGCTTTGCGCGCTTATTTGGCAAATAAAAAAGGCCTGGTAGCAGCAGAATCCGTGAATAGTAAGTGGAAAGCACGGGTGCATTAGACTTGATGAGAAAATAAATCCCCGCCTTAAACGTTCCCTGCCTCAACAAAACATATTTGATCACCCACTCTTTTTAAAAAATTCATGATGCGATTTAACCATTTATTCCTGCTTTTCCTCGCGCTGGGAATCAGCCTTTCCTCCTGTGTCACCAAAAAGAAATACACCGCGTTGCTGACACAACTGGAAACCGCCAACAAAGACCTTGGCGCTTGTGGCACCAAACTCAATAACCTGATGAACCAACTCAGTGCCTGCGAAAAAGAAAAAGAACGCTTGAAAGGCGATATCAATGGCAACCAGGGTGCCCTGAAACTGAAAGACGAACAAATTAACGACTTGAAAGCGCAAATTGCCGACTTGAAATCGCAACGCGACAAACAACTCACCCAAGTGGGCGATTTGACCGTTTTATCTAAATCTGCCAACGATAATATCCGCGAAACCCTGTCGCAGTTGCAAAATAAAGACAAATATATCCAACTGCTGCAATTGGCTAAAACCAAAGCCGATTCGATCAACCTCGCACTGGCGGTCAACCTGAAAAGTGTCCTGAAAGATGGCCTGGACGACCAGGATGTAGATGTAAAAGTGGATAAAACAGTGGTATTTATCAACTTATCTGATAAAATGTTGTACCAAAGTGGCAGCGCCAACCTGACGCCAAAAGCAAACGATGTACTGGCTAAAATTGCAAAAATCATCGCTTCTCGTCCAGAATTTGAAGTGATGGTGGAAGGATACACCGATAATTTGCCGATCAAAAATGCCTGTATGGATGACAACTGGGATCTGAGTGTGAAACGCGCTACCTCTGTGGTACGTGCACTGCAGGTTACCCACAAAATTGATCCAAACCGCCTGATCGCAGCGGGCCGTGGCCAATACAATACCCTCATGGCCAATGATACCGAGGCAGGTCGCGCAGCAAACCGCCGTACGCGCATCATTATTTTGCCAAAAATCAATCAGTTTTATGACCTGTTGAACCCAAATCTGGTTCCTGGTAACTAATATAACCAAGCTTTGCAGCACAATTTGCCTAAAACAGGGCAGGTTGTGCTGCTTTTTTTTAGAGAAACATTATACTTAAGCGTCTTCCCCTCCTTGCTAAAAATATTTAAATACACCGACCACAAGTTTTGTCATCCATGAGCATCTTATTACTAAAACGAATCCTGTAATTGACTGACGCGGAGCTCCTGGTACTTCTGAAGGATAATGATGCAACTGCCTACCGCAAGCTGGTAGACCGGTTCGGACCCTTTGTGTACAATACGGTGTTGGGTGTTTTGCAACATCCCGGAGATGCTGAAGACATAACGCAGGAGGTTTTTGTGCAGGTTTTTCAATCGATTCACCAGTTTAAAGCAGAATCGAAACTGTCAACCTGGATGTACCGCATTGCCGTGACCAAATCACTCGAACTTCTGCGCAGCCGCAAACGCAAAAAACGCTTTGCTTATGTGCAAAGTTTGAACGAACCCGGGAATAATCAATTAGCCATTGATCCGCCGCATTTTCAACATCCGGGTGTAATCATGGAACAAAAAGAACACGCCCAATATTTGTTTAAAGCCATTGAACAATTGCCTGAAAAACAAAAAACTGCGTTTATTCTGCACAAATTGGAAGACCAAAGCTACCAGGAAATTGCAGAAATTATGCAGGTGTCGCTTTCATCCGTAGAATCCCTGATGTTTCGCGCAAAACAACAATTGCGCAAATTATTGGGCGACTATTATGAAAATCTCAAACCCTAGCCGCTTTTTCAATTTAATTGAATCATCTAATCAACATGCACACACACACTAAAGAAAATTGGATCGATGCCGCGCTCAATTCCCTGGATGGAATAGAGCGGGCCACACCACCGGCCGATTTGTACACGCGTATCCTCGACCGCCAAAATGCGCCCCGCCAAAACGCCTTGCGCATCCGTATGACGCCCCAACAGCGCTGGATGGTCGCTGCGAGCATTGCCTTGTTGCTGTTTGTTAATGTAATGACTTGCATCAAAATGAAACAACAATTTGCCGGTCGGCCAAATCCGGCAGGGGTGTTCGCAACCGAATATTTTGGTTTTTTAAAACCTGTTGAGATCTAAGCCCTTTCCTTCCTAACCGAATTCAAATGCCATGGAAAACACTCGATTTTTAAAATTCCTGATTGGCGCTCTGCTACTTATAAATCTTAGCACCCTTGCCTTTTTCTGGTTTGCCGGTCCGCCAAGGCCAAAAGGTGGACCTGGAAAATACCTGGTAGAGACCCTGCAACTGGATGAACAACAACAAATTGCCTATACTAAAATACGGGAGGAACATCAGCAAAAAACACGGGCATATCAGCAGGAATTGAATGCACGCCACAAACGGTTGTTTGACTTATTGGCCACACCCGTGGTCGACTCTGTTCGAATGTTCGAAATAGCCGACTCCATCTCGATACGTCAAAAAGCAATGGAACTCTATACGTTTGAGCATTTCCGAGCCCTCCGCGCAATTTGTCGTCCAGATCAACAACAGAAATTTGATTCGATCATTGGGGAAGCCGTAAAACAAATGGGACCTCCTCCTGGGGGCAGACAACGCCGATAAGTTTTGGAGCAGCTGGCCCAACCTTTACCCTATATTTGCGTATTAAAGATATTAGTTAACGACTAAAACTAAAATCATGACGTATAAAAAATGGAGTATTTGGGTTGTCCTTTTGATGATTTCATTGCAATGGAGCCTGTTTTCTTGTAAAAAATCGCCAGACCCTACAAATGTGGACGATTTCAGCGGTTTATACGAGTGCCACAACCTCATAAGTTGGGACAGTACCAAAATGGATCAAGCACTGATTGGTACCTGGAACTGGCAATTTATTGGTTGTTATTTCAAAACCAAGATAGAAAGTTTCGATACTTATAAAGGTTTTTCTGTCGAATTTAAAGCGGATCATACCCTGATTACGCGACAAGACGGAATCAATACAGATACTGCCAGCTGGCATTTTATACCAACTAATTTTGGTGGTTTCACCTTGGAAACCGTACCCAGTGTGGGACAATTAAGGGGTATTGTACTTTTTTGTGATGATCGTGTGGAGTTTGCAGACGGGTATGTAGACGGGTGTGACAATTATTTTATTCGGAAAAAATAAGTTAACCCAAATTGAATTCAATGAAAGCGGCACGGATATTTGTGATAACTTCTTCACCAAGGTACCTTAGCGGGAAAATTTCACCCATCCATGCAACAAGCGGTCAACCAAGGCGAAAACAACCGTTTTCTGTTTAACGAACTTCAGGAATCCGACTTCACCCGCGATTTATTAGCCCGCGATGCGCAGGTATTTTACCACCAAACCCTTTCCTCTCCGGTTTTTAATACGGTGGTCAAGGCAGAAGGCGCTTATTTGTACGATGGCGCGGGCAACCAATACCTGGATTTACATGGCAACGGGGTGCATACGGTGGGTTACAACAACCCCGATTTGATTCAGGCCATCAAAGACCAAATTGATGCAGCCCTCACGTTTGCTCCTAGGCGTTTTACCAATTTGCCCGCGGTCGAACTGGCGGAAAAACTGGCCAGCCTCGCGCCCGATACGCTCAATCGGGTGCTATTTTGCCCGGGCGGCTCGGAAGCCATTGAAATGGCAACCATGCTTGCGAAACATTACACCGGCAAATGGAAAACGCTCTCCTATTATGGCACGTTTCATGGCGCAGGCTTTCAAGCGGTGTCCATTGGCGCCGACCCACACTTTCGCGCAGGACTTGGGCCCATGATGCCCGGCGCAATACACCTCGAATTGCCCGATTATTACCGCAATCCGTGGGGCTGGACCGATCAGCAACAGATTGATGATGAATACATTCGGCAGCTTAAAGTGCAACTGGAATTTAATTCAGAAATCGCGGCCTTGATTACGGAACCTATTTTTTACAATTCCACCGTACCAACCCGATATTATTGGGAGCAGGTAAAACAACTCTGTACCGAACACGGTATTTTGTTGATTTTTGATGAAATTTACACGGCATTTGGACGTACGGGTAAAATGTTTGCCGCCGAACATTTTGTCACACCCGATATTATCGTGGTGGGCAAAGGTTTTGGCGGTGGGATTGTCCCTTTTGCGGGTATCATTGGCCGCGAAGACCTCAATATCCTGGAGCATAAATCCATCGGGCATTATACCCACGAAAAAAGTCCGTTTTGTGCGGCGGTTGCAAAAGCTATGATTGACTATGTGGAAAACAACCAATTGGTGACCTATGCAGCGAGCATGGGCGCACATTTTAGGGCTGGCCTGGAAGCACTGCAAGCAGAATTTGAACGTGTGGGCAACGTAAGCGGCCTAGGCATGAACCTTTCGCTGGATTTAGTCCTGGACCGCAAAACCAAAGTCCGGGCGTTCGACCAGGCCCAGGCGCTCATGAATTTTTGTATGAATCGCGGCATTTCATTTAAACTCATTCAGGGTAATATTTTAAATTTGAAGCCTGCTTTGGTAGTCACAAAATCCGAAATTGATTTTGTTTTGGAAACCTTGCGGGCCGGACTTCGTATCATTGATTAAACTTACGCTATAGCCATGAAATACTTGCAATTATCCATTTTTTTGTTCCTCTTTCTATGCCAAAACGCAATGGCTCAAACCGAAGAAGCAGCCATTCGTCAAGTAATTGAAGCAGAAAGCAAAGCCTACCATTTCAATGCGGATCGCACCGCTTTTTTAGCATATTGGCACGTAACCCCGGATGCCCGCATGGTTTACTCGGAACCTGCAATCACCGTGCTATTGGGCAGCGAACAACTTTCACCCACGAATCCGCAGCTTTTGCAATCGAAACCGGATTTTGCAGTGAATACCTATTCCAATGTGGTCATTAAAGCGCACGGAACGGTTGCCTGGGCTACGTTGGATCAAAAAAGTGCGTTGCCAGATGGAACGGTCTCCTTTTTCCATGAATTTCGTGGGATGGAAAAGGTGGAGGGTGCGTGGAAAATCGTGAATTCTTCGGTGCAGAAGTACAAACCTTGATTTTTTGATTCTATTTTTCCCGCAATTTAAGGATTTTTGGAAACAATTTATCTTTTAACCTAAATCTGACTGCTCAAGGATGGATAAGAACAGTCTTATCTTTTTTTCATCCGTTGGATTAAATAGAAAAGAACGGACATCCATCACCATTTCCTCAAGGTCGATATTTGCACATAAATTCTTGACTTTTTCCAGGAGTTGCGAAGCATTAGAAACATCCAGTTTCATTTTTAGATAGGCATAATTGGGTTTAACGGATTTAGAAAGCAAAAACACGATATCAAAAAAGTCGCGTCCTTTGCTTTTTTTCCGCAAACACAATGCAGTAAACTTCTGTGCCAGCAATAAATCCAGCGGGGTCGTAAATATGCGCGTAGTAACATCAAATTTATTTAAAATAAATGTATCTGGTTTAAAATCAAAGTATTGTGGCTCTGTATCCAGCTGTATTAATATTTTTTCTTCCCGGTATCCACTTAATCCCTGATCAAACAAAAGGCCTGGAAAACGAATATAGCAATGATACGCCCCTTTGATTATTTGCTTCATTTCAACCTGGTAACCTTCTTTCTCCAATCTGTTCTTAATGTTTTCTGATACTTCAGAAAATAAGGGTATTGAAATTTGAAAGTTATCAAAGTCTAAATCTTCAGAAAATCGCGTATTGTTATGCACTAACCGTAAACAAGTACCACCTAAAAAACAAAATTTAGAGGCAAAAGGGCCGTCGAATAAAATTTCCAAAATTTTATACTGCAAATATTCACGCAAAATGAAGCTTCGATGGATTCGAAGCGGCTCGGGATATGCTTGTAGTATTTCATTTAGTTTAAGCATATTCAAAAAAGTTGATTATTTTATTTAGACGTTCTGAAACAACTTTTGAATTGAAAATTGTTTCATATTGGTGTAGTTTATCAAAATCCAAATCCATTTGCATTTGGGCTAAATTAAATCTAAAACCTTCAAATTCAACGAGATCAGCAATCTTGGGATGAAAGTAAATAAAATCAAGCAAGGCTTTTTCAGGATCAGCAACTTTTACACCGCTCCCGTTTACTTGAAGCAATTTGTATCCAAAAAACAGGGAGGGTTTGATGTTGGTATACCGGAATCGACCAACAGGTGTATCAAATACGTTTGTTTTTTGCGTAGAGATCGACGTTGTGGTAAAAACGCCTTCTGGAATCCAACCGTAAAATGACAAAGCGGATTCAAGTGCAATATAAGATGGGGAATAAATCTTGTTTGCTACAAAATACGCATCTGGCAGATCCTGAATGGACCCTTTCAAACTATACCAGCCATTTCGAATACGCACCAAATAACCCTTTTTTTGCCAATATACCAGGTTATCCTGGTCAAAGTCGGGAAATAATTTAGCAATCTCCCGGATTGAAAAAACGGGCACCCCTCGGAATGTGTTCATAAACTCAACAATATTCATTTCCTTTTTTCTTTAAATTTAAGGATTTACAGAAACAAAAATATAGTTTATTTTGATAAACCCCCGATTTTTTTTGATTGTTTGATGTTGTTACTTACTTTACACGTTAAAATCCAACATTTTATGCGCATCCTATCCTTCCTGCTGCTAATTATCTTCTTAGCCAATGCCTGTCAACCTGCCCAACCTGCTACAAATGCCTTGAAATCCTACTTTTCAAGCCCTGATACTGGTGTGCTTACGGGCGGTGTGCGCCTGATACCGATTCAAACACCCAAAGGCAGCTTCAAGGTTTGGACCAAACGTTTTGGCAATAACCCGACCACCAAGGTGTTGCTCCTGCACGGCGGGCCCGCGTGTACGCATGAGTATTTTGAATCGTTTGAGAGCTTTTTACCCCAGGAAGGCATTGAATTTATCTATTATGACCAATTGGGCTCTGCGTTTTCCGACCAGCCTAAAGACACTTCACTGTGGGATTTATCCCGTTTTGTGGAAGAAGTAGAACAAGTGCGGGTGGCCTTGGGACTAAATAAAGACAATTTTTACCTGCTGGGACATTCCTGGGGCGGAATTTTAGCCATGCAATATGCCCTGAAATACCAGGACAATATAAAAGGCCTGATTATAAGTAATATGATGGCCAGTTGTCCAAAATATGGCCAATATGCCGATTCGGTGTTGGGCAAACAAATGGACCCTGTGGTGCTCAAAACCATTCAAGATCTGGAAGCGAAAAAGGACTTTGCCAATCCACAATACATGGGATTGCTGACGCCTAATTTTTACGAAAAACATATTTTACGCCGCCCATCAGCACAATGGCCAGATGCGGTGAATCGCAATTTTTCCCGGGTAAACCAGGAAATTTATGTCACTATGCAAGGCCCCAGCGAATTTGGCATTTCCGGTAAACTGGAAAAATGGGACGTGAGTGCGGAATTGAAAAACATCAAAACCCGCACCTTGGTGATTGGCGCAACCCATGATAGCATGGATCCTGCCTACATGGCGTGGATGGCCAAACAGTTTCCAAACGGACAGTTTTTATTGTGCCCGGATGGCAGTCACATGAGCATGTGGGACGATCAAACGCATTATTTCCCCGGATTAGTAGCATTTTTGAAGGGCTAATCCTGATCTGCAATGTGCAAGTGGAACCTGTGATTGCGTAAGTGGTAGAAAGCCTTTCTGCGTAATCTGCTACCTTTGAACTTTCAGGCACATCAGGTTATGCATCAGGATTTTAAAAAACAAGGATTGATTTTTTTTGGACTGCTTTGGCTGGCGGTGTTGCCTTGTTTTGCTCAAACATCCGTATCTGAAATACAACAAACGTTTTCCCGTTACCAGCATTTTACGATGGAGCAGGGGCTTTCCAATAATTCGGTCAGCGCAATCGCGCAAGACGATGATGGGTTTATTTGGCTTGGAACGGAGGAAGGCTTGTGTCGTTTTGATGGAAAGCGCTTTACCAATTTTTTCCAGCGGGCGGATGGAAATGGGTTATTGAGCGATCACGTAACCCAAATTGTTGCCCTGCCCCAAAACCAGCTATTAATTGGCACTTCGGAGGGTCTCTGTGTATTACAAACGCGCACACAGATTTATTCTAAAATAGCATTACCGGTACCTCCTGAACATCCACGATCCACTGAATCCATATGGAAACTATTTAAAACACACCATGGCGAGATTTGGGTAGCCAATGCCAATGGAGTGTATGTGTTGGATCAACAATTGCAACTGCTACACGCATATTACCAACCAGACTTCACAGAAAAATCACCGCTTTTTTTTGCACGCGACTTTTTAGAGTTGCCAGACAGCAGGGTGGCGGTAAAGTTTATCCGGTCTGAGCACCCGAAATATACTCCATGGCAAATCATTGATTTTCAATCGAATAAAACGGTTCCGCTGCATATTTTGGAACCTGCCTATGCCTGTTTGGATTCATCGTACACGCCAACCTGCATTTACAATGATTGGCCCAATACCTGCTGGTTCACTACGATGGGCACCCAAAGTCCGTGGAGTGTTTTTGCGTTTAATTGGCAAACGCTTACCCTGACAAAAAAATATGAAGGCACACACATTTGGAACAGCAGCCAAAAAACGGAGCAGTTTTACCTTCCTTTTTTACTGCCGGATAGTTTACTGTTGTTGCAGCGTTTTTTTGGTTCTACCCTCCTTTTAAACCTTCAAAATGGCCAAACAACCGATTTGCCACCCTGGAAATCTTCCTCACCAGACGGTAAATCCATTTTAAACTTTCTGGATCGCGATGGCAACCTTTGGCTTTGTCCGCGTTTCGAAGGCATTTACCTTGTACATTTGAATGCCTTGCCCACCACGGAAATGACCGCATTAAATGCTGCGCACAAAGAAACGATGGCAAAGATGAAGGTCTCCGAGGAATGGTTTTCGTTTTCCTGCATGCCCTTTAAAGACAAATGGGTGGTGAGCAGCCCCAATGGCGGTTTGTACAGCATGCCCAAATCAAATCGCGGGGTGCAAGGTCCTGTGGTTACAAATCCATTTAATGGCTATGCGTATGTATCCGAATTTGCCCCATTTGGGGGCGATACAATGTGGATCAACACGCTGGATGGGCTATATTGGTATGATCCTGTACACAATCGGAATGGCCCCTTGCACCAACGTATGCCCGAACTGAACATTATGGATGAGCGATTTATTTACCGCGATCATTACGGATATATTTGGGCGCGCGTGCTCAACAATGGGGTAGCCTGCTTTGATACCCGACTTCGAAAACTGCTACATTTCCCCAGTATCGGACCCAATGCGCCTTATCCCATAAAATCGGCTACCTGCTGTACGGAAAGCCCGACTAACGATATTTGGTTTGGTTTTGGCGCAGAAGAAAAGTATTTGGTCTGTTACCGCCGTGCAACCGGCGTTTTTGAAAAAGTAGAACCCATTTGTCCTCCGGGTATTCAGTGCTCAAAAGCAAGTAGATTGCTGGCTGATTTGCATGGAAATTTGTGGATTTATGCCCAACAGCGCTGGTTTATCATGAACATGGCCACCCGCGTGGTACAGCCCTTCGGCAAAGAAAACGGGCTGGTTACTAATAATCCATCCGGTATGTGCATAGATCGCGACGGCTATATATGGCTGGCGACGTCTTTCGGATTAAGCCGCTATGATGGCCAAAACAAAAAATTGCGCACCTTTTACCAAACAGACGGATTGTTATCCAATGTTATTTTAAATGTAGAACTGATTGATACTGCGCAAAATATTCTTTTTGTTTCTACCGACCGCGGATTGTGCTTGTTTGAGCCAGATAAAATCGGGAAAGCACCGGAAGCAGGCCCCACATTTATTACGGCCATCAAAGTATCCGAAAATGCCATACAACTGCCCGAAAACGGCAAAATATACCTTCCTTACAATCAAAATGACCTACGGATTGAATTTACAGGCCTTCATTTTAGCAGCAATACCAAGGAGCGCTTTCAATACAGCATGGAACGTGAAGGCAAAGCGGCCAACTGGAAAGAAACCGGAGTAGATCATTTTGCCAATTTCCTCAACCTTGCACCGGGAAACTATGTTTTTCAGGCCCGTACTGCCAACAGCGATGGTATCTGGAGCGACGCAACTGCTACCCTCGCTGTGCGAATTTATCCGCCCTGGTGGCTTACCTGGACCTTTCAATTGAGTTTATTAGGGGTTTTGGCGGTCCTTACCTGGTGGCTTTATCAACGACAAATCGGGCGTGCAGCGGCGCGGGAGGCCGAAAAAGCAAAGGTGCAACAACAATTGGCCGACCTGGAAATGCGGGCGCTGCGGGCGCAAATGAATCCGCATTTTGTGTTTAATGCGCTCAATTCGGTACAAAATTTTATTTTGAAAAATGACACTCGGGAAGCCAGCCGGTATCTCACAAAATTTGCCCGGCTGATGCGGCTGATTCTCGAAAATTCAGAACTGCCCCTGGTGCCACTTGCCCGGGAAATAGAACTCCTGCGCTATTACATCGAAATGGAAGCCCTGCGCTTTAACCAACGCTTTTCTGTTGATATTCAAATAGATCCAAGCCTGAACTCCGAATCCATCGCTATTCCTGGCATGCTCATTCAGCCGCATATCGAAAATGCGATTTGGCATGGACTCATGCACAAGGAAGGTCCGGGCAAATTGCTGTTAAGTTTCGAAAAATCGGGCGACGATACTCTAATTTGTGTCATTGAAGACAATGGAGTGGGCCGGGATAACGCCTCTATGATAGAAAAAAACCGGGTGAAACACCACCGTTCTACCAGACTAAGCAATATTCGAAATCGCCTGGATTTGCTCAATGCGGAACTGAAAAACGATATTAGTTTTGCCTTTCAAGACCTAAAAGATGCACATGGCGATGCAATTGGAACCAGGGTAATTGTGCGGATCCCACTTGTACACAACCCTGGCATTATTTCACCATCCAAAACCTAATATTCCAATGACAGCAATGCTCATCGACGACGAACCCAATGCCACCGAAGCGCTGACGAATATGTTGCGGATGACTTGTCCGGATGTGGAGGTGATCGCAACGGCCAATGACGCGCAACATGGGCTGGAGCAATTGCGCACAATTACCCCTGATCTGCTATTTTTAGACATTCAGATGCCCCACATGACGGGATTTGAATTGCTGGAAAAACTGGGAAAATTTAACTTTTCGGTCATTTTTAGCACCGCTTACGACCAATATGCTTTACAGGCTTTTAAAGTTTCGGCGGTCGATTATTTGCTGAAGCCCATTGACCTGGATGAGCTGGAGGCCGCCGTTGCCAAGGTGCGGGAACGTATGCATGCAAGCACGCACCCCGATTTAAGCGCCCTGGAGCGCCTTTTTCAACAAGTGCAAAAAGCAGAGCCTCAACGGATTGCGCTGCCCATCGGCGAAGGGCTCCAATTTATTCAGGTGGCCGATATTGTTCGCCTGGAATCGGATTCCAATTACACCACTTTTTATATGGTAAATCGCGAAAAACTGCTCATTTCACGCACCATGGGTCATTTTGAAGCTATTTTACCCAAACAAAATTTCTTTCGCGTGCATCATTCGCACTTGATCAACATGGACCAAATAAGCCGCTACCTTAAAACCGATGGCGGCTATGTGGAAATGAAGGATGGCTCAAAAGTGGAAATTTCGCGTCGAAAGAAAGACGACTTTTTACGCGAAATTTCCAAATTCGATGCCTAGCGTTTCGCACCAGATGCTACACAGATTTTTCTGTGTAAAATCTGTGCTTTTTTTTCTGTGTAAAATCTGCGCGAAATAAAAATGTCTAGTAAGGTTGTATAAACTACTTCGTTAGACCTTATCCCAAGGCGCAAAAGCGTTTTTCACCTTGCGCAAAGAAGGTTCCAAATCCGGGAAGTGCCGCAGCAAAACATCCTTCATGGTATTGTTTTGCACCCAGTTGAAGCCGGTTTCGGTGTACACCTGTTTGTTGAAATTGCCTGCAATAAAGCGGTCGCTTTTCAAACGGCGGGAGGCCATCAGGATAAACACCCGGAATGCCGTGTCGCTAAAACCGAATCCTTTGGGCAGCGGCTCGCACAAGGTTCCCACCAATAGATCCACTTTTTCGATATCGCCGCCATATACTTCCCGCACTTCCTGGGCGATTTCCAGGTTTCCACCGGTCAATTCCTCGAACGATTCGGCGGGTTTCATGTGAAAAAGACGGCGGAATTCGTTGTAACGCGGCACCGAACGCTCGCGATCGCGCAAAATATCCACCGCTGCCATATCCAAATGTTTGCCATCGGGCGTGCGCAGGTCGCGCAAGAAATTCGGGAAATTGCGGATCGTAATTGCCCCCGGATAGGCCACACCAAAGGAGTAAAAAACATCGGAAAATGTCAATCCATCGCGCAAAGGCGTACGCGCGCGCTCGAAGGCAACATCGTTCATCACATGGGTACTGCGATACTCCCCGGTTTGAACATCATAAAATTTAATATCATCTGGCAACAAAGAATGCAAACGATATACGGATACAAATTCTTCCGTTAAAGAATAGGGTGCGCCATGGTGCTCCACGCCCGAACTTGGAATACCGCTGATTGTTTCCGCTTTGGAGATGCGTCCCAGCATTTTATACAACCGTTCGCCCATCAATCCCCACCAGTTGGCATTCATACCGATATCCAGTACAGGATGCGCCAAAATGCCGGGCGTCCACTCCACGGTATGAATTTTTGCCATTAAAGCCGTATTTACCAGGCGTGCTTTATCAAACAATTGATCGCCCGTCCACTCTGGATGTTCTTTGCGCAAGGCATCACAAATCGCGTTGTGCTCCTGCGCAAACAAGGTATGCAACAACTCGAGGCCCAACCACCAGTTGTCGTTAAAACCGGTTACCGGAATGCCACGTTCATCGCGGGGCAAAAACACATCCTCCGAGCCTTCTTCCATGATCAATTTGCCATCGGGCGATTTACCGCGCAGAATTTCCGTTTGGGCTTCCGTCGATCCATAAATCTGAGAGCCATCCCACCAATGGGTATTTTTATTTTGATATACCGGATGCGTTTTATCTATTTCATGCAGGGGTTCATCGGGTTGCGTCCGAAACAACTTCATGGTTGGATCGCTCCAGGTATCTCCTTCCGGTAATGGAATTTCCAGTTCTTCGGTACTTTCATAGTGCCCCACCCAATCGTGCACCTGAAATTGAATCCAGGCAGCGGCCAGCAAATTGAGGATCGTCGCAGGTTTAAATTCGTCCCGGGCCAGCAAACGTTCACTAATTATCCGCGGATTGGGCGTCATCAATTCCTCGTGGGTAGGTGCTTTGGTGTACTCCCGCGGCACATTTCGGCCAAAACGCATGCCCGAGCAACCCATCAACGGTTTTTCATCATCATTAAATTTCCCATCCGAATGGCGTGCCGTCAAATAGCGCGGGTCGTGAAAAGGGCAGGTTTTCAGATCCCCTAGCGCATTCGGATCTGGATAGGTATCGTGCAGGTTTTTTGCCCGCAACTCACTGCGAAAGGCAATGAGGTTTACCACACCGAGCCACTTGGGCAACCGATGCCAGGCTACTACCTTGTTGATGCTTCTAAATGAGCCGACTAGAATGCGCTGGCCGAGGGAAAGGTTTGTCATTTTTAGTGATGAGTGAGGAGTGAGGAGTGAGGAGTGATGAGTGAGGAGTGAGGAGTGAGGAGTGAGGAGTGATGAGTGAGGAGTGAGGAGTGAGGAGTGAGG